>NC_007493.2:1914114-2551319 GCF_000012905.2 Cereibacter sphaeroides 2.4.1 | reverse complement strand
ATCCGGCCAAGGCCAAGGAGCTTCTGGCCGCGGCGGGCCTGCCCGACGGCTTCACCGTCACGATGGACACCCGCAACACGCCCGAGGTGACCTCGATCGCGCAGGCGATCCAGCAGACCATGGCTCAGGCCGGGATCACCATCGAGATCATCCCCGGCGACGGCGGCCAGACGCTCGAGAAATACCGCGCGCGGACGCATGACATCTACATCGGCCAGTGGGGCCCCGATTATCAGGACCCGCATACCAACGCGACCTTCGCGCAGAACCCCGACAATTCCGACGATGCGGCCTCGAAGCCGCTGGCCTGGCGCAACGCCTGGGAGATCCCCGAGCTGACCGCCAAGGCGGACGCCGCCGTGCTCGAGCGTGACACCGAGAAGCGCGCCCAGATGTATCGCGACATGCAGGAGGAGGTGCTGAAGACTTCGCCCTTCGTCATCATGTTCCAGGAATCCGAGGTCGTCGCCATGCGCAAGAACGTCGAGGGCTACATCATCGGCCCGTCGTTCAACGACAACTCGTTCCGGGCCGTGACGAAGTAGATGGCCGCAACCCCGCAGATCGGGAGGGGGCGCACGGGCGCCCTCTCGCTCTGGCTCTGGAAGGGCGTCAAGGTGGCGCTGACCGTCGCCGTGACCTTCCTGGGCCTCCTTCTCGTCACCTTCGTCATCAGCCGCTACATGTCGGTGGACCCGGTGCTGCGGGCGGTCGGAGACCGCGCGAGCCAGTCCACCTACGATGCCATGTATCGCGCCATGGGCCTCGACCGCCCGGTCTGGGAGCAGTTCTGGATCTACCTGCACAACGTGCTCTCGGGCGATCTCGGAAGCTCGTTCCTCACCAAGCGCCCCGTGGCCGACGATCTGGCCCGGGTCTTTCCGGCGACGCTGGAGCTTGCGACCGTGGGGATCCTCATCGGCACGCTGGCGGGCATTCCCCTGGGCGTCGTCTCGGCCGTCAAGCAGGGCCGCGCCATCGACCAGATCGTCCGCGTGCTGGGCCTCGTCGGCTATTCGGCGCCGATCTTCTGGCTGGGGCTGCTCGGCCTTCTCGTCTTCTACGCCCGGCTCGGCTGGGTCGCGGGGCCGGGCCGCATCGACATCGCCTATGAATACAGCTTCACCGTGACAACCGGCCTCCTCCTCCTCGACAGCGCCCTGCAGGGCGCCTGGGACGCCTTCGGCAATGCCTTCTCGCACATCATCCTGCCCGGAGCGCTGCTCGGCTATTTCTCGATGGCCTACATCAGCCGCATGACGCGCAGCTTCATGCTGGCCGAGCTCGCGCAGGAATACGTCACCACCGCCCGCGTGAAGGGCGTGCCCGAGTGGCGCATCGTCTGGGTCCATGCGCTGAGGAACGCGGCCGTGCCGCTCGTGACCGTGGTGGCGCTCTCCTATGCGGGCCTCCTCGAAGGTTCGGTCCTGACCGAGACGGTCTTCGCCTGGCCGGGGCTCGGCCTCTATCTCACCAACAGCCTGCAGGTGGCCGACATGAACGCCGTCCTCGGCGGCACGCTCGTGATCGGCGCGGTCTTCGTGGCGCTGAACCTGCTGTCGGACCTGCTCTACACGCTCCTCGACCCGCGCACGCGGCGGCAGGTGCGGCCATGACCCGGACCGAATGGCTCCTCACGGAAGAGCCCGCCTCGCGCCGGCAGGCGCGGCTGGGCCAGGCCTACCGCACCTGGCTCGCGCTGAGGGCCAACCGGCTCGCCATGGTGGGGCTGGGCCTCGTGCTGGCACTGATCGCGGTGGCGATCCTCGCGCCCTGGATCGCGCCCCACGATCCGATCGTGGGCGGCGATCTGCGCACCGAGCGGCTGCTGCCCCCCTCGTGGGCGCATCCGATGGGCACCGACGATCTGGCGCGTGACATCCTGAGCCGGGTGATCCACGGCTCGCGGCTCACGCTCATGGTCGTGGGGCTGGTGGCGGTGATCGCCACGCCCATCGGCCTCGCCATCGGCACGACGGCGGGCTATTTCGGCGGCTGGGTCGATACGGTGCTGATGCGGGCGACCGACATCTTCCTCGCCTTCCCGCGGCTGATCCTGGCGCTGGCCTTCGTCGCGGCGCTCGGGCCGGGGATCGAGAATGCGATCATCGCCATCGCGCTCACCTCCTGGCCGCCCTACGCCCGCCTCGCGCGGGCCGAGACGCTCACCATCCGCGACAGCGACTTCATCAATGCCGCGCGGCTTCAGGGCGCCTCCGCCCCCCGCATCCTCTGGGGCCATGTGACCCCGCTCTGCCTCTCCTCGGTGATCGTGCGGGTAACGCTCGACATGGCGGGGATCATCCTGACCGCAGCGGGCCTGGGCTTCCTCGGCCTCGGCGCGCAGCCGCCGCAGCCCGAATGGGGCGCCATGATCGCGGGCGGCCGCCGCTTCATCATCGACCAGTGGTGGGTCGCCACCATGCCCGGTCTCGCCATCTTCGCCGTCTCGCTCGGCTTCAACCTCTTGGGCGACGGGCTGCGCGACGTGCTCGACCCGAAGGCCCGCAAATGATCCCGAACCGCTCCCGCGCCGCCGCCCTCCCTGGCTTTCATTCTGGCCCAAATATCCCCGCCGGAGGCTCCGACGCCTCCGCCGGGCGGAGCACCCGCCGATGACGCTCCTTCAGGTCGAGAACCTCCGCGTGACCTTCCCGACCCGGCAGGGCCCCTCCGAGGTGGTCCGCGGCGTGAGCTTCACCCTCGGGCGCGAGCGGCTCGGGATCGTGGGCGAGAGCGGCTCGGGCAAGAGCCAGACCGGGCGCGCGATCTTGGGCCTCACGCCGCCGCCCGGCCGGGCCACCGCCGACCGGCTCGCCTTCGACGGCATCGACCTCAACCGCGCCACGCCGCGCCAGTGGCGGGCCCTGCGCGGCATCCGCATGTCGATGGTCATGCAGGATCCGAAGTTCTCGCTGAACCCGGTGATGACCATCGGCCGCCAGCTGACCGAGGCCGCGCGCCGCACCGCCTCGCGCGGCGAGGCGAAGGGCCGCGCGATGGCCATGCTCGAGGCCGTGCAGATCCGCGATCCGTCCCGCGTCTTCGGCGCCTATCCGCACGAGTTGTCGGGCGGCATGGGCCAGCGCGCCATGATCGCCATGATGCTGATCGCCGAGCCGGACCTCCTGATCGCGGACGAACCCACCTCGGCGCTCGACGTCACGGTGCAGATCGAGGTCCTGCGCATCCTCGACAGGCTGGTGCAGGACCGCGGCATGGGCCTCGTCTTCATCAGCCACGACCTGCGCCTCGTCGGCAGCTTCTGCGACCGGGTGCTGGTGATGTATGCCGGCCGCGTGGTCGAGGAGCTGCGCGCCGCTGAGCTGGCGCAGGCGCGCCATCCCTACACGCAGGGGCTGCTGAACTGCCTGCCGCGGATCGAGGGGGGGCGCCGGCCGCTGCCGGTGCTGGAACGCGACGCGCGGTGGGCTCTCTGATGGCGTTGATCGACCTCTCCGGCCTCCATGTCCGCTTCGGCGAGGTCCATGCCGTGCGCGGCGTCTCGTTCCAGGTGGACCAAGGCGAAAGCTACGGCATCGTGGGCGAGAGCGGTTCGGGCAAGTCCACGGTGCTCCGCGCGATCTGCGGGCTGGCGCCGATCTCGGCGGGCGCCGTCACGCTGGCGGGCGAGGAGCTCTGGCGCCGCCGCTCGGCCGGGTTCCACCGCCGGGTGCAGATGGTGTTTCAGGACCCCTATGCCTCGCTCCATCCCCGCCACACGATCGACCGCGTGCTGGCCGAGCCGCTGGCGATCCACGGCTTCGACGACTGCGAGGCCCGCATCCTGCGCGCGCTCGACGAGGTGGGTCTGGGCCAGGGCTTCCGCTTCCGCTATCCCCACCAGCTTTCGGGCGGACAGCGGCAGCGGGTGGCTATCGCCCGCGCCCTGATCCTCGAGCCGCGGGTGATGCTGCTCGACGAGCCGACCTCCGCGCTCGATGCCTCGATCCAGGCCGAGGTGCTGAACCTCCTCGACCGGCTGCGGGCGGAGCGGGGGCTCACCTACATTCTCGTCTCGCACGATCTGGCCGTCGTGGCGCACATGTGCGAGCGTCTCCTCGTGATGCAGCACGGGCAGGCGGTCGAGGAACTGACCCGAGACGGCCTCCGGGCCCGGGCCGCGCGCGAACCCTACACCCGGGACCTTCTGGCCGCGTCCGAAGGCTACCGCCCCGCCGAGAGCAGCCCATGACCGAGACGATCCCCGTCTTCGACGGACACAACGACTTCCTCCTGCGCCTCCTGCGCAATCCCGCCAACCGCGAGACGATCTGGCTGAAGGGCGACGGCACCGGCCATCTCGACCTGCCGCGGATGAAGGAGGGCGGCTTTGCGGGCGGCTTCTTCGCCATCTACGTCCCCTCGCCGCAGGCCCACGATGCCGCGCATTTCGAGGCGATGATGGACGCTCCGCCCTTCGAACTGCCGCTGCCCCCGATGATCCGGGCCGAGCAGGCGCAGCCCGTGGCCCTCGCCATGGCGGGGCACCTGCTCTGGATGGAACGCGCGGCCCGCGGCCGCTTCAAGGTCTGCCGCACGGCGGCCGAGGTCCGGTCCTGCCATGCCGACGGCATCGTCTCGGGCATCATGCATATGGAGGGCGCCGAGGCGATCGGGGCGGATCTCGATGCGCTCCACCTCTTCCATTCGCTGGGCCTGCGCTCGCTCGGCCCGGTCTGGAGCCGCCCCACGGTGTTCGGCCACGGCGTGCCCTTCCGCTTCCCCGGCTCGCCCGATACCGGCGAGGGGCTGACCGAGGCGGGGCGTCGCCTCGTGGCCGAATGCAACCGGCTGAAGATCATGCTCGACCTCTCGCACCTGAACGAAAAGGGCTTCGACGATGTCGCGCGCCTGAGCGACGCGCCGCTGGTCGCGACCCATTCCAACGCCCATGCGGTCACGCCCTCGACCCGCAACCTGACCGACCGCCAGCTCGCGATGATCCGCGAGAGCCGGGGCATGGTGGGGCTGAATTTCGCCACCTCCTTCCTGCGCGAGGACGGCCGACGCTCGGCCGAGATGGGCTGGGAGCCGGTGCTGCGCCATCTCGATCATCTGATCGACCGGCTGGGCGAGGATCATGTGGGGATGGGCTCGGACTTCGACGGGGCCACGATCCCGCAGGGCATCGCCGACGTGACCGGCCTGCCCGCGCTGCAGGCCGCGATGCGCGCCCATGGCTACGACGAGCCGCTGATGCGCAAGCTCTGCCACGAGAACTGGTACGGGCTTCTGGAGCGCAGCTGGGGGGCCTGAGCGCGTGGAGCCGACCGCCGGGGGCGCTGCCCCCGGACCCCCGGGATATTTGGGCAGAGTGAAAGCGATGGGGCCGCGGGTCGGGGGACGGCGGGGGCGGGCCGAGGCGGAACGCGGCCGGTGTCGGGCGGGTGAGCGCGGCGGCGTCGTAAGGGGCGCCAGGGGGGAGGCGCGGCCGAAGGGCTCTCGGGCCGCGAGAGGCTGGGCACTGGGCAACGCGTCGGGTCGCCCGTGCGGGGGAGAGCCGGTCCTGCGGGAGGCTGATCGGGCCCCCGGCAGGCCTGAGGGCGGGACGGGATCTGGCTGGGGCAGGCGCCGTGCCGTGAGCTGCGGGGATGGGCTCAGGACGCGGTGGGGACGGGACCCGGGGGGCGCGGCCCGCCCAGCCCGAAATGGGCGGCGAGATCCGAGAGATGCTCGCTCAGGAACCGGTCGAAGCCGGGGCCGGGCTGGCGCGCGCGGATCGTGGCGCCGAGCGGATCGGGGGCAGGAATGCCGCTCTCCGAGAGCTCTTCCAGCACCGCATGGCCGCAGAAGGGCACATGAACCTCGGAATAGCCGCCCTCGTGGACGAGGACGAGCCGCCCTTCACAGAGGTCGGCCGCAGCTTCCTTCATCCTCCGCGTCATCTCCCGGAAGGTGTCGGCCGACGCCATCATGCGGCCGAGAGGATCCATGGCCGAGGCGTCGAAGCCGCAGGCCACCACGATCGCGTCGGGCCGGTGACGGCGGAGCGCGGGCAGCACCAGCCGGTCCATGGCCTCGAGATAGCCGCGGTGTCCGGTGCCGGGCGGCAGCGGGATGTTGAGGTTCGCGCCGTGCCCCGGACCCTCGCCGCGCACCTCCGCCCCGCCGGTGTCGAGCGGATAGTTCCGCTCCTGGTGCAGCGAGACGGTCAGGACCTCGGGGCGGGAGAGGAAGATCGCCTCGGTCCCGTTGCCGTGATGCACGTCCCAGTCCACCACTGCGATCCGCTCCGCCCGCTGCTCGGCCAGGGCCGCCTCGACCGCGATGGCGATATTGGCGAGGAGGCAGAAGCCGTTCGGCCAGTCGGGCAGGCAATGGTGCCCCGGCGGGCGGCTCAGCGCATAGGCATTGGCGAGGCGGCCCCGCAGCACCTCGCGGAGCGCCGCCGTGGCGAGGCCCGCCGAGAGGGCCGCCGTCTCGTAGCCGTCGCGGCCGAAGGGGCTGCGCAGGCCGAGCTCGCCGCCGCCGCGGTCGGAGAGCGCCTTGAACGCGGTCAGGTAGGCGGCGGGATGGACGCGGCGCAACTCCTCCTCGGAAGCGGGCGGGGCGCCCTGCATCCGGAGCGCGCCCGCGAGGCCGGTGACATCGAGCAGGTTCTTCAGCCGTCGCTTGGTCTCGGGGCTTTCGGGCAGGCCGCCTCCCGGCTGGACGAGGCCGCCCACCGGCAGCGTCAGGGCGTAATTCCCGCCGTGGTGCCAGAAGCACCGCTCGTCCCAGAAGAAGCCCGTGGCCATGCCGTCCTCCGTTTGCGCCGAGCCTGCGTCCGCGCTAAGGCTCGCGCAAGGGGGAAGCGATGGACGAGGGACCCGCATTGGCCGATCTGGCCCGGCCGGGCGTGCCCTTCGCGGTGCGGGTGACGCCCCGCGCCGCGCGGGCGAAGGTCGAGCTGCAGGAGGGCGTGGTGCGGGTGCACGTCACCTGCGTGCCCGAGGACGGCAAGGCCAACCGCGCCGTGACCGAGGCGCTGGCCAAGGCGCTGGGCGTGGCCAAGAGCCGCCTCACGCTGGTGCGGGGGGCCACGAGCCGCGACAAGACCTTCCGGCTGGATTGACGAGCCTTCGGCCGCCGGGCGCGGCTTTCGGAGAAGGCGTGGATGGCCGCTTGCGGATCGGGTCCTCCGTCGGCGCTGCCTGCAGCCGAGCCTCTCGGTTGACGATGCGCCATCTGCAGGCCGGAGCCTGCGCGGGGGAGATGGCCCCGAGTGCCGGGGGGAAAGGGGATGCCGCGGGGCACGGAGGGCCGTGCGCGGCAGCGCTTCCCCCCCGTGCCCTCAGCCGTTCAGCATCAGCTGGTAGCTCTCGGGCACGAAGCGGAAGCCCTCGTCGGTCGTTTCGACGAAGCCGATGGCCGGGAAGGGCATGTGGTAGCCGATGAAGGGGATGCGCTCTTCGGCGATCCGGCCGAAGAGGGCGCGCCGGGTAGCGGCGGCCGCGGCCTTGTCCATGTCGAAGCGCACCTCCCAGTCGGGATGGCCGAGCGAGAAGGCGTAATGGTTCGCCGCATCGGCCGTCAGCATCAGCGCCTGCCCCTCGCTCTCGAGCCGCCAGGCCATGTGGCCGGGCGTGTGGCCGAAGGCCTCGACCGCCGTGATGCCCGGAGCCACCTCGTCGCCGCCCGCCACGAAGGTCATCCTGTCGAGGAGCGGGCGCACCTTGCTCTCGTAGCCTTCGTTGCCCTGCGCCGACCAATGGTCGTTTTCCACCTGGCCCGTGACGTAGCGCGCCTTGGCGAAGGTGGGCGTGTCGCCCTCCATCAGCCCGCCGATATGGTCGCCATGCATGTGGGTGATGACCACGACATCCACCGCGTCGGGCGCATGGCCCGCGGCCTCGAGCGCGGCCACGATGCCCTCGGGCGCAAGGCCCGTGTCGAAGAGGATCAGCTCGGAGCCGGTGTTGACGAGGGTGGGGGTGAAGAAGCCCTGCGCCCGGTCGGTCGGCAGGAAGGCCGCGCGGGCGGCGGCCTCGAATTCCTCCTGCGGGACATTGGCCGCGAAGATCTCCTTCGGGCCCTCCTGCACGCGGGTGCCGGCGAGAAGCGGCGTGACCTCGAAGCTGCCGAGAGCGTAGCGGCGGAACGGCGGCGTGGCCGCGCCCTGCTTTTCGGCCGCGGCAAGGACGGGGCGGGCGGCGAAGGCAGGGACGAGCGGCAGGGCGGCTCCGGCCAGAAGGGCGTTTCGGCGCGTCATGGTCATCGGCATCCTCCGGGTTTGTCTCGGTGATGGCTCATCATAGAGGCGCGCAGGCCGCTGACAGCGCTTCTGACGCAAAGGTGATCGGGAGGGGCCCTATTCCCACCACGGATCGATGGAGGCGATATCCTCGTCGGACCAGCCGAAATGGTGGGCGAGTTCGTGGATCATCACATGCGTCACCAGCTCGCGCAGCGTGACATCGCCCCGCGCCACCCATTCGTCGAGGATCGGCCGCCGGAAGAGCCAGATCGCGTCGGGCTGCACGGGCTGGTCCATCACCGATTTTTCGGGGAGAGGCACGCCCTCGTAGAGGCCGGTCAGCTCGTAGGGATCGTCGATCTCCATCTCGTCGAGGATGTCGTCGGGCGGCAGGTCGGCCACGCGCAGGAGGACCGCGGCGGCCGGTGCGCGGTAGGCGGCGGGCAGGGCCTCGACCGCCTCGCAGGCGAGCCGTTCGATGAGGTCGAGGTCGGGAGCGGTAGCCTGGGCAAGATCGTGTGTCATGCCTGAACCATAGGCTGGGCGGAGCGGCCGGGGAAGCGTGCTCTCGGGGCGGGTCGGGTGGAGCGTTGCGGCGAGGCTCAGGGGAGGAACGGCTCGTCGTCCGCCTCCTCGCGGGCGGGCGGCGCCGATGCCGGGATGAGCTTCCGCGCCGCGCCGGCCGGAGCGCCGGCGCACTGGTGCGCCGCGCTTGGCAAGGTGCCTCCGCACGAGCTGCCCGCGGCGGGCAAGGCTGCCTTGCCGCCTGCGGTCGATGGCCCGAACTGGACAATCGCGCCGCCTTGTGAAACAGGAGCGGGATCAGGAGAGCCGCCGATGACCACCGTTACCCGTTTCGCTCCGTCGCCCACTGGCTACATCCATGTGGGCAATCTCCGCACCGCGCTGATGAACTGGGCCATCGCCCGCAAGTCCGGCGGCACCTTCATCCTGCGTCTGGACGATACCGACCGCGAGCGGTCGAAGCAGGAATATTCCGACGGGATCATGGAGGATCTCGAGTGGCTGGGCCTGACCTGGGACCGGCTCGAGCGGCAGTCCGACCGGCTGGACCGTTACGCGGAGGCCGCCGACGAGCTGCGCCGGGCGGGCCGCTTCTACGAATGTTTCGAGAGCCCGACCGAGCTTGACCTCAAGCGCAAGAAGCTGCTCAACATGGGCAAGCCGCCGGTCTACGACCGCGCCGCGCTGAAGCTCTCGGACGAGGAGCGTGCGCGTCTGCGCGAGGAGCGCGGCGGCTACTGGCGCTTCCTGCTCGATCAGGAGCGGATCGAATGGACGGACGGCATCCTCGGCCCGATCTCGATCGATGCGGCCTCGG
Source organism: Cereibacter sphaeroides 2.4.1 (assembly GCF_000012905.2). Lineage (NCBI taxonomy): Bacteria > Pseudomonadati > Pseudomonadota > Alphaproteobacteria > Rhodobacterales > Paracoccaceae > Cereibacter > Cereibacter sphaeroides. Next base: position 2,541,798 of record NC_007493.2, on the reverse strand, counting down.
TGTCGGATCCGGTGCTGATCCGGGCCGACGGGCAGGTGCTCTATACCTTCGCCTCCTCGGTCGATGACATCGACATGGGCGTGACCTTCATCGTCCGCGGCGGCGACCATGTGACGAACACGGCCACGCAGATCCAGATCATGCAGGCGCTGGGCGGCACGCCGCCCTCCTTCGCGCACCATTCGCTGCTGACCGGGGCGCAGGGCGAGGCGCTCTCGAAGCGGCTGGGCACGCTCAGCCTACGCGACCTGCGCGCGCGGGGGGTGGAGCCGATGGCGCTCCTGTCGCTGATGGCGCGTCTCGGCTCGTCGCAGCCGGTCGAGCTTTTCCGCACGCATGAGGAGCTTCTGGCGGGCTTCGACGTGGGCACCTTCGGCGCGGCGCCGACCAAGTTCGATGCCGAAGACCTGTTCCCGCTGACCCGCCACTATGTGCAGGGCCTGCCGTTCGAGGCCGTCCGCGGCCGCATCGCCGCGCTGGGCGTGCCGGACGATCTGGCCGAACCCTTCTGGCGGGTGGCCAAGGACAATATCGGCGTGCTGGAGGATCTGGGCGGCTGGTGGACGCTCTTCTCGGAAGGGGCCGAGCCGCAGATCGACCCCGAGGATGAGGATTTCATCCGTCAGGCCATGACCCTTCTGCCTCCGCCGCCCTACGGGCCCGAGAGCTGGGCGCAGTTCACTGCCGCGGTGAAGGAAGCCACGGGCCGCAAGGGCAAGGGTCTCTTCATGCCGCTGCGGAAGGCGCTGACCGGGCAGGCCCACGGGCCGGACATGTCCGAGGTCATGCCGCTTCTGCAGAAGGTGCGCGCGAAGGGCTGATCAGAGCTCGATGCCGGGCGCGTCCGCGGAGGGCGCGTCGGGCTTCGGCGCGGGCGTCTCCTCGGGCAGGGGTGGCGCATCGGCTTTGCGGCGGATCAGGATGTCGCCGTTCGGCAGCCGCTCGGGCGCCTCGTAGTTGCGCAGATCGTCCACCTTTGCCAGCAGGTCGCGCAGCGCGGGCTGCAGATCGCCCATCGCCTCGCCCATGTCGCGCATGGCGGGCTCCATCTCGTCCATCAGCCCGCGGAAAAGCAGCTTCGCCCCCTCGTTCAGCAGGCTGAACCCTTCGCCCACATCCCCGTCCTTGTCGGGCGCCGGCGCGTCCTCCGCCTGAGCGGGCGTGAGGAAGAGGCAGAGGGCGAGGGTGGCTACGATCCGGGTCATGCGCCAGATATAGGGCGGCGGCGGCCGCGTGCCAGAGGCGCGCCGGCGTCTCAGCGGGCGAGCGCCAGCAGCCCCGCCACATCGACATGGGTCTCGAGATGGTCCGCGAGCGCGTCGAGCACCGTCTCGACCCGCGCATCGTAGGCGAGATCCGAGGTCGCGGCCCCGAGGCTCTCGAGGAAGGCGCGCCGGAAGCCATCGGCGCCGAACATGCCATGGAGGTAGCTGCCGACCACCCGTCCGTCGGCCGAGGTGGCCCCTTCCGGGCGGCCCTCGATCTCGGCGAAGGGGCGGGCGCAGTCGGGGCCCTCGGTCGCGCCGATATGGATCTCGTAGCCGGTGAGCTCGGCCCCGCTGGCCCGGTGCCGCCCCGCCACGCGGGTGAGCCGCTTGTCGGGATGCATCACCGTCTCGACGTCGAGAAGCCCCAGCCCCTCGGTCACGCCCGGCGCGCCCTCCAGACCCTCGGGGTCGGCCACGCTCCGCCCGAGCATCTGGTAGCCGCCGCAGATCCCCAGCACCCGCCCGCCGCGGCGATGGTGCGCGCGCAGATCCACGTCCCACCCCTGCGCCCGCAGGAAGGCCAGATCGCCCCGCGTCGATTTCGTGCCCGGCAGGATCACGAGATCGGCCTCGGCCGGGATGGGCTGGCCCGGGCGCACCATCCGCACGGTCAGCCCCGGCTCCTGCTTCAGCGGGTCGAGATCGTCGAAATTGGCCACGCGCGAGAAGGCGAGCCATGCGACCGTCAGCGCGCCCTGCCCGGTGGGGCGCCCCAGATCCAGCGCATCCTCGGCAGGCAGGAGAGCCGCCTCGGGGAAGAAGGGCACCACGCCATAGCCGCGCCAGCCGGTGCGGGCCTCGATCAGCCGGTAGCCCTCATCGAAGAGCCGCACGTCGCCGCGGAACTTGTTCACGAGGAAGCCCGCGATCATGGCGGCATCCTCGGGATCGATCACCGCCTGCGTGCCGACAAGCTGGGCGATCACGCCGCCGCGGTCGATGTCGCCCGCGAGCACCACGGGCACCCCGGCCGTGCGCGCGAAGCCCATGTTGGCGATGTCGCCCCGGCGCAGGTTCACCTCGGCCGGGCTGCCCGCCCCCTCGACGATCACCAGATCGTGCGCCGCCGTCAGCCGCGCGAAGCTCTCGAGCACGGGCGCCATCAGCGCGGGCTTGCGCTCGAACCAGTCGCGGGCGCGCAGCGTGCCGACGCGGCGGCCCTGCACGATCACCTGCGAGCCGTGATCGCTCTCGGGCTTCAGCAGCACCGGATTCATGTCGGTCAGCGGCTCGAGCCCGGAGGCGCGCGCCTGCAGGGCCTGCGCCCGCCCGATCTCGCCGCCGTCGGCGGTGACGGCCGCGTTGTTCGACATGTTCTGCGGCTTGAAGGGCGCGACCGACAGGCCCCGGCGCCGCGCGGCCCGGCAGAGCCCGGCCACCAGCAGCGACTTGCCCACGTCCGAGCCCGTTCCCTGGATCATCACGGCGGGCATGGGCGTCTCCTTCGGGCATCCTCTTGCCCCCCCGGTTCTCGCCGGTCGGCCGCGATTTGCCAAGATCGGATGCGCCGCGAGAAAAGGCTAGGCCAGAGGCCGCCGTGCCCCGATGCTGTTTCCGTGCAGCAGGGGAGGAGAGGGCCATGCGCGTCATCGTCATGGTGAAGGCAACCGGAGACAGCGAGGCGGGCCTGATGCCCGAACCCGAGATGTTCGAGGCCATGGGCCGCTTCAACGAAGAGCTGATGGCCGCCGGCATCCTGAAGGCGGGCGACGGGCTGAAGCCCTCGGCCCACGGGGCGCGCGTGCGATTCGACGGCAAGTCCCGCAGCGTCACACCCGGCCCCTTCGGCCCGGCCGAGGAGCTGGTCGCGGGCTTCTGGCTCTGGGAGGTGCGCGATCTCGAGGAGGCGATCGACTGGGTGAAGCGCTGCCCCAATCCGATGCCCGGCCCCTCAGACATCGAGATCCGGCCTCTCTACGAGATGGAGGATTTCGGCGACGCGCTGCCCCCCGACGTGGCGGCGCAGGAGGCGGAGCATCGCCGCCGCCTCGACAGCTGACCGCGAGGGCATCTCCTCCGGCGGCCGAGGAACCGCACGCTCCCGAGGCCTCGCCTGCGGACCGGGCAAGCCGACGTGGATGCCGGGAGGCCCGGACACGGCACAGGAGAGGCGCGGTCGATGTCCGCATGCCGCGCGGCCCGGACGCGGCAGGCGCAGTTCGGAGGCCCTGCTGTCAGGAGCCTGTGCCCTGCCGGCCGCCGAAGAGTTCCGGGGAGCGGCCTCCACCCTTCGTCGGGGCAGACGCCGGGGCCCGCCGCTGCCACTCTGGCCCGACGGGAGGGAGGACCGGACATGCAGAAGGCCGTGCGCGAGGAGCCTGCCCCCTCCGATCTCCGGGTCGGGGTGCAGGCGGGGCCGGAACTGACCTTCCGCAAGCTGAAGGCCTTCTGGGCCGTGGCGCAGTCGCAGTCGCTGACCGGGGCCGCGAAGCTTCTGGGCATCACGCAGCCCTCGCTGTCGCAGCAGATCATCGGGCTCGAGCAGAGCCTCGGCTATCCGCTCTTCGTGCGCCGGTCGAACCGGATGATCCTGACCGAGGCGGGCGTCCTGATGCTGCGCAAGGCCGAGCCCGTGCTGCGCGGGATGCAGGATCTGGAGGACACGCTCGCCGCCTATGGCAGCGGCCAGCGCCATCCGCTGCGCCTCGCAGGGGTCGAATCGCTCCTGCGGACGATCCTGCCCGAGGCGCTGCGGCACATGGATCTCGACGGCACCGCCGAATGCGACCTGCTGGAAGGCGCGCCCGCGGATGTGCTCGAGATGCTCTATTCGCGGCAGGCGGACATCGGGCTTCTCGCCGCCAACTCGATCTCGGAGGCGAGCACCGGCTTTCTCCAGATCCCGATCATGGCCGATCCGACCGTGCTCGCGGTGCCCGAGTCGCTCGACCTCGGCTGTGTGGCGCGGATCGAGGATCTGGCCCCCGAGGCGCAGGCGATCCTCGGCGCCTCGATCCAGATCGCCTTCGGCACCCAGCACAGCCGCCGGATCGAGAGCTGGTTCTCGGACATGCTGCCGCAGAACCGGATGACGGCGCGGGTCAGGAGCTTCGAGACCGCGCTCTCGATGGTGCGCGCGGGGCTCGGCATCTGCATCGTGCCGGCGCTGTCGGTGGGGCCGTCGCCGGGCGTGCGGCTCTATCATGCGGGGCTCGAGCCGCGCCGGATCGTGGCGCTGATCCAGCCTGCGCAGCACCGGACCGGCCGGCACGCGGCCGTCGTCGCGGCGCTGCAGGCGGCAGGCAGCGCCATGCGGCTGCCCCCGATCGAGCCGCTGCCGGCCCTGCTCTCCCGGCCCTGACGCGACCCTGCCTCTGCCTCGCAGGGGCCTGCGCTCCTGTGCCGCCAGCCCCGCCATCCGCCCTCGGCGCCAGTCCGGGGGGGGCGGATAAGCTGTTGCCGCAGCATGGTTTCCGCTGCGCTGCCGCAATAGGCGGCGCCTATCCTCTCCATAGCTGGCGACCATTTGACGCAGCCCCGATAGTCGAAGGAGCCGCCCCGGAGCGGCGCCATCACGGAGGAGGAGATCCCATGGCCTGGAAGACCCCGCGTTACGACGAGACCCCGGTGGGGATGGAAATCAACATGTATTCCTGCGCCAAGCGCAAGTAACGAGTGGAGCCTGCTGCGATGCTTCGGATCATCGTCCTCGGCTCCGCAGCAGGCGGCGGCCTGCCGCAATGGAACTGCAACTGCGCGGGCTGCCGCGCCGCGCGCGCGGAGCCTGCGCTCCGCAACGGCCAGTGCGCGCTCGCGGCCAGCGCGGACGGCGAGAGCTGGTTTCTCGTCAATGCCTCGCCCGATCTGCGCCAGCAGATCCTCGACACTCCGGCCCTGCATCCGCGCCATGGGCTGCGCCATTCGCCCATCGCGGGCGTGATCCTCACCAATGCCGAGGTCGATGCGGTGGCAGGGCTGCTGACCCTGCGCGAGGGCTGGCCCTTCGCCATCCATGCCCATCCGGACGTGCTGGAGGTGCTGGCCGCGAACCCGATCTTCGGCGTCCTGCGCCCCGAGATCGTGCCGCGCCGCCCGATGCGGCCCGAGACGCCCTTCGAGCCCGTGCTGGCCTGCGGACGCGCCTCCGGCCTCACGGTGCGGAGCTTCGCTGTGCCCGGCAAGCCCGCGCTCTGGCGCGAGGAGGAGGGGGCGGCGGAAGGCGACAGCATCGGGCTCGAGCTGTCTGCCGGCGGCCGCCGCGCCTTCATCCTGCCCGGCTGCGCCGAGGTCACGCCCGCGCTGGCGGACCGGCTCGCCGGGGCGGATCTCGTCTTCTTCGACGGCACGCTCTGGCAGGATGACGAGATGATCCGCGCGGGCCTGTCGCAGAAGACCGGGCGGCGCATGGGCCATATCTCGATGAGCGGGCCCGCGGGCGCGATGGCCGCGCTCGATCCTCTGGGCATTTCGCGCAAGGTCTTCGTCCACATCAACAATTCGAACCCGGTCCTGATGCCCGGTTCGCCGGAGCGCGCCGAGGCCGAGCGTGCCGGTTGGTGTGTTCCCGCCCCCGGAATGGAGTTCGTCGCATGAGTCTCGACCTGAGCACGAGCCTGTCGCCCGCCCGCCCGCTGGAAAGCGCCGACGCCATGGAAGAGCGGCTGCGCGAGATCGGCGCGGCCCGCTACCACGACCGCCACCCGTTCCACCACATGCTGCACGGGGGCGAGCTCACCAAGGGTCAGGTGCAGGCCTGGGCGCTGAACCGCTACTATTACCAGTGCACGATCCCGGTGAAGGATGCGGTGGTGATCTCGCGCTTCCGCGACCGCGCCACGCGCATCGAGTGGCGCCACCGGCTCGAGGATCACGACGGCGCCGAGGGGGCCGAGGGCGGGATCGACCGCTGGCTGATCCTGACGGACGGGCTGGGGCTCGACCGGGCCTATGTGGAATCGACCGAGGGCATCCTGCCCGCCACCCGCTTTGCGGTCGAGGCTTACGTCCATTTCGTCCGCGACCGCTCGCCGCTCGAGGCCATCGCCTCCTGCCTGACCGAGCTCTTCGCGCCGAACATCCATGCCACCCGGATCTCGGGGATGCTGTCGCATTACGATTTCATCAATCCGACCGTCATGGCCTATTTCCAGCGCCGCCTGACGCAGGCTCCGCGCGACGCCGACTATGCGCTGCGCTATGTCCGCGATCATGCCCGCACGCCCGAGGAGCGCGCGGCGGTGTGCAACGCTCTGATCTTCAAGACGCAGGTGCTCTGGACCCAGCTCGACGCGCTCCACCATGCCTATGTGCTGGGCCATGTCCCGCCCGGCGCCTTCGTGCCGGAGGAGATGCGATGAGCCGCCTCGAGCTTTCGCCCGAAAGCGTGCCGCAGCTCGCCCGTCATGCCCGGCTGCGCTTCGACCAGAGCCGCCAGCACTGGGTGCTTCTGGTGCCCGAGCGGGTGATGACGCCCGACGAGATCTGCGTCGAGATCCTGCAGGCCTGCGACGGGCAGGAGACGGTAGCGGGGCTGACGGCGCTTTTCGAGCGGAAATATGTGGCCGAGCCCGGCGTCATCGCGCGCGAGGTGCTGGCGTTGCTGCAGGATCTGGCCGACCGCGGCTATCTGATCGACCGGGAGGCCGCGTGATGGACGACCACGCCTTCGCCGCGCCCGCACCGGCCGCCCCGACCGCGCCTGCGCTGCCGATGGCGGTGCTGGCCGAGCTCACCCACCGCTGCCCGCTGCAATGCCCCTACTGCTCGAACCCGGTGGAGCTGGAGGCCGCGAGCCGCGAGCTCTCGACCGAGGACTGGCAGCGGGTGATCGGCGAGCTGGCGGCGCTCGGCGTCCTGCAGATCCATTTCTCGGGCGGCGAGCCGCTGGTGCGGCGCGATCTGGTCGCGCTCGTGGCCCATGCCGACCGGGCGGGGCTCTACACCAACCTCATCACTTCGGCGGTGATGTTCACCCGCGCCAAGGTGGCCGAACTGGCCGAGGCCGGGCTTGCCCATGTGCAGGTGAGCCTGCAGGGCGCAAGCGCGCCGGTGGCCGAGCGGATCGGCGGCTTCCGCGGCGGCCATGCGAAGAAGATCGAGGCCGCCGCTTGGGTGCGTGCCGAGGGGATGGCGCTCACGCTCAACGCCGTGATGCACCGCCAGAACCTCGACGAACTGCCGCGCATCGTCGAGATGGCGGTCGAGATGGGCGCGCAGCGGCTCGAGGTGGCGCATGTGCAGTATTACGGCTGGGCGCTGAAGAACCGCGCGGCGTTGATGCCGACGCTCGCGCAACTCGACGAGGCGACGCGGATCGTCGAGGAGGCGCAGGCGCGGCTCTCGGGCGTGCTCGCCATCGACTACGTGATCCCGGACTATTACGCGGTGCGGCCCAAGACCTGCATGGGCGGCTGGGGGCGGCAGTTCTTCAACATCTCGCCCTCGGGCAAGGTGTTGCCCTGCCACGCCGCCGAGACGATCACCGGGCTCCGGTTCGATTCGGTGCGCGAGGCGCCGCTGGCCGAGATCTGGCAGCGGTCCGAGGCGCTGAACCTCTACCGCGGCACCGGCTGGATGCAGGAGCCCTGCCGGTCCTGCATCCATGCCGAGGAGGATTTCGGCGGCTGCCGCTGTCAGGCCTTCGCGCTGGCGGGCGATGCGGCGGCCACCGACCCGGCTTGCGCCAAGTCGCCGCTCCATGCGCAGCTCTTCTCGCTCGCGGGGGCCGAGGCGGAGGCGGGGGCCGACCGCTTCCTCTATCGCAACTTCTCGGGCGGCACACCGGAGGGCTGAGGCCCGGGCGGAGGCAGCCTGCGGCGCGGCGTCCATGGGGAGATGGGCCCGTTCCCGGAGCGGCCCTCTACCGCATCCCTTCGCCGAAGGCCGCGTCGAGGCGCGCCCATTCCGCTTCGCCACCCGGCAGGCCGAGGCGGATCAGCCGGTCCGACCAGGGGAAGATCCGGCTCCAGATCCGGGCGCGGGCGAGGTGATCCTGCGCCGCACGGGCATCCGGCGTGTCGTAGAGCCGGAAGAGATGCGCCCCGCCCGCCAGCCGCCAGCCCATCCGGGCGGCCAGCGCATCGAGCCGCGGCCCCTCGGCCTCGAGCCGCGCGGTCGTGGTCTCCGCCCAATCTCGGTCGGCCAGGGCCACGGTTCCCGCGGCGATGGCCGGGCCCGAGACCGCCCACGGCCCCGCCATCCGCGCCAGCGCCGCCACATCCTCTGCACTTCCCAGCACGAAGCCCAGCCGCAGCCCCGCCAGCCCGTAGAACTTGCCGAAGGAGCGCAGCACCAGATGCCCCGGCACGCCGGCCTCGGGAGCGAGCGACAGATCGGGCAGCGGATCGCCGAAGCTTTCGTCCACCAGAAGCCGGCCCACGCGGGGCAGGAGCGCCCGGAGGGTTTCGGGCGGGTGGCGGCGGCCGTCGGGGTTGTTCGGATTGACGAGCACGGCGAGATCGGCGCCTTCGAGCGCCGCAAGCTCGCTCACCTCCTCGACCTGCCAGCCCGCGGCGCGGAGGCTTGCCGCATGTTCGTTGTAGGTGGGGCCAAGGACGCGCGCCCGTCCGGGCGGGGTGAGCCGCGGCACGAGCTGGATCGCCGCCTGTGCCCCGGCCACGGCCAGCATCGGCGCCTCTGTGCGGAAGGCCACGCGCGCCGCGGCCAGAAGGCGCGCCTCGGCCGCTGCATCGGGCAGGGCGGTCAGCGCGCGGGCGGGCAGGCGCGGCATCGGATAGGGCACCCGGTTGATCCCCGTCGAGAGGTCGAGCCAGTCCTCGACCGCCCCGCCAAAGAGCGCCGCCGCGCTGTCGAGATTGCCGCCGTGATCGCGCATGGTCCCTCCTCAGGCTCCGCCGATGCGGAAGCGCGTGATGCGGGAAAAGCCCGCGGCCCGCAATGCCCCGGCCGCCCCGCGCGGAACGGCGCCCGGCGGGAAGATCAGCGCGCGGGCGGGGCCGGTGTGGCCGATGGCCCAGCCGAGCGCGCCGAGACCGTGGGCCAAGGCCGCGGTCGGATCCTCCGCCGGGCCGCGCAGCTGAAGGCAGCGCGCGGCCGAGAGGCTCGCGCGGCGCGCCACGCCCGCGAGGTCGGCCGCGCCCCAGCCCTCGAGAAGGTCCGAGATGTCGGGGAAGGCGAGATCGGCCGGATCGGTGCGCCGGGCGGGACCGAAGAAGCCGCCCACCAGCTCCATCGGCGGCAGGGGCGGCAGCTCTGCCAGCACCCGCCCCTCGCGCGAGGCCCAGAGCAGCCGCTCGGGCCGGTCGAACATCAGCGGATCGCTCGCTCCTTCCGAGGCGAGGCAGGCGCGGGCAACGGTGGCCGGATCGGTCACGCCTGCCGCATGGAGGAGCGCCACCCGCGCCGCGGTCGAGGCGCCCGCCCCGCCGCCCGGCGGCAGGTCGAGCGTCAGGCGGAAGCGGCCGTCCGGCGCGGCTCCGCCAGAGGCCAGCAGGTCGCAGAGCGCGGGCAGCGTCAGCATCTGCGCCCCGGGCTGGTCGAGGGCCAGCGGACCCGGCGCCCGGATCGCCTCGGCGCCGAGGCCGGGGCAGGGCAGGGTCACCAGCGCGAGCGGCCCGTCGGGCCCGAGGCGGCCCTGCAGGAACTCGCCCAGATGGCCCGCCACCCGCGCCCGGCGGATCGCCTCCGCAGGCGCCCTGAGGCCCGCCGCCAGCGTCAATGCAGTGCCGCCTCCCGCGGGAGCGGGCGGGCCGGGGCGGCGCGCTCGGGCGCGGGCTCCGGCGCCGAGGCGAGCACCATGGCCGCGGGTTCGGCAGGCAGCGTGCCGGTGAAGGAGCCGCCGCCCTCGATCATCTCGGCCAGCCGCACGAGGCCCGGCGACCAGTCTCCGGGCTCGAGGTCGCAGAAGAGCTGGAGCCCGCCCGCCGTTAGCCGGAAGAGCGCCGTGCAGGGCCGGATGCAGCCCGTGAGCCGCACGCAGCCCTGCATTTCGAAGTCGGGTCCCATGAGCCCTTGGGTGCATCGGGCCGAGCTGGCCAGATGCTCGACCACCGCGAGGCCCTTCAGGCAGGGTTCCTTCCGGTGTCGGCATTCGGTGAGGCTGTAGGTCCGTCCGTTCCGCGTCACGATCATCGCGCCCTCCGCGCATCTTGGGAGCGGGCAGGCGGAGGGGCGGCGCCCGTGCGCACGCGCCCTGCGCCCGGGACACCCCGCCCGGCTGTTACAGGTCCGTCGACGGCAGGTCTCCTGACTCGCGGGTCTGGGCTTGTCCCGCCCTTCCCGGCCTGTCCTGGGCCAGTGGGCATGATGGGACGCGCTCGCCGCCTACAGTTGCGGGGGCAGTCGCGGCTTGGGGCCTGTCAGGCCCGCACCGCATTCCCTCTTCGCCCGGAGCTTCCTCCGGGAACCGTCGCCCGCACCTTCCGTCTTTCCCGCCCCGCGCGCAAGGCCCGCCGGATCGCAGCGGCTGCGCGTCGCGGGGCGCGGGAGGTGGCCGGGCGCAATCCGGCTTGCCGGGGTCGCGCGCCCGATAGGGGCGGGGGCGACGGAATCGTCCTCTCGCCGCGGATGCGCCGCCGGGGAGGGGCACGGTCGAGGAGGCTTTGCCGGCGAAGACCTCCTGGCCTAGAGCGCAGCGCCGGGAGGCGTCAGAGGTCGATGTCGAGCGTGACCGGGAAATGGTCCGAGGCTGCGAGGAGGGCCTGCTGCAATTCGGGGGTGCGAAAGCAGTTCGGATCGTTCAGCGGGTGCCAGATCCGCCAGCGGGGCGATTTCGCCGCCAGATCGGCCGAGACCATGATGAAGTCGAGCAGGGCCTCGAAATACTGCTGTTCCGGGGCGAGCCAGAAGCGGGCCGAGCTGGGCTGGATGCCCACCCGCTGCGTGAGCGCCATGCGCGCGTGGGGCTCGTGCAGGCGCAACTCGGGAGGCTCCTCGAGCCCGAGGACGATCTCGATCCCCGACCGGCCGAAGAGCTTCTCATATTCGTCGAGACCGGGGCCGTCGTTGAAATCGCCCATCACCATCACGCTCTGGTGCCGCGCGAGGAGGCCCGCCACCCGCCTGCGCAGCCAGACGCATTCGGCCAGCTGCTGGCGGCGGTTCTGAATGCCGATCCGCACCGCCTCGGCCGGGTTGCGCGCGCCGTGCGGGGCCTTGGACTTGGCATGGACGCCGATCACCCGCAGCGGATGGCCGTCGGCCCTGAGCGCAAGCTCGAGCGGCGGCTTGGAGAAGCGGATGGCCTCGGGCGTGGCATCCACGTCTATGTCGAAGCGGAACACCTCGTCGAACCGGGGCGCCCTGGCGCTCGACTGCGGATCGTGATGGGCCTCGATGCGCGAGGGGTCGTAGAGGAGCGCGATCTCCTGCTCGGTCTCGCTGGGAAAGCCCAAGACGGCGCGCGAGGCGCGCAGGCCGAAGGTGCGCGCGAAGGTCTCGAGCGCCTTCACCGTCGAGCGGCGCCGGCTCTGGTTCGGCGCCTCGATGACCATGATCGCGTCGGCATCGAGGGCGGTGAAGACGATGCCCAGCGATTCGATCTGGTTGCGGCGGGTGATCTCGTAGCGGCCCGACAGTTCGTTGTCGGTCCTGAGCCGCCCGTGGTCGTCGAAGAGCCCGTTGAACCATTCGACATTGTAGGTGGCGATGCGCAGCGGGCGGGCCATTCAGGCCGCCTGCTTCGCGCTGATCTCCTCCCAGGCGCGGTTGATGTCGACCAGCCGCCGCTCGGCGAGCCTCACCGCCTCTTCCGGCACGCCGCGGGCCACCATCCGGTCGGGATGGCAGTCGCGCACCGCCTGCTTCCAGGCGCTGCGCACCTCCGAGATCGGCGCGTCATGCTCGACCCCCAGCACGTCGTAGGGGTCGCGCGGCGCATCGCTCACGAAGCGGGCGCGCAGGGCGCGGAAGCAGCGGTCGCCGATCCCGAAGATCCGGGCGACCTCGGTCAGGAAGGCGTCCTCGTCGGGATGATAGCTCCCGTCGGCCACCGAGATGTGGAAGAGCCCCTCCATCAGATCGATGAGGATCCGGTCGTCGCCGCGGAACATCCCCTTGATCTTGCGGGCATAGGAATCGAAGCCCGCCACATCCTGCCGCGCGAGGTTGAAGACGCGGGCGGCGTTCGCCTCCTCGCCCGGCGGGATCGCGAAGATCTCGCGGAAGGCCGCCACCTCGTCGCGCGTCACCTGCCCGTCGGCCTTGGCCATCTTCGCGCCGAGCGCGATCACGGCAATGGTGAAGGCCACCGACCGCTCGGGCGGGGTGCGCAGGCGGTCGAGCACGGCCGACAGGCTCTCGCCGGAGGCGAGGGCGGCCAGCGCGTCTGTGATGCGGGTCCAGATCGACATGAGGCCAGCATAAACCGCCGATCCGGTGGTGTCAGGAGAGGAATTTCTGCATCAGCACAAGGTCGAGCCAGCGGCCGAACTTGTAGCCCACCTGCGGCAGCACCGCCGTCTCGGCAAAGCCCATCGCCGCATGGAAGGCGCGGCCCTCGGGATTGCCCGCGCTCACGCCCGCAAAGAGCGAATGGGTGCCGCCCGCCCGCGCATGATCCTCGATCGCCGTCATCAGCGCGCGCCCGAGCCCGCGACCACGCGCCGCAGGCCCGAGGATGATCGTGTGCTCCATCGTGTGCCGGTAGCCCACGCCGCCGCGGAACTGGGCGTAGCTCGCAAAGCCCACCGGCCCCTCGCCCGGATCCGCCACGAGGAACGCGGGCCGCGCCGCGATCAGCGTGCGCAGCTCGTCGGCCGATTTCTCCTCGGCGTTGAAGGTCACCAGCGTGTCGCGGATGATCGGGTTCCAGATCGCAAGCAGGGCGGGCACATCCGCAGCCACAGCGGGACGGATCATCGGGAAAGCTCCGGGGTGCGGGTCATGCGAGCAGGCGCGGGCCCTGCGGGCCGTCCAGCGTGAAGCGCAGCGCGGGGAGCTCGTCGGCCAGAAAGGCCACGCGGTCGTCTGCCAGAAGCGGCGCAAGCCGCCGCGCCAGCGCCGGGGCCTCGGGATGGCGGATCTCGATCCGCGCGAGCCTGAGGCCCGCATCGGGCAGAGACGGCGGGCTGCCCTGCCATTCGATCAGCGCCGGGAAGAGATTGTCGAACGGCAGCCGCCCGTCCTCGGGCACGGCCATCCGCCAGCGCAGGTCCCCGCGGCGCAACTCCAGCGGGCGGCCCGCCTCGGGCAAAAGCGCCAGCGCCGCGTCGAGATCCGCGCAGCGCAGGATCCAGTTGGAGGGGCGGGGGCGACCTTCGAACCGGTCGAGGTCGAACCAGCGCGGGAAGGGCGGGCGCGGCGCCGCCGGGTCGGGCGCGATCACTTCGAGGTAGCTGTCGCCCAGCCCCAGCAGCCGGTTGTGCGTGGCCATCAGCGGATGGGCGCCGCCCGGCCCCATGGAAAGGCCCAGAGCCGCCTCGACGGCGGCGGTGCCCTCCGCCAGATCGGTGGCCGCAATCGCCACATGGTCGAGCTGCATCATCCGCTGGTCTTCACCTGCGGCGTCGCATGGAGCGCGGCCGCCAGCGACTTGAACCGCGCCTGCGCCACCTCGCCGTAGAGCGCCGCACCCTCGGGCGTCAGCGTCAGTTCGAGGATCTTCTTCTTCGGCATGAACTTGAGGCTGCCCGCCGTGCTCGGATCCTCGATCGAGAACATCGAGCCGAAACGCATGGCCTTGCCCAGCACCTCCGCCTCGAGGATCTGCTCCTCGCTCAGCAGCCGGAACAAGGGTTCGAGCCGCGAGCCAGAGCGCGAGTTCTTGTAGCGGTGGAGGAGGGCCAGCCCGAGGAAGACGCGGCCGGGATGATCGAGCCCGCCCAGATTGGCGCGGGTCGCGTTGTCGAAGCACATTTCGGCGCGGTAGTCGGGGTGGGCGCGCCATGTCGTGTCGTGGAGAAGGCAGGCGGCCCGGATGAGGCGTTGCCGGTCGGGGGGGGCGTTCTTGAAGAGCGGCGAGAGGAACTGGTGCAGCTTCTTGCCGAAGCCGGGGCTGCGGGCGGAGGTCGCCTCGGCCATGCGCGCGGCCTCGATCAGCGGATCGCGCGCGCGGAGCCGGGGCGGCATCTGCTCGTAGAGCAGACCCTCCCGGATGCCGTAGGAGGAGACGTCGATCTCCTTCGGCCGGAAGATGCGGATCAGCTCGCGCAGCACCTCGACGGCGAGAGGCACAAGCTCCATCCGCTCGGGCGAGGTGCCGGTGCGCACGCGCAGCGCCGCCAGATCGCCCGCCGCGATCCAGTCGAGCGTCTCCATCAGCGAGCGCGGCATCATCCGGTATTCGTGCAGCACCGTCAGCGGATAGCCCCGCCGCTCCATGTCGAGGCGGGCGATCACGCGCCACGAGCCGCCCACGAGATAGATCCGGTCGTGGTCGGGCTGGATCGTCTCCTTCAGCCCCTTGATGATGCCCGAGATATGGGCCTGCCGCTCCTTGGGTGTGCCCTTGACCTGCTGGAGGCGGAAGGGCCCGAGCGGCGAAGTCACGCGGCGGCCGACCTTGCCGTCGCCGATCCGCGCCAGTTCCATCGAGTTGCCGCCGATGTCGCAGACGATGCCGCGCGCGTCGGGCCAGCCCAGAAGCACGCCCTGCGCCGAGAGCCGCGCCTCCTCGTCGCCGTCGATCACCCAGAGCCGGAGGCCGGTCTCGCGCAGGACCTCGGCCTGAAACTCGGGCCCGTCCTCGGCCTCGCGCACGGCGGCGGTGGCGACGACCATCATCGGCGTGACCTTCATGCCGCGCGCCAGCAGCGCGAAGCGCTTCAGCGCGGCCAGCGCCCGCTCGCGGCCGCGGGGGTTCAGCCGGTTGGTCTCGGCCAGCCCCTGACCCAGACCGCACATGATCTTCTCGTTGAAGAAATAGGCGGGGCTGCGGGCCGCGCCGTCGAAGACGACCATGCGCACCGAGTTCGAGCCCACATCCACAACCCCCACGCGCGAGAGCGCGCGGGCCGACGGGTCTTCGAACAGGGGCCTGCCCAACGGGCCGAACTCGTCATGCGGATCCGGGAGGTCGTTCACGGCACATCTCCCGCTTTGGTTGCGGTCAAGGTAATGGCTGAGGAGGCTCCGTCAATGCCGAATGCGGAGGCCGCGGGCCGGACCGCCCGAAGCGAACCCGCCTCCGCGGTGCGGCCGGCCGTCTGCCGGCTCTGCCTCACAGCGGCCCCTCGTCGCGCAACGTGGCGAGGCGCTGCACGTCCTTGGCGCCGGCCGTGCCGCGGCCGGACAGCGAGGGGTTCTCCATGAAGAAGGCGTGGCAGGAGAAGAGAGGTTCGTCGGCCGCGACCGGCGGACGGACATAGCGGCCGTTCGGCTGGAGCAGCCAGCTCTGCGACTCGTCGGCGAGGTTGGCGGCCATGATCTGCCCCACGATCTGCGCCTTCACCGTGGGGTTCAGCGCCTCGACCAGCGTCTCGACCCGGCGGTCCATGTTGCGGCCCATCCAGTCGGCCGAGGAGAAGAACACCCGCGCCTTCTTCGAGGGCAGGCCCGATCCGTTGCCGAAGCAGACGATGCGGCTGTGCTCGAGGAAGCGTCCGACCACCGACTTCACCCGGATATTGTCCGACAGGCCCTTCACGCCGGGGCGCAGCCCGCAGATCCCGCGCACGATCAGGCTGATCTTCACGCCGGCCTGACTGGCGGCATAGAGCGCGTCGATCAGCTCGGGGTCGATGATCGAATTGACCTTGAGCCAGATCTCGGCCGGGCGGCCGGCGCGGGCATGGTCGGCCTCGGCCGCGATCAGCTCGTGCAGGCGGCCGCGCAGGGTGATGGGCGCGATCGCCACATTCTCGAGCCCCGCAGGCTGAACGTAGCCCGAGAGATAGTTGAAGATCTTGGTCGCATCCCGCCCGAGGGCCGGATCGCAGGTGAAGAACGAGAGGTCCGTGTAGACCCGCGCGGTGATCGGGTGGTAGTTGCCCGTCCCGTAGTGGGTGTAGGTCACGAGATTGTCGCCCTCGCGCCGGACCACGGTCGAGATCTTGGCGTGGGTCTTCAGGTGCATGAAGCCATAGACCACATGCGCGCCCGCCCGTTCCAGACGTCGGCTCTGGCGGATGTTGGCGGCTTCGTCGAAGCGGGCCTTCAGCTCCACCAGCGCCGTGACCGACTTGCCCGCCTCGGCCGCCTCGCAGAGCGCCGAGACGATGGGGCTGTCCCAGCTGGTGCGGTAGAGCGTCTGCTTGATCGCCAGCACGTTCGGATCGCTCGCCGCCTGCTGGAGGAAGCGGATCACGAGATCGAAGGTCTCGTAGGGGTGATGCAGCAGGATGTCCTTCTGCCGGATCGCCGAGAACATGTCGCCCTCGTGGTCGGCCAGCCGCTCGGGCACGCGCGGCGTGAAGGCGGGCCAGAGCAGATCGGCGCGCGACGAGATCACCAGCTCCTTCAGGTCGGCCACGCCGATCAGGCCGCGCACCTCGATCACCTCGTCCGAGGTGACGCCGAGTTCTTCCATGATGAGGGCATGCAGCTCCTTCGGCGCACCGGCCGAGATCTTCATGCGGATGACCTCGCCCCGGCGCCGCCGCTTCAGCGCGGTCTCGAATTCGCGCACCAGATCCTCGGCCTCGTCCTCGACCTCGAGGTCGCTGTCGCGCAGCACGCGGAAGGCGCAGTGCCCGCGTTCGCTGTAGCCGGGAAAGAGCATCCCCAGATGCAAAAGAAGCAGTTCCTCGAGCGGCAGGAAACGGTGCTCGCCGGGCTTCGCCGGCAGCTCGATGAAGCGGGCGATCTGCTGCGGGATCGGCAGCAGGGCCTGAAGCGGGCGGCGGTCCGACATGCGCTCGAGTTCGAGCCCGAGCGTGAAGCCCGTGTTCGGGATGAAGGGGAACGGGTGGGCCGGGTCGATGGCCAGCGGCGAGAGCACCGGAAAGACCTTCGAGAGGAAATGATCCTCGAGGTGGCGCAGGTCGCGGGCGGTGAGCTTCGAGCGGGTCAGGATCGAGATCCCCTGCTCCTCCATCTCGCGGCGCAGCTTGTTCCACACCGTCTGCTGGGTCTGCATCAGCCGCCGCGCATCGGCGTTGATGAGCTGAAGCTGCTCGGCAGGCGTCCGCCCGTCCTCGGAGAGCATGAGGTTGCCCGCCCGGACGAGCGCCCGCAGGCCCGCGACGCGCACCGTATAGAATTCGTCGAGGTTGGTGGCCGAGATCGACAGGAAGCGCAGACGTTCGAGCAGGGGAACGCGCGGATTGCCGGCCTCGTCCAAGACGCGCCAGTTGAAGGCGAGCCAGCTGAGCTCGCGGTTGAAGAAGCGCCTCGGTCCCGAGACTTCCTCCTCGGGCAGGGTGACGGGATCGGGGAAGGGGGCTCTCAGGAAATCTGCCGGTGTCATGCTCTCAGCCTCGGTTCGGGTCCGTTTGCCCGCTTCTTGTGACGGTTATGCGACGGATCTCAGTCTGTGGCGGTCAATCCGAGAAGTTCTGCGGCCATCTGGCGCGAGATCGGCCGCCGCTCGGCCAGCGAGCGCGCGTCCAGCGCCGCGACCAGCGCCCGGGCGGCCTCGCAGGACCGGTCCATCCGCGCCACGAGCCAGGGGACGAGCATCCCCGGCACCGCGATCTGCCGGTCGGTGAAGAGCTTCACCAGCATGGCCGAGAGGAGCGCGTCGTCGGGCGCTTCGAGCCGGGTGACGGAGGCGGCCTGCATCCGGCTCTTGAGGTCCGCGAGCCCCAGTCCCCAGTCGCGCGGCGGGCCGGCCGCGGTGATGAGAAGCGCGCCCGCGCGTTCGAGCATCAGGTTGTGAAGGTGGAACAGCGCCTCCTCGGCCGCGCGGTCGCCGCCCAGCCGCTCGGCATCCTCGACCGCCACCGCCCCGTCGGCGGCCAGCGCCGGCAGATCGGCCCGCGCGAGCGCCTCGGCGGGAATGAGCCGTGCCTCGGCCTGGGCCGCCCAGATATGGGCGAGATGGGTCTTGCCCGAGCCCCGCGGCCCCACCAGCACCATCTTGCCCCGCGGCCAGTCGCGCCAGCCGTCGAGGCTCGCCAGCGCGAGCGCATTGGCGGGAGAGATGAAGAAATCCTCGCGGCTCAGCGCCGGGCGGATCGGCAGGTCGAAGGCAAGCTGGCCCTTCACGTCTCGTCCTCGGGGGTCAGCAGATGGGTGCCGCGGTAGAGGCGCGAGCTCGTATATTGCCTTATGCCGAAGCGCGCCAGCACGCCGATGGCGGCCGCCACCGGCACCGCGACCAGCATCCCCACGAAGCCGAAGATCGAGCCGAAGGCCGAGAGCGCGAACAGGAGCCACAGCGGATGCAGCCCCACCGAGCCGCCGACCAGCCGCGGGGTGATGACGTTGCCTTCGAGGAACTGGCCCAGCGCGAAGATCCCCGCCACGAGCCCGATCGAGAGCCAGTCGCCCCAGAACTGGAAGAGGGCAAGGCCGATGGCCAGTGCGCCGCCGATCAGGGCCCCCACATAGGGAATGAAGGTGATGGCCCCCGCGATGGCGCCCACCACGAGGCCGAACTGCAGCCCCACCGCCGCCAGCGCCACGGCATAGAAGGTGCCGAGCACGAGGCAGACCGAGATCTGGCCGCGCACGAAGCCCGCCAGCACCTCGTCGATCTCGCGTGCGAGGCGGCGCAGCGTCGGCGCATGGTCGCGCGGCAGCCAGCTGTCGATCTTGGCCACCATCGGGTCCCAGTCGAGCAGCAGGTAGAAGCTCACCACCGGCACGACCACCATGAAGATCATGGCATTGATGACGCCGTAGGCCGAGGTCAGCAGCGTATTGGCCACCTCGCCGCCGCGCTCCTTGATCGTGTCGCCGATCGAGAGGAGCGTCTGGCGCGCCGTGCTCGTCTCGTCCGAGAGCTGCGGGAAATGATCGAGCAGGAAGGAATGGAGCTGGCGGAAGATCGTGGGGGCCGCGTCGATCAGCGCGGTGAGCTGGCTTACCAGCGTCGGAATGACCGACAGGACGAGCAGCACGACCACGAGGAGCATCGCCACCGAGATGAGGGCCGTGGCCGCCACGCGGCTCAGGCCCGCCCGCTCGAGCCGGTCGGCGATCGGATCGAGGAAATAGGCGATGGCGCCGCCGACGATGAAGGGCAGGATGACGTCGCCCAGCAGCCAGAGCACGAGCAGGAACACGAGGGTCGAGAGCCCCCACCACTTGGCTTGATCGCTGATCGGAAGGGCCATGCCTGATACCTCGGTGATGTCCCGCAGAAATGGCCCATGGCCCCGGTTCATGCAAGGGAAAGGGCTCGGCCAGCGGGAGCGGGTGTCGCGAGAGACCTCCGCTCCGGGAAGGCCCCCGCCGCCGGGGCGGCGCGGACCCTCCGAACGGGGGGCGGCAGGGCCGGGGCGGGGCGGCTCCGAAGCGGCCGGTGCCGCGGCCTCCCGCGCCCGAGCAGCGCGGGCGGGAGGCGCCGACGCAGAGACGGGCGGGGGCAGGCCCCCAACAGGCAGGCTCCCGGACGGGCGGGAGGCTTCGGCCCGGTCCGGGCCGGTCCGCGCGCGCCCCGGCGGGGCGGCCGCGGCGGAAAGCGCGGGCGGAAGGGCGCGGGCGCCTGCGGGCGGCGCTTGCCTGCCCCCGCTGCCTCGCCTAAACCCCTTGCCGAACGTCCACCGAACAGACACGGGGCCCCCATGCGCCTGAGCCGCTACTTCCTTCCCGTCCTGAAGGAGAATCCTTCCGAGGCGCAGATCGTCAGCCACCGCTACATGCTGCGTGCCGGCATGATCAAGCAGCAGGCGGCGGGGATCTATTCCTGGCTGCCGCTCGGCTTCAAGGTGCTCAAGCGCATCGAGCAGATCGTGCACGAGGAGCAGATCCGCGCGGGTCACATCCCGCTGCTGATGCCCACGCTGCAGCCGGCCGACCTCTGGCGCGAAAGCGGGCGCTACGACGATTACGGCGAGGAGATGCTGCGCATCACCGACCGCCACAAGCGCGACATGCTCTACGGGCCCACGAACGAGGAGATGATCACCGACATCTTCCGCAGCCATGTGTCGAGCTACAAGGACCTGCCGCTGACGCTCTACCACATCCAGTGGAAGTTCCGCGACGAGATCCGCCCGCGCTTCGGCGTGATGCGGGGCCGCGAGTTCCTGATGAAGGACGGCTACAACTTCGATCTGGACTATGAGTCGGCGATCCATGCCTACAACCGCCACATGGTGAGCTACCTGCGCACCTACGAGCGGATGGGGCTGCAGGCGATCCCGATGCGCGCGGCCTCGGGCCCGATCGGCGGCGACAATACCCACGAGTTCCTCGTGCTGGCCTCGACCGGCGAGTCGGAGGTGTTCTACGATGCGGCGATCACCGACCTGAAGTTCGGCGACCGGGTGGTGAATTACGACGACCGCGCCGAATGCGAGGCCATCGTGAAGGAATGGACCGCGCCCTATGCGCGGACCGACGAGACCCATGACGAGGCGGTCTTCGGCCAGATCCCCGAAGAGCGCCGCCGCAGCTCGCGCGGGATCGAGGTGGGGCAGATCTTCTATTTCGGCACCAAATATTCCGAGCCGATGGGCGCCAACGTGGTGACCGCCGACGGCAGCCGGGTGCCCGTTCACATGGGCTCGCACGGGATCGGCGTCTCGCGGCTTCTGGGCGCGATCATCGAGGCCAGCCACGACGACAAGGGCATCATCTGGCCCGAGGGCGTCACGCCCTTCCATGCGGGCATCGTGAACCTCAAGCAGGGCGACAGCTCGACCGACCTCGCCTGCGAGGCGCTCTACCGGGATCTGTCGGCCAGGGGGCTCGAGCCGCTCTACGACGACCGGGACGAGCGGGCGGGGGCGAAATTCGCGACCATGGACCTGATCGGCCTGCCCTGGCGGATCACCGTGGGGCCGCGCGGGATTTCGGCGGGCAAGGTCGAACTCACCAACCGCCGCACGGGCGAGAGCGAGGAAATGTCCTCGGGCGCCGCGGTGGACCGGCTGGCGCAGATCTACGCCGGGATCTGAGGGCGCTTCGGAACCGCCGGGGGGCTGTCTGCCCCCCGGGACCCCCCGAGGATATTTGAGCCAGACTGAAAGCAGGCGGGGCGGGCCCTCGCGGCGGACGCGAAAGGATGGACGGATGGCTGACCGGACGCGGCCCTTTGCGGCCTTCGAATGGATGATCGCCTGGCGCTATCTGCGCGCCCGCCGCGCCGAGGGCGGCGTCTCGGTCATGACCTGGATCAGCCTCGTGGGGATCACGCTCGCCGTCTTCGCGCTGATCGCGACGCTCTCGGTCCGCGCGGGCTTCCGCGCCGAGTTCGTGGACACGATCCTCGGCGCGAATGCCCATGTCACCGTCTATTCCGCCGGCCGCATCACCGAGACGGGCCAGCTGATCCGCGGTTTCGAGGACTACGATCCGGTGGCCGCGCGCGTGGCCGCCGTGCCGGGCGTGCTGCGGGCGGCGCCGGTGGTGAAGGGGCAGGTGATGGCCACCGCCAATGGCGCCTCCTCGGGGGTCGAGGTGTTCGGGATGCGGCAGGCCGACCTTGCCACCATCCCGCGCATCGGCATCGGGGCCGAGCATGTGGGAGACATCGAGCGTTTCGACGAGGGCATCGCGCTCGGCTCGGGCGTGGCGCAGGAGCTGGGAGTGAGCGTGGGCGACCGCGTGCGGCTGATCTCGCCCGACGGGGTGAAGACGGCCTTCGGCACCTCGCCCCGCGTCTCGGCCTACGAGGTGGTCTATGTCTTCACCGCCGGGCGGTACGACATCGACCGCACCCGGGTCTACATGCCGCTCGCCGAGGCGCAGAGCTACTTCAACCGCGAGGGCCTCGCCGACGAGATCGAGGTGATGGTCGAGGATCCCGAGGCGGTGGATGCGATGGCGCCCGCGCTGATGCAGGCGGCGGGCGAGGGCTCGATGCTCTGGACCTGGCGCGATTCGGCGGGCTCGTTCCTGCGCGCCCTGACCATCGAGGACAATGTGATGTTCGTGATCCTGTCGATCCTCGTGCTGATCGCCTCGATGAACATCGTCTCGGGGCTCATCATGCTGGTGAAGAACAAGGGCCGCGACATCGGCATCCTGCGCACCATGGGGCTGACCGAGGGCTCGATCCTGCGGGTCTTCTTCCTCTGCGGCGCCTCGACCGGGCTGATCGGCACGGCGGCGGGGGTGGCGCTGGGCTGTCTCTTCACGATCTACATCGATCCGATCTTCTCGCTCGTGAACTACCTCTCGGGAGGCGGCGTCTGGGATCCCTCGATCCGCGGCATCTATGCGCTGCCCGCGAAGCTGCAATGGGCGGATGTCTTGTCGGCGGTGGCGCTGTCGCTGGGCCTGTCCTTCTTCGTCACGCTGATCCCTGCGCGCCGTGCGGCCCGCATGAACCCGGTCGAGGCGCTGCGCTATGAGTGAGATGCTGGTTCTGGACGGGCTGACCAAGGCCTACAACCGGGGCCGCCCCGGCGAGGTGACGGTGCTGCGGGGCGCCACGCTCTCGGTGGGCACGGGCGAGGTGGTGGCGCTGGTGGCGCCCTCGGGGGCGGGGAAATCCACGCTGCTCCATATCGCGGGGCTGCTCGACACGCCCGACGAGGGGCGCGTGGCCATCGGCGGGACCGAGATGGCGGGGCTGGGCGACCGGGCGCGGACCGGGACGCGGCGGCGCGAGGTGGGCTTCATCTACCAGTTCCACCATCTCCTGCCCGAATTCACCGCGCTCGAGAATGTGGTGCTGCCGCAACTGGCCAATGGCGTTTCCCGGCGCGGGGCCGAGGCGCGGGCGCGCGACCTGCTGGGCCGCGTCGGTGTTGGCGCGCGGGAAGGACACCGGCCGGCGGCGCTCTCGGGCGGCGAGCAGCAGCGCGTGGCCTTCTGCCGGGCGCTCGCCAACGCCCCGCGGCTGCTTCTGGCCGACGAGCCCACGGGCAACCTTGATCCCGGCACCTCGGATCAGGTGTTCGGCGTGCTGATGGATCTGGTGCGCGGAACCGGCCTCTCCGCCCTCATCGCCACCCACAATCTGGAGCTGGCCGCCCGGATGGACCGGGTGGTGCGGCTCGAGGCCGGCCGGGTCGTCTGATCTGCGTCAAGGCCGCCGGCCGGCCGGGGTGGTCATCTGGCCCGAAAGGGAGGATGCCATGAGACATGCCTTGATCGCCCTCGCGGTGCTGCCGCTTGCGGCCTGTGTGGCAGCGCCCGGCGTGCCCACGGGGCGCGCGGATTTCAGCGTGCTCTGCGCCGGGTGCCACGGCGCCACGGGCCACGGCGACGGCGAAATGGCGGCGCTGCTCGACCGGAAGCCTGCCGACCTCACCACGCTTTCTGCCCGCAACGGCGGCCGCTTCCCCGGCACCCGCGTCATGGCGCAGATCTGGGGCTATGCGAAGACGGGCGACCGGGTGATGCCCGAGTTCGGCCCGCTTCTCGACAGCGAGACGGTGCCCTTCGACGGCGGCGACGGGATCCTGACGCCGACGCCGATCCGGCTCGTTCAACTCGAGCAGTATCTGCGCACTCTTCAGCAATGAGCCGCGGAGGGCGGGTGCGCGGTGCTTCCCTTGGCGGGCGGGCGGGACTATGGTCCGCCTCCCACTGACCAGAGCCGGACCCCATGAGCACCGACGCCATCCGCCGCATTCCCTCGCTGATCGCCGCCGAGATCGCGGCCCGTCCCGATCAGGTCGCGGCCGCCATCGAGCTTCTCGACGGCGGCGCGACCGTGCCCTTCGTCGCCCGCTATCGCAAGGAGGCGACGGGCGGCCTTGACGACACGCAGCTGCGCACGCTCTCCGAGCGGCTGGCCTATCTGCGCGAGCTCGAGGCGCGGCGCGAGACGATCCTCGGCTCGATCCGCGATCAGGGCAAGCTCACGCCCGAGCTCGAGGCGCAGGTGGTGAAGGCCGCCACCAAGTCCGAGCTCGAGGACATCTATCTGCCCTACAAGCCGAAGCGGCGCACAAAGGCCATGATCGCGCGCGAGAATGGCCTCGGGCCCTTGGCCGAGGCGATCCTCGCCGACCGTGCGGCGGTGCCGGCGGAGCTGGCGCAGGCCTATGTCTCCGAGGCGGTGCCGGACGTGAAGGCGGCGCTCGAAGGGGCGCGCGACATCGTGGCCGAGGGGCTTGCGGAGAATGCCGACCTGCTCGGCCGGCTGCGCGCGCACATGAAGCAGGTGGGCCGTATTTCGGCGAAGGTCGTCGAAGGCAAGGAGGCCGAGGGCGCCAAGTTCTCGGACTATTTCGCCCATTCCGAGGCCTGGGCCACCGCGGCGGGCCACCGGGTGCTCGCCATGCTGCGGGGGCGCAACGAAGGCGTGCTGACGCTCGATCTCGAGGTCGATGCCGATGCGGCCCGCGGCGAGAGCCCGGCCGAGCGGATGGCCGGCATGGCGCTTCAGGCGGCGGGGAAGGGGCCGGGCGATCAGTGGCTGCGCGAGGCGGCTTCCTGGGCCTGGCGGGTGAAGCTCAGAACCTCGCTGACGCTCGACCTGATGGCCGAGCTGCGCGAGCGGGCCGAGGCCGAGGCCATCGGGGTCTTCGCGCGGAACCTCAAGGATCTGCTGCTGGCGGCACCTGCGGGCGGCAAGGTCACGATGGGGATCGACCCGGGCATCCGCACCGGCTGCAAGGTGGCGGTGGTGGATGCGACGGGGAAGGTTCTGGCCACCTCGACCGTCTATCCGTTCCAGCCCAAGAACGACCTGCGCGGGGCGCAGATCGAGCTGATGAAGCTGATCCGCGCCCATGGCGTGACGCTGATCGCCATCGGCAACGGCACCGCGAGCCGCGAGAGCGAGAAGATGGTGGCGGACCTTCTGGCGGCGCTGCCGGGCGACGCGCCGAAGCCCGTGAAGGTGATCGTCAGCGAGGCGGGCGCCTCGGTCTATTCGGCGAGCGCGCTGGCGGCGGCCGAGTTCCCCGATCTCGACGTCAGCCTGCGCGGCGCCGTCTCGATTGCCCGCCGTCTGCAGGATCCGCTGGCCGAACTGGTGAAGATCGAGCCGAAGTCGATCGGCGTGGGCCAGTATCAGCATGATGTGGACCAGCACCGTCTGGGGCGCTCGCTGGAGGCCGTGGTCGAGGATGCGGTGAACGCGGTGGGGGTGGATCTGAACACGGCCTCGGCGCCGCTTCTGGCGCGCGTCTCGGGCGTGGGGCCGGGGCTGGCCGAGGCCATCGTGCAGCACCGCAACGCGAACGGTCCCTTCGCGAAACGCCGTGACCTGCTGAAGGTCGCGCGTCTGGGCCCCCGCGCCTTCGAGCAGGCGGCGGGCTTCCTGCGCATCCCGGACGGGACCGAGCCGCTCGACGCCTCGTCCGTTCACCCCGAGGCCTATGATGTGGCGCGCCGGATCGTGGCCGCCTGCGGGCGCGACCTGCGCAGCCTGATGGCCGAGCCGCAGCGGCTGCGGGCGCTCGACCCGCAGGACTTCACCGACGAGCGCTTCGGCCTGCCGACCGTGAGGGACATCCTCGCCGAGCTGGAGAAGCCCGGCCGCGACCCGCGCCCGACCTTCAAGACCGCGACCTTCACCGACGGGGTCGAGGAGATCTCGGACCTGAAGCCGGGGATGCTGCTCGAAGGGACGGTGACCAACGTCGCGGCCTTCGGCGCCTTCGTCGATGTGGGGGTGCATCAGGACGGGCTCGTGCATGTGAGCCAGCTCGCCGACCGCTTCGTGAAGGATCCGCACGAGGTGGTGAAGGCGGGCGACGTGGTGAAGGTGCGGGTGGTCGAGGTGGACGTGGCGCGCAAGCGCATCGGCCTCACCATGCGCAAGGACAGCGCCGACGCCCGCGCGCAGGCCTCCGAGCGCCGGAGCGCCGAACCGCCACGCAAGGGCGGCAAGCCCCTGCCCCGGCAGGCCGCACCACGCGAGACGAGCGCGGGCAACCCGTTCGCGGACGCGCTGAAGGGCCTGCGTCGGGAGTGAACGAAGGGCTCTCGCCGGGGCCGCGGCAGGCCCGACCGGGCTTTGGGCGCCGCCGCCTCGGCGGATCGTCCGGCGCGGGAGTGGACCGCTTCTGCTGTCGAGAGCCAGCTCCGCCCGCGCGACGGGTCCGTCCGGGCGGAGCGCATCTCTCTCGGGGCACCGTGCCGCGCAGGAGTTGACAGCCGCAACAGGTGCGACCCTGCGAGGGGCGGGAGGCAGGTCTTCCGCTGCTGGGGCTGCCGGACCATCGGCCTCTTGGCGATGGGTGCCGCATGCCGTGGCGCGGCGCGGGTGACCGGGCGGGAGCCTCATGAGGGCTGACCTCGGATGCCGACGGACCGGTCTTCCTTCGGCGGACAGGTGGACGGGCCGACGGGCAGGTCTGGAAGCGTCGGGCGACTGCGGGGCGGGTGGGGGATTTCCGCGGAGCTTTGTGTCCTCTCTTGCAAACTGGCATACTTGCATATTAGTTTGGGGTGCTCAGCGGGAGGACGGCGATGCGGCAGACATGGCGGTGGTTCGGACCGAAGGACCTCGTGTCGGTGGACGACATGCGGCAGGCGGGGGTGGAGGGCGTCGTCTCGGCGCTGCATCACATTCCCACCGGCGCGCTCTGGACGCCCGAGGAGATCGCCCGCCGCCAGCGCGAGATCGGGGTGATGCGCGACGGCGCGGCCTCGGGCCTCAACTGGGAGGTGGTCGAGAGCCTGCCCGTCTCCGAGGACATCAAGAAGCAGAAGGGCGACTGGCGCGCCCATCTCGAGACCTGGAAAGCCTCGATGCGCAATCTCCGCGCGGCGGGGATCGAGGTCATCTGCTACAACTTCATGCCAGTGCTCGACTGGACGCGGACGGATCTCGCCTGGCGGCGGCCGTCGGGCGCAACCTGCATGCGGTTCGACCTGACCGATTTCGCGGCCTTCGACATCCATATCCTCGAGCGGCCCGGCGCGGCCGGGGAACTGCCCGCGGCGGTGGTCGAGGAGGCGGCGCGGCGCTTTGCCGAGATGGACGGGACCCGCCGGTCCGAGCTTGCCCGCAACGTGGTCTTCGGGCTGCCGGGGGCGGCCGAGCAGTTCACACTCGACGATGTGCGCCGGCACCTGTCGGACTATGCCGCCATGCGCCCCGAGACGCTGCGCCGGCATCTGGTGGACTTCCTGTCCGAGGTGGCGCCGCTCGCCGAGGAGCTGGGCGTGCGGCTCTGCTGCCATCCCGACGATCCGCCCTTCCCGCTGCTGGGCCTGCCGCGGGTCATGTCGACCGAGGCCGACTATGCCGCGGTGATGGAGGCGGTGGATCTGAAGGCCAATGGCATCACGCTCTGCACGGGCAGCCTCGGCGCACGGGCCGAGAACGACCTGCCGGGGATGATGGAGCGGCTGGGCGACCGGGTGCATTTCCTGCATCTGCGCAACGTGACGCTGGAGCGGGACGGGGACGCGCTGCGCAACTCCTTCTTCGAGGACGGCCATCTCGAGGGCGGCACCGACATGGTGGCGATGATCGCGGCCATCCTCGCCGAGGAGCGGCGGCGCGAGGCCGAGGGGCGCACGGATATCTCGATCCCGATGCGGCCCGACCACGGGCAGGACATCCTCGACGACCTCGGCCGCAAGGGCCAGCCGGGCTATCCTTCGATCGGGCGGCTGAAGGGGCTGGCCGAGCTGCGCGGGATCATGACGGCGCTCGACCATCCGCTGGTGCGCGGGGCCTGACGGGCGGCGCCCGGAGCCGGCCGCCGGGGGCTGGCGGCCCCCGGACCCCCGCGGATATTTGGGCAGAGTGAAAGACGGGCTGGCGGTGGGCGGGGCGGCCTGTGGCGCGCGCGGGGTTCAGGGGCCGGGCGCGCCGCGGAGGGGATCCGGCGCGGCCGGGAAGAAGAGGCTTCGGGGCGCGATGCGGCGCAGGGGCCTCGGGGCGCCGCCGGGCGGGGTCAGACGTCGAGTTCCTCGACGAAGCGCGCATTCTCCTGAATATACTGGAAGCGCAGCTCGGGCTTCTTGCCCATCAGCCGCTCGACCAGATCGCCCGTCTCGCCGGGCTCGTCCTCGTCGATCGAGACACGGATGAGCTTGCGCGTGGCCGGGTTCATCGTCGTGTCCTTGAGGTCCTTGGCATCCATCTCGCCCAGCCCCTTGAAGCGCTGCACGTCGATCTTGCCCTTGCCGCCGAGGCCCTTGGCCATCCAGAGTTCCTTCTCGACATCGTCGGCGACATAGAGCCGCTTCGCCCCCTGGGTGAGGCGGTAGAGCGGCGGGCAGGCGAGATAGAGATGGCCGCGGTCGATCAGCGGGCGCATCTGGGTGAAGAAGAAGGTCATCAGCAGCGAGGCGATGTGGGCGCCGTCCACATCGGCATCGGTCATGATGATGATCTTGTCGTAGCGCAGCTCGTCGATGTTGAAGCGCGTGCCCATGCCGGTGCCGAGCGCTTGGCAGAGGTCGTTGATCTCGGCATTGGCGCCCATCTTGCCCGAGGCGGCGCCCAGCACGTTCAGGATCTTGCCCCGGAGCGGCAGCAGCGCCTGAGTGGCGCGGTCGCGCGCCATCTTGGCCGAGCCGCCGGCCGAGTCGCCCTCGACGATGAAGAGCTCGGTCCCGTCGCGGGCGGTGGCGGAGCAGTCGACGAGCTTGCCGGGCAGGCGCAGCTTCTTGGTGGCGGACTTGCGCTGCGTCTCCTTCTCCTGCCGGCGGCGGAGGCGCTCTTCGGCGCGCAGCACGAGGAAATCGAGGATGGCGCCGGCCGATTTCGTGTTGGCCGCGAGCCAGTTGTCGAAATGGTCGCGGACCGCGTTCTCGACCAGCTTCGAGGCCTCTTCGGTGGCGAGCCGGTCCTTGGTCTGGCCCACGAACTGCGGCTCGCGGATGAAGACCGAGATCAGCGCCGAGCCGCCCGCCAGCATGTCGTCGCGGGTGATCTGGTCGGCCTTGCGGTTCTTCACGAGTTCGCCATAGGCGCGGATGCCCTTGAGGATCGCCGACCAGAAGCCGCTCTCGTGCGTGCCGCCCTCGGGGGTGGGGACGGTGTTGCAGTAGGACTGGATGAAGCCGTCGCGCGCGGGCGTCCAGTTGATCGCCCATTCGACCGAGCCCGGCACGCCGAACTTCTCCTGAAAGCCCACCTTGCCGGCAAAGGGGCGCTCGGCATAGGTCGAGGCGCCCGAGAGCTGTTCGGCGAGATAGTCGCCCAAGCCCCCGGGGAAGTGGAAGACGGCCTCCTGCGGGGTGTCGCCGTCGGGGATCGCGGATTTCCAGCGGATCTCGACGCCTGAGAAGAGATAGGCCTTGGAGCGGACCATCTTCATCAGCCGTGCGGGCTTGAACTGGAGATGGCCGAAGATCTCGGGATCGGGGTGGAAGGTGATCGTGGTGCCGCGGCGGTTCGAGGCGGCGCCCACCATCTTGACCGGCCCCTGCGAGATGCCGCGCGAGAAGCTCTGCACCCAGAGCTCGCGGTTGCGCGCCACCTCGACCCGGAGCGTGTCCGAGAGCGCATTCACCACCGAGGCGCCGACGCCATGGAGGCCGCCCGACGTCTGGTAGGCCTTGCCGGAGAACTTGCCGCCCGCGTGCAGCGTGCAGAGGATGACCTCGAGCGCCGACTTGCCGGGAAATTTCGGATGCGGATCGACCGGGATGCCGCGGCCGTTGTCGCGCACCGTTACGGAATGGTCTGCATGGAGCTCGACCTCGATGCGCGTGGCATGGCCTGCAACCGCCTCGTCCATCGAGTTGTCGAGGATCTCGGCCACCAGATGGTGCAGCGCCCGCTCGTCCGTGCCGCCGATATACATGCCGGGGCGCTTGCGGACGGGCTCGAGCCCCTCGAGCACCTCGATGGAGGAGGCGTCATAGGTTTCCGGCTGGCCGGAGAGAAGGTCGTTGGCCATGGCTGCTCGATTCTTTCTGGACGATTGGAATAGCAATAGAGCATCCCGCAGAGGGGATACGCAAGATCTGGGGCCGGAAGGAGGCCGGCGCGGCGCCTATTCGGGCTCGGCCGCGCGGCGTTCCATCATCAGGCGGAAGGCCGGGCGCGACTGGCAGCGGTCGAGCCAGGCGGCGACGGCGGGGAAGGGCTCGAGCAGCGCCGGATGGGCCTGGCCGTAGCGCAGCGTTTCGGCGAGGTTCAGGTCGGCCACGGTGAACCGGCCGCCCACGAGATAGTCCTCGGCCGCGAAATGCCGTTCGAGTCGGGCGAGCGGACGGCGCAGCCGTTCGGCGGCGATGGCGATCGCGGCCTGTCCCTCGGGGCTCGTGCCGCCGCCCGACCGCTGGATGAGCTGGATCTCGAGGGCGGGCGGCTCGACGGCGGTGGCGGCGAAGAGCGACCAGCTGACCATCAGCGCATCCTCGGGCTCGCTGCGGGGGCCGAGCTGGCCGCCCTGGGTGCGCGCGATGTGGAGCGTGATGGCCAGCGACTCGGTGAGGATCAGCCCCTCCTCCTCGAGGCAGGGGATCTGGCCCAGCGGATTGACCGCGAGATAGGCCGCAGAGGCCGTGTTCAGCGGCGCCTCCGGCCCATGGGGATGGGCCACGCGGTTCGCCTGGATCACGGGCACATGCTCGAAGGGCAGGTCCAGCTCGGCCAGAAGCCAGAGCGGGCGCGAGGCGCGCGAGCGATAGACGCCGTAGATCTTCAGCATGGACTTCTCCTTGATCGGCCCAGAGCCTAGTCGGTCGGCGGGCCAGAGGAAAGACCTGCGACCCAAGCGCCCATCCGGGAAGCCCCGGATGGAGGGCGCCTGGCGGCCGTGTCACGAGCGGCGCCGAGACAGGCGAAGGCGCGGAATGACAAGGCTGTGGGAGAGCGGGAGCGGGGAGGCCGAGGCGGCGCTGGTGCATCTGGCCTACGAGCTGGCGCTCGATCCGCAGCGGTTGCCGGACTTCGCGCGGCTCTGGCAGCAGCGGCTGCAGCGTGAGCCGGACCCTGTGCCGGAGCTCGAGCGTCACTTCGCGCGGGCGGCCCGGATCCTCGGCCGGCTGCCCTGCGGCGAGACCGGCTCCGCCGAGGCGGTGCTGGCGGGCATCCTGCGGGTGCCGGCCTTCCTGAGCGACGGGGTGGTGCGGATCGCCGCCTGCAATCGCGCCGCCGAATCGGCCTTCCGCATCGCGGGCGGGGCGCCGCTCGCCGCGCTGCCGTTCGAGCCGGCGGATGTGGTGGCGCTTTCCTCCACGATCCGGCGGGTGGCGCGCCGGGCCGAGCCCGCCCGCAATCTCCGCCTCCGCTCGACCGCGACCGGGGCGACCGCGGTGCTGCGGGTCTGCCCGGTCGAGGGGACGGAGGGGCGGGCCCGCGCGCTGGTGCTCGCGACCGAGCCGGTCTGGCCGGACGGGTTCGGCGGCTTCCTGCAGGGAACCTTCGCGCTCACCCCGGCCGAGACCGACATCGTGCATGGCCTGACCCTCGGCCTTCCGCTGCGCGAGATCGCCACGCTGCGCGGCCGCTCGGTCGAGACGGTGCGCACCCAGCTGCGCTCGATCCAGCAGAAGACCGACACCCATTCGCAGCCCGAGCTCCTGCGGTTGGTGCTGGGGCTGATGGATCTGGCGCTCGCGCCTCCGGAGGGGGCGCTGCCGGCGCCGGGCGGGCGGCTTCTGGAGCCGCTGGTGCCGCAGGCGCTGCTGCTGCCGGAGGGGCGGCGGCTCGAATGGCTCGAATTCGGCGATCCGAGCGGCACGCCGGTCCTGCATCTGCATGGCGAACTCAGCCTCGCCCGCTGGGCTCCGGCGGCCGAGCGCGCGGCGCGGGCCCGCAGCCTGCGGGTGATCGTGCCTATCCGGGCGGGCTACGGCCGGAGCGATCCGCTGCCCGCGGGGGCGGGGATCGCCGAGGGCGGGGCGCTCGATATCGCGGCGCTGGCGGACCATCTGGATCTGCCGCGCGCGGCGATCCTCGCGCTCGGATCCGATCTGGCGGCGGCCCGGATGCTTGCCCTGCTGCGCCCGGGGCTGGTCGCGGGCATCCTCGTTTGCGCGGCCGATCTTGCCGGCGGGCCGGTGACGCGCTGGCCGGGCTTTCTGGCCGAGACGGCGCGGCACTCGCCCGAGGCGCTGGCGCTGATGGTGCGGGCGGCCTTCGCGCTGGCCGCCCGGCGGGACCGAGAGGAGTGCCTGCTGGCGGCCTGCGGCGGGGCGGTGGCCGACCGGCTGGTGCTGCGCGGGTCCGGCGTTCGGGCGGCGCTGATCGCGGGCAGCGCCTTCGCCCTCGGGCCCGGGATCTCGGCCCATGCGGCCTTCGCCCGCAACCGTCTCGAGGCGGGCAGGGCGCTGCCGCCACATCCGCCGCAGGTGCCGATCCGCTTCCTGCAAGGCGAACTCGACCCGCTCGCACCTCCGGCGGAGGTCCATCGTCTGGCCGCCACTCTGGCCGGGGCAGAGGTCGAGACCCTGTCTGGGTCCGCGCGGCTCCTGTTTCTTGAGCGGTGGGAGGTCGTGATCGACCGTCTCTGCGGCATTGTTGCCCACTGAGGCGCGGCGGGAAACCTTTTACCGCAGATGGAGTATGCGCGGAATCTTGCCCGCCGATAAGGAGGGCCCGCAAGACTTTTTAACTTCTCGTTCATGCGCAGCATTGTTTCCCGCGCTGGGGGTGGCGGATAACGCCACCCCCTTATTATTTCCTGACCAGCTGGCTAAAATGACCCTGGTCAATTTCATGTTTAACGATCTGTCGATAAATTGGCGGAATGCCGGAAAGGAGATGCCATGGCCGAAGACCGCGCGATGCCCGTGATGCCGCCTGCCGCAGACGCGGCCGAGGCGGTGCCTGCCGCCCCCACGGCCCTGCCGGAAGAGGGGCCCGCAGGGCCCGAGGCCCCTCTTCAGACGCTGCACGGACCGCGCCATTTCCCGGCCGTGGATGCGAATGCGATACGGCAGGCCTTCGAGGGCGGGCATTATCCCTATCCGCGCCGGTTGGGCCGCGTGGTCTACGAGGCCGAGAAAGCCAGATTGCAGGCCGAACTGCTGAAGGTGCAGATCTGGGCGCAGGAGACCGGGCAGAAGTTCGTCATCCTGATGGAAGGGCGCGACGCCGCCGGCAAGGGTGGCACGATCAAGCGCTTCATGGAGCATCTCAATCCGCGCTATGCCCGCGTCGTGGCCCTGACCAAGCCCGGCGAGCGCGAGCGCGGCCAATGGTTCTTTCAGCGCTATATCGAACATCTGCCGACCGCGGGCGAGATCGTCTTTTTCGACCGCAGCTGGTATAACCGCGCGGGCGTCGAGCGGGTGATGGGGTTCTGCACCCCCTCGGAATATCTCGAATTCATGCGCCAGGCGCCCGAGCTCGAGCGGATGCTGGTCCGCTCGGGGATCCGGCTCTACAAATACTGGTTCTCGGTGACGCGCGACGAACAGCGCGCCCGCTTCCTCGCCCGCGAGACCGATCCCCTGAAACGCTGGAAGCTCTCGCCCATCGACAAGGCGAGCCTCGACAAGTGGGACGATTATACCGAGGCGAAGGAGGCGATGTTCTTCTACACCGACACGGCCGATGCGCCCTGGACCATCGTCAAGTCCAACGACAAGAAGCGCGCGCGGCTGAACTGCATGCGGCACTTCCTGTCGAGCCTCGACTATCCGGGCAAGGACCCGGAGGTGGTGGGCGTGCCCGATCCGCTGATCGTGGGACGTGCGGCGCAGGTGATCGGCACGGCGGCCGACATCCTCGACAGCGCCACGCCGCCCGCGCTGCGCAAGCCGCGTCAGGGATGAGCCTTGGCCGGCTGTTCGATCCGGTGCACTATCGGCGCATGTGGGATGAACGCTACCGCAGCGCCGATTACCTTTTCGGCAAGGAGCCGTCGGCCTTCGCACTGCGCGCGGCGGCCCTCCTGCCCGCGCGGGCCGAGCTTCTCTGCTTGGGCGACGGGGAGGGGCGGAACTCCGTGTATCTGGCCGGGCTCGGGCACCGGGTGACGGCGATGGATCTGTCGGAGGTGGCGCTGGCCAAGGCCCGGACGCTCGCGGCCGAGCGGGGCGTGGCGGTCGAGCTGCACCACGCCGACGTGGCGCAATGGGACTGGAGCCGGCCCTTCGACGCCGTGCTGGGCATCTTCATCCAGTTCGCCCCGCCCGCGCTCCGGCGCGAGATCCATGCGGGCATCGCCCGCGCGGTGCGGCCCGGCGGGCTGGTCCTCCTGCACGGCTATGCGCCGCGTCAGGTGGGCTACGGGACGGGCGGCCCCTCGGCGGCCGAGAACA
This sequence comes from Cereibacter sphaeroides 2.4.1, assembly GCF_000012905.2. Lineage (NCBI taxonomy): Bacteria > Pseudomonadati > Pseudomonadota > Alphaproteobacteria > Rhodobacterales > Paracoccaceae > Cereibacter > Cereibacter sphaeroides. The sequence continues at coordinate 2,507,554 of NC_007493.2, read as the reverse complement.
TGTATGAGCTGGCCGATCTCGCGGCGGACTTCCCGGGCTGGGAGCGGCTCGTGGCCCGCGATGCGGATGAGGAGATCCACGAGGGCCGGGCCCATGCCGGTCTTTCCGCGCTGGTGGATTTCGTGGCACGAAAGCCTCTTTCTGCCTGATCGCGCGGCGCTCGCTTGATGAGGATGCTGCGGCGGGCTACTGCTGCCGCATGGTCCGTAGTTCCACCTTCACCAGCCATGCGCGGGCGATTCTCGCGCTGGGGCTCCCCCTCGTCGGCAGTCATCTGGCGCAGATGTCGCTGCATGTCACCGATACGGTGATGCTGGGCTGGTATGGCGTGACCGAACTGGCCGCCGTGGTGCTCGGCGCCTCGCTCTTCTTCGTGACATTCATCCTGGGCTCTGGCTTCGCGCAGGCCGTCATGCCGATGGTGGCCGAGGCGCTCGGGCGGGGCGACGAGACGCAGGTGCGGCGCGACACGCGGATGGGGCTCTGGCTCTCGATCGCCTTCGGGCTGCTCGTCTATCCGCTCTTCTGGTTCTCGGGCTCGATCCTTCTGGCGCTGGGCCAGCAGCCCGAGGTGGCGGCCCTTGCGCAGGATTACCTGCGGATCGCGGGGCTGGGCATGGTGCCGGCGCTGCTCATCATGGTGCTGAAGAGCTATCTCTCGGCGCTGGAGCGGACGCAGATCGTGCTCTGGGCCACGCTTGCCGCGGTGGTGGTCAATGCGGGCCTCAACTGGGTGCTGATCTTCGGCAGGTTCGGCGCGCCGGAGCTGGGCGTGGAGGGGGCCGCCATCGCCTCAGTCGGGGCGCAGATCATGTCGCTCGCCGCGCTCGGCCTCTATGCGGCCCTTCTGCCGCCGCTGCGCCGGTTCAACCTGTTCCAGCGCTTCTGGCGCCCCGACTGGCATGCGCTGGCGCGGGTCTTCGCGCTGGGCTGGCCCATCGGCTTCACCGGGCTTGCCGAGGGCGCGATCTTTCAGGCGGCGGCGCTGATGATGGGCTGGATCGGCACCGTGCCGCTCGCCGCCCACGGGATCGCGCCCGAGGTGACGGCGCTGGCCTTCATGGTCCATGTGGGGATCTCGAACGCGGCGACGATCCGCACGGGCCGCGCGGACGGGGCGGGCAACACGGAGGGCCTGCGGGACGGAGCGAAGGTCGCGATCCTGCTCTCGCTGGGCTTCGGCCTCGTGATGGTGGCGATCTTCCTCTTGTTCCCGGGCCCGATCATCGCGCTCTTCCTCGACCGGGCGAACCCCGAGTTCGATGAGATCGTGGCCTTCGGCTCGGTGCTGCTGGCCTTCGCGGCCCTGTTCCAGATCGCCGACGCCATGCAGGTGATCGCGCTCGGCCTGCTGCGCGGGCTGCGCGACACGCAGGTGCCGATGTGGCTGGCGAGCTTCAGCTACTGGATGGTGGGGATCCCGGCGAGCTATGTGCTCGGCTTTCCGATGGGGCTCGGCGGCCCCGGCCTCTGGCTCGGCCTCGTGGTGGGGCTGACGCTGGCCGCGATCCTGCTCATGACCCGCTTCTGGCTCCGCGCGCCCCGGCTGGCCTGACAGACGGCCGGAAGGGCAGGCGGAGCCGCTGCGGTCCGACATGGCCGGGGAGGGGAGGCGCCTGCGCGCCTCCCCCACGCGCCTCAGCTCAGGCCGGCGCAGAAGGCCTGGATGCGGGCGCAGGCCTCGCGCAGCACCTCGTCGGCGGTGGCATAGCTGATGCGGAAGTTGGGCGAGAGGCCGAAGGCCGCGCCGAAGACCACCGCCACGCCCGTCTCTTCCAGAAGCGCCGAGGCGAAGGCCTCGTCATCCGTGATCTTCGCGCCGCCGGCCGAGGTCTTGCCGATGCAGCCCGAGATGTCGGGATAGACGTAGAAGGCGCCCTCGGGGTTGGGGCAGGTCACGCCCTTGGCCTCGTTCAGCATCGAGACCACCAGATCGCGGCGGCGCTGGAAGGCCTCGCGGTTCGTGGCGAGGAACTCCTGCGGCCCCGACAGCGCCTCGAGCGCCGCATATTGCGCGATCGAGCAGGGGTTCGAGGTCGATTGCGACTGGATGGTGCCCATGGCGCGGATCAGCTCGACCGGGCCCGCCGCATAGCCGATGCGCCAGCCGGTCATGCAGTAGGCCTTGGAGACGCCGTTGCAGGTCAGCGTGCGGTCGTAGAGGCCGGGCTCGATCTGCGCGGGCGTGGTGAAATCGAAATCGTCGAACACCAGATGCTCGTACATGTCGTCGGACATGATCCAGACCTGCGGATGGCGCATCAGCACCTCGCAGAGCGCGGCAAGTTCGGCGCGGGTGTAGGCCGCCCCCGTCGGGTTCGAGGGTGAGTTGAAGATGAACCATTTGGTGCGGGGCGTGATCGCCGCCTCGAGCTGCTCGGGCGTGAGCTTGAAGCCCGTCTCCATCCCGGCCGCCACGCTGACCGGCGTGCCGCCGGCCAGAAGCACCATGTCGGGGTAGCTCACCCAGTAGGGCGCGGGGATGATGACCTCGTCGCCCGGGTTCAGCGTCGCTACCAGCGCGTTGTAGAGGATCTGCTTGCCGCCGGTGCCGACCGTCACCTGCGCCGGCGTGTATTTCAGCCCGTTCTCGCGCTCGAACTTCTCGCAGATCGCGCGCTTCAATTCGGGGATGCCGTCGACCGCGGTGTATTTGGTGCGGCCCGCATCGATGGCGCGCTTGGCCGCGGCCTTGATGTTGTCGGGCGTGTCGAAATCGGGCTCGCCCGCGCCGAGGCCGATCACGTCGCGCCCGGCGGCCGCAAGCTCTCGCGCCTTGTTGGTGACCGCGATCGTCTGGGACGGTTTGACGCGGGCAAGCGTGTCGGAGAGGAAGGCCATGCGGGGGAAACTCCGGGGGAGGGGCGGCCGGACGGGCGGCCGGTTTGTAACTTTCGGCCATTTGTTCTAGGTTCTGCCCCGAAAGCGATCAAGCGGTATCGAGGGAGAGGCAGGATGGCGATGGACAATCAGGGCTGGTTCAGCAACGAGACGGCGACCTTCGGGGACCGTCTGGCAGGCGCCCGCGAGGCCGCGGGCCTCACGCAGGAAGAGATGGCGCGCCGGCTCGGCGTGCGGCTCAAGACCCTGCAATCGTGGGAGGACGATCTGGCCGAGCCCCGCGCGAACCGGCTGCAGATGATGGCGGGAATGCTCAATGTGAGCCTGCGCTGGCTTCTGACCGGCGAGGGCGAGGGGGCGGAGGGGCCGTCCGAGCCCGCGATCCTGACCAGCGAGGGGCGCGAGGCGCTGGCCGAGCTTGCGCGGATGCGCACGCAGATGCTTGCGCTGGCTCAGGAGATGGGGCAGCTGGAAAAGCGGATGCGGGCGCTCTTGCGCAAGGAGGCGGAATGATCGAGGCGGAGGACGCGCGGCTCAAGCGCATGTCCATGCGGTCGTGGCGGCGGGGGACCAAGGAGATGGACCTGATCCTCGGGCCCTGGTCGGACGCGCATCTGGCGGGCCTCTCCGAGGAGCGCCTTGCCCTCTATGATTCGCTCTTGAACGAGAACGACCAGGATCTCCTGCCCTGGGTGCTGGGTCAGCGCGAGCCGCCGGCCCATCTGGCCGCTCTGATCGCCGAGATCGGCGCCTTCGCCCGGTCCCGTCTGGCCCGCTGAGCCGGGGCGCGCTGAAAAGCCGTTCCGGTTTACGCTATGTTTGTGCTTTGTGCAGATTCTGTGTCCAGCAACGTTCGGTGGAGACAGGAATGACGGTACACGCAGGCATTCTCGATGGGACGCAGAAGGCCTTTCTGCTGGGCTATCTGGAAAGCCTTTCGCTAGTGGAGCGTCTGCACCGGCTGTTGCTCGACGTGGTCAAGGACGAGTTCGAGCGGATCGGGCTGCTCGAGATCAATCCTGTTCAGGCGCTGCTGCTGTTCAACGTGGGCGACAACGAGGTGACGGCGGGCGAACTGAAGACCCGCGGCTACTATCAGGGCTCGAACGTCAGCTACAATCTGAAGAAGCTGGTCGAACTCGGCTACATGCACCACCAGCGGTCCGAGATCGACCGGCGCTCGGTGCGGGTGCGGCTGACCGACAAGGGGCGCCACGTTCGCCAGGTCCTGTCCGACCTCTTCGCCCGCCATGCCGAGGGGCTCGAACGGCGCAATGTCGTGGGCGTCTCTGGGATGGAGGATCTGAACCAGGCATTGCGGCGCATGGAGCGCTACTGGACCGAACAGATCCGCTACATCTACTGACAGTTTCCGTGTGAGGGCGATGTCCGCGCGGCCCGCGCGATGGCGCGGTACCCGCGCACCCCACGGCACTCCGTCCCGAAGAGATCGATCCGAAGACCTGAGGCCCTCCGCCGTGGTCCCATCGATCCGCGCCTCGGACCATGCGGATGAGGGCCTTCTCCACCGCCAGCGCCTGTTGCGGAAGCGCCCGCCCGGCGCGGCCTGCCCGCCACGGTCCCGCATGGGCGGGAGCCCGTGCCGGGCCGGGCTGACGAAGATCTCGGCCGGGCGGAGCATCCTCGCCGGGCGGCTTGCGGATCGGTTGCGGGCGGCCTCCGCCTGATCGGCGGGGGCCGTGGGCCCCGCACCGGCGGGATCCGCAGATCAGTTGCGGGCGGCGTCAGCCCGATTGGCGGGGGCCGTGGGTCCCGCACCAGCGAGACCGGTAGATCAGTTGCCGACCGCCTCCGCCTGATTGGCGGCGGCCGTGGCGCCCGTGATCGCGCTGAGGGTTTTCTGCCATTGGACGAACGGCGCCTCGGTCACATAGACCGTGTCTCCGTCGCGGATCATGAAGTCGCGCGCCTCGAACAGACCGGTGGGCTGCGTCAGATCGAGCACATAGACCATCCGCTGATCGCCCACGAGATCGGTCCGCCCGAGCACCGAATTGGCGATCTCGGCGGGCTCGTCGCGCAGGACGAACACGCCCTTCGGATCGGCGAGGTTGGTGTTCAGGCCGCCCACCTGCGCCAGCGCCTCGACGGCCGAGACGTTCTGCGTCTCGAACTGGATGCGCGTCTGGCGCCCCGTCGCGCCGAGCGCCACGAACGAGCGGTCGTCCTCTTCCACCACGATCACGTCGCCCGGACGCAGGGCGATGTCGAGCGTGGGATTGTCGTAGAGATCCTGCAGCCAGATCTGGCTGGTGCTGCCCTTGCGGGTCACGCGCACGATGGCCGTGGTGACGGGCACGGTGGTGCCTCCCGCCCGGGCCAGCATCGAGGACAGAGTCCGCGTCGGCCGCTCGATCGGGAACACGCCCTGCGAGCCCACGGCGCCCGAGACGGTGACGGACGACCCGTCGCCCGCCAGCCGCTGCACCGACACCTGCGGATCGGGGGTCTGGGTGTCGAGCTTGCGGGTGATCGCCTGCCGGAGGCCGTCGGGCGTCTGGCCCGCGGCGCGGATCCGGCCGGCATAGGGCACATAGATGTAGCCCTGACCGTCCACCTGCACCTGATCGAGCGACGAGACCCGCTGGCCGCTGTTGCCGAGCAGCGGATCGTCACGGACGTTCTCGAAGACGGTGATCCCCACCGTGTCGCCCGCCGCGATCACGTCCGAGCCCACGAGGTCGGCCGTGCGGAAGTTCGAGCTGAAGCCGAAGGCGGGCGTGACGGCGGTGACGCGGCTCACGAATCGGTTGACCGGAACGATGAAGGCATCGCCCTGCCGCTCGACGGAGCCTGCGAAGATCTCGCGCTTGTGCGGCCCCGAGCGCGGCAGCCCGCAGGCGGCGACCGTCGTGGATACGAGCACGAGAAGAATGAGCGTCCTCGCGCCCCTGACGGTCGTAAGTCGCACTGCCCGGCTCCTCTTGGCGTTGCCTGAGTGTTTCGGGCGAAGCTAGCGGAACATGAACGGGATTGCCAGCGTGTGCGCAGAAAGGCGGCAGACGCGGGGGCGACTGTTGCCGACAGGTCTCCGCGACCGACCCGCCCTGTCCGCCGGGCGGCGCGGCCCGCAAAGCCGTTGCGCGCCGTCGCCCCGGAAGCTACCCCTTGGGCGAAGGACAAGGAGACGTCATGTTTACCGGGATCGTCAGCGATATCGGCCGCGTGCTGGAACTGGAACGGACGGGAGACCTCCGCGCCCGCATCGCCACCGCCTACGACGTGGAGGCCATCGACATCGGCGCCTCGATCGCCTGCGACGGCGTCTGCCTGACCGTCGTGGCCACGGGCACCGAGCCGTCTGCGTGGTTCGACGTCAATATCTCGGGCGAGACCCTGTCGAAGACCGTGATCGGCGACTGGGAGCCGGGTCGCCGCATCAATCTCGAGCGGGCCCTCAAGGTGGGCGACGAGCTCGGCGGTCATATCGTCTCGGGACATGTCGACGGGGTGGCCGAGGTGGTGCGGGCCGTGCCCGAGGGCGACAGTCTGCGCGTGACCTTCCGGGCGCCCGAGGCGCTGGCGCGCTTCATCGCGCCCAAGGGCTCGGTCGCGCTGAACGGCACCTCGCTCACCGTGAACGAGGTCGATGGCGCGGAGTTCGGGATCAACTTCATCCCGCACACGCAGGAGGTCACCACCTGGAGCGGCATCGCGCCCGGTCTGCGGGTCAATCTCGAGATCGACACGCTGGCGCGCTATGTCGCCCGGCTGAACGAGTTCGCCTGAGATGACCGGCCCGGGTCCCGGTCACAACGGCGGGCCTGCGCTTCAGCCCGGCGGCAGCTGGCGGCGGCACTGCTGGTCGAAGGCGCGGGCCGATCTCTTGCCGACTTTGCCGATCGAGGTCGTGCGCAAGCGCGTCTCCCGCGCGGCCGAGCTCGGGCTCGACTACCGGACCTATGCCTCGGTGCGGGCCGCGAGCGGCCATGACGTGGTGGCCTTCCTCTTCTCGTCCAACGCCCTGCGGGTGATGCCCGGGCAGGATCTGCCTGAAGATCGCGCGGGCAAGCTGCGCCGGCTGTGCGCCGGCCGGATCGGTCTGGCGCAGGGGCGGCTCGCGCCCGAGGCGCTGCTGGCGGCGGCCGAGGGCGTGCTCGATGCCGCCCATCCCGCGCCGCGCCCCTTCGCCGGCTGGTCCGAGAGCCGCGCCCGACTGCGGGCCGCCCTCGGGCGCATTCCCTCGGATCAGGTGATCCTCGTGGGAGAGGGCTGGTCCGAACGGGAATGGTCCGAGGCCGCGCGCCTCGCGGCCTGCCTCGATGTCGAGCGCTACATGGCCGCGGGCTGAGACGCGGCCTCGGGCGCCCGGGCGCGACCCCCGAGGAAGCGCCCGACCCCAGCCCGGAGCGCGGCCGTGAGCGCCACGCCCGCGTACCCGTAGACGGCACAGTGCCAGCCGGGGTTCACCGATCCGACGAGGATCGGCCCCGGAAAGCCCGGCATGAGCCATCCCGCCCGCCGACGCCAGGTGAAGGCATGGAACATCATCAGGGTGGTGCGCGCCCTTCGGGGCAGGGGGGGCGGGTCGTCTCTCCGGGATGAAGCTCTGGCCAACGGCGCTTCGTCGCGGTATGGGCAGGTCTGATCCCGGAGCGATGCGATGAGCCACAGCAAGACCGAATATTCCGACGCGATCTCGTCCATCGAGGAGATCATCGACGACGCGCGAAACGGGCGGATGTTCATTCTCGTGGACCACGAGGACCGCGAGAACGAGGGCGACCTCGTCATCCCCGCGCAGATGTGCACCCCCGCCGCCATCAACTTCATGGCGACCCACGGGCGCGGGCTGATCTGCCTCGCCTTGCCGTCGGCGCGGATCGACCAGCTCGGCCTGCATCTGATGACTCCGAAGAACTCCTCGCGGCACGAGACGGCCTTCACCATCTCGATCGAGGCGCGTGAGGGCGTCACCACCGGCATTTCGGCCGCCGACCGGGCCCGCACCGTGGCCGTGGCCATCGATCCGTCCAAAGGGCCGGCCGACATCGCGACGCCCGGCCATGTCTTCCCGCTCCGCGCCCGGGACGGGGGGGTCCTCGTCCGGGCCGGCCACACGGAGGCCGCGGTCGATGTGAGCCGTCTGGCCGGTCTCAATGCCTCGGGCGTGATCTGCGAGATCATGAACGACGACGGCACCATGGCCCGCCTGCCGGATCTCGTGGCCTTCGCCCAGCGGCACGGTCTCAAGATCGGCACGATCTCGGACCTGATCGCCTACCGTCGCCGGCACGACAATCTGGTGAAGGAGAAGGCGGTCAAGCACGTCACCTCCTGCTACGGCGGCGACTGGCTCATGCGCATCTTCTCCGACGATACGCAGGGGGCCGAGCATGTCATCCTGTCGAAGGGCAATGTCACCGACGGCGAGCCGGTGCTGGTGCGGATGCATGCGCTGAACCCGCTCGAGGACGTGCTGGGCATCGGCCCCGCCCATGCGGGCGATCTGCACGGCGCCATGCGCCTCATCGCGCAGGAGGGTCGGGGCGTCGTCGTGCTCCTGCGCGACGTCACGATGAAGCTTCCGATGGACGACGAGGCCTCACCCCAGACGCTGCGCCAGTATGGGCTCGGCGCCCAGATCCTCTCGGCGCTGGGCCTGTCCCAGATCGTGCTCGTCACCAACTCCCGTGCGCCGAAGGTGGTGGGTCTCGAGGCCTATGGCCTCTCCATCGTCGGCACGCACCATATTTCCGAGGTCTGACCGATGGCCGGTTCCGAAACCCATTTCACCCTGCCGCTGCCCGCCTTCGAGCGGCCGGCGAAGCTTCTGATCGTAGTGGCCCCCTATTACCGCGACATCGCGGACGATCTGATCGCCGGCGCCAAGGCGGTGATCGAAAGCTGCGGCGCGAGCTGGGAGCTGATCGAGGTGCCCGGTGCGCTCGAACTGCCGACCGCCATCGCCATGGCCGAGCGTCAGGCGAACTTCGACGGCTATGTGGCGCTCGGCTGCGTGATCCGCGGCGAGACCACCCATTACGACACGGTCTGCAACGATTCGAGCCGGGGGCTGATGCTGCTGGGCCTGCAGGGCGCCTGCATCGGCAACGGCATCCTCACCGTCGAGAACCGCGCGCAGGCCGTCGTGCGGGCCGCGCCCTCCGAGCAGGACAAGGGCGGCGGGGCCGCCGCCGCGGCGCTCCACCTCATCGCGCTGTCGCGCAGATGGTCGGGCCAGCGCAAGGGCATGGGCTTCAAGCCGGTGGACGAGTTCCGCGTCGCGGGGACCAGCGAGGCATGAGCGTGAAACCCGACAGGCGGCAGATGAAGTCGGCCTCGCGCCTCTATGCGGTGCAGGCGCTCTTTCAGATGGAGACCACCGGCCAGACGGTCGAGCAGGTGGCGCGCGAGTTCGAGACCCACCGGTTCGGCGCCGTCTATGAAGGCGACGAGATGGCCGAGGGGGATGCGAAGAGCTTCCGGGCGATCGTCTCGGGCGCGGTGAACCGTCAGGCGGGCATCGACCAGATGACCGACCGGGCGCTGGTGGCCAAATGGCCCATCGACCGGATCGACCCGGTGATCCGCGCGCTGTTCCGCGCGGCGGGCTCGGAGCTTCTCGAGAGCGAGACGCCGCCCAAGGTCGTCATCAACGAGTTCGTCGATATCGCCAAGGCCTTCTTCCCCGAGGGCCGAGAGCCGAAATTCGTCAATGCGGTCCTTGACCACATGGCGCGCGAGGCCAGGCCCGAGGCCTTTCCGCAGGGCTGATCGCGGCTCGACAGAGCTATCCCTCAGGGGGCTGGGGCGTTTCCGGCCGTCCGCCGCGGCGGAGGCTGCGCGATCAGCCGCGGGGGCGCGAGACGGGCGCCGATCTGTCTTTCTTCCCGCTTGGGAACAAAGGCCTGAGACCCCATGTTGGCGGCAGGATATCCGATCTGTCCCGACCGTTCCCGGTGCCCGCACGCGGCGCATCTTCCGGCGGAAGGGAAGGCAGGGCGAAGCAGCAAGAAACCTGCGCATCCGCTGCAGATTCTTGTGGCTTCATCCTCGGCGGACGGTATCGTGGTCGCAAGGAGTTCAGATCATGCCTCAGCTCGTCCGTCTCTACATCGTCAATGTCCTCATCGGTTTCGGGATCTCGGTGGCCTTCGTCGTGGCTCTGGTCGCGATGGATGTGGGCGGGCTCGGGCATCTGGTGCTTGAAACCGACATGGGCTGGCTGGGCGGACTGATGCTGGTCATGTTCAACGGCGTCGTCTTCGCGGGCGTGCAATTCGCCATCGCCGTCATGCGGATGGCGGATCCCGAGGACCGCACCCCACCCCGCGGGCGCCTGCGCCCCGTGCGGATGGAGCTTGTTCCCATCCGGGTGACGGTTTCTGCAGATCACAAAAAGCGGCGCTGAACGCTCCCTCAGCGATTATTCCTTTGGGCCCGGCTGCTTGAGCGTCCGGGCCTTCTCATGTCCGTCGCAAAGCTGTTGCACATTCGACACTATCGAAAGGATGCCCCCTGACCTAAGGGGGAACGTCCCCCGCTACCCCCGGTTGTCTCCCCGGCAGCACATGCCGGCCGCGAGCGTCGCGGCCTACCACTGACCTAGGGGACAAGCATGAAAGAGAATTTTCGCATTGCCGGCCTGACGGCTTTCGCCCTGCTCATCGGCACGACCGCCGTTCACGCGCAGGTGGGCACCCTCACCGGGACGCGGCAGATCGAGGATCGGATCGAGGACATCGAGGATGATGTTCAGGACGACCTCGAAGAAGCGCAGGATCCGTCCCGCTTCGGCAACCCCGAGTTCCGTCCCGGCTTCTCGGGCAGCGCCTCGCTCGGCTACAGCGGCAGCGACGGCAACACCGAGGAGCAGAACCTGACCATCGGTGCCCGTCTGCGCCACGCGCAGGGCCCGTATGTCCAGAACCTCGGCGTCGTTCTCGACTATGCCGAATCGGACGGCGACTCCGACCAGGAAGACATCTTCATGGTCTATGAGGGCAACTACTACTTCAACGAGCAGTTCTACGGCTTCGTGCTGGGTCGGGCGGAGTTCAACGGCCTCGCCGACGACGAGGATGCGACCGGCGAGATCGCCGACGTGCCGCTGGGCGAGCGGGTCAAGACCGACGGCTTCATCGGCGTCGGCCCGGGCTATCGGGTGATCAACCGTGCCGACATGACCTGGCGCGTCCAGGCCGGTGTGGGCCTCAGCTACCTCGAGTTCGGCGATGACCGGGACGAGTCCGAGGTGGGCTACATCGCCTCGTCGCGCTTCTTCTACCGGATCAACGAGAACGTCTTCCTGACCAACGACACCGACGTTCTGAGCTCGGACGAGGCGCTGCGCGTGAACAACGACTTCGGCGTCAACATCAAGATGACCGACGCCTTCTCGACGCGCGTGAGCTACCTGACTGACTATAACGAGAGCCGCGCGATCCGCACGGACAACAAGCTCGGCGTGTCGCTCGTCTACGGCTTCTGATCGCACCCCTGCGATCCTGTCAGAAGGGGCGGAGCAATCCGCCCCTTTTTCGTGCGGAGGAAACCTCTTCCGGCAGACCGGGCCAAGACGGCACCGCGCCGGCAGGCGCCCTCCGGCAGGAGCCGCGGGCCGAGCTCCCGAATTTCTGCCATGGCTGAGCACACCCTGGTGCCAGACGCGAGGCGAGGCGGTCCGCCCTGTTACCTCAGCGGAACCGAGAGAAGATCGAGCGCGGCTTGACGCCGATCCCTGAGCAGCGGATCGCCCTTGGCCCTTGGCCCTTGGCCCTTGGCCCTTGGCCCTTGGCCCTTGGCCCTTGGCCCTTGGCCCTTGGCCCTTGGCCCTTGGCCCTTGGCCCGTGCTGCAAAGAGGGAAGAAGTGGCGGGAACCGCGGCAGCCGTGGTGGCATGCGTTTCCCGAGAGCCTGAGACTCAGGTGGTCGCCAGATACCAGGGCCAGGACCCTGGCAGAGCCAGCTCCCTCGGATATGCTTATCGGCCACTGGAAAAGGACCACGCACGAGAGGGGCAGAACCCGCCATCGCTCTAGATAGGGTGCCGCGCTTAGGCAGGCAAGCCCGACCTTGGCGCATCTGCCCGCGAGATGGAGCTTTGGGGTGGCAAGCAAAAGGCCCGGACGCGATGCCCGGGCCTTATGAGATGGTACCGACTCCCCGGCTCGAACGGGGGACCCCCAGATCCACAATCTGGTGCTCTAACCAACTGAGCTAAGCCGGCACTCGCGGGCCATTTAGACTCGGCGGCGGGGGAATGCAAGAGGGCTCAGAGCACGATCTCCCATTCCTGCTCGATCACGTCGCGGCCGAAGGAATGGGCCGGGTGGGAGGTGACCCTCCGGAAGCCCGACGAGACATAGAGCGACTCCGAGGTGTGGTGCCCGTTGAAGGTCCAGAAGCAGAGGGACGCATAGCCGTGGGCGCGGGCAAAGTTCATCGCCTGCTGCAGGAGGTGGCGGCCGATCCCGCGGCAGCGCATCTCGGGCTCGACGAGGAACAGGCTGATCCGGGCGCTTTCGTCGCCCATGCGGGTGCAGAGCAGGCAGCCTACCCGGCGGCCGCCGAGACAGGCGATGAAGGCGCGCTCGCGGGCCGGATCGCGGGTGCGGATGAAACGGGACATGTGCTCGGCCACCTGTGCCTCGAAGCTCAGGTCGAACCCCGCCTCGGCCGCATAGATCTCGGCGTGCCGGGCCACGATCCAGCCCGCGTCGCCGATCTCGAGGTCGCGCAGTTCCAATGCGTCCTGCATCGCCGGAGGCCCTCCCTTTGCGATCATGAGGCGGGGGAGGGCACGGATCAAGGCGGCGCCTTGCCAGCGCGACAGAAGGGCGCTACGCCCACTCCACTGGCAACGGAGGACCGACATGGGGATCGACAAACAGAGCGAGCTTGCCGCGAACCTGCAGATCGGGCCGACCTCGCTCGGCATGGTGCGGATCTATATCGAGGGCGAGGGCGTGGACCTGCCGCTCGATTTCGACCCCGACGAGGCCGACGAGATCGCCGAGGAGCTGCGCGCCGCAGCCGAGCGTGCGCGCGCGATGGCCAAGGACAACCGCGGGCCGGAGCCGAAGAAGCGGAAGTGATCAGCCGGGGAAGGCGCCCGGATCGCGCAGACCCTGCAGGCGCAGGGCCGCGTGGCGGGCGAATCCCTGGATCACGGCCTTGCGCCGCGCGGGCGCGAGCCGCCCCTCGGGGCCGATGCGCAGGATCTCGGCATCGTAGCCGTCGGCGAGCATGAGGCCGGTGCCCTCGGGCAGGAGATCCACCGGAAAGGCCTCGTCCACCGCGAAGAAGAAGCGGTCGCACCAGTCGAGATAGCCCTGCCACTTGCGGTCGGACTGATAGTCCGCGCGCGAGGATTTGCATTCCACCACCCAGATCTCGCCCTTGGGCCCCAGCGCCATCACGTCGACCCTGAGGCCGGGCGCGGGCACGAGTTCGACCACCGAGACGAAATCATGGCTGCGCAGATGGCGGCAGACGCCGCGGGCGAGCCTTTGGCCGGGCAGGAGGGGGGCGAGGCCGGAATCGGGAACGGTAAGGGTCTGCATGGCGCCATCATGAACGGACAGGGAACGGCTGTCCATCGCCGAGCGAACACGGATCGGAGAGCCGCCCGGTCGGGGGGGGGGCGCGACAGGATTCGAGCGGGCCGCTTCAACGGTCTCTTCCTGATGGCCGCCGGTGAGGCCCCCCCGCGGGGGCTTTTGCGGCGGACGCCTTCCGAGCAGGCCCGGGAGCGGTTCGGGGGAAGACCGGCGGCCAGTGCGGCTTCTCAGGCGAGGCCGGCCTCCCGCGGCAGAGGGACTGTCGGAAGGCCGAAAGGGGCGCAGCGCGGGATCCTGCGCTGCGCCGGGGCAGAGCGCCCGGAAGGGATCAGGCGATGCGTTCGACCACGAAATCGGCCAGATCGTGCAGCATCTCGCGCAGCGGGTGCTCCGGCAGCTGGCCGAGTGCCTCGCGCGCCACCGTGACCCAGCGGAGCGCATCCTGCCGGGCGGCCTCCATGGCGCCGTGGCGGGACATGATCGCATGGGCTTGCTCGAGGTCACCCTCGCGCTGGTCGCCCTTCTCGATCACCCGCTGCCAGAAGGCGCGCTCCTCGGCATCGGCCTGGGCCACCGCCTTGATGACCGGCAGCGTCAGCTTGCGTTCGCGGAAGTCGTCGCCGGTGTTCTTGCCGATCTGGGCATCCACGCCGCCATAATCGAGGAGGTCGTCGACGATCTGGAAGGCGATCCCCAGCGCGTCCCCGTAGGCGTGGAGCGCCTCGACCTGCGCCTCGGGCACGCCCGCGACCACGCCGCCCACCTCGGTTGCCGCGGCAAAGAGCGCGGCCGTCTTGCCGCGCACCACCTGCAGGTAGATGTCCTCGGTCGTGCGCAGATCCTGGGCCGCGGTCAGCTGCAGCACCTCGCCCTCGGAGATGGTGGCCGAGGCATTGGCGAGGATGTCCATCACGCGAAGCGAGCCGGTCTCGACCATCAGCTGGAAGCTGCGGGCGAAGAGATAGTCGCCCACCAGCACCGAGGATTTGTTGTCCCACAGCAGGTTCGCCGTGGGTTTGCCGCGGCGGCGGTGGCTTTCGTCCACCACATCGTCGTGAAGCAGCGTCGCCGTGTGGATGAACTCCACCGTCGCGGCCAGATGGATGTGATAGGGCCCCTCGTAGCCGCACAGCCGCGCCGCGGCGAGCGTCAGGAGCGGCCGCAGCCGCTTGCCGCCGGCCTCGACCAGATGCGCCGTGACCTCGGGAATGCGGGGCGCGTGTTTCGAGGCCATCCGCTCGCGGATCAGCCCGTTGACGGCGGCCATGTCCTCGGCCAGCCACGCGGCGAGCCGTTCATGCGGCTTTTGCGAAACCTCGTCCAATCCCATCCCGATCCTGCCACCCGGTCGACGAACCGGCCTCGACAAACCGAGGCGTTGCCGACAATGTCCCCGACATGAAGGAACTGTTGCGCACGACCGACCCGACGATCATCGCCTTCGCCACCGCGCTCCTTCAGGGCGAGGATATAGACGCCTTTCCGGTGGACGTCCACATGAGCGTCCTCGAAGGCTCCATCGGCATATTGCCGCGGCGTCTGTTTGTCCCGGAAGAAGACTGGGATCGCGCCTGCCGGGTGATGTCCGACAACGGCATCCCGACGACCCCCTGATGTTCGCCCCGGACGAATTGACTTCCGACGGCTTTCTCGGCGGACGTCTGACGGTGCTGCAGCCGCGCCGGGGCTACCGGGCCGCGACCGATCCGGTGCTGCTCGCCGCGGCCGTTCCCGCCAGCGCGGGGCAGAGCGTGCTGGAACTGGGCTGCGGTGCCGGGGTCGCGAGCCTTTGTCTCGCGGCACGGGTGCCGGGGCTGCGGCTTGCGGGGCTGGAGCTGCAACCGGCCTATGCCGCGCTCGCGCGCGAGAATGCGGCGATGAACGGCGTGGCTCTCGAGGTTGTGGAGGGCGATCTCTCGGCGATGCCGGCGGCGCTGCGGCAGAGCTTCGACCATGTGATTGCCAATCCGCCCTACTATCCCGCGGGCGGCGGAACCGGAGCGGCCGATCCCGGACGCGAGCGGGCGATGCGCGAGGAGACGCCTCTGGCGACCTGGATCGAGGCCGCCGTGCGTCGTCTTGCGCCCCGCGGCGTTCTGTCGCTCATCTTCGGCGCGGATCGCCTGCCGGATGCGCTGGCCGCCCTCGACGGACGCATGGGCTCCTCCGTCCTCCTGCCGCTTCAGCCGCGCGAGGGCCGCCCGGCCAAGCGCGTGATCCTCCAGTCCCGCAAGGGCGGGCGGGCGCCGTTCCGGCTGCTGCCGCCCTTCGTGCTGCACGAGGGCGCCCAACATGACGGCGACCGCGAGAGCTTCAGCCCCGCGGCTGCCCATATCCTGCGCAACGGAGGGGAATTCCCGTTCAGGTTGATATGAGACTGCGCGAGGTCCTGCCCACCGGCCCGACTTCGCGTGACACGACTCGACCTTTGTGATGAACTCGTGACACTCGGATCATGCACAGGAGGACGAGAATGACTGTCGCTTCGCATCTGCAGGAACTGCGCCGCAAACACGAGACTCTCTCGACGAGCGTGGAGAAAGCTCAGCGAAACCCCGCCATGGACGCCCTGAAGATCTCCGAGATGAAGAAACAGAAACTCAAGCTGAAAGAGGAAATCGCCCGTCTTTCTCAGGCGTGACGAGGGGGCGGCGCCCACCTTCGGGTGCTGGCGCCCCGGCTCGCCCGTCGCGGGACGTTTCAGCCGACGGTTGATTCCAGTGAAACGAAAGGAGCCGCGCAGATCCCTGCGCGGCTCTCTGGTTTTCAGGATGAGAAGATCCTCAGACGAAATACTGGCCGCCGTTCGCCGTGATGGTCGATCCGGTGACGAAGCCCGCATCGTCGGAGGCGAGGAAGACCACGCAGCGGGCAATCTCCTCCGGCTCGCCGAGGCGGCCGGTCGGGATCTGGGCGATGATCGACTCGCGCACCTTTTCCGGCACGGCCATCACCATCTCGGTCGCGATATAGCCGGGGCAGATCGCATTGACGGTGATGCCCGCCCGCGCGCCCTCCTGCGCCAGCGCCTTGGTGAAGCCGAGGTCGCCCGCCTTGGCCGCGGAATAGTTCGCCTGCCCGGCCTGGCCCTTCTGGCCGTTGATCGAAGAGATGTTGATGATCCGGCCGAACTTGCGGTCCCGCATCCCGGACCAGACCGGGTGGGTCATGTTGAAGAGGCCCGACAGGTTGGTGTCGATCACCTCTTTCCACTGGTCGCGCGTCATCTTGTGGAACATCGAATCCCGCGTGATGCCGGCGTTGTTCACCAGCACAGCCACCGGCCCGAGCTCGGCCTCGACCTGCGCGATGCCCGCAGCGCAGGCATCGTAATCCGCGACGGACCATTTGTAGGTCTTGATGCCGGTCTCTTCGGTGAACTTCCGCGCCGCCTCGTCATTGCCCGCATAGTTCGCGGCGACCGTGTAGCCCGCGTTCTTCAGCGCCACCGAGATGGCGGCGCCGATGCCCCGCGAACCGCCCGTCACCAGAGCAACCTTGGACATGATCCCTCCTTCAAATATCCGCTCGTTGAAAGACTGTTATAGATATGGAAAAGGGTGCGCAACATTATTGCGCACCCGTTGTCAGATCGCCGCGGGCGATCAGGGGCGCTCGAGGCACATGGCGACGCCCATGCCGCCGCCGATGCAGAGGGTGGCGAGGCCCTTTTTGGCGTTGCGGCGCTGCATCTCGAACAGCAGCGTGTTCAGCACGCGCGCGCCCGAGGCCCCGATCGGGTGCCCGATGGCGATGGCGCCGCCGTTCACGTTCACGATCGAGGGATCCCAGCCCATGTCCTTGTTGACGGCACAGGCCTGCGCCGCGAAGGCCTCGTTGGCCTCGACCAGATCGAGATCGCCCACCTTCCAGCCGGCCTTCTCGAGCGCCTTGCGGCTGGCATGGATCGGACCCACGCCCATGATCGAGGGATCGAGCCCCGCCGTGGCATAGGAGGCGATGCGGGCCAGCGGCGAAAGGCCGCGCTTCTCGGCCTCCTCGGCGCTCATCACGAGGACCGCCGCCGCGCCGTCGTTGATGCCCGAGGCGTTGGCCGCGGTCACGGTGCCGTCCTTGATGAAGGCGGGGCGCAGCTTGGCCATCGCGTCGAGCGTCGCGCCGTGGCGGATGTATTCGTCGGCATCCACTGTCACGTCGCCCTTCCGGGTTTTGATGACGAAGGGCACGATCTCGTCGGCGAAGCGGCCGGCCTTCTGTGCCGCCTCGGCCTTGTTCTGGCTGGCGACGGCGAATTCGTCCTGCATGTCGCGGCTGATCTGCCATTTCGCGGCGACGTTCTCGGCGGTCTGGCCCATGTGATAGCCGTTGAAGGCGTCCCACAGCCCGTCCTTGATCATCGAGTCGATGAAGCTCAGGTCGCCCATCTTCTGCCCCGCGCGCAGATGGGCCACATGGGGCGAGAGGCTCATGTTTTCCTGGCCGCCCGCCACGACGATGGAGGCATCGCCCAGCTGGACGTGCTGCGCCGCCAGCGCCACCGCGCGCAGGCCCGAGCCGCAGACCTGGTTGATGCTCCAGGCGGCGCTTTCCTGCGGCAGGCCTGCCTTGATGTGGGCCTGACGGGCGGGGTTCTGGCCCTGACCCGCGGTCAGCACCTGGCCGAGGATCGTCTCGCTCACGTCCGCCTTGTCGATCCCGGCGCGGGCCACCACGGCCTCGATCACGGCAGCGCCGAGGTCATGGGCGGGCGTGCTCGCGAAGGCGCCGTTGAAGCTGCCGACGGCCGTGCGCGCCGCCGACACGATTACCACGTTGGTCATGTCCGATCCTCTCCCTTGAACCGATGCGGGCAGAGGGCATTCTCCGCCGCTGTGCAGAAAACGGGTAAGCACCGGGAAGGCGTTCTGCAAGATGTTTGCGCTCGCGGCCCGGTGGAGTGCGCCGGGGGGCCCGCACCTCCTCCGGCCGCGGGCTTCGGCAGGGGCGGCGGCGCGCGCGCTGCGCGGGCTTCGGCACGCCGTCCGGGCCGAAAGCCGATGACAGTCCGGGACCGGGGCCTTAAAGGTGGGCGCAGTCGCCTCTTTTTCCGGACGGACATGGACCTCACACGCTGCCCCTGGTGCGGACAGGATCCGCTCTACACCGCCTATCACGACACCGAATGGGGCGTGCCCGAATGGGAGGCGCGTGCCCTGTGGGAAAAACTCATCCTCGACGGCTTCCAGGCAGGCCTCGCCTGGATCACCATCCTGCGCAAGCGCGAGGCCTTCCGCGCCGCCTTTCAGGGCTTCGAGCCCGCCGTCATCGCCTCCTGGGGCGAGGCCGATGTGGTGCGTCTTCTGGGCGACGCGGGCATCGTGCGCCACCGCGGCAAGATCGAGGCCACCATCGGCAATGCCCGCGCCTTCCTCGCGATCGAAGAGCGGCAGGGCTTCTCGGACTTCCTCTGGAAACATGTCGAGGGACGGCCGGTGCAGAACCGCTTCGCCACGATGGCCGAGGCGCCGACCGAGACCGCCGCCGCCCGCGCCATGTCGAAGGAGCTGAAGGCGCACGGCTTCCGCTTCTGCGGGCCGACCATCGTCTATGCCTTCATGCAGGCCACCGGCATGGTGAACGACCATCTGGTGGGCTGCCACGCCCACGACCGCTGCGCGAGCCTCGCCGCGCGCCCGGCGGGCTGAGCGCGGCCCCGGCGCGCGGACGCAAGCCGCTGGTGAACGGCCGGGCATCGACAGGCTGCCCCCGGCCGGCGCCGTGACCGTCGTGTATCTCCCGCCTGCCGATGGATCGGCTCATGAGGGACGGCGGCGGGCAGCCGGTCGCTGCGGTGGTCAGGGCCGGGGGGCTGCGGCGCGGCGGAGGCGGTCGTTGATCGCGCGGCCGAGACCCCGCTCGGGCACAGGCGCCACCGCGATGGGCCGCCCCTCGCGGTCCGCCTCGCGCAGGAAATGGAAGAGGTTCGCCGCCGCCTCCACGAGATCGCCCGAGGGCGACAGGTTCTGCGGCCCGCCGAGCTTGCCGAAGCCGATCCAGCTCTCGCCGGGCCGCGCCTCGGTCGCTCCGAGCCGCACCGGCGCCTCGGGCGCGTAATGCGAGGCGAGCTGACCCGGCGCCGAGGGGCGGTCGGCGCTGCCGCCTGCGACGAGCGGCCGGCCGAGGCACTCTTCCAGCGCCTCGGCGGGCAGACCTCCGGGCCGCAGGAGAAGCGGCGGCTCGCCCGGGGCGAGGATCGTCGATTCCACGCCCACGCCGCAGGTGCCGCCGTCGAGCACCGCCTCGATCCGCCCCGAGAGGCCGTCCAGCACATGCTCGGGCCGGGTCGGGCTCACCCGGCCCGAGGGATTGGCCGAGGGGGCGGCGAGCGGCCCTCCGAAGGCGCGCAGCAGCTGCTGGGCCAGCGGATGGGCCGGCACCCGGATCGCCACGGTCGAAAGGCCTGCCGAGACGAGGGGCGAGACGGGCGTGTCGCCCAGCGGCAGGACGAGGGTGAGGGGACCGGGCCAGAAGGCCTCAGCAAGCCGCAGCGCCTCGTCATCGAACCGCGCATAACGGCGCGCGGCCTCCAGGTCCGGCAGATGGACGATCAGCGGATTGAACTGCGGCCGCCCCTTGGCCTCGAAGATCCGCGCCACGGCGCGGTCGTCGCGGGCATCGCCGGCGAGGCCGTAGACCGTCTCGGTCGGCAGCGCCACGAGGCCGCCCGCGGCAAGCAGGCGGGCCGCTTCGGCGATCCCTTCGGCGGTGGGCGGCAGGAGGCGGGTGTCGGTCATCGCGTGACGCAGCGTTCGAGCTTGAGGATGGGGGCATGTGCGGTAGGCTTTGCGCTGACTTAGACGCGTCCGCCGCCTTTGCCAAGGCAGCCCTTCCCGGAGGACCTCATGCCCTATCGTGCGCCGCTGGCCGACTTCCGCTTCCTGCTGGGCCATGTGGTGGGCCTCGATCAGGTGGCCGCGACGGAGCGGTTCGCCGAAGCCACGCCCGAGACGGTCGAGGCCATCCTCGCCGAGGCGGGCAAGCTCTGCGAGGAGGTGCTGGCGCCGCTGCAGCGGCCGGGCGATCTGCATCCGGCCCGGCTCGAGAATGGCGTCGTGCGCACCTCGCCCGGCTATGCCGAGGGCTACCGCGCCATTGCGGACGGGGGCTGGGTGGGGATCGCCGCCAGCCCCGAGCATGGCGGCATGGGCCTGCCCATGGCGGTGACGACCGCCGTGAACGAGATGATGTCCTCGGCCTGTCTCTCGCTCCAGCTCAATCCGCTGCTGACGCAGGGCCAGATCGAGGCGCTGGAGCATCACGCCTCGGATGCACTGAAGGCGCTCTATCTGCCGAAGCTCATTTCGGGGGAGTGGAGCGGCACGATGAATCTGACCGAGCCGCAGGCGGGGTCGGACGTGGGCGCGGTGCGCACGCGGGCCGAGCCGCTGGAGGACGGCACCTATGCGATCACCGGGCAGAAGATCTACATCACCTGGGCCGACACCGACTTCAACGCGAACGTCTGCCACCTCGTGCTGGCGCGCTTGCCGGACGGGCCGCAGGGCACGCGCGGGATCAGCCTCTTCCTCGTGCCGAAGTTCCTGCCCGACGCCGAGGGCCGTCCGGGGCCGCGCAATGCGGTGACGGTGGTGAGCCTCGAGGAGAAGCTGGGCCTGCATGGCTCTCCCACTGCCGTCATGGATTATGACGGGGCGAAGGGCTGGCTGGTGGGCGCGCCGCACAAGGGGATGGCCGCGATGTTCACCATGATGAACAACGCCCGTCTCGGGGTCGGCGTGCAGGGCGTGGGGGTGGCCGAGGCCGCGACCCAGGCGGCCGTGGCCTATGCGATGGAGCGCCGGCAGGGCGGGCCGGGCGGCATCATCGAACATGCCGACGTGCGCCGGATGCTCGCCGTGATGAAGGCCGAGACCTTCTCGGCGCGCGCCATCGCGCTCGCCTGTGCCGTGGCCCTCGACATGGGCCGCGCGACGGGCCAGCCGGAATGGCAGGCGCGGGCCGCGCTTCTCACGCCGATCGCCAAGGCCTACGGCACCGATGTGGGCATCGAGGTCGCCTCGATGGGGGTGCAGGTCCATGGCGGCACGGGCTTCATCGAGGGCACCGGCGCCGCGCAGTTCCTGCGCGACGTGCGGGTGACGGCGATCTACGAGGGGACGAACGGCATCCAGGCGATGGACCTCGTCGGCCGCAAGATGATGGACGGGGGCGAGGCGGCCTTCCGCCTTCTGCAGGAGATCGAGGACGCGGCCGAGACCGCGCGCCACAGGCTGCCCGATCTGGCCAACGATGTCTGGGCCGCCTCCGAGGCGCTGCGCGAGGCGACCGAGACGCTGGTGGGCCAGGAGATGCAGGACCGGTTCGCGGGCGCGGTGCCCTATCTGCGCGCCTTCGCCCGCGTGCTCGGCGCGCATTTCCACCTGACGGCCGCCGTCACCGATCCTGCGCGCGAGCCGCTCGCGCGGGTCGCGATCCGCCGGCTGCTTCCGGAACATGCGGCGCTGCTCGCACAGGTGCGCGAGGGCGCGGCGGGGCTCTATGCGCTCTCGCCCGAGGATCTGGCCGCGTGACGGCCCAGATCCGGACCCCGTTCGAGATCCCGCCCGAGGAAGGCTCGGCCATTCCACTCGCCCCGGGTGTGCTCTGGCTGCGCCTGCCGCTGCCGATGCAGCTCGACCATGTGAATGTCTTCGCGCTGGACGACGGCGACGGCTGGACGCTCGTGGACACGGGCTTCGACAGCCGCCGCGGCCGCGCGATCTGGGAGCGGCTTCTGGCGGGCCCGCTCGGCGGGCGGCCCGTCCGGCGGGTGATCGTGACCCATTACCACCCCGACCATGTGGGCCTTGCCGGCTGGTTCCAGTCGATGGGGGCCGAGCTCGTGACCACCCGCACCTCTTGGCTCTATGCCCGGATGCTGGTGCTCGACGTGCAGGAAGTGCCCGCGCCCGAGACGCTGGCCTTCTGGCGCGGGGCGGGGATGCCGCCCGCCATGCTGGCTGAGCGCGCGGCCGAGCGGCCCTTCAACTTCTCCGACATGGTGGCGCCCCTGCCGCTGGGCTTCACCCGGATCGTCGAGGGTTCCGAGCTGGTCGCGGGCGGGCGCCGCTGGCGGGTGCGGATCGGCCACGGCCATGCGCCGGAACATGCCACGCTCTGGAGCCTCGACGACGATCTGGTGCTCGGGGGCGATCAGCTTCTGCCGGGCATCTCGGCCAATATCGGCGTCTATGCCTCAGAGCCCGAGGCCGATCCCTTGGCCGACTGGCTCGACTCCTGCCGGGCGTTTCAGGCCCATGCCGAACCGCGGCACCTGATCCTGCCGGGCCACAAGCTGCCCTTCACGGGCCTGCCCCTCCGCCTGCGCCAGATGATCGAGAACCACGAGGGCGCGCTCGAGCGGCTGCGGACCCATCTCGCGGAACCCCGGACGGCGGTGGGCTGTTTCCTTCCGCTGTTCGGGCGCGAGCTGACGGGGCCGGCCTACGGCATGGCGCTGGTCGAGGCGGTGGCGCATCTGAACCACCTCTGGCACCGGGGCGAGGTCTCGCGGACGGTCGACGCGCAGGGCGCATGGCTCTGGCAGCGGGCCCGGGGCTGAGGCGTGCCCCTGCGCGGCCGGGGCTGCAAGGGCGTGACAGAAGGGAGGAAATCGGATAGATGGCAGAGACTAACAAGGGGACCGGACCGATGGCAGATCACTCGCATCCCGCTCACGGGCATGTGGCAGGCTCGATGGACATCACCCAGCAGGAGAAGACCTTCGCGGGCTTCGTCCGGATGGTGACATGGGCCGCCGTGGTCATCGTCGCGGCCCTGATCTTCCTCGCGCTGGCCAACGCCTGATCTTCCTCGCGGACGCCGCAAGCCCGGACTTTTCATGCGCCATCTTCTCTTCTGCGCCGCCTTCGTGGCGCTGGCCGCCTGCGGCGGTGCCGAGCCCGTCTGGGCGCCCGACGATCAGGTGGCGCGTGCCCGCTATGTCTCGACCGAGCCTGCCTCGATCACGCTCTTCACGGTCACGCGGGTGAAGGACGGCAGCGGCGCCCATTCGGGCCTGCTCATCAACGGCAGTCAGGTCGTCATGTTCGACCCTGCCGGCTCGTGGCACCATCCAGCCCTGCCCGAGCGCAACGACGTCCATTTCGGCGTCACGCCGAAGGTGGTGGCCTACTACATCGACTATCACGCGCGCGAGACCTTCGACGTCCATGAACAGACGCTGCGCGTGCCCCCCGCTGTGGCCGAGACGGTGCTGCAGCGCGCGCTGGCCTATGGCGCGGTGCCCAAGGCCAATTGTGCGCGGGCGATCTCGACCATCCTGCATGGCACGCCCGGGCTCGAGCAGGTCGACGTGACCTGGTTCCCGAACCGCCTGCGCGAGGAGTTCGGCCAGCTGCCGGGCGCGACCAGCCGCACGATCCACGACGACGATGCCGACGACAACCATGGCGTGCTCATCGTCCAGCACGGCGACCCGCGCCTCAACTGAGCCGCGGGCCCCGGATCGCCGGGATCAGAGGCTGAGGAGCCACGGCGTGAGGTAGAGCACCGCCGCCCCGCCGAAGATCGCGGCGAAGACGTTGCGGGTGAGAAGACCCAGAGCCACCGTGGCGACCGCCGCGGCGAGCCGCGCGGGATCGGTCTCGCCGCCCGTTGCCGGCGGCCAGAGCACCAGCGGCGCCACCAGCCCCGGCAGTACGGCGACCGGCGTGTAGCGCAGGAGCCTCAACGCCCACAGCGGCAGCGAGCGGCTGCCGATCAGCCCGAGGAACGAGAAGCGCAGCAGGAACGTGCCGAGTCCCAGCACGATCATGACGGTCCAGACCTGAACGGAATCCTCGATCATGCTGCGCGCCTCCGCTCGGTCCAGGCCTCGACCTGCGCCCCCGTCACCATCGCAGCCACCGCCGCCACCAGAAGCCCGCTGTTGTAGGGCATGAAGGCCAGCACCAGCGACAGCGCGACCGACACGCCCGCCGCCGCGATATGGGCCGGCGTGCGCAGGAGCGGCGCGATCATCGCGAGGAAGGTGATGGGCACCGCGAAATCGAGCGCGAACTCCGGCGGGATCTTCGTGCCGAGCCGGGCGCCGACATAGGTCGAGCCATACCAGAGCGGGCAGACCGGCAGCACGGTTCCGAAGAAGAAGGCGATCTTCTCGCCGAGGCTCTGCTGGGGCGCGCGGTCGAACTCGATCATCGAGGCGGTGTAGGTCTGGTCCACGAGGCAATAGGCGATCAGCGCGCGCAGACCTGCGGGCGCGGGCCCCAGATGCGGCGTGAGCGAGGCCGAATACATCGCCATTCGCAGGTTCACCGCGAGCGATGTGGCGAGGATGATGAGCGTCGGCGCATGGTCGGCCATCATCTGCACCGCCGCAAACTGCGCCGCCCCGGCGATCACGATGATCGAGAAGCCCATCACCTCGACGATGTCGAGCCCCGCCTCGGTCCCCACGACACCGAAGAGAAGCCCGAAAGGCGCGATCACCAGCGAGAAGGGCGTGGCGGCCCAGAGACCGCGCAGGAAGGCCGAGCGTCGGGTGGACATGGCAGAACCTTGTGGTTGTCGGACGCAACTCTTGCGCTTAGGGCTTCTCGTCGGACGATGCAATCGGAGGCGGCCATGCGACTTTTCGGTCTGATCCTCGCCGGGGGCGAGGGCCGGCGGATGGGCGGAACGGACAAGGCGTCCCTCACGCTGGGGGGCAGGCTCCTTGTGACCTGGGTGGCCGAGCGGCTCGGGCCCCAGGTCGAGGAGCTGGCGATCAGCGCGAACGGCGATCCCGCGCGCTTTGCGGGGCTGGGCCTGCCGGTGCTGCGCGACGAACATCCGCAGGGGCCGCTCTCGGGCGTGCTCGCGGGGCTGCGCTGGGCGGCGGCGGCAGGGGCCGACGCGCTGGTGACGGCGCCGGTGGACACGCCCTTCGTGCCGGGGGATCTCGCGCCCCGGCTGTGGCTTGCGGGCGAGGGCACCTGCGCGGTGGCCGAGGCGGGCGGGCGCGTGCATCCGGCCTGCGGGCTCTGGCCGGTGGCGGTGGCGGAGGATCTCGCCGCGTGGCTGGCCGCGGGCGAGGCGCGCGTCATGGGCTTTGCGGCGCGGCATGGGGCCGCACGGGCTGGATTTCCCGACGAAAACGCCTTCCTCAACCTGAATGCGCCCGAAGACCTCGCGCGGGCCGAATCGCTGCTGCGGAAGGACGCATGAGGGTCTACGGGATCATCGGCTGGAAGGATGCGGGCAAGACCGGGCTCGTCGAGCGGCTGGTGGCGGCCATCGCCGCCCGCGGCTTCAGCGTCTCGACCGTGAAGCACAGCCATCATGACGTGGATCCCGACCCGCCCGGCAGCGACAGCCACCGCCACCGCGCGGCGGGCGCCGCCGAAGTGGTGCTGGCGGGACCGCGCCGCCTGATCCTCACGCGCGAGCATCGCGGCGAGCCGCCGCGCCTTGCCGCCATCCTCGAGCGGATGGCGCCGGTCGATCTGGTGCTGGTCGAAGGCTACAAGACCGAGCCCCATCCGAAGATCGAGGTGTTCCGCAAGGCTGCGGGCCATGCGCTGCGGCAGCCCGAGGATCCGTGGGTGCGCGCGGTGGCGAGCGACACGCAGATGGCGCTGCCGGTTCCGGTGCTCGATCTGGACGATACCGAGGCGGTGGCCGACTTCCTGCTCACCGATTCGGGGCTGGTGCGGTCGGGCTTCGACACGGTGATCGCGGTCGACTGGTCGGGCGCCTCGGTGCCCTCGCCACGCAAGCCCTCGTCGGATGCGATCTGGATCGGGGTGGCCTCTCCGCTGGGCGAGACGGTCAGCTATCACCGCACCCGCGCCGATGCCGAGGCGCATCTGAACGACCTCTTCGCCTTCGAACTGACGGCGGGGCGGCGGGTGCTCGCGGGCTTCGACTTCCCCTTCGGCTATCCCGAAGGGTTCGCGCCGCGCCTGACCGGGCAGGCCTTCGCGCCCGCGCTCTGGGACTGGCTCGAGGCGCGGATCGAGGACGGGCCGGACAATGCCAACACCCGCTTCCAGTTCGCCGACCGGATCAACGCGGGCTTTCCGGGGCAGGGGCCGTTCTGGGGCCGGCCGGGCGGGCTTGCGCTCGACCATCTGCCTGACCGCAAGCTCTGCGACCACGAGGCTCTGGGCATCGCCGAGCGCCGACGGGTCGAGCAGGCGGTGCCGAAGGCCCATCCGGTCTGGAAGCTCTATACCACGGGGTCGGTGGGCTCGCAGGCGCTGCTCGGGCTGCCGGTGATCGCGCGGCTCCGCCGCCGCTTCCACGCCCAGGCCTGGCCGTTCGAGCCCGCCACCGGCCCCATCGTGCTGGCCGAGATCTATCCCTCGCTGCTCGGCCCCGCGATCTCGAAGGCCACCCGCGAGGGCGAGATCAAGGATTCCGCGCAGGTGCGGCTGATGGCGCGGGCGCTCTGGCGGATGGCGCGCGACGGCTCGCTCGCCGCGCTTCTGGCGGATGTGCCGGACTGGCCGGGCCGGGCCGAGGAGGGCTGGATCCTCGGCGCGGGGCAGGCCGAGCAGCTGCGGCTTGCGCTGATATGAGGATCGAGGTCCGGCAGGGGCTGCCGCCCGGGCAGCGGCGGCTGGCGGCCGAGCTCTACTGGCAGGCCTTCGGCGGCAAGCTCGACCGGGTCATGGGGCCCGAGCCGCGGGCGCTGGCCTTCCTCGAGCGGGTGATGCGGGCCGACCATGTGCTGGCGGCCGTCGATGCCGAGGGCCGGCTTCTGGGGCTCGCGGGCTTCAAGACGCCGGCCGGCGGCTTTGCAGGCGGCACCTGTGCCGACATGCGCGCGGTCTACGGCGTCTGGGGCGGCACATGGCGCGTACTGATGCTGCGGGCGCTGCAGGGCGATGTCGACAACGAGCGGTTCCTCCTCGACGGGATCTGCGTCGCGCGCGACCTGCGCAGCCGGGGGATCGGCAGCGCCCTTCTCGAGGGGATCTGCGCCGAGGCGGTCCGGCGCGGCTATCCGGCGGTGCGGCTCGATGTGATCGACACCAACTGGCGCGCCCGCGCCCTCTATGAGCGGCAGGGCTTCATCGCGATCCGGAGCCACCGGATCGGGCTTCTGCGCTACGTCTTCGGCTTCAATGCCGCCATCACCATGGTGCGTCCGGTGGCCGGCTGAGGGCCGGGCCGCTCAGCCCTGCCGGGCCTCGGCGATCAGCCGGTTCGAGGCGTCCTCGATCGCGGTCTCCAGCTCGACCATGAAGGCCGCGGCCGTTTGGCCGGGCTGGATCGGCGGCAGGAACTCCACCACGGCGGTGCCGGGCCGGCGATAGATCCCGTGCCGCGGCCAGAAGACGCCCACATTGGCCGCCACCGGATAGCAGGGCTGATCGAGCTGGCCGTAGAGGGCGGCGGTGCCCATCTTGTAGGGCAGATGCGCGCCCGGAGCCACGCGGGTGCCCTGCGGATAGATGATGAGCTGGCCCGGCGTCGCGCGGCCCTTCTCGACATCGGCCATCATCTTCTTGATGGCCGCGCCCCGCTTGCCGCGGTCCACCGGAATGAAGCCCGCCTGAAGCGCCATCCAGCCCATCAGCGGGATCCAGGCCAGCTGCTTCTTCATGATGAAGCGCGGCGCGGGCAGCACCGAGAAGAGCAGGATGGAATCGAGGAAGCTCTGGTGCTTCGAGGCGATGAGCGCGCCGGTCGTGGGGATCTCGCCCCGCACCTCGGTCCGGAGCCCCGCGATCCAGCGCAGCGTGAAGCGCGTCCAGCGCGCGAAGATCCGCATCCAGACCGGCGCCCACTTGCGGTCGACCAGCACGAGCGGCGTGAAGGCCAGCGCGATGGCGATCATCGAGACATACATCACGATGTTGAAGAGGATGGACCGGATCCATTGCAGCGCGGTGCGCATGTCAGGTGAGTTCCTTCAGTTTGCGGAAGGCGGCGGCGCGGGTCGCGAGGAAGGCGGTGACGGCGGCGACGGGCGGCAGCAGGAAGGGCAGGAGCCAGCCCGCGCCCTGAAAGCCGAGGCCGGTCAGGAACCCGCCCGCCGCATCGGCCGAGGGCAGGAGCATCACGGCAACGAGGCCGCCGGCGGTTCCGGCCGCGGCGCCCGCCAGCGCGCGCAGCGTGAAGCGCCGCACGAAGGCCCGCGCGATATAGATGTCGCGCGCCCCCACGAGGCGCAGCACCCCGATCACCTGCGCATTGGCCGCGAGCGAGGCATTGGCCGCCAGCGTGATCATCGCGGCCGTGCTGGCGAGGATGAGCAGGATCGAGACCGTGCCCAGCAGCCGCAGCCGCGAGGCCGCGATGGCCAGCGGCTGACGCCAGCGCAGATGGTCGTCGAGGATCGCGCCCGGGGCCTCGGCCGCGAGGCGCTGGCGCAGGCCCTGCGCGTCGTATCCTTGGCCCTCCTCCTGCAGCTCGATCAGCCGCGGGATCGGCAGCGTGTCGAGGGGCAGATCCGAGCCGAACCAGGGTTCGAGCAGCGCGTGCTCCTCGTCATCGGTCAGCGCGCGGGCCGACGCCACGCCCGGCGTGGTGGCCAGCAGGTCGAGCACGGCCCGCGTCTGCAGCTCCATCTGCTCCTCGGGCGCCGAGATGCGGATGGTGGCCGTGCGCTCCAGCGCCTCGCCCCAGCGGTCGGCGAGCCGCCCGGCCGCCAGCGACAGCGCCAGCGCGAAGACGGCGAGGAAGGCCATCGTGCCCGCGGTGAAGCCCGTGAGCCAGGCCGTGTGGCCCGAGGGCGGCACCACCCGGTCGGCCTGCCGGTCGGGCGTCGCGATCTCGCTCAGCAGCTCGCGCAGGGTCACAGGTCCGCCCCCGCCAGCTGGATCCGGCGGTTCGAGATGCGCAGCACCCGCGCCGCCACCTGCTGCTTGGCGCTGCGGATGAGGTTCAGATCGTGCGTGGCTATAAGGATGGTCGTGCCCATCCGGTTCAGCTCCACCAGAAGCTTCAGGAGCCGGAGCGACATCTCCCAGTCGAGGTTGCCGGTCGGCTCGTCGGCCAGAAGCACGTCGGGCGAGGTGATGATCGCCCGCGCGACCGCAGCGCGCTGGCGCTCGCCGCCCGAGAGCGAGGGGGGCAGGGCGTCCGCCAGCTGCGACAGCCCCACCCATGCCATCAGGTCCGACAGATCCTGCGTGTTGCTCTCGCGCCCGGTCACGGTCAGCGGCAGGGTCACGTTGGTGGCGAGCGGCAGATGGTCGAGGAAGCGGCAATCCTGATGCACCACGCCGATCCGCCGCCGCATCCGCGCGACCTCGTCGCGGTCGAGGCCATGGACCTCGCGGTCGAAGATCGTGACCGTGCCCACGGTGGGCAGAAGCTCGCCGTAGCAGAGCTTGAGGAAGGTCGACTTGCCCGACCCCGAGGGACCGGTGAGGAAATGGAACGAGCCGGGCGTCAGCCGCAGCGAGACCTCGGACAGGAGCTCTCCCCCGCCGTAGCTGTAGGCGACATTGTCGAAGGCGATCACGCCGTCACTCCCCTGGGTCCCCGCGCATGCGGCCGCAGTCTTAACCGACCTGTCCGCGGTTTCAATGCGGCTCGGTGCCGGGCGGGCCACAGAGGCTTGGATGGCGGGGGCAACGGCGCTACAAGGTGGGGCAAGAACCAGAAAACGGGGCAGGACGAGGGACATGCGGCTGATATGCCCGAATTGCGATGCGCAATATGAAGTGTCCGACGAGGCGATCCCCCCGGAAGGCCGCGACGTGCAATGTTCGAACTGCGGTCACGGATGGTTCCAGCGCCCGGTCTCGCTGATCCGCGTGGAAGGGATCGGCGCGCCGCCCACCTTTGCCGCGCCGCAGCCGGATCGGCCCGATCCCGCGGCCCTGCCGTCGCAGCCCGATGGAGAAGAGCGCGCGGCCGAAGCTCGGCCCGAAGCGCCCGCCCAGCAGCCCCGGGCGGATCGGCCGGAGAGGGGCGGAGAGCCGGAAATAGGATCCCGGGCCGAGGCCCAGCCGCCCCGGTCCGATAAGGCGGCCGAGCCGGAGACCGGGACCCCGTTCGGCGCCGATGCCTCCCGGCCCGAGCAGGTGCAGGGCGGCGGCGCCAGCCTTCATGGGGGTCCGGCCAGACCGGTGCCCCCATCCCTGCCGCCCATCGACGAGGACGACGAGGACGAGGACGAAAGGACGGCCGAGTCGCGGAGGCTCTGGGCCGGGACGGTGGCCCCGCCCAGCCGGAGCCTCGACGAGGGGCTTCTGGCCGTCCTGCGCGAGGAGGCCGAGCTTGCCGCCCGTCAGCGTCGGGCCGAAGCGCCCGCCCGGCCTGCCGCCGCTCCGACGCCGGAGCCGGTTCCCGCGGCCGCCGTGGCGCCCGTCGCGCCCTGGCCGCAGGCTCTGCCGCCCACCGCCTCGCCGGATGTCGTCCCGACCGGGGCGCCCGATCCGGCCGAGCCCGTCGCGCGTCCCCGCCGCGATCTGCTGCCGGACATCGAGGCGATCAATTCGAGCCTCCGCTCGAACGGGAAGCGCCCGACGGAGACTGCCGCGCCGCAGGCGCCCGCGCCGCGCTCGCGCGCCCCGTTCCGGACCGGCTTCTTCCTGATGATCAGTCTGGCCCTGTTCCTCGCGCTGGCCTACGCGATGGCGCCGCGGATCGCGGCCGAGATCCCGGGCGCCGAACCCGCCCTGCGGCGCTATGTGACGGCGGTCGACGAGGCGCGCCTGGCCTTCGACCGGCTGCTGCGCACCGCCGCGGAGCGCCTCGAGGAGGCCCGCTGACGGCTGACACCTGTCAGGGCCGGGTGCGCCTCAGGCAGTGCCCGGGCGGACAGCGCCAAGCTCCCTTCGCAACGGCAGGGTGATCGACCGGGCGGGGCCGGGTCTCGCGAGACGACAGCGCCGCGGTTTCCTTCGGGACCACGCGATGGTGTCCCGTGCGCAGCGGAACCTCGCGAGGACGGAAGCGTCGCTGCCGCCCTCTCAATACATGTCGAGCAGCCGGCGGAGATATTCGCGCTCGATCTCGGGGCGCGAGAGGTCGCCCGAACGGCGGCGGATCTCGTCCAAGAGATCCTGAGCGCGGCGGTAGACATCCTCGCCCTGCAGCATGTTGCGGTCGGATCCGATCCGGCCGGTCTCGCCGGGCTCGCGCCCCAGAGGATCGCGCTGGCTGTTCGGATCCGCGCGCCCGAAGGCCTCGCCCTCGCCCTGACCGTTCTGCTGGCGCTGCTCCTCGGCCATGGCCTCGCCCAGCTCGCGCATCCCCTCGCGCAGCTGCTCCATCGCCTCGGCCTGCCGGTCGAGGGCGCCCGGCAGGTCGCCGTCGCGCAGCGCCCGCTCGGCCTCGCGCATGGCCCGGCCGGCATCGTCGAGCGAGCGGCGGCCGTTCTCGCCCCTCTCGCTGCCCTGACCGGGCAGGGGCTGGTTCTGCATTCCGTTCAGCCGGTCGCCCAGCTCGCGCTGGCGCTCGGCGAGGCTCCGGCCGTCGCGGCCCTCCTGACCCTCGCCCTCGCCGGGCCGGCCGTCCTGCGGGCGGCCGCCGTTCGGCCCCTGCTGCAGCTCGCGGAAGGCATCGTCCGACAGGCCCTGCTGGTCGCGCAGCGTCTCGGAGAGGTCGCGCATCGCCTGGCTGCCGGGGCCCTGGCCCTGACCCTCGCCCATGGTGACCTGCATGTTCTCCATCAGCTGACGCATCATCTCCATCAGCTCGGCCGCCTCGGCCATGCGGCCCTGCTCCATCAGCTCCTGCAGCTTGTCGAGCATCTCCTGCAACTGGTCGCCCGACATCTCCATCGTCTGGCGGTTCTCGGCCTGCTGCTGGTCGGGATTGCGCTGTGCCTCTTCGGCCAGCTCGCGCATGTAATTGTCGAGCGCCTGCCGCATCTCCTGCATCAGCTGCTCGATCTCGTCCTGCGAGGCGCCGTTGCGGATCGCCTCGTCGAGCCGGTCCTGTGCGCGCCGGAGCGCCTCGAGCGCCGAGGCGAGGTCGCCCTCCTCGACCATCAGCGCGATCTCCCAGAGCTGCTCGGCGATCTCGTCACGGGCGGCGGGGGCCAGGGTGGCGGCCTCGGCATCGAGCTTCCGCATCAGCACCCGCGTGCGCAGGAAGGCGCGCTCGTTGCGGAAGAGCCCTTCGGGCGCATGAGTCACCGCATGGAGGATCTGCGCCGTGCGCGGCCCGTTCGTCCGGTTCCACAGGAGGTCGCGCCGCATCTCGATCAGGGCCGCCGCCAGCGGGTCGAAGAAGCGCCGGCCCGGCAGCACCACCTTCAGGGGCTCGGCGCGGCCTTCCTGCAGGGCGGCATCCGTGACCGAGAGGTTCAGCACCACGGGCAGGTTCGCGAACGGATGTTTCGCCAGATCGTCGACCAGCGTCTCGCTGAACTCGGCGCGGTTGCCCGCGATGGGCAGGGGCAGGTCGAGCGTCACCGGTTCGCGCGGCTCGGGGTCCACCGCCAGCCCGTAGCGGCGGTCGATCGCAGGCAGGTCGAGCAGGATCGTGGCCTGACCGCCCGTCACGCCGTAATCGTCGCGGGCCGAGAAGGAGAGCTTCATCTGCCCGTCGGCCTCGCGCTCCATCTGGCCGTCGGCGGTGACGAGCGGCGGGCGGTCGGCCAGCGCCATGATCTTCCACGACCTTCCGCCGCGCCCGTCGATGGTCAGCGCGCCGGTCTGGCGCACCTCGACATCCTGCGCGGGCCCGGCGGGCGCCTCGCCCGCGGGGCGGCCCGAGACGCTTTCGGTGACGGTCAGATCGCCCACCTCGCCGTAGAGGCGGATCTGGAGCCTCGTGCCCACGGGCAGGGTGATCTCGGGCGCGTCGATCTCGTTGAGATAGAGGGACGGCTTGCCGGTATAGGAGGGGGGCTGCGCCCAGGCTTCCCAGCTCGGGCCTACCATCGCCTCCGCCCCGCCGCCCGCGAGGCCCGTGACCGAGGCCACGCGCCAGATCGAGCCGAACATCAGCGCGATGACGAGGGCGGTCAGCGCCAGATAGCGCAGCGCGAACGGGTCGCGGCGGGCGAGCCTGAGGTCGGGTCGCACGGGACGCGCCTCGGCCGCGCGTTCGGCCATGCGGCGGCGGTGCGCCTCCCAGATGGCGCGCGACCAGGGATCGCCGCTGCCGATGGCCTGCGCGTCGGTCATGGAGGAGATCGGGCGGCCCGGCAGCGAGGCGTCGAGCCGGGAGAGCGCCTCGGTCCGCGTGGGCCTGCGGAAGGCGCGAAGCCCGAAGCCTGCCGCGATCAGCGCGCCCAGGACTGCCAGCGCGAGGCCGCCCCGCACCCAGTCGAGCGGCAGAAGATCCTGCAGCCCGAAGACCAGCGCCGCGAGGGTCGCCACGAGGATCGTCCAGACCGGCCAGAAGCTGCGCACCAGCCGCTCGGCCCAGAGCCCCGCCCATGTCAGGCGGAGCGGCCAGATCAGTCGCGCGAGCGCCGTGGCGGTCGCGGGATCCCGAGCGGTGTCGCGGTTCTCGTGGGCCATGCGCCTCGCCTGACTGCGGCTGCGCGCGTCACAGCCATTCGGGGATGCTATCGCGGCCGAGCATTTCGTCAAACGTCGGTCTCGCCCGTATGACGGCGAAGTGATCCCCGCGCACCAGAACCTCGGGCACCAGCGGGCGGGAATTGTATTCCGAGGCCATCACCGCGCCATAGGCCCCGGCCGAGCGGAAGGCCACCAGATCGCCCTCGGCCATCGGCGGCAGCGCGCGCGCCT
This sequence comes from Cereibacter sphaeroides 2.4.1, assembly GCF_000012905.2. NCBI lineage: Bacteria > Pseudomonadati > Pseudomonadota > Alphaproteobacteria > Rhodobacterales > Paracoccaceae > Cereibacter > Cereibacter sphaeroides. The sequence continues at coordinate 2,473,570 of NC_007493.2, read as the reverse complement.
TGGCGAAGGTGTCGCCCGTCTCGCAGACCGGGCCCACCACGTCGTAGGGCTGGCTTTCGGTGCCCGGCGCGGCCTCCGCCAGCGGCACGATGTCGTGGTGCGCGCCATACATCGAGGGCCGCACGAGATCGTTCATCGCCGCGTCGAGGATCAGGAAGTCGCGTCCCTCGCCGTTCTTGACATAGATGACCCGGCTCACCAGCACGCCCGAGTTGCCCGAGATCAGCCGCCCGGGCTCGATCTCGATCTCGCAGCCGAGATGGCCCACGGTGCGCTTGATGAGCGCGCCGTAGTCGGTGGGCAGCGGCGGGGCCTCGTTCGAGCGGGTATAGGGGATGCCCAGACCCCCGCCGAGGTCGAGCCTGCGGATCTCGTGGCCCTCGGCGCGCAGGCGGCCGGTAAGCTCCGCCACCTTCAGATAGGCCTGCTCGAAGGGCTCGAGCTCGGTCAGCTGCGAGCCGATATGGACGTCGATCCCCATGACCTCGAGCCCGGGCAGGGCCGCGGCCTCGGCATAGACCTCGGAGGCGCGCTCTATCGGGATGCCGAACTTGTTCTCCTTCTTGCCTGTGGCGATCTTCTCGTGGGTGCGGGCATCGACGTCGGGGTTCACCCGCACGGCGATGGGCGCGCGCAGCCCCATCGAGGAGGCCACCTCGGACAGCGCCCGCATCTCGGGCTCGGATTCCACGTTGAACTGCCGGATCCCGCCCTCGAGCGCGATCCGCATCTCCTCGCGGGTCTTGCCCACGCCCGAGAAGACGATCCGGTCGCCCGGCACGCCCGCGGCGCGCGCGCGCAGATATTCGCCCGCCGAGACCACATCCATGCCCGCGCCGAGATCGCCCAGAAGTTTCAGCACCGCGAGGTTCGACAGCGACTTGATCGCGAAGCAGACCAGATGCGGCAGGGGCGTCAGCGCCTCGGTGAAGAGCCGGTAGTGCCGTTCGAGCGTGGCCGCCGAGTAGCAGTAGAAGGGCGTGCCGACGGTCGCGGCGATGTCCGAGAGCGGCACCTCCTCGGCGTGGAGCGACCCGTTGCGGTAGAGGAAATGGTCCATGGTCTGGTCAGCCTGAAGATCGGGGGCGCGGCTCGGAGCGGATGCACCGGCCGGTGCGGAGGAACGGGGCCCGGGCCGCGGGGCAGGGCGGGGGATCGGGGCTCGGGCCACGGGGGCCGGAGCGGGGGGCGGGCGGCCGCGGGGCAGGGGCCAAGGGGCTCGTGCCCCGGATGCGCGCGGGCGGCGGGTCGGGCTCAGGCCGCGGGGCGCGAGCGCAGGAACAGATAGAGCGGCAGGCCGCAGGACACGCCGATCAGGAAGGTGGCGGGAATGGCCACCAGCGCGAGCCAGTTCTTTCGCGGGACGCTCTCGGCCAGCACCCAGACGGTGAGGGTGAGGGCGGCGATGGTCAGGTCCCAGACGAGGCCCGTGGTCGAGGCATTCACATACCAGGCATCGATCAGGCCGCCGAACCCTTCGCCCGTCGTCACCATGTAGCTGATGAAGTGATACATCGGATGGGTGGCGCCCCAGACGGCAAGGGCGAGGAAGACGAGACGCAGGGGGGACATGTCAGAAGGCTCCTCCGACGGCGACGCCCACATTGCCGATGCCCGTGCCCACCGAGGCGCCGTAGGGGGACACGCCGAGGCTGGTCGCCCCCACCCGCGTCGACATGCGGGGATGGACGTGGACGCCGCCCGGCCCGACCCCCACGCCCATCCCGAGACGCGGCGCGTTCGGATCGCTGCAGGCGGCCAGCAGGGCGAACAGGACCAGCGCCCGGACCATGGCGGTCAGTTGCTCCGGATGCCGATTTCGGCGGTGCCGCCGATCGACAGGCCCGGCGGGACCGTCACCGGCTGATCGGTGCCGGGACGGAGCGGCGGGCCGTCGACGCCGCAGCCGGCGAGGACCAGAAGACCGAGGATCAGCGGGACTTTCATGCGGCATCTCCCAGCAGCTCTTTCCAGCGCGCGGCCTGCGCGCGGACATTGTCGGGTGCGGTGCCGCCGTAGGAGGTGCGGCTGCGCACGGAATTCTCGACGCCGAGGACGGCGAACACGTCCTCGCGGATGCCCGGATGCACCTCCTGCATCTCGGCGAGCGAGAGATCGGGCAGGTCGCAGCCCCGGGCCTCGGCGCGGGCCACGAGCGTGCCCGTCACATGATGGGCGTCGCGGAACGGCAGGTTCAGCTCGCGCACCAGCCAGTCCGCCAGATCGGTCGCCGTCGAGAAGCCCGAGGCCGCGGCGGCGGCGAGGCTCTCGCGGTTGGCCTGCATGTCGCCCACCATGCCGGTCATGGCGGCAAGCCCCAGCATCAGCGTGTCGGCCGCGTCGAAGACCTGCTCCTTGTCCTCCTGCATGTCCTTGGAATAGGTCAGCGGCAGGCCCTTCATCACGGTGAAGAGCGCGACGGCCGCGCCCAGCACCCGGCCCATCTTGGCCCGCAGCAATTCCGCCGCATCGGGGTTCTTCTTCTGCGGCATGATCGACGAGCCGGTGGTCCAGCGGTCCGACAGGCGCACGAAGCGGAACTGGGCCGAGGACCAGATCACCAGCTCTTCCGCGAAGCGCGACAGATGCAGGGCGCAGATCGCCGAGGCCGACAGGAACTCGAGCGCAAAGTCGCGGTCCGAGACCGAATCGAGGCTGTTGGCGGTGGGCCGGTCGAAGCCGAGCGCCGCCGCCGTCATGTGCCGGTCGATGGGGAAGCCCGTGCCCGCCAGCGCCGCGGCGCCCAGCGGGCATTCGTTCATGCGCGCGCGGGCATCCACGAAGCGCGAGCGGTCGCGCGCCAGCATCTCGACATAGGCCAGCATGTGATGGCCCCAGGTGACCGGCTGCGCGGTCTGCAGATGCGTGAAGCCCGGCATCACCCAGTCGGCCCCCGCCTCGGCCTGCGCGAGGAAGGCCCGCATCAGCGCCTCGATCCCCGAGATGGCCGCATCGCACTGGTCGCGGACCCAGAGACGGAAATCGACCGCCACCTGATCGTTGCGCGAGCGCGCCGTATGCAGCCGGCCGGCGGGCTCGCCGATCAGCTCCTTCAGGCGGGCCTCGACGTTCATGTGGATGTCCTCGAGCTCGACCCGGAAGGGGAAGCCGCCGGCCTCGATCTCTGACAAAACGGTGAGAAGGCCTTCCCCGATGGCCTCGGCATCCCTAGAAGTCAGGATGCCCTGCGCCGCGAGCATCGCGGCATGGGCCCGCGAGCCGCGGATATCCTGCGCGTAGAGCCGCTTGTCGAACCCGATCGAGGCGTTGATCGCCTGCATGATCGCATCGGGGCCCGCGGCGAAGCGGCCGCCCCACATGGTGTTGGCGGCGGAGGAGGGGTCGGGCGCGTCGGACATGGGAAGCCTTCGGGAGGTGAAATGCTGCGTCTGCTGTTTGCCGTGATCTACACGGCCTTGACCTTCGGTGCAAACGGCGTGGCGGCGGCCCCGGCCGATGCCGGGGCCCTTCTGGCGGGCGACATGAAGAAGCTCGTGATTCATGCCGAGCCGAAGCCGCTGCCCGAGGCCACCCTCGCGGGTCTCGACGACGGCGCCGCGTCGCTCTCCGACTGGCACGGGCGCTGGGTGGTGGCGAACTTCTGGGCCACATGGTGCGCGCCCTGCCGCGAAGAGATGCCGACGCTCGACCGGCTCGCGGCCGAGATGGGGGGCGAGGAGTTCGCGGTGGTGACGGTCGCCACCGGGCGAAACGCCGTGCCGGCGATCCGCAAGTTCTTCGACGAGGCCGGCGTCACGCACCTGCCCGCGCTGCGCGATCCGAAATCCGCGCTCGCCCGGCAGATCGGGGTGATGGGACTGCCGGTGACGCTGGTCCTCGACCCCGAGGGCCGCGAGGTGGCGCGGCTGATCGGCGACGCCGACTGGGGCTCGCCCGAAGCCATGGCCGTGCTGCGCGCGATGATGCACTAGGCGCAGCCCCGGCGCGGCAGGCGCCTTCCGATCCGCGTCGGCGGCGGCCCTGCCCGGTTCATCGCCCGACTGCCCTGCCTTCGGGGCTTGAACCGATGCCCGGTGTGCCATCCGCCGCCTGTGCAAATTGCGGGTCGGGACCCGGCGGGCCTGGCTGCCCTTTCGTCGCGGGGAGGGTCCGCGCGTCCCGACGGAACCGCGCCCTCACCTGCTCTCTTGTCTCGACGCCCCGGAGAAGGGCATTCTGACCGTGTTTCCGCGTGTGAGGGTGCAGTCGAGGGCGTCAGCCGTTCCGGGCCGGATGTCGAACCGCCATGCGGTCCGCCTCGGCCCGCGACCCTGTGCATGGCGCAGAAGAAGCGACCTCCCGGGCGGAGCAGAGAGGCAGGCGGTCGGCCTGCCCGGACGCAAGCGAGATGCCGGAGGCCAGCGCCCCGGCCGGGACAGGAAGGAAGACGCGCATGAGCATATTGGACGAGTTCAAGTCCTTCATCGCGAAGGGCAATGTGATGGACATGGCCGTCGGCATCATCATCGGCGCGGCCTTCACCGGCATCGTCTCGAGCCTTGTGGCCGATCTCATCAACCCGATCATCGGCCTCATCACCGGGGGCATCGACTTCTCGAACCTGTTCGTCAATCTGGGCGACGGCGATTATGTGAGCCTCGCCGCGGCGCGCGATGCGGGCGCCCCGGTCTTCGCCTACGGATCGTTCATCACCGCGGTCATCAATTTCCTCATCATCGCCTGGGTCGTGTTCCTGCTGGTGAAGATCGTGAACCGGGTGAAGGACGCGGCCATCCACAAGAGCGCCAAGGAGGCCGAGGCGCAGCCCGCGGGCCCGACGCAGGAGCAACTCCTCGCCGAGATCCGCGACCTGCTGAAGCGCAGCCCCGCCTGAGCGGCAGAAAGCCGGGGGTGACGGTCACGCCCACCTGTCGAGCGCCGGGGCAATGGCTGTGCGTCACCGATGGGCGAAAGGGCGGTGACGGGCACCGGATCGGCCGGGTCTAAGCCCTGCGCCGGTTCGCATCCGGGCGGGACGATCCGCCCGACCATGCCGTTCGGGAAGCTCCCCCGGCGGCGCTTCTGTGCCGAGACCCCTCCGGTTCGTTGCGCGCCGGAGGGGCCCGGAAGCCGACGGGCGGAGCGCCGGGGACGGCGCTCCGGAAGGGCTCACATCTTCAGGGCCAGTTGCGGCGAGAGCACGTCGATCTCGAGCGCCCGGCCCACGGCATAGTAGGTCAGGTGCCCGGCATGGGTGTTGAGGCCCGCCAGAAGATGCGGGTCCTCCTCGCAGGCGCGCTTCCAGCCCTTGTCCGCGAGGGCGAGGAGGAAGGGCATGGTGGCGTTGCCGAGGGCCAGCGTCGAGGTGCGGGCGACGGCTCCGGGCATGTTGGCCACGCAGTAGTGCATCACCCCGTCCACCTCGTAGATCGGATCCTGATGCGTCGTCGGCCGCGAAGTCTCGAAGCAGCCGCCCTGATCGATCGCCACATCCACGATGGCCGCGCCCGGCTTCATCGTGCCGAGCTGCGCGCGGCTCACGAGCTTCGGGGCCGCCGCGCCGGGGATGAGCACCGCCCCGATCACGAGATCGGCCGCCGTCACCAGCTCGGCCGTGGTGCCGCTGGAGGCGTAGGAGGTGCGGAAGAGCGTGCCGAAGGCCTCGTCGAGCGCCCGGAGCCGGGGCAGCGAGCGGTCGAGCACGGTCACATCCGCCCCCATCCCGGCCGCGATCCGCGCGGCATGGGTGCCCACCACGCCGCCGCCGATCACCACGACCTTCGCGGGCCCCACGCCGGGGACGCCGCCCAGAAGCACGCCGCGCCCGCCATTGGCCTTCTGCAGCGTCCAGGCGCCCACCTGCGGCGCAAGCCGCCCCGCGACCTCGGACATGGGGGCAAGGAGCGGCAGCCCGCCGCGGGCATCCGTCACCGTCTCGTAGGCGATGGCGGTCACGCCCGAGGCCATCAGGTCGCGCGTCTGCTCAGGGTCGGGTGCGAGATGCAGATAGGTGAAGAGCAGCTGGCCCTCGCGGAGCCGCTGGCGCTCGACCGGCTGCGGCTCCTTCACCTTCACGATCAGCTCCGCCGCGGCGAAGAGCTCTTCGGCGGTGTCGACGAGGCGCGCGCCCGCGGCGCGGTAATCCTCGTCGGAGAATCCTGCGCCGGCGCCGGCCCCGGCCTCGACGAGCACCTCGTGCCCGTGACTTGCGGCCTCACGCGCGGCATGGGGCGTGAGGCCCACGCGGAATTCCTGCGGCTTGATCTCCTTCGGGCAACCGATCCTCATCGCTTTCCTCCCTGTGCGATTTTCTCTCAGGATGCACTCGGAGCAGGGGCGGTGCTTTGAAAAGGTACGTGACGACGCCGGGGCAGGGCGGTAGGTTCTTTCGCAGACCGCCCCTCGAGCCGAAGAAGATTGCATCCGAATGGAACTTGACGCGACAGACCGCCGAATCCTGACCGTCCTGCAGAAACAGGGCCGCATCACCAATGCGGAGCTGTCCGAGCGGGTGAACCTCTCGCCCTCGGCCTGTCACCGGCGCGTGCAGCGGCTGGAGGAGGAGGGCTATATCGCGGGCTATGTGGCGCTGCTCGACGCCCGCAAGCTGGCTCGGCCCACAACGGTCTTCGTCGAGATCACGCTGCAGGGGCAGGCCGACGATCTGCTCGACAGGTTCGAGCGCGAGGTGGCGCGCGTGCCCGATATCCTCGAATGTCACCTGATGGCGGGGACGGCGGATTACCTGCTGAAGATCGTGGCGCAGGATACCGAGGATTTCGCCCGCATCCACCGCCAGTATCTGTCGCGGCTGCCGGGGGTGGCGCAGATGCATTCGAGCTTCGCGCTGCGCACCGTGTTCAAGACGACGGCCATCCCCGTCTGAGACGGGTCCCGCGCCGCGGACGGCGCGGGATGGAAGGATCAGCGGCGCTGGAAGCGCAGGAAGGTGAAGAGGCCGCCGGGGCTCATCGGGGTCTGCTCGACCACCTCGAGGCGCGGATCGGCGGTCACGCGCTCGATCGCGAAGTCGGAGTGCCAGCCCAGCGTGTTCTCGAACCGCGCCAGCGCCTTCTCGACGGCGGCGAGCGGGCCCTTGTCGCGCGCGAAATGGTTCACGATCACCACCTCGCCGCCCTTGCGGCAGACGCGCGCCATCTCCGAGACCACGCGCTCGGGTTCGGGAACGACCGAGACGAGGAACATGGCCACGACCGTGTCGAAGGTCTCGTCGGGGAAGTCGAGCTCGCGCGCATCCATCTGGCGCAGCTCCTTGACCGGCTCGAGGCCCATCTCCTCGACCTTCTCGCGGGCCCGGGCCAGCATCTCGTGCGAGAAGTCGATCCCCGTCACGGCCACCCGGTGGCTGTAGAGCGGCAGCGACAGGCCCGTGCCCACGCCCACCTCGAGCACGCGGCCGCCGCGGGCATTCACATGGGCCGCCGTCCGGCGCCGCGGGCTCTCGCTCACCTTGCCGAAGCTGAAGTCGTAGATCGGCGCCCAGCGTTTGTAGCTCCGGCTTACCGCGTCAAGTTCCATCCGTCCGTCCCTCTTCCGTTGTCTCAGGAGCGCCAGCGGCGCAGGTAGGTCACGATGGCAAAGCCCGTCACGACCAGATAGACCAGCCCGACCAGCACCATCAGCAGCCAGAAGCGCGTGACGAGCAGGCCGATCACGATGACCGTGCCGATCAGCACGAAGATCGCCTTGTCGCGCGGGATGCGCATCGACTTGGGCGAGATGGTGGGTATGCGGCTCGTCATCATGAGGCCCACCAGCGCGAGATAGATGCCGTAGGCCACGGGAAAGTCGCGGGCGTCGATCAGGCCCTGAAGCGACATGAAGACCGGGAGCAGCGCCAGAAGCGCGCCGCCGGGCGCGGGAACGCCCGTGAAATGCGGCTTGGTGCCGGGCGGCAGGGGCGTGTCGCGGTTGATGTTGAAGCGCGCTAGCCGCAGGCAGCCGCAGATCGTGTAGACGAGGACGAAGATCCAGCTCGTGGAATAGGTGCCCGCCAGCGCATATTGAAAGACGAGGAGCCCGGGCGTCACGCCGAAATTCAGGAAGTCCGACAGCGAATCGAGTTCGGCCCCGAAGCTCGACTGCGCATTGAGGCGCCGGGCGATCAGCCCGTCCAGCCCGTCGATGGCGGCCGCGAAGACGATCAGCATCGCGGCCAGATCGAAGCGGCCCACCATGATGAAGCGGATCGCCGTGAGCCCCGCGCAGAGCCCGGTGATCGTCACCAGGTTCGGCAGCAGCATCAGGATCGGCAGGGTCCGGTCGTCGCGCCGCAGCATGGCTCAGCGCGCCGCGCCGGTGCGGCGCGCCTCCGGGCTGGCGAGGTCGGCAAGCACGGTCTCGCCCGAGGTCATGACCTGACCGAGGCAGACGAGCGGCTGCACGCCCTCGGGCAGATAGACGTCGAGCCGCGAGCCGAAGCGGATCATCCCGAACCGCTCGCCCGTCAGCAGCGGCGTGCCCTCGCGCACCTCGCAGAGGATCCGGCGCGCCACGAGGCCCGCGATCTGCACGACGGCGATCTGGCGGCCGTCGGCGAGACGGATCGCCAGCGCATTGCGCTCGTTGTCCTCGCTCGCCTTGTCGAGCGAGGCGTTCAGGAACTTGCCCGGACGATAGGCGACGGCCGTCACCGTGCCGCCGATGGGCGCACGGTTCACATGGCAGTCGAAGACGTTCATGAAGACCGAGACGCGGGTCATGGGCGCGGGTCCCATGCCGAGCTCGGCCGGCGGCACGGCGGGCTCGATCAGCGACACGACCCCGTCGGCCGGGCTTACGATCAGCCCCTCACGCGTCGGCGTGACGCGCACCGGATCGCGGAAGAAGTAGTAGCACCAGACCGTGAGGCCCACGCCGATCCAGCCGAGCGGCTCCCAGATCAGGAACAGGACGAGCGTGACCACGGCGAAGATGGCGACGAACTTGGTGCCCTCGCGGTGCATCGGCTTGATGAAGGTCGAGAGCAGGTCGATCGCCATGGAGGAGGTGCCTTCTGACTTGGGGCTTGGTCTTGCGATGGGTGCGGTCTTCGGTCGGGGCAGGGGCCCCTTGTGTCGGGCCACACAGGCCGCGCGGCGCGGATCCTGTCAAGGTTAACGCGGATAAAACCATCCGGCTCCCGCATTGCAACCCTTGGTGGCGATGCTCCGCCGCGCGCCTGTGCCGCACCCGAAAGAAAAACCCCCGACACTTGCGCGACGGGGGTCCGATGGCGGCGAGCCCGGGGGCCCGCCCAGCTTCGCGCTGACGTCTCAGAGAGCGCCTTCGCGCTGCGCCTTCTTGCGCGCGAGCTTGCGCGCACGGCGGACCGCTTCGGCTTGCTCACGGGCGCGCTTGACGGAGGGTTTCTCGAAATGCTGCTTGAGCTTCATTTCGCGGAACACGCCTTCGCGCTGGAGCTTTTTCTTGAGGGCCCGGAGGGCCTGTTCGACGTTGTTGTCGCGGACGCTGACCTGCATGTGGTTGTCACCACCTTCCTAGGTTAGAGTTGCAAGAGTAGCAGGTCGGGCGCCTATAACAGAGACGGGTGGGGCTGTCCACCACCCGCGGCCCCTGCCGGGGCGGAGCGCGGGACACTGGACGCACTGGACAAGCGGCTCAGTTCTCCGTCAGCAGGGGCGGACAGCAGACCCTCCCGCGCGCAGGGAACCGGAAAGGAAACGCCATGGATACACGCGACGGAAACGAGAAGACCCGCGACGCCATCCTCGACGCGGCGGTGATGCATGTGCCCTTCGACGGCTGGTCGGAAACCACGCTGCGGGCCGCGATCCGCGATTCGGGCGTGGCGCCGGGGCTGGCGCGCGCGCTCTTTCCGCGCGGCGGGGTGGATCTTGCGCTGGCCTACCACCGACGCGGCGACGAGCGGATGCTCGAGAAGGCGGCGGCCGCGGATCTGGGAGCCCTGCGCTATTCCGAGCGGGTGGCGGCGCTGATCCGCTTCCGGCTCGAGGCGGTCGAGGACAAGGAGCTGGTCCGGCGCGGCTCCACCCTCTTCAGCCTGCCGCAGCATGCGGGCGACGGCGCGCGCGCGCTCTGGGGCACGGCCGACCGGATCTGGACGGCGCTCGGCGACAGCTCGCGCGACCTGAACTGGTACACCAAGCGGGCGACGCTCTCGGCGGTCTATGCGGCGACCGTGCTCTACTGGCTGGGCGACGATACGCCCGGGCACTATGCCACCTGGGAGTTCCTCGACCGCCGCATCGCCGACGTGCTGCGCTTCGAGAAGATGAAGACCGAGGCGCAGCGCAACCCGCTCCTGCGCGCCGTGACGGCAGGGCCGCGGATGGTGATGCGCCGTGTTCATGCCCCCGCTCCGCCGGCCGATGTGCCGGGCCGGTCGAGCCGCTTCTGAGGAGAAGCCCGCGCGCGCTTCCGATGCCTGCCCGCGCGGGCGGGCATTTCACAGCCGCTGCCGCGACCGGGATGCGGCCCCGGCCGCCAGACAGTTCCGGGCCGGATCGCCGCCGGTCCAGCCCCCCAATCGAGGAGATCCGCGTGAGCCTGCCCGAGACGATGCGTGCCATCGAGATCAGCCGACCCGGAGGGCCCGAGGTCCTGCGCCCCGCCACGGTGCCGGTCCCGGTGCCCGGCCACGGCCAGATCCTGATCCGCGTGGCCTATGCCGGGGTCAACCGACCCGATGCGCTGCAGCGCGCGGGCGCTTATGCGCCTCCGCCCGGCGCCTCGCCGCTGCCGGGGCTCGAGGCCTCGGGAACCGTCGCGGCGGTGGGCCCGGGCGTCACCCGCTGGCGCGTGGGCGAGGAGGTTTGCGCCCTGCTGCCGGGCGGCGGCTATGCCGACTATGCGGTGACCCCGGCCGACCATGCGCTGCCGGTGCCGTCGGGGCTCACCCTGCGCGAGGCCGCCTGCCTGCCCGAGACCTGCTTCACCGTCTGGTCGAACGTGGCGCTCCGCGGCGGGCTCCGGGCGGGCGAGCGCTTCCTCGTCCATGGCGGCTCGTCGGGGATCGGCACCACCGCGATCCAGCTGGCCGCGGCCTTGGGCGCCCGCGTCTTCGCCACCGCCGGCTCCGAGGAGAAATGCGCGGCCTGCCGGGCGCTCGGGGCGGAACGGGCGATCAACTACCGCGAGGAGGATTTCGTGGCCGTGCTCAAGGCCGAAGGCGGAGCGGACCTGATCCTCGACATGGTGGGCGGCAGCTACCTGCCGCGCAACGTCAAGGCGCTCGCGACCGAGGGACGGCTGGTGCAGATCGCCTTCCTCGAGGGCACGAAGGTGGAGCTGAACTTCGCCGAGGTGATGATGCGCCGGCTGACGATCACCGGGTCCACGCTCCGGCCGCAGAGCGATCTGGCCAAGGCCCGCTATGCCCGCGACATCGAGACGCAGGTCTGGCCGCTGGTCGCGCGCGGCGCGCTGCGCCCGGTGATCGACAGCGAGTTCCCGATCGAGCAGGCGGCCGAGGCACATGCCCGCATGGAAGGCTCGTCCCACATCGGCAAGATCGTCCTGAAACTCTGAGCCGGACCGGCCCGGGGGAGCCGGAGGCGGGGGCATCGAACCCCCGCCTCCGGCGCTGCCGCCGGCCAGGCTTCTCCCGGTTGCCCCGAAGGGCACGCCGTCCCCCGCGCGGCGCCACAGGACCGGACCGTCCGTCCCTTCCCGAAGCCCCCCGGGGAAACAGCCTCGCGGCCCCCCCCAGGGACATCCGCCGCAACGCGACCTCGAACGCCCGACCTCACCCTCCCCTCATTCATTCTGGTTCAAATATCCCGGGGGTCCGGGGGCAGCGCCCCCGGCCTTCCTCCGCCGGGCGAGAACCGCCTAGGGCCGGTCCATCTTCGCGAGCGGCAGCGGGCAATCCGGCCGCGCCTCGAGCGCACAGGGGCGGAAGTCCAGATCCTTCGTCAGGCAGATCCGCACCTCCTGCACATGGCCTGCCTCGCAGGCCACGGTGATGCCCTCGGGCGCGAGGCCCGGATTGGCTTCGGTGAAAGCCTCTTCCAGCACGCGGGGCGGCAGCGAGATGTCCACGGGCAGGTGCCGGAGCGGCTCGGGGACTACGACGCGCTCCACCGCGCGGCGCATCAGCGCGAAATAGTCCGTGGCCGGCAGGCCCGCGCAGCGGCCGTGCTTCTTCCATTGATGCCACGCGAGCCCCGGCGCGATCAGATCGGCCATCCCGGCCGTCTCGCGCCGCGACGGATCGCGCTCGGTTGTCAGGCAGAAGGCGGGCCAGCCCTGCTCGCGCTGCGGCCAGAGCCCGTGGAGCACGAAGCCGCGGCCCCAGCTGCATTCCTCGGCCCCGCGTGCCTCGCCCTCGAGTGCGCACCAGGTGGGCTCCCAGCTCAGCGCGAGGATGTAATGGGTGAAATCCCCCGCCCGGTCGTGGTCTGCGAGCGCGGGAGCCGCAGCCAGCGCAAGCGTGAAAGCCAGCAGACGCATTTTCACTTCCCCTCGCGGTGGAACGGCATTATATGCCAGCGTGAACTTCCCGAAAACGAGAAGACGCGGCCCGGCCGCAGCCGTTTTCCCGGCATGGTCAAGATTTGCAGAGGATCGTCCGATGAACAAGCCGCTGATGTCCAAGGCCACCGCCGTCTGGCTGATCGACAACACCACCCTCTCGTTCCGCCAGATCGCCGATTTCTGCGGAATGCACGAGCTCGAGGTGCAGGGCATCGCCGACGGTGACGTGGCGACCGGCGTCAAGGGGTTCGATCCCGTCGCCAACAACCAGCTCGACGCGATCGAGATCGAGAAGGGTCAGCGCGACCCGCTCTACAAGATGAAGCTCAAGTTCAACCCCGCCGCCGTCGGCGAGGAGAAGCGCCGCGGCCCGCGCTACACGCCGCTCTCCAAGCGGCAGGACCGGCCGGCGGCGATCCTGTGGCTGGTGAAGTTCCACCCCGAGCTCTCGGACGGCGCCATCGCCAAGCTCGTGGGCACCACCAAGCCCACCATCCAGTCGATCCGAGAGCGCACCCACTGGAACATCGGCTCGATCCAGCCCATCGATCCGGTCGCCCTCGGCCTCTGCCGCCAGACCGAGCTCGACGCAGCGGTGCAGCAAGCGGCCCGCCGCAAGGCCGCCGAAGGCGTGGTGATGAGCGACGACGAGCGGCGCAAGCTCGTCTCCACCGAACAGTCGCTCTCGATGCCGGACGAGCCGCGGATGCCCTCGGGCCTTGAGCAGTTCGGTCGCAGCGAGGAAGAAAAGCGTCCCGCCGATTTCTCGGATGCCGATTCCTTCTTCAATCTGCCGCACGGCGACGATGCGGACGAGGAAGAAGACGAGGATCCGGCCCGCTGATCGGCAGTCTACCGCTCATTCTGCGGCGCAGCAGGCTTTTGCATTGATGGGGGCGCTTCGATGAGCGACCACGGGAACAACCGCCCTCGGGCGGTTGTTCCCGTTTGAGCCGCGTCGATTGATGTGACCATTTCCCTCCCGGCAGGGGGCTCCGCCACTTCCGGTCGCGTAGCCGCCCCCAATGCAGGACCGACCATGCCGCCCAATCCTTCCCGGAGTTCCGCCGCGCGCATCAACGGCGTGGACGTGACCCGCTCGCTCGCGATCATGCTGGCCATGCTGAGCCATACGCTGATCCAGTTCGACGTGTTCGAGGCGTGGCACGGCCCGACCGCCACCTTCACCCGCTTCGCGATCCAGACCGCGCCGGTGACCTTCATCTGCCTGTTCGGCGCGATGCTCGAGATCGTCTATGCGCCGCGCTTCGCTGCGGGCGGGGCCGAGGCGGCTACCCGGCAGCTCTGGACGCGGGCGCTGCAATGCTACCTGCTCTATGCGCTGACGGTGATCGCGCTGCATGTCTCGGGCGGTCAGTCGCTGGGCTATACGATCCGCTGCCTCCTGATGCTGGGCGTGACGCCCTATGCGGATATCCTGAAGTTCTACGCCCTGGCCCTCCTCGCCGCGCCCCTGCTCCTGCGGATGCGGCTCCGCCACGGGCTCGGCGCGGTGCTCCTCTTTGCGGTGGCGGTGCCCGCCGCCCATCCGCTGCTGGCCCAGCTGCCGGAGCCGCCGTTGCTCTTCGGGCGCGACTACCTCCAGAAGCCCGCGAGCTTCCTCTATGGCGGCACCAGCGAGGCGGGCGGCCCGTCGGTGCTGCACGGGCTCGCGCTGGTCGCGGCGGGCATGATCCTCGGGCGCGGCGTGCGGCTCCTCCTGTCCGCAGAGGCGTCCGAGCGGCGCCGCGGCGCGCTCGTGCTCGGGCTGATGCTGGCCACGACGGCCGGTGCCTCGGCGGCGCTATGGAACTGGCAGGCGCCCTACCAGACCGTCGTGGCGATCGCCGACATGAGCCTGCGCAACGACAACCATCCGATCTATGCCGCCATCGGCCTCACGGCCACGCTTCTTGAGGTGTTGCTGGCGGTGCTGCTCTTCGACCGGCTGGGGCGGCGGTGGGGCAAGCCCGTCCTGTTCCTCGGGCGGACCAGCCTCTTCACCTTCTCCTTCGGCAACATCCTGCTCTATCTCGCGCCCGAGCGGCTGCCCGCGCTGGGAGGCGGCCTGCCGCTCGCGCTTGTCTTCTTCGCGATCATGCTGGGGCAGAGCTGGCTCTTCCTGCGGCTGATGACCCCGGTCTCGCCCGAGGCCAGCCGGGTCTGGACGCGCATTGCGACCGGCTTCCAGCGCCTCGTGCGGGGGATGCAGCGCCCCGTCGACCGGACCGTCTCGAGGCTCGTACCTGCGAGCGCGTGACCCGCACCCCGGGGGGCAGGCGGCCGCTCCGGGGATTTGACAGGTGGTTCGGGGGCAGAGACGGTTCGGGGCCGGCCCTCAGAACCGCCGGCGGGCGCGGAGGGCGGCACCGATGGTGCCGTCGTCGAGATAGTCGAGCTCGCCGCCGATGGGCACGCCCTGGGCCAGCGACGTGACCTGCACGCCCGAAGGCTCGAGCACGTCGGCGATGTAATGGGCCGTGGTCTGGCCGTCCACCGTTGCATTGAGCGCGAGGATCACCTCGGAGATGCCCTCCTCGCGCACCCGCTCGGCGAGGCGGGGGATGCGCAGCTCCTCGGGGCCGACCGAATCCAGCGCCGAGAGAACGCCGCCCAGCACATGATAGCGGCCGCGGAAGGCGCCTGCGCGCTCGAGCGCCCAGAGGTCGGCCACATCCTCCACCACGCAGAGCTCGCCCGTGGCGCGGCGCTCGTCGCGGCAGATCCCGCAGAGATCGGCGTTCGTGATGTTGCCGCAGCGCACACAATCGCGCGCGCTGGTCGCGACTTCGGCCATGGCCTGTGCCAGAGGGGCCATGACGGCCCCCCGCTTCTTCAGCATCAGAAGCACCGCCCGGCGGGCGGAGCGGGGCCCGAGCCCCGGCAGCCGCGCCATCAGCTCGATCAGACGCTCGATGTCGCCGGGGGCTTCGGCCATGTCAGAAGGGCAGCTTCATGCCCGGCGGCAGGCCGAGGCCTTCCGTTAGCTTGCCCATCTCTTCCTTGGCCCGTTCCGAGGCCTTGGACTGGGCATCCTTGATCGCGGCGAGGATCAGATCCTCGACCACTTCCTTCTCCGAGGCGACGAAGATCGACGGGTCGATCTCGAGGCCGGTCAGCTCGCCCTTGGCGGTCGCCGTGGCGCGCACGAGACCCGCGCCCGATTCGCCCACGACGGTCATGCCGCCCAGATCTTCCTGAAGCTGCGCCATCTTCTCCTGGAATCCCTGCGCGGCCTTCATCATCTTGGCCATGTCGCCAAGACCGCCCAAACCCTTCAGCATTCGTTGCTCCTCTCAATTGTCCTCGAACGGGTCCCACTCGTCCTCGACCTCGGGCAGAGCCTCGGCCGCGGCCTGTTCCTCGAGCCTGCGGATCTCGGCGATCCGCGCGCCCGGGAAGGCGGCCATCACCGCCTGGACGAGTGGGTTTTCCAGTGCGCGCGCCTCTTCTTCAAGGCGCCCCTTGTCGCGCTCTTCGGCGAGCGTCGGCGCGCCGCCGCCCGAGACGACCGAGATGCCCCAGCGCCCGCCGGTCCAGCCCTGCAGCCGCTGCGACAGCCGCGCGGCAAGATCGGGGGCGGCGTCGGGTGCCGGCTCGAACTCGATCCGCCCCGGGGCGAAGCGGACGAGGCGCACGCCGGTCTCGACCTCGTACAAGAGCTTCATGTCGCGCTTCTGCCGGATCAGCTCGACCATCTGCTCGAAGCTCTGGCAGGGGAGGGTGCCGGGAGCGAGGGCCACGGCCGTGGCGGCCCCCGAGGCCTGCGGCGCCGGGTGCGCGGCGCGCGGCGGGGCAGCCTGCATCCGCGCCATCGGCGCGGCAGGCGCCGCCTGCGTGCCCGCCTGAACGCCGCCGCCCGGGCCCGGGCCGGGCCGCGGCTCGGACTGGAGCCTGCGGATCAGCGCCTCGGGATCGGGCAGATCGGCCACATGGGTCAGGCGGATCACCGCCATCTCGGCCGCCATCATGGCGTTCGGCGCCAGCGAGACCTCCTCGATGGCCTTGAGCAGCATCTGCCACATGCGGGTCAGCACCCGCATCGGCAGCCGCTCCGCCATCTCGAGCCCCCGTGTGCGTTCGTCGGGCGGCGTGGTCGGATCCTCGGCCGCCTCGGGGCTGATCTTGATGATCGAGATCCAGTGCGTGATCTCGGCCAGATCGCGCAGCACGGCCATCGGGTCGGCCCCGTCGGCATATTGGCCGGAGAGTTCGGCCAGCGCCGCTGCCGCCTCGCCCTTCATCACCAGATCGAAGAGATCGAGCACGCGGCCGCGGTCGGCCAGCCCCAGCATCGCGCGCACCTGATCGGCGGTGGTCTCGCCCGCCCCGTGCGCGATGGCCTGATCCATCAGGCTCATCGCGTCGCGCACCGACCCTTCGGCCGCACGGGTGATGAGCGCCAGCGCATCGCGGGTGAGTTCTGCGCCCTCTTTCCCCGCCACGCGGGAGAGGTGGGCCATCATCACCTCGGGCTCGATCCGCTTCAGGTCGAACCGCTGGCAGCGCGACAGCACCGTGACCGGCACCTTGCGGATCTCGGTGGTGGCGAAAATGAATTTCACATGGGCGGGCGGTTCCTCGAGCGTCTTGAGCAGCGCGTTGAACGCGCTGGTCGAGAGCATATGGACCTCGTCGATGATGTAGATCTTGTAGCGCGCCGAGGCGGCCCGGTAGTGGACCGAGTCGATGATCTCGCGGATGTCGCCCACCCCGGTGCGCGAGGCGGCGTCCATCTCCATCACGTCGACATGGCGGCCTTCGGAAATGGCGCGGCAGGGCTCGCACTGGCCGCAGGGCTCGGTCGTGGGGCCGCCGGTGCCGTCCGGGCCCACGCAGTTCAGCCCCTTGGCGATGATCCGCGCCGTGGTCGTCTTGCCCACGCCCCGCACGCCGGTCATCACGAAGGCATGGGCGATCCGGTCCGCCGCGAAGGCGTTCTTCAGCGTGCGCACCATCGCGTCCTGACCGATCAGGTCGGCGAAGGTCTGCGGGCGGTATTTGCGGGCAAGGACCTGATAGCCTTGCTCGGGTGTGTCGGACATCGGGCCTCGGCGGATTCGGGGTCAGCCCCGAGATTAGGGCGGGGGAGGAGCGGCGTCCACCCGAAGGGGCAGGCGCAATGCAGCCCGCGCGTGGAGGCGCTGCCTGCGCAAGCCTCACGGAACCGGGATCTTTCGCTGCATGATCGGGGAAAGGTGAGAGGCTGGACATCGACCCAGACGGGGCTCGTTACGGCTGCTTCCTTCCGGACCTGACCGGGTTGGCGAGGCGCCTGCCCGCGCCAACCTCTCGCGGCCGATATAGGCCGGGCCGGGGGCATTTGCAAGCGCCCCGCGGCCGCAGGCGGGGCATCGCGCGCGGCCGTCAGAGGGCGAGGCGGAAGCGCGAGAACCCCGCAGGCGAGGAAGGGAGCCGGGTCAGATCGAGGAAGGGCGGCGGCTCGGCCGGGGCGGGGGCCGTCTCGAAGATCGCCGTGGTGCCGGGCATCGGCCGGAAGCGCCAGAAGCGGGGCACCTCGGGGGCCAGCGGCGAGGTCCGGGAGATGTGGCGGCTCAGGATGTCGCGGATCGGCTCGGTGCCGATCCAGGTCGGCAGGGGGCCGAACTGCCGGCTGCAGCTGGCGGCGCGGTAGCTGTTGGTGGCCACCGCGAAGGGCTGCGTCGGGTCCAGCGGCCGGTCCTGCCAGCGCAGGTCGAGGATGCGCCGCGCCTCGGGGCGGACGATCCGGCCGTGGGCGTCGTAGCGCGCGGGCTGGGCCAAGTCGATCGAGAAGGTCAGTCCCTGGATCGGGTCGAAGCCGTAGCTCGGCATCTCGGGATCGAGGAGCGGCTGGTCGACTCCCCCCGGTTCGATCCGGGCGAAGAGGCTCGCGGCCCGCTCGAGCCATTCCGCGATCTGGGCGCCGGTCAGCCGGACGGCGGCGATGAGGTTCGGGTAGATATAGAGATCGACCGCATGGCGCAGCGCGAGCGGTCCAGCCGGCACGTCGCTGTAATGGGCAGGCCCGGCGCGCCCCCCCGCCTTGAAGGGCGCCGCCGCCGACAGGATCGGCAGGCCCGCGAGGGGGCTTCCCGCGATGTGCTCTGCCAGATGGGCGGCCTGCGCCTCGGCTACGAGCGACAGCGAGGCCGTGGGCGCCACGAGGGCGAAATGGCTCGCGATCCGCACCGTCGAGTGGCCGATGGGGCGGCGGATGTGGCGGAGGGTCTCGGCATGGGCGGGCGCGGCAAGCGCGGTGAGCTTCGGGCAGGCCTGCACGGGGCTTCCCGCGCGCCGCACCGGGCGGGCCTCGACCTGCGCCTCCGCCACGCGCCAGCCTTGGGCGTCCCGGGCCAGCAGGAGATCGATCACCCCCAGATGCGAGCCGCGGGCGCCGGCCATTACGGCGGGCTTGCCCGCGAGCCGCCCCAGCGTGGCATCGGCTCCGGGCCGCGGCGGGAAGCCCGGCGCGGGAAAGACGAGGTGGCTGTGGCCCGTCACCACCGCGTCGATCCCCTCGAGCGCCGCCACGGGCAGCGCCGCATCCTCCTGCTCGGGCTGGGCCTCGGGCGCGCCGATCCCCGAATGGCAGAGCGCCACGACGAGATCGCAGCCCTCGGCCCGAAGCGCCGCCAGATGGCCCGCCGCCGCCTCGGCGATGTCGCGCACCTGCAGCCGGTCGCCCAGCACGGCGCGGTTCCACACCGGCACCTGCGGCGGCAGGAGGCCCAGCACCCCGATCCGCAGACGGTGCGGCTGCCCCGCCTCGTCGATCATCTCGCGGTCGAGGATCGCCGCCGGGGGCAGCAGCGTCCGGTCTGCCGCAGGCTCGGCTCCGAGCGTCAGCAACGCATTGCTCGAGACGACGGGCCAGGTCGCGTCGGCGAGCGTGCGGTCGAGATGATCCAGACCGTAGTCGAAGTCGTGGTTGCCGACCGTCGCCGCATCGTAGCCGAGGGCCTTCATGGCCGCGATCAGGGGATGGATCCCTTCGGGCGCCCGCTGCGCCCAGAGATCGCCCATCGGCGTGCCCTGCAGCAGATCGCCATTGTCGAAGAGCAGCGTGTTCGTGGCTTCGGCGCGCGCCTCGGCGATGAGGGTCGCGGTGGTGGCGAGGCCCAGCCCCGGCGCCGGCCGGTCGGCATGATAGTCGTAGGGCAGGATCTCGGCATGAAGGTCCGTCGTGGCGAGCAGGCGCAGCCGGAGCCGGGCCGGGTCTGCGGGCGGCTCCGCCAGCACCTGCGGCCGCCTCTCGCGGTGATCGTCCTCTCGTCTCATGCCCCGGACTTCCTTCTTCGGCGCGGCCCTGCCCGGCATTCCTGCGCCCGCCGCGGCTTCCGAAGCGGTCGCGCGACAGGCATGGGTATCGCCGGGGCCGAGGCTAGGCCGCGCGGCCGGGATGTTCCAGCCCCCCGGCCATGGCATCTTCGCCGTCCGACCCTTGGCCCCTGCCGCGCGGCATGGCATGACGGCCCGGGGCGGCCGGACCGCCGGATCTGGAGGAGCGGCGGCATGCGGATCGCGGAGACAGTGACCTTCGGAGGGTCGGGGCTCGACCGGGCCGGCCGGCTGAGGGGCGATGCCGCAAGTCTCGCGCGGCTTCTGGCGGGCGACTGTGTCCTGCCGATCTGGCGCGGCCGTCCGCTCTGCGCCGAGGAAGGCGCGCTGGGCTGGCTTCCGCCCGGCCATCCCGTGCTGGCCGGGGCGGAGGAGCCGATCTTTCTCGGGCTCGACGGCGAGGCGCCCCGCTTTGCGGCCGACATCTCGCACTGGTCGCCCGAGGCCGGCGCCGAGGCTGTTCAGGGCGGGTTCTTCGATCCGGGGTTCCAGTCGCATCCCGCCCTGCCGGGCGCGCCGGGCTTCGGCGACCTGCGCGGCCTGATGCTCGCGCTCTCGCCGCGCGAGGCGGAGCTGGCCGCCACCGCCAAGGCGCTCGTGCAGTGGCACCGCAGCCATCGCTTCTGCTCGACCTGCGGCGCGCCTTCGGCACCCTCCGAGGGCGGCTGGCACCGCCGCTGCACCGCCTGCGGCGCGCAGCATTTCCCCCGCACCGATCCGGTGGTCATCATGCTGGTGACCCATGGCAACCGCGCGCTGGTCGGCCGGTCGCCGGGCTGGCCCGAGGGGGTCTATTCCTGCCTCGCGGGCTTCGTCGAGCCCGGCGAGACGATCGAGGCCGCCGTGCGCCGCGAGGTGATGGAGGAGGCGGGCGTGACCGTGGGCCCGGTGCGCTATCTGGCGAGCCAGCCCTGGCCCTTCCCGGCCTCGCTCATGATGGGCTGCCACGGGATCGCCCTCACCGATGTCATCACGCTCGATCCGGTGGAGCTCGAGGATGCGCGCTGGATCACGCGCGAGGAGATGGTGACGGTGATGGCGGGGCGTCATCCCGAGGTCCGGCCTGCGCGCAAAGGCGCCATCGCGCACTTCCTGATCTCCAACTGGCTTGCGGACCGTCTGGATTGACGCGAAAAGCGCCGCGGGACGCGGAAGGGGAGAGACCATGCGACTGAGCACCAGCCAGGAAGTCGAGGCGCCGATCCGGTTCGTCTGGAGGCAGCTGTCGGACTTCGGCAACTGGGAGCGCGCGGCCTCGCAGCGCGGCGTGACGGTCCGGAGGCTCGACGGGACGCCCGAGGAGGGTCCCGGCACGGGCTGGCTCGTCCGCTTCGACTACCACGGCCGGACGCGGGAGGTGGAGATGCGCCTCGTGGGCATCGAGCCGGACCAGAAGCTGCTGATGGAGGCCACCGGCCACTCCCTGCGGGCGGATCTGACGCTCGCGTTCCTCGAACTCGCCCCGCGCCGGACGCGCGTCACCGTGACCTCGGACGTGAAGGCGCTGACGCTGCCCTCGCGCGTCTTCCTCCAGTCGCTGCGGTTGGCGCAGGGCACGCTTCAGGAGAAGTACGACGCCCGCATCAAGGGCTTCGCGGCCGAGATCGGCCGGCGCTGGCAGGCCCGCCGCAAAGCTGCCGCGGCTGCGGCCGCGAAGGGGCCGCAGGCCTGAGACCAAGCGCGACGGGGCTCAGCCCCGGCCGGGGTCGGCCGGATAGACGCCGAGGATCTCGGACTGGCTGGTGAAGAAGCGCAGCTCGTCGAGCGCGAGCGCCACGTTCCCATCCTCGGGATGGCCCTCGATGTCGGCATAGAACTCGGTCGCGGTGAAGGAGCCGCCGACCATGTAGCTCTCGAGCTTGGTCATGTTGATCCCGTTCGTGGCAAAGCCGCCGAGCGCCTTGTAGAGGGCGGCCGGGATGTTGCGCACGCGGAAGGTGAAGGTCGTGACCATCTTGCCGGGGCCGCGCCGCGTCCAGTCGGCCTCCCGCGCCATCACGAGGAAGCGGGTGGTGTTGTTCGACTGGTCCTCGATGTGGCGCGCCACCACGTCGAGCCCGTAGATCTCGCCGGCGAGCTCCGAGGCGAGCGCGGCCAGCGCAGGATCGCCCTGTTCCGCCACCAGACGCGCCGATCCCGCCGTGTCGGCGCCCGTCACCGGCCGGATGTCATGGCCGCGCAGGAAGGTGCGGCACTGGCCCAGCAGAACCGTGTGGCTCATGGCGCGCTCGACCTGCTCGATGGGCGTGCCGCGCAGGGTGAGCAGATTGATGTGCACCCGCACGAAGGATTCGTCGACGATCCGCAGGCCCGAGCCCGGCAGCAGCGTGTGAATGTCGGCCACGCGGCCGTAGGTGGAATTCTCGACCGGCAGCATCGCGAGGTCGGCCTCGCCCGCGCGGACCAGCTCGATCGCATCCTCGAAGGTGCGGCAGGGGATCGCCTCCATTTCGGGGCGCGCCTGACGGCAGGCCTGGTGCGAATAGGCGCCGGGTTCCCCCTGGAAAGCGATTCGGCCGGTCATGACTTGGGTCTCCGCGATCAAAAACAGGTTGTCCCCGCGTCCGGCGGCGCTACTACACCTTGAAAGCAAGGGGAAGAAGCGGATACATGTCCGGCGGACCCAAACCGAGGTAAATGCGACATGTTCGACACGATGACCCTGACGAAGGCGGTCGGCGCCGGGTGCGGCGCGCTCCTGGTGTTCCTGCTTGGATCCTGGGCGGCCAGCGGCCTTTACACCTTCGGCGAGGGCCACGGCGAGGATGTGACGCAAGCCTATGTGATCGACACGGGCGCCAGTGCCGCCGCCGAGGAACCGGCCGCCGAAGCGGTGCCGTTTCCGGAACTGGTGGCTGCGGCCGATGCGGCGGCGGGCCAGAAGGTCTTCGCCAAATGCGCCGCCTGTCACAAGGTCGACGGCTCGGACGCGACGGGCCCGCATCTGAATGGTGTGGTCGACCGCGCGGTGGCCTCGGTGGCGGGCTTCGCCTATTCGGACGCGATGGTGGCCCATGCCGCCGAGGCGCCGACCTGGACGTTGGAAGAGCTCGGCGCCTTCGTCGAGAATCCCAAGGGCCATGTGCCGGGCACCAAGATGACCTTCGCGGGCCTGCCGAAAGAGCAGGACCGCGCCAATGTCGTGGCCTATCTGGCCTCGCTCCAGTAAGGGCAGAACCCCCTGTTTCTTGAAGGGCCGCCCGATCGGGCGGCCTTTTTCGTTTTTCCTGCCGGGCCTGCCGTCTCGTCACGCAATCGCAACTTGAGACTGCGTCCCAATGCACCGTAGCATGGCGAACCGGGCGCCAGGCGCGCGACACGAGGCAGGGGGAACGGCATGGGTGAAGTCACGGCGCGCACGGCGCAGGGCAGGGTCGCAGTCTCGAGACTTCCCGACGTGCGGTCATGGCTTCTGGGGGGGCTCGGCCTGCTGGCCGCAGCCGCGGCGGCGCTGCCCGCCCATGCGCAGGACGCGCCGAAGATCATCAAGGCGCACGGCATCTCGACCTTCGGCGATCTGAAATATCCGGCCGATTTCACCCACCTCGAGTACGTCAATCCCGACGCACCCAAGGGCGGCGAGATCTCGGAATGGACCTTCGGCGGCTTCGATTCGATGAACCCCTATTCGGTGAAGGGCCGGGCTGCGGCCCTCTCGTCGATCATGTATGAATCGATCCTCGCGGGCACGGCCGACGAGATCGGCGCGGCCTACTGCCTGCTCTGCGAGACGCTCGAATATCCCGAGGACCGCAGCTGGGTGATCTTCAACCTGCGCCCCGAGGCGAAATTCTCGGACGGCACCCCCGTCACCGCAGAGGATGTGGTCTTTTCCTACGAGACCTTCGTGGCCAAGGGGCTCACCGATTTCCGCACCATCTTCGCCCAGCAGGTCGAGGGGGCCGAGGCGCTCGACACGCATCGGGTGAAGTTCACCTTCAAGAAGGGCATCCCCACCCGCGATCTGCCGCAGGACGTGGGCGGGCTGCCGGTCCTGTCCAAGGCGCAGTATGAGCGCGAGGGGCTCGACCTCGAGGAGGGAAGCCTGAAGCCCTTCCTCGGTTCGGGCGCCTATGTGCTCGACGAGAGCCGGATGAAGGTGGGCCAGACCGTCGTCTACCGCCGCAATCCCGACTACTGGGGCAAGGACCTGCCGCTCATGCGCGGCACCGGAAATTTCGACGCGATCCGCATCGAATATTACGCCGACTACAATGCGGCCTTCGAGGGCTTCAAGGGCGGCAGCTACACCTTCCGCAACGAGGCCTCCTCGATCCTCTGGGCCACGGGCTACGACTTCCCCGCCGTCCAGACCGGCCATGTGGTGAAGGTCGAGCTGCCCTCGGGCGCCAAGGCCACGGGGCAGGGCTGGATGCTGAACCTCCGGCGCGAGAAGTTCCAGGACCCGAAGGTGCGCGAGGCGCTGAACCTCATGTTCAACTTCGAATGGTCGAACCAGACGCTGTTCTACGGCCTCTATACCCGCGTCGATTCCTTCTGGGAAAACAGCTACCTCGAGGCGGAGGGCGCGCCCTCCGAGGCCGAGGCGGCGCTTCTGAAGCCGCTCGTCGACGAGGGCCTGCTGCCGGCCTCGATCCTCACCGAGCCCCCGGTCAGCCCGCCCGTCTCTGGCGAACGGCAGCTCGACCGCAGGAACCTCCGGGCGGCGAGCAAGCTCTTGGACGAGGCGGGCTGGACCGTGGGCTCGGACGGGATGCGCCGCAACGCCAAGGGCGAGGTGCTGCGCGTCGAATTCCTCAACGACAGCCAGACCTTCGACAGGGTCATCAGCCCCTTCGTCGAGAACCTGCGCGCGCTGGGCGTGGATGCGCTGATGACGCGCGTGGACAATGCCCAGATGGAAAGCCGCACCCGGCCGCCGAGCTACGATTTCGACATCACCACCGGCAATGCGCGCACGAACTACATCTCGGGCGCCGAGCTGAAGCAGTATTACGGGTCGGAGACCGCCGACATCTCGGCCTTCAACATCATGGGCCTGAAGGACAAGGCTGTGGACCGCATGATCGAGGTGGTTCTGGCCGCCAAGACCTCCGAGGAGCTCGAAGTGGCGACCAAGGCGCTCGACCGGGTGCTGCGGCTGCAGCGGTTCTGGGTGCCGCAATGGTACAAGGCCAGCAACACCGTCGCCTATTACGACATGTTCGAGCATCCCGAGACCCTGCCGCCCTATGCGCTGGGCGAGCTGGACTTCTGGTGGTTCAACCCCGACAAGGCCCAGGCGCTGCGTGACGCGGGCGCCTTGAGACAGTAAGGGCTGCATCCCCCCATGGGAGCCTACATCCTCCGGCGACTTCTTCTGATCGTGCCGACCCTGTTCGGCATCATGGTCATCAACTTCGTCCTGACGCAGTTCGTGCCGGGCGGCCCGATCGAGCAGGTGCTGGCGCGGCTCGACGGGCAGGGCGACGTGTTCCAGACCGTTGCGGGCGGCGGCGATGCCGGCACGGCGAGCGCACCCTCGGCGCAGACGTCCGAACGCTACGTCGGCTCGCGCGGGCTGCCGCCCGAATTCATCGCCCAGCTCGAGAAGCAGTTCGGCTTCGACAAGCCGCCGCTGGAGCGTTTCCTCGACATGATGTGGAACTACGTCCGCTTCGACTTCGGCGAGAGCTACTTCCGCTCGATCTCGGTGGTGGATCTGGTCAAGGAGAAGATGCCGGTCTCGATCTCGCTCGGGCTCTGGTCCACGCTGATCGCCTATCTGGTCTCGATCCCGCTCGGCATCCGCAAGGCCGTCCGCGACGGATCGAGCTTCGACACCTGGACGAGCGGCGCCATCATCGTGGCCTATGCGATCCCGGGCTTCCTCTTCGCGATTCTGCTCCTCGTGCTCTTCGCGGGCGGATCCTACTGGCAGTGGTTCCCCCTGCGCGGGTTGACATCTGACAACTGGGACAGCCTGTCCCCGCTGGGCAAGGTGGCCGACTATTTCTGGCACATCACCCTGCCCGTGGTGGCCTCGACGATCTCGGCCTTCGCCACGCTCACGCTGCTGACGAAGAACTCCTTCCTCGAGGAGATCCGCAAGCAATATGTGATGACCGCGCGGGCCAAGGGACTGGCCGAGGGCCGGGTGCTCTACGGCCATGTCTTCCGCAATGCGATGCTCATCGTGATCGCGAGCTTCCCGTCCGTCTTCGTCTCGGTCTTCTTCGGCGGCAGCCTCATCATCGAGACGATCTTCTCGCTCGACGGGCTGGGCCGGCTCGGGTTCGAGGCGGCGGTGGCGCGGGATTATCCGGTGATCTTCGGCACGCTCTTCGTCTTCGGCCTGCTCGGCCTGCTCATGGGGATCCTGTCGGACCTGATGTATGTCTGGATCGATCCGCGCATCGACTTCGGGACGCGGGGCTGAGATGGCGCTGTCCCCGCTCAACCAGCGCCGCTGGCGGAACTTCAAGGCGAACCGGCGGGCCTATGTCTCGCTCTTCATCTTCTCGGTGCTCTTCGGCCTGTCGCTCTTCGCCGAGCTCATCGCCAACGACAAGCCGCTGCTGGTGAGCTACCGCGGCAGCCTTTATACGCCCATCACCCATTTCTATCCCGAGACCACCTTCGGCGGCGATTTCCAGACCGAGGCCGCCTATCGCGACCCCGAGGTGCGCTGCCTGATCCGCTCGGGCGGGCTCGACACCTGTTTCGACGATCCCGAGGCGATCCTTGCCGAGGCCGAGACCGGCACGGTGGCAGGCGAGCCCATCGAGAAGGGCTGGATCCTCTGGCCGCTCATTCCCTACAGCTACGACACGATCAACGACATCGGTCGCGCGGCGCCCTCGCCGCCCGATGCCGACCACTGGCTCGGCACCGACGACACGGCGCGCGACGTGCTGGCGCGGGTGATCTACGGCTTCCGCCTGTCGGTGGCCTTCGCGCTGATCGTGACCTTCCTCACCTCCGCCATCGGCATCGCGGCGGGCGCGGTGCAGGGCTATTTCGGCGGGCTTACCGACCTGATCTTCCAGCGGGTGATCGAGCTCTGGGGCTCGACCCCCTCGCTCTATATCATCATCATCGTGGCCGCGATCTGGCAGATGAACTTCTGGCTTCTCGTGGGCCTCATGGTGCTCTTCGGCTGGACGAGCCTGATCGGCGTGGTCCGGGCCGAGTTCCTGCGGGCGCGGAACTTCGAATATGTCCGCGCGGCCCGGGCGCTCGGGGTGTCGGATCTCGTCATCATGTTCCGCCATGTGCTGCCCAACGCCATGGTGGCCACGCTGACCATGCTGCCCTTCATCATCACCGGCACCATCGGCAGCCTCGCGGCGCTCGACTTCCTCGGCTTCGGTCTGCCCTCCTCGGCGCCCTCGCTGGGCGAGCTCACGCTGCAGGCCAAGCAGAACCTTCAGGCGCCGTGGCTGGGCTTCACCGCCTTCTTCGCCTTCGCCATCATGCTCTCGCTCATGGTGTTCATCTTCGAGGGCGTCCGCGACGCCTTCGACCCGAGAAAGACCTTCCGATGACCGGCCGCGACGCCAGCGACGCGGGGGCGCCGGTCCTCGACGTGTCGAACCTCACCGTCCGCTTCCGGCAGGACGGGCGGACCGTCGAGGCGGTGAAGGGCGTCTCCTTCACCGTCGGGCGCGGCGAGACCGTGGCGCTGGTGGGCGAGAGCGGATCGGGCAAGTCGGTGACGGCGCTCTCGACGGTGGCACTCCTGCCCGACAGCGCCGAGGTCGGCGGATCGGTCCGCTACGAGGGCCGCGAGATGGTGGGCGCCCCCGCGGCCGAGCTGCGCCGGGTGCGCGGCAATGACATCAGCTTCATCTTTCAGGAGCCGATGACCTCGCTCAACCCGCTGCACACGATCGAGCGGCAGATCGGCGAGAGCCTCGCTTTGCATCAGGGCCTCGCCGGAGAGGCGGCGCGGGTGCGGATCCTCGAGCTGCTGAGCAAGGTCGGCATCCGCGATCCCGAGACGCGGCTCGGCGCCTATCCGCATCAGCTGTCGGGCGGGCAGCGGCAGCGGGTGATGATCGCCATGGCGCTGGCCAACGGGCCGGATCTGCTGATCGCCGACGAGCCCACGACCGCGCTCGACGTGACGATCCAGGCGCAGATCCTCGACCTTCTGGCCGAGCTGAAGCGCACCGAGGGGCTGAGCCTTCTGTTCATCACCCACGATCTCGGCGTGGTGCGCCGCATCGCCGACCGGGTCTGCGTCATGCAGGGCGGCGCCATCGTCGAGCAGGGCCCGGCGCGGCGCATCTTCGAGGCGCCGGAACATCCCTATACCCGGAAGCTCCTCGCGGCGGAGCCCACGGGCAGGCCCGATCCGGTGCCCGAGGGGGCGAAGGAGATCGTGCGGACCGACGGGCTGCGGATCTGGTTTCCGATCCAGCGCGGGATCCTCCGGCGGACGGTCGGCCATGTGAAGGCGGTGAACGGCGTCAGCCTCTCGATCCGCGAGGGCGAGACGCTGGGCGTGGTGGGCGAGAGCGGCTCGGGCAAGACGACGCTCGGGCTCGGCATCCTGCGGCTGATCGAGTCCGAGGGGCCGATCCTCTTTCTCGGGCAGGAGATCCACAGCCGCCGGTCGCGGGCGCTGCGCGAGATCCGGCGCGACATGCAGATCGTGTTTCAGGACCCGTATGGCAGCCTCTCGCCGCGGATGACGGTCGAGCAGATCGTGGCCGAGGGGCTGGGCGTGCATGGCGTCGAGCCGGGACGCGACCGCCGCTCGATGGTGGCCGAGATCCTGACCGAGGTCGGGCTCGATCCGGCGGCGATGGGGCGCTATCCGCACGAATTCTCGGGCGGCCAGCGCCAGCGCGTGGCCATCGCCCGCGCCATGATCCTGCGGCCGAAGTTCGTCGTGCTGGACGAGCCAACGAGTGCGCTCGATATGACGGTTCAGGTGCAGATCGTGGACCTTTTGCGCGACCTGCAGCGGAAATGGGGTCTGGCCTACCTTTTCATCAGCCACGACCTGCGGGTGGTGCGCGCCCTCTCGCACAAGGTGATCGTGATGAAGGAGGGCAATGTCGTCGAGGCGGGGGAGGGGGCGGAGCTCTTCGCCGCGCCGCAGACCGACTATACCCGCACGCTTCTGGCGGCGGCCTTCGGAGACGCGGTGCCCGAAGCCGTGTGACGCCCATGAAGATCCTGTTCGTCCATCAGAACTTCCCCGGCCAGTTCCTGCATCTCGCGCCCGAACTGCAGGGCAGGGGCCATGAGTGCCTCGCCCTCACCGATGGCGAGAACCGGCGCGAGGCGCCGATCCCGGTGCTGCGCTACCGGCACGAGGCGCCCGCGCCCGACCCGCAGGCGACACGCCTCGGGCGGAACTTCACCCAGATGAGCGACCGGGGCGTGAGCGTGGCGCGGGCGGCGCTGCAGCTCCGCGATCAGCGCGGCTACCGTCCCGACGTGATCGTGGGCCATTCGGGCTGGGGCGAGACCCTGTTCCTGAAGGAGGTCTGGCCCGAGGCGAAGCTGCTGATCTATGCCGAGTTCTACTATCGCGGCGTGGGCCAGGACGTAGGCTTCGATCCCGAATTCGACCGGCGCGGCTTCGACGGGGTGATGATCGCGCAAGGCCGGGCGGCCCATCTGGGGCAGGCGCTGCTTCATGCCGATGCGGGCCTCTCGCCCACCGAATGGCAGGCCTCGACCTATCCGCCCCCGCTGCGCCGGATGATCGAGGTGATCCACGACGGCGTCGATACCGATGCCGTGGCGCCCGATGCCTCGGCCCGGTTCGAGCTGCCGGACGGGCGGGTGCTGCGGGCAGGCGACGAGGTGCTGACCTTCGTCAACCGCAATCTCGAGCCCTACCGCGGCTATCACATCTTCCTGCGGGCGCTGCCCGAGGTTCTGGCCGCGCGGCCCGAGGCGCAGGTGGTGCTGGTGGGCGGCGACGGCGTGAGCTACGGCCCCGCCCCCTCGGAGGGAAGCTGGAAGCAGCATTTCGTGGAAGAGCTGGGCCCCCGCCTCGACCTGTCGCGGGTGCATTTCGTGGGCCGCGTGCCTTACGACCGGTTCAAGGCGCTGATGCAGGTGAGCCAGGCCCATGCCTATCTCACCTATCCGTTCGTCCTGTCCTGGTCGCTGCTCGAGGCCATGTCGGCGGGCGCGCTCGTGGTGGGCTCGCGCACGGCGCCGGTCGAGGAGCTGATCGAGGACGGGCGGAACGGGCTTCTGGTGGATTTCTTCGACGGGCCGGGCTGGTCACGCACGCTGATCCGGGCGCTGGCCGAGCCCGAGCGGATGATGCCCTTGCGTGCGGCCGCGCGCGCGACGATCCGGGACCGCTACGATCTGCGCCGCATCTGCCTGCCGCGGCTGGTCGACTGGGTGGAGCGTCACGGTCCGCGCTGAGGCGGGTGCCTCAGATCGCGCCCTGCGGCTTGCCGCTGGCATCGTAACGGTCGAAACTGCGGGCGACGATGCGGGCGAGGGGGCGGCCCTCCTCGAGGATCTCGAGCCCGTGGCCCGTGATCTCCACCACCCCCGGGAAGGCCGCGGCGCAGGTGCGGAACAGCGTCTCGAGCCGCTCGGGCGCGACGGCGAAGCGGGCAAGGATCTGGGCGCGGCTGATGCGGAATTCACAGAGGAGCTGCTCGATCATCCGCCCGCGCAGCCGGTCCTCGTCGCTCAGCACATGGCCGCGGGCCGTGGAGAACCGGCCCGACCGGATCGCCCGCAGATGGTCGGACGTGCTGGGCGCATTCTGGGTGAAGCCTTGCGGAAAGCGCGAGATGGCCGAGGCGCCGAGGCCGATCAGCACCTCGGCCCGGTCGTCCGTGTAGCCCTGGAACGAGCGGCACAGCCGGCCGCAGGCATGGGCATGGGCAAGCGGATCGCCCGCGCGGGCGAAATGGTCGAGACCGACCTGCTGGTAGCCGTCCCAGAGGATGAGGGTTCGCGCGGTCTCGAAGAGATCGAGCCGCTCCTCCGGACCGGGGATCGAGGCCGTGGGGATCATGAGCTGACGCCGCGAGACGGCCGGCACATGGGCATAGCCCAGCACCGCCACCCTATCGGGCGAGAGCGACAGGAGCTTCTGGACCGAATCCGCGACGCCGGGCGCCGTCTGGTGCGGCAGCCCGTAGAGAATGTCGGCATCGAGGCCCATCAGCCCGCGGTGACGCAGATCCTCGGTCAGGCGCTGGGTGAGCTCGAAGCTCTGCTCCCGGCCGATGGACTGCTGGATCAGGGGGTCGAAGTCCTGCACCCCGATCGAGACGCGGGTCATGCCGGCCTCGAACAGGGCATCGAGGCGCGCGGCATCGATCTCGGTCGGATCGATTTCGACCGAGAAGTCCGTCTCGGCATCGGACGGCACCGCATCGCGGATCGCCAGAGCCAGCTCATGGATCAGCGTGGGCGGCAGGAGCGTGGGCGTGCCCCCGCCCCAGTGCATCCGCGCCAGTCGCACGCCCGGAGCGAGCCGCGCCCGCAGGAGCGCGAGCTCGGATTTGAGGGCTGCGGCATAAGCGCGCACGGGGGCGTCCGAACTCGTCCCCTGAGTGCGGCAGGCGCAGAACCAGCAGAGCCTGCGACAGAAAGGGACATGGAGGTATAATGATATTGAACCTCCCGCAGGAATGGACGAGATCCAGTCCGCATGGAGGTTCTCGGTTACCCCGACACCGAAGTTCGGCGCCGTCGGGTAGCTCGTGTAGCGTGGAACCCGCGCGTCAAATAGCCCGAGTTTTGCAAGATGAGAAACGGCCGCCATCGGCTTTCGCTAGGCGTGAAAGTCGTCTATTGCTTTGATTCAGATCAAGCGGGGAAAACGGCATGACGCTGCACGAAGTCCCAACCATCCTTCACCGCTGCGGCGACTGCCCGATCCGTCATCGTGCCGTCTGCGCACGCTGTGACTCCGAAGAACTCGCGACGCTCGAGCAGATCAAGTATTACCGCAGCTATCAGGCCGGTCAGACCGTGATCTGGTCGGGCGACAAGATGGATTTCGTGGCGTCGGTCGTCACCGGCATCGCGACGCTGACCCAGACGATGGAGGACGGCCGCCGGCAGATGGTGGGCCTTCTGCTGCCTTCGGATTTCGTGGGCCGTCCCGGCCGGCAGACCGTGGCCTATGACGTGACCGCCACGACCGACCTGCTGATGTGCTGCTTCCGGCGCAAGCCCTTCGAGGAAATGATGCAGAAGACGCCCCATGTGGGGCAGCGCCTGCTGGAGATGACGCTCGACGAGCTCGATGCCGCGCGCGAATGGATGCTGCTCCTGGGACGCAAGACGGCGCGCGAGAAGATCGCGAGCCTGCTTGCGATCATCGCCCGGCGCGACGCGGCGCTGAAGCTGCGCGAGTCGAACGGACCCATGACCTTCGACCTGCCGCTCACGCGCGAGGAGATGGCGGATTACCTCGGCCTGACGCTCGAGACCGTGAGCCGTCAGGTCTCGGCGCTGAAGCGGGACGGGGTGATCGCGCTCGAAGGCAAGCGGCATGTGATCGTGACAGACTTCGCCCGTCTGCTCGAAGAGGCCGGCGACGACAGCGACGGCGGTCTGCCGGTCTGAGGCGACCCGCCGGTCCCGCCCCGGCCGGCTTGAAAAGGCCCGCCCCTTGCGAGGCGGGCAGAGGCAGCCCCTTCTTCCGTCAGTGCGCCATCAGGACGGGTACTTCCGCCAGTTCGAGCATGTCCCGCGTGGCCCCGCCGAGGATCGCCTCGCGGAAGCGGGAATGGCCGTAGGCACCCATCACCAGAAGATCGGCATCCTGATCGCGCACATGGCGCGCGATCACGTCGGAAATGCGCGGCATCGTCTTGGCCAGCACCGAAACCTCGGCCCGGACCCCGTGGCGCACGAGCATCTGGCAGAGCGCGCCGCCCGGATCCGACCGTTCGGCGCCATGGGCCGCGGGATCGACGATCACGATGTCCACATTGTCGGCGCGCAGAAGGAACGGCATGGCCTTGCGCACCGCCGTCAGCGCCTCGCGGCTCTGGTCCCAGGCGATGACGATCCGGTGGCCGAACCGCTCGCTCAGGGCCGGATCGTCGGGCACCACCAGAACCGGCGCCTGACCCTCGAAGAGCGCGGCCTCGACCACGGCTTCGGTTTCCGCGCCCCGGCCCTTGCCGTAGGGGCGGGACAGCACGACGAGATCGGCAAAGCGCGAGCGCAGCGCCACCAGCCCCGCGAGCCCGCCCATCTGCGCCACGGCCGACTCGACCGACGCGCGCAGCATCGCGGGCTGGGCCGACAGCGCCGCCGCCGCCGCCTTCTCGACCGCCTGCGCTTCCTGTTCGGCGCGTTCCAGCGCCATCTGCAGCACGACCGCCGTGCCGCCCATGTTGTAGTAGGCCACCTGGGTGCCATCGATGCCAAGCGCCAGCACGTCGAGATGCGCATCGCTGCTCAGGGCGAGGCGCGATGCAACGGTGATCGCCGGCTCGACTCGCTCGGGCGAAGTGGCCACCGTCAGCAAGGATTTATAGGCCATCTCACAACCTCCAGCCGATGGGATATGGACCCCGAATGTGTGATCGAATGGGGCTTTGTTCCTTGATGAGGATCAAGTATCAGGACCGAAACCATTGACATGGATCAAGGCAGATTCCGCGACATGCCGCCACACACGGCCTGTCGATTAGCATCGGCCGGGGGAGTCGGCCTAGCGAAGACGAAGGGACGCAAGATGTGGGATTACGTTAAGTTGGTCGCGCTCGGCGTGATCGCGCTGTGTGCCGCGATCGCAGCCAACTACGCGCGCGACCTCGCATACATGGTGAACGCCGTATCGGTCATGCTGGTGGCCGGCGGCCTGTTCCTGTGGCAGGTGCGCCGGGTCGGGGACGAGGTCCGTCCGAAGCCGGCGCTTCAGACGGAATATATGGACGGGGTCATCCGCTACGGTGTGGTGGCGACGGCCTTCTGGGGCGTGGTGGGCTTTCTGGTGGCCGTCATCATCGCCTTCCAGCTGGCCTTTCCCCAGCTCAACTTCGAATGGGCGCACGGCTATCTGAACTTCGGACGGCTGCGTCCGCTGCACACCTCCGCGGTGATCTTCGCCTTCGGCGGCAACGCCCTGATCGCGACGAGCTTCTATGTCGTGCAGCGCACCTCGGCCGCGCGCCTCTGGGGCGGCAACCTCGGCTGGTTCGTCTTCTGGGGCTACAACCTGTTCATCGTGCTCGTGGCCCAGAGCTATCTGCTCGGCGCCACCCAGTCGAAGGAATATGCCGAGCCGGAATGGTATCTCGACCTGTGGCTGACCATCGTCTGGGTCTGCTATCTCGCGGCCTTCCTCGGCACGATCATCAAGCGCAAGGAACCCCACATCTATGTGGCCAACTGGTTCTACCTTGCCTTTATCGTCACCGTGGCGATGCTCCACATCTTCAACAACCTCTCGATCCCGGTCTCGTTCTTCGGCTCGAAGTCCGTGCAGGTCTTCTCGGGCGTGCAGGACGCCATGGTGCAGTGGTGGTACGGCCACAACGCGGTGGGCTTCTTCCTGACCGCGGGCTTCCTCGGCATGATGTATTACTTCGTGCCGAAGCAGGCCGAGCGTCCCGTCTACAGCTACAAACTGTCGATCGTGCACTTCTGGGCGCTGATCTTCCTCTATATCTGGGCCGGTCCGCACCACCTGCACTACACGGCGCTGCCGACCTGGACCTCGACCCTCGGCATGGTGTTCTCGATCATGCTCTGGATGCCGTCCTGGGGCGGGATGATCAACGGCCTGATGACGCTCTCGGGCGCCTGGGACAAGCTGCGCACCGATCCGATCATCCGCATGATGGTCGTCTCGATCGGCTTCTACGGCATGTCGACCTTCGAGGGCCCGATGATGTCGATCAAGGCCGTGAACTCGCTCAGCCATTACACCGACTGGACCATCGGTCACGTCCATTCCGGCGCGCTCGGCTGGAACGGCATGATCACCTTCGGCGCGCTCTACTTCCTCACGCCGAAACTGTGGAACAAGGAACGGCTCTACAGCCTCAGCCTCGTCTCCTGGCACTTCTGGCTCGCCACCATCGGCATCGTGCTCTACGCCTCGTCGATGTGGGTCTCGGGCATCATGGAAGGCCTGATGTGGCGGGAAGTGGATGCGAACGGCTTCCTCGTGAACGCCTTCGCCGACACGGTGGCTGCCAAGTTCCCGATGAACGTGGTGCGGGGTCTCGGCGGGGTGCTCTACCTCACCGGTGCGCTCATCATGTGCTACAACCTGTGGAAAACCGTGACCAGCGCCCCCTCGCGGGTGGTGCGCGCCGCGGCCGTTCCCGCTGAGTGAAGATAAGGGGACAGCCATGGGTATCCTTGCCAAACACAAGATCCTCGAGACCAACGCCACGCTGCTGCTGATCTTCAGCTTCTTCGTGGTCACCATCGGCGGCCTGGTGCAGATCGTGCCGCTGTTCTACCTCGAGAACACGATCGAGAAGGTGGAGGGGGTTCGCCCCTACACCCCGCTCGAGCTCGCCGGGCGCGACATCTACATCCGCGAGGGCTGCTACGTCTGTCACAGCCAGATGATCCGCCCGATGCGCGACGAGACCGAGCGTTACGGCCACTACAGCCTCGCGGCGGAATCGATGTACGACCACCCGTTCCAGTGGGGCTCGAAGCGGACGGGGCCCGACCTCGCCCGCGTCGGCGAGCGCTATTCGGACGAGTGGCACGTCGATCACCTGACCAACCCGCAGTCGGTGGTGCCGGAATCGATCATGCCCAAATACGGGTTCCTCTCGCACACCGTGATCGACGGCCGCTACATCCGCGACCTGATGTCGGTGCACCGGATCGTGGGCGTGCCCTACAGCGACGAGATGCTCGAGAATGCCGTCGCCGACTTCAAAGCGCAGGCCAACCCGGACGCCGATACGGACGGGCTGCTCGAGCGCTACGGCAAGGCCGCCGTGCGGAACTTCGACGGGCAGGCCGAGCTGACGGAGATGGACGCCCTCATCTCCTACCTGCAGGTGCTGGGCACGATGGTCGACTTCTCGACCTTCACTCCCGACGATAGCCGGTAAGGGAGCGCAGGCATGGATACCTACAGCCTGCTGCGTGGCTTCGCGGACAGCTGGATGCTGATCGTGATGACGCTCTTCTTCGTGGGCGTGGTGTTCTGGGCCTGGCGTCCGCGCAGCCGGAAGGATCATGACGAGGCTGCCAGCGCGATCTTCCGCCACGAGACGAAACCCGCCGACGACGACCCGGTGTCGTCGTCCGAGGAGGCGAGGAAATGAGTGTGAAACCGACGAAACAGAAGCCCGGCGAGCCGCCGACCACGGGCCATTCCTGGGATGGCATTGAAGAGTTCGACAACCCGATGCCGCGCTGGTGGCTCTGGACCTTTTACGTCACCATCGTCTGGGCCATCGGCTATTCGATCCTCTACCCGGCCTGGCCGCTGATCAACGGGGCGACGAACGGGCTGATCGGCCATTCGACCCGGGCGGACGTGCAGCGTGACATCGAGGCCTTTGCCGAGGCCAATGCCACCATCCGGCAGCAACTGGTCAACACGGACCTGACGGCCATCGCTGCCGATCCGAACCTCTTGCAATATGCGACCAACGCCGGTGCGGCCGTGTTCCGCACCAACTGCGTGCAGTGCCACGGCTCGGGCGCGGCGGGCAACGTGGGCTATCCGAACCTGCTGGATGACGACTGGCTCTGGGGCGGCGACATCGAGTCGATCCACACCACCGTCACCCACGGCATCCGCAACACCACCGACGACGAGGCGCGCTATTCCGAGATGCCGCGTTTCGGGGCCGATGGTCTGCTCGACAGCACCCAGATCTCGCAGGTCGTGGAATATGTGCTGCAGATCTCGGGTCAGGACCACGATGCGGCCCTGTCCGCGGAAGGCGCCACCATCTTCGCCGACAACTGCGCCGCCTGCCACGGCGAGGACGGCACCGGAAGCCGCGATGTGGGTGCGCCGAACCTGACCGACGCGATCTGGCTTTATGGCGGAGATCGCGCCACCGTGACCGAAACGGTGACCTATGCCCGCTTCGGCGTGATGCCGAACTGGAACGCCCGCCTCACCGAGGCGGACATCCGGTCGGTCGCCGTCTATGTCCACGGCCTCGGCGGTGGCGAGTAATCCAAGGAGCTGAAGCGGCCCGGGGGATCTCTCCCGGGCCGACGCCGGCCCTCGTTCCAGTTCGCGCGTTCCGAGTGCGGAGGGTCGGTGCCTCCACGCCCCGAGGGGCGGGAGGCGGACAGCCGATCCGCGCCGTGAATGATGTATCACGGATGCGTAATATTGACCGAAGTCAAGTTGCGCGGGCGGTTTCGTCTGATAGCACCCGGAACATCCTTGTAGCCGGAGTCCGTCGTGACCAGCCCCGATACCCAAACCAGCAGCCTCTACGCCAAGCGCGAGCCCGTCTTTCCCAAGCGGGTGAGCGGCAAGTTCCGCAGCCTGAAGTGGTGGATCATGGGCGTGACGCTGGGGATCTACTACATCGCGCCCTGGCTGCGCTGGGACCGCGGGCCGAACCTGCCCGATCAGGCGATCCTCGTCGATCTGGCCAACCGGCGCTTCTTCTTCTTCATGATCGAGATCTGGCCGCACGAATTCTACTTCGTCGCGGGCCTCCTCATCATGGCGGGGCTCGGGCTCTTCCTCTTCACCTCGGCGGCGGGCCGGGTGTGGTGCGGCTATGCCTGCCCCCAGACGGTCTGGACCGATCTCTTCATCCTCGTCGAGCGCTGGGTCGAGGGCGACCGCAACGCGCGCATCCGCCTGCTGCGCCAGCGGTGGGATCTCGAGAAGACGCGGAAATACCTCACGAAATGGACGCTCTGGCTCTTGATCGGTCTGGCCACCGGCGGCGCCTGGGTGTTCTATTTCACCGATGCGCCGACGCTTCTCGTCGATCTCCTGACGGGGAACGCCCATCCGGTGGCCTACATCACCATGGCCACGCTGACTGCCACCACCTTCGCCTTCGGCGGCTTCGCGCGCGAGCAGATCTGCATCTATGCCTGCCCCTGGCCACGCATCCAGGCCGCGATGATGGACGAGGAGACGATCACCGTCGCCTACCGCGAATGGCGGGGCGAGCCGCGCGGCAAGCTGAAGAAGGGCGAGCCGCTCAGCCCCGATCAGGGCGACTGCATCGACTGCATGGCCTGCGTGAACGTCTGCCCCATGGGCATCGACATCCGCGACGGACAGCAGCTCGCCTGCATCACCTGCGCGCTCTGCATCGACGCCTGCGACGAGGTCATGGACAAGATCGGCAAGCCGCGCGGCCTGATCGGCTATCTCGCCCTGACCGACGAGCGCGCGGAGCGCGAGGGCAGGTCCCCGCGCTCTGCCTGGCGGCATGTCTTCCGGCTCCGCACCCTCATCTATACCGCGCTCTGGTCCGGGGTGGGGCTCGCGCTGATCGTGGCGCTCTTCCTGCGCTCGCCCATCGACATCAACGTCACCCCGCTGCGCAATCCGCTCTATGTCACGCTCTCGGACGGCTCGATCCGCAACACCTACGACGTCCGGCTGCGCAACAAGCAGGGCGAGGCGCGCGACTATCAGATCTCGGTGACGAGCGAGGCGGATCTGGCGCTTTCGCTGGAGGGGCACCCGGCGACCGTGGTAACGGTGCCCGCGAACGAGACCATGACCCAGCGGGTCTACATCATCGCGGGCAAGGGCACGCCCGCCGCCGAGGCCGAGCGGACGGACCTGCGCCTCTGGGTCGAGGATCTCGCCGCCGGGCAGCGGGTGCATCACGACACGATCTTCAACGGAAGGGGCAACTGACATGGCCGAGATGACCGGGCGCAAGGTTCTGGCGATCACCGTGGGGGCCTTCGGGGTCATCATCGCGGTGAACCTGCTGATGGCCTTCAAGGCGATCTCGACCTTCCCCGGCCTCGAGGTCGATAACCCCTATGTCGCCAGCCAGACCTTCGATGTCGAACGGGCGTCGCAGCAGGCGCTCGGCTGGACGCTGGTGGCCGACTACGACGAAGCGGCGCGGGAAATCAGCCTGCGCTTCACCGGCGCCGATGGCCGCCCCGCGGCGGTCAGCGCGCTCGATGTGCTGGTGGGCCGCACGACAGAAGCGAGCGACGACCGCCAGCCTGAGTTCGTGCTGCGCGACGGCGCCTTCCGCGCGCCGCAGGATCTCGCGCGCGGCAAGTGGATGCTGAGGGTGGAGGCCACGTCGCCGAGCGGCACCGCCTTCCGCCAACGCCTCGATCTCTTCGTCGAGGACTGAGCCATGTCGCTGGCCGAGCGCATCGACCTGCCGTCCTCCGAGGCGCCCGGCGGTGCCTCGGCCTGTCCCGCCTGCCTTGCCGCACCTTCCGCCGAACGGCTGGCCGCCATGGCCGGGCCCGCCGGCGGGCGGCTCGTCCTGTCGCTGCCTACCGCCCATTGCGCCGCCTGCATGACCACCGTCGAGGGCGGTCTCGAGAAGCTCGCGGGCGTGCGCTCGGCGCGGGTGAACCTCACGCTGCGCCGGGTCTCGGTCGATGCCGAGCCCGAGGTGACGGCGGCCCAGCTGGTCGAGGCGCTGTCGCGGCTGGGCTACGAGGCCCACGAGCTCGATGCCGGGATGCTGTCGGCCACCGAGACCGACCGGCAGGGGCGCGACCTCCTGATGCGCCTCGGCGTGGCCGGCTTCTCGATGATGAACGTGATGCTGCTGTCGGTGGCCGTCTGGTCGGGCGCCGAGGCCGCGACGCGCGATCTCTTTCACTGGATCTCGGCCGCCATCGCCCTGCCGACCGTGGTCTTCGCGGGCCAGCCCTTCTTCCGCAACGCCTGGACGGCGCTCCGCGCCGGGCGGCTCGGGATGGATGTGCCGATCTCGCTCGCCATCATCCTCGCCTCGTCGATCTCGCTCTTCGAGACCTTCCATTCCGGCCACCACGCCTATTTCGACGCGGCGGTGATGCTGACCTTCTTCCTGCTCGCGGGCCGCTATCTCGACCACCGCACCCGCGCCGTCGCCCGTTCGGCAGCCGAGGAACTGGCGGCGCTGGAAGTGCCGCGCGCCATGCTCCTGCGCGATGGCGAGGAAGTGACGGTGCCGATTGCCGAGCTTGCCGCGGGCGATCTGGTGCGCGTGCGGCCTGGAGGGCGGATGCCGGTCGACGGTGTGGTGGCCGAAGGCTTCTCCGAGCTCGACCGCTCGCTCCTCACCGGCGAGAGCCTGCCGGTGCCGGCCGGCCCCGAAACCGTGGTCTCGGCGGGTGAGGTGAACCTCACCGGCCCGCTCACGGTGCGGGTGACGGCGGCCGGGCGCGACAGCTCGCTGCATCGGATGGCCGATCTCGTGGCGGTCGCCGAAAGCGCCAAGACCCGCTACACGTCCCTCGCGGAACGCGCCTCGCGGCTCTACTCGCCGCTGGTCCATATCCTCTCCTTCACCGCCTTCGGGGTCTGGATGTGGATCACGAAGGGCGACGTGCGCACCTCGATCAACATCTCGGCCGCCGTGCTCATCATCACCTGCCCCTGCGCCCTGGGGCTCGCCGTGCCCGCCGTGGTGACGGCGGCGAGCGGGCGGCTCTTCCGCAAGGGGCTGCTCATCAAGGACGGCACCGCGCTGGAACGTCTCGCCGAGGTGGATACGGTCGTCTTCGACAAGACCGGCACGCTGACGCTGGGCACGCCCGAGCCCACCAATCTCGCGACGCTTCCCCCGGCGGATCTGACGCTGGCGGCGGCGCTGGCCGCGTCCTCGGCGCATCCTCTGGCCATGGCGCTCGCGCTCGCCGCAAGGGGGCAGGGGGTGCAGCCCGCGGCCGTCACCGACCTGCGCGAAGTGCCGGGCTTCGGCATCGAGGGCCGGCTCGAGGGCCGCACCGTCCGGCTCGGCCGCGCCGAATGGGTGGGTGCTGCGCCCGAGCCCGTGACCGCGACCTACCTCTCGACCGGAGCGGCCACGCGCGCCATCACCTTCTCCGACCGGCTGCGTCCCGGCGCGGAAGAGGCCGTGCGGGCGCTGGCGGGGCAGGGCAAGCGGATCCTCCTCCTTTCGGGCGATACCGAAGGCGCCGTGGCCGAGCTCGCAGGGCGGCTCGGCATCGGCGAGTGGCGCTCGGGCCAGCTTCCGGCCGAGAAGGCGCAGCGGGTGGCCGACCTCACTGCCGAGGGGCGGCGCGTGCTGATGGTGGGCGATGGGCTGAACGACACTGCGGCGCTGGCCGCGGCCCATGTGTCGATCTCGCCTGCTTCCGCGCTCGATGCGGCGCGGGTGGCGTCCGACATCGTGCTTCTGGGCAAGGACATGGCGCCCATCGCCGATGCCGCGCGCATCTCGGTGAAGGCCACCAAGCGCATCCGCGAGAACTTTGCCATTTCGGCCGCCTACA
The DNA here is from genome assembly GCF_000012905.2 of Cereibacter sphaeroides 2.4.1. Classification (NCBI taxonomy): domain Bacteria; kingdom Pseudomonadati; phylum Pseudomonadota; class Alphaproteobacteria; order Rhodobacterales; family Paracoccaceae; genus Cereibacter; species Cereibacter sphaeroides. The sequence continues at coordinate 2,432,545 of NC_007493.2, read as the reverse complement.
ACGTGGTGGCGGTGCCTCTCGCGCTGGTGGGCCTTGCGACCCCGCTGGCGGCGGCGCTCGCCATGTCGCTGTCCTCGATCAGCGTCTCGCTCAACGCGCTGCGGGTGAAGTGATGGACATCCTCGCCTATCTCATCCCGATCTCGCTCTTCCTCGGGGGGCTGGGGCTTGCCGCCTTCTTCTGGTCGCTCAGGTCGCGCCAGTACGATGACCCGGAGGGGGATGCGAACCGGATCCTCAAGACCGACTACGACGAGCATCCGCGCCAGTAGCACGCGCTTTGCGGCGCCGGGATACAGGTCCGGCGGCAGACTGACCCCAAACGAAAAGGCCCGCGGATCTCTCCGCGGGCCTTCGTCCTTTGGCTCGGGCCGGATCTTACGGCCCGATGGCGAAGCACTGGATGGCGCGGGCCTGCAGGCGGCGGCAGGCGAGGTCGGCCTGATCCTGCGTGAGCCCCATGAAGTTGGCATCGTACCCGCCGGGGCGGTCGATGATCTTGCGCAGACCCTCGGCCAGCGTCCCGGTCTCGGCCAGGGCGATCTGCATGAGCTGGCGCTCGGCCGCGGTGCGCGAGGGGAAGCGGCCCACATTCACGCCCCAGTGCCGACCGCCGGAGGTCGACATGCGGGTGATGACTTCGGGCGAGGTAGGCACCGGCGCGGCGGCGGCGAGCTGCAGCACGGGCCGGCTGCGCGGCGTGACGCCCGAGTCCGAGCCTTCGCCGCCGTAGTCCACCGCCTGCGCGATCTGCATCGCCACCGCATCCTCGGCCGAGGCCTGGGCCAGCGCGCTCTCGATCCCGCCCTGCATGGAGTTCACCATCGCCGCGGCGGCGAGGGCCGCCTGCGAGCCCGGCCGTGCCAGCGGGCGGGGCGAGCTGGTCAGGGATGCGATCGGAACGGGCTGCTGCCGCTGGGCCGCCTGCGCCGAGGCAATGGCGAGCGCGCCGGCGTCGATCGGGGCAGGCTTGCGAACCTTTGCATTCTCCGGGGCCTCGCGAAAGCCCAGATCCAGCAGATCCGCCATCTTGGCGTTACGGTGCGCGGTGCTCTTGCCGCCGAAGACGGTGGCGATGATGCGCTTGTTGCCGCGCTGCGCCGAGGCGGTGAGGTTGTAGCCCGCGGGCGAGGTGTAGCCGGTCTTGATCCCGTCGGCGCCCTTGTAGGCGTCGAGGAAGCGGGTGTTGGTGTTGGCGACCGTGGTCACGCCGGCATCGGCGCGGCGGCGCGAGAAGATGTTGTAATATTGCGGGAAATCGAAGAACAGCCGCCGGCCCAGGACGTTCATGTCGTGCGCGGTGGACAGGTGGCCCTCGGCGGTCAGGCCGTTGCAGTTCTTGAAGGTGGTCTTCGTCATGCCGATGGCCTTGGCCGTCCGGTTCATCCGCTCGGCGAAGGCCGCTTCGGAGCCGCCCACGGCCTCGCAGATCGCGGTGGCGGCGTCGTTGGCCGATTTCACCGCCGCTGCGCGGATCAGGTAGCGCAGCGCAATGCGCTGGCCCGACTTGAGGCCGAGCTTGGAGGGCGGCTCGGCGGCCGCGTTCTTCGTCACCGTCACGAGGCTGTCGAGCGAGATCTCGCCGCGCTGGATCGCCTGGAAGGTGATGTAGAGCGTCATCATCTTCGTGAGCGAGGCCGGATGCAGGCGTGTCTCGGAGTTGGTCTCGTAAAGGGTCTCGCCCGTTCGCGCATCCATCACGATGGCGGCGTAGGGCGCGGCCACAGCGGACTGTGCCGCCATCACCATGGCCACGAACACGAAAAGCACTTGTCGGACGTACTGCCCCAGCTGCGATGTCACGTCGCCTGTCCTTCTGTCTGCCTCGTTCCCGCCGGTTCCCGTTCGGTCCAGGGGATTTGTGATTTGAAGTGACGCTAGCACAGGAGGTGATTCAGGAAAACCCCTCAGTTTCAAGGGGTTTCGCGGGCCTTTTCAGTCACTGTGGCAGATCTGGGGCGCGGATGCGCAAGAACCTCAAGTTATGGGAGATTCTCGTTAAGCCTCTCGACCAGCGCCGGCAGGCCGGACAGGTCGGGCAGGGTGAAGAAGCGCGGATGCCCGTCCGGCGGATCGGCATGTTCCAGCGCCCAGGTGAGGCCATGCGGGACATGCACGCCGAATCCCCCGGCCTCGATCGGAGGAAGAACATCGGATTTCAAGGAGTTGCCCACCATCAGCGCGCGTTCCGGCCCGTCGCCGTGGCGCCGGAAGATCCGGTCGTAGACGCGGGCGTTTTTGTCCGAGACGATCTCGACGGCATGGAACATGTCGCCGAGGCCCGATTGGGCGAGCTTCCGCTCCTGATCGAGAAGATCGCCTTTCGTGACCAGCAGGACACGGTAATCGGCCGCCAGAGCCTCCACCGCCTCGCGTGCATGGTCCAGAAGCTCGATCGGATGGGCGAGCATCTCCTGACCGGCTGCGATGATCTCGCCGATGACGCCGGCGGGCACGCGTTCTTCCGTCACCTCGATGGCGGTCTCGATCATCGACAGCATGAAGCCCTTGATGCCGAATCCATAGCGGCCGAGGTTGCGGCGCTCGGCCGCCAGGAGCCGCTCGTGCAGCCGGTCCTTCTCGACATGCCGGGCGAGGAGGGCGGCGAAGCGCTCCTGCGTCAGCCGGTAGAAGGTCTCGTTCTGCCAGAGCGTGTCGTCCGCGTCGAACGCGATGGTGGTGATGCGCCGGTCCATGGCTCCTCCCGTCGCTGCCGGATTAAGCGTGCCGGTCAGGGCCCGCAAGCCCGTCCGCGTCATGTGCGCCTCTTTCCGACGGACGAAAAACGACTATACTCTCTCTCTCGCGCCAATTCCCGAATCCGCCCATCGGCAGGAGTCACGATCTTGACCCTTCGTCCGCTTCACATGTCCGACAAGACGGGCGGCCCCGGCGACGACACGTCCATCCTGACCAAGACCCGCAGCAAGACCCAGCGGCCACCGCTCTACAAGGTGCTGCTCTTGAACGACGATTACACGCCCATGGAATTCGTGGTCCATGTGCTCGAGCGGTTCTTCGGCCTGAGCCACGCGCAGGCGTTCGAGATCATGCTGACGGTCCACAAGAAGGGTCTCGCGGTGGTGGGCGTCTTCTCCTTCGAGGTGGCCGAGACCAAGGTGGCACAGGTGATGGATTTCGCGCGGCGCCACCAGCATCCGCTGCAATGCACCATGGAAAAGGAATAGGCCCCGGGGCCTTCGGATGCGCTCTGCCCGTCTGACACTGGCGCTGGAAACCGGCGCGGTCGTCCTGCCCGATGCGGGCAGTATCGTCGTCTATCGTCCGCGCGCGGCCGAGGATCTTTCGGCGCTGCCCAGGGACCGGCTGGTGCTGGTGCAGGGCTTCCGCCCCGATCACGACGCTCTCGCGGCGCAGGGGTATAAAGTGGGCATCGCCGGCGGTGCGGGCCATGCCGCTGCCATCGTCTGCCTGCCGCGCGCCCGGGCCGAGGCCCGCGCGCTTCTGGCCGAGGCGGCGGCCTCGGTCGAGCCGGGCGGGCTGATCGTGGTGGACGGGCAGAAGACCGACGGTGTCGAGCCGATGTGGCGCGATCTGTCCGAGCGGCTGGCGGTCTCGGCCACCCTCTCCAAGGCGCACGGCAAGCTCTTCACTTTCGCGGCCGGTCCGGGGCTCGAGGACTGGGCCGCGCGACCCACGGAGATCGCGGGCGGCTTCCGCACGCTGCCCGGCATCTTCTCGGCCGATGCGCCCGACCGCGGCTCGCAGCTTCTGGTCGAGGCGCTGCCCACGGATCTCTCGGGCCGGGTCGTCGATCTCGGCGCGGGCTGGGGCTATCTGGCGCGCGCGGTGCTCGAGCGGCGGCCGGTGAAGCGGATCGATCTCGTCGAGGCCGAACATGCGGCGCTCGACTGCGCACGGCTCAACGTCCCGGACGAGCGCGCCCATTTCCACTGGGCCGACGCCACCCGCTTCCGTCTCTCGAAGCCCGCCGATCTGGTGGTCTGCAACCCGCCCTTCCACACGACCCGCGAGGCCGATCCCGCCATCGGGATGGGCTTCCTGCAGGCGGCTGCGCGGCTTCTCGCCCCCACCGGGGTGCTCTGGCTGGTGGCCAACCGCCATCTGCCCTATGACCGCGGCCTCCGCACGCTCTTCCGCGAGGTCGAGGACATCGGCGGCGATGCCGCCTTCAGGATCGTCCGCGCGTCCCGACCCCAGCGCGCGGGCGGCACATCTGCATAACGGGAGTTTCCCATGTCGCTCATCATTTCCGGCAAGACGGCCATCGTGACCGGGGCCGCCGCCGGCATCGGCCTCGCGGTGGCGCGGCACTTCGTCGACAAGGGCGCGAACGTGATGTTCGTGGACATGGACGAGGAACGGCTCGCCGACCAGATCGGCGAGGAGGCGCGGGCCGAGGGCCCGGTGCGCATGTTCGCGGGCGACCTGCGCGAGAAGCTGACGATCACCAACCTCCTGTCGGCCACGATGGATGCCTTCGACCGGGTCGACATCCTCGTGAATGCGAGTCGTCAGGTGGCTCTGTCCGATCCGCTCTGCCCGGAAGAGGATGCGGTCGAGACGCTTCTGCAGCAGAATATGCTGACCAGCCTGCGCCTCACCCAGCTGACGGCCAAGCGGATGATCGCGCGGGCCGAGAAGAGCGACGAGAAGCCCACGCAGGTGGGCTCGATCATCAACCTCTCCTCCATCGCCGCGATCCGCACCCAGCCCGAGCTTCTGGCCTATTCGATCAGCTGCGCCGCGGTCGAGCAGATGACGCGGTCGATGGCGGTGGCGCTGGCCTCGAAGGGCATCCGGGTGAATGCGGTCTCCTTCGGCTCGGTCATGAGCGCGAGCCTCCAGACCGCGCTGAAGGACAGCCCGGCGATGCGCGCCCAGATCACCGAGCGCACGCCGATGAAGCGCATCGCCTCGCCGGCCGAGATCGTCGAGACGGTGCAGTTCCTCGCCTCGGACGCGGCGGCCTTCATGACGGGACAGGTGGTGACGCTCGACGGCGGACGCAGCCTGATCGACCCGGCCTTGGCGCCGGTGCACTGACGGCGGCTGTCCGGCCGGTCACTTCGTCTCGGGATAGGTCGCGCGGCACTGCTGGACGGCCGGCCCGGCCGCCCGGGCCAGTTCGGCCCGCTTGCGCTTCAGCTGCTCCAGCGTCCGGGCCTGCGAGGCGAGGTCGATGGCCTTGGGCTGGCGCACCGTGTAGGGCACCTGATCGAAACAGTGCCGGGCCGGATAGACCACCCGCTTGCCGTCCGGACGGTAGCGCACGATGGGCGGGCCGCACTGCACCCATTCGGTGCGATAGTCCGTCACCTCCTCGATCGCATAGCCGCGCGCGAGGTTCAGCTCGCCTTCCTGGATCAGCGCGTCCACCACCCGCAGGTCGCGCGTGACCTGCGAGATGCAGCGTTCCTGCGGCGTGGCGCAGGCGGCGAGCAGGGGCAGCAGCAGAAGGGTCAGGGCATGTCTCATGTCGTCGACCCTATCCCAATCCCCCTGCGGCGCCAGATGATTCTGGCGGGTCGCTGCTCTCTGGATCCGCCTCCGCGAAGCTGCTAGCCCTGAGGGCAAAGGTTCGGGAGGAATGCATGAATGACGCGATGGACGGACAGAAGGCGCGGGCCTCGGAGTGGTTCCGCGAGCTGAGGAACCGCATCCTCGCGGCCTTCGAGGGACTCGAGGATGCGGCCACAGGCGGCTCTCCCGCGGATGCCGCGCCCGGCCGGTTCGAGATGACCGAGACGAGCCGCGAGGCGGGCGGCGGCGGGCTCATGAGCGTGATGCGCGGCGGGCGCGTATTCGAGAAGGTGGGCGTGAATGTCTCGACCGTCCATGGCACGCTGGCGAGCCGGGCGCAGCAGGCGATGGCCGCCCGCGGTGTGCCGGGCATGGCCGAGGATCCGCGCTTCTGGGCCTCGGGCATCAGCCTCGTGGCGCATATGCAGAACCCGCATGCGCCGGCTGTCCACATGAACACCCGCATGTTCTGGACCCCGCACGCCTGGTGGTTCGGCGGCGGCTCGGACCTCAACCCCTGCCTCGATTATCCCGAGGATACCAAGCATTTCCACGCCACGCTGCGCCATGCCTGCGAGGCGCACGGGGCGGACTACTATCCGCGCTTCAAAGCCTGGGCCGACGAATATTTCTTCATCCCCCACCGGGGCCGGGCCCGCGGCGTGGGCGGGATCTTCTTCGACGACCTGAATACCGACGACTGGGAGGCCGATTTCGCCTTCACCCGCGCGGTGGGCGAGGCCTTCCTGCCGGCCTTCGTGCCCCTCGTCGAGCGGCGCATGGAAACGCCCTGGACCGAGGCCGACCGCGAGGCGCAGCTCATCCACCGCGGGCTCTATGCGGAATACAACCTCGTCTATGACCGGGGCACGAAATTCGGCCTCGAGACCGGCCACGACGCCAACGCCGTGCTGATGAGCCTGCCCCCGCTGGCCAAGTGGGTCTGACGGAGCCGCTGGGCCGGATGGGTCCGTAACGTGCCCGGGCCCGGCTCCGCCGCCGGAGGCCTCTGACGCTTGCTCACGCTCTCATGCGAGGGGCCGGCCGACAGGGCGACGGCGCGCCCTCCCGCTGCAGCGGGTGCATGTCACTCGCTGCAGACATAGACCGCGCCGCCCACTGCCACGACGGTGACGGCGGCGGCGGTCAGGGCGGCGGGGGCGGTGACGGTGGCGAGCGCGGTTGCCCCGAGGTTCGAGAGCGCGGCCGAGACCGAGCCTGTCGCGCCCGACAGCACCACCGCGCCCGTGCCGTTCTCGACCGCCCGGACGCCGTTCAGCGCCTGTCCGGCGGCTCCGGCCACCTTGCCGGCGGTCTCGGCCGAGGCATTCACCTTCTCGCAGAAGGCCCCGGAGGGGCGCGCGCAGTGCAGATAGGCGTCGCGCTTGCCCTCGGCGAAGCCCGTGTAGGTGTTGGAGTCGCGGTCGAACTGGAGGCAGAAGACCGACCGTTCCCGGTCGTTCAGCCCGGGCGTCATGGCGCGCAGCGTCACATAGCCGGGGCAGGTGATCTCGCCGTAGCCGCCGAGCCAGCGTTCGCGGATCGAGCGGTTGGCGCGCACCTCCTCGTCCCCGGTGTCATAGGCGAGCGCCGTGGGGAAGCCCTCGAGCGAGGTCAGGCAGGCCTCGGGCTTGGCCATCGCCGCGGCGGGCGCGAGCGTGAGGAGGGCCAGGGCGGCGAGGGCGGGGAGGAAGGGTCTGCGGGACATCCGCATGGGTCTGCTCCGGGAAAGGGAGGGGACACCCTGTCTCGGACCTCGGGCTCTTGGCAACGGGGGGCGGCTCAAGGATGCGTGAGCCGCCCCCCGCCTGCCTCACTTGCCGCGGATCGTCTCGACGAGCAGCGTCACGTTCTCGGGATCGGCCTCGGGCGTGATGCCATGGCCGAGGTTGAAGATGTGCGGGCCGTTCCGGAACGCCTCGACCACACGTTTCGTGGCCTGCACCAGTTCCTCGCCGCCCGTCACCATGTATTTCGGATCGAGGTTGCCCTGCACGCAGGTCCGGCCCGCCTGCACCTTCTCGGCCGCCCATTCCGGGCTGACGGAATTGTCGATGGCCACGCAGTCGGCCCCGGTCTTCTCGGCGAAACCGATGTAGCCCTCGCCCGCCTCGCGCGGGAAGGCGATGACCGGCAGGCCCTGGAAGCGGGCCTTGAGTTCCGAGACGATCCGCTTGGCGGGGGCCACGGCGAAATCCTCGAAGTCCTGGCCCTTCAGCGAGCCGGCCCAGCTGTCGAAGAGCTTCACCACCTCGCAGCCGGCCTCGACCTGCTTGGCGAGATATTCGATGGTGGCCTCGGTCACGCGGTCCATCAGCGCTTCGAAGGCGGGACGGTCGGTGTCCTTCAGCTTGTGCGCAGCGGCCTGATCCTTGCTGCCGCGGCCCGCGATCATGTAGGTCGCGACCGTCCAGGGCATGCCCGCAAAGCCGATGAAGGTTGTCTCCTTGGGAAGTTCGCGGGCGAGGATGCGGCAGGTCTCATAGACCGGCGCGAGCGTCTCGTGGATGTCGTCGCGGCCCTTCAGCGCGGTCACGCCCGCCATGTCGGTGATGGTCGACATGCGCGGCCCTTCGCCGGTTTCGAACCACAGGTCCGCCCCCAGCGCCTGCGGCAGGAGCAGGATGTCGGCAAAGAGGATCGCCGCGTCGAACCCGTAGCGACGGATCGGCTGGAGCGTCACTTCCGCCGCGAGATCCGGCGTGTAGCAGAGCGAGAGGAAGTCCCCCGCCTGGGCGCGCGTGGCGCGGTATTCCGGCAGATAGCGCCCCGCCTGACGCATGAGCCAGATGGGAGGCGTGGGCAGCGTCTCGCCCTTCAGCGCACGCAGCATCGTCTTGGTCATGGAGGTGCTCCTTCTCAGCTTGCCTGCTGGTTCCCAAGCTGAGCATGGGATGTCAATATGGGGAGTTGTCAGGGCAAATGGACAGCGCTAACCAAATCGGCATGACACACTCCATGCCCACCCCCGCTGAACCCCTCAAGATCGGCACGCGCGGCTCGCCGCTTGCGCTGGCTCAGGCCTACGAGACCCGCAGCCGCCTGTCGGCCGCCTTCTCGCTGCCGGAAGAGGCATTCGAAATCGTGGTCATAAAAACCACAGGTGACAAGGTCTTGGACCGTCCGCTCAAGGAGATCGGCGGCAAGGGCCTGTTCACCCGCGAGATCGAGGAGGCCCTGCTGTCGGGGGGAATCGACATCGCGGTCCATTCGATGAAGGACATGCCGACGCTTCAGCCCGAGGGGCTGATCCTCGACACCTACCTCCCGCGCGAGGACACGCGGGATGCCTTCATCACCTTCGCCGAGGGGGGGCTGGCGGATTTGCCGCAGGGGGCCACGGTCGGCTCGTCGAGCCTGCGCCGCCGCGCGCAGCTGCTGAACAAGCGGCCGGACCTGCAGGTGGTCGAGTTCCGCGGGAACCTCCAGACCCGTCTGAAGAAGCTGAACGACGGGGTGGCGCGGGGCACCTTCCTCGCTATGGCCGGGCTGAACCGGCTGAAGATGAACGAGGTGCCGCGGGTGCCGATCGAGTCCGAGGAAATGCTCTCTGCCGTGGCGCAGGGCGCCATCGGGATCGAGCGCCGGACCGACGATCCGCGGGCGCAGGAGATGCTGGCCGCGATCCACGACGTGCCCACGGGGCACCGGCTCGCGGCCGAGCGCAGCTTCCTTCTGAAGCTCGACGGCTCGTGCGAGACGCCGATCGCGGGGCTCGCGATCCTCGAGGGCGATCAGCTGTGGCTGCGCGGCGAGATCCTGCGGCCGGACGGGTCCGAGTCGATCTCGGGCGAGATCCGCGGTGCGATCGCGGATGCGGCGGCCCTCGGGTCCGAGCTGGCCTCGGAGCTTCTGGGCCGGGCGCCGGCCGACTTCTTCAGCTGGCGTTGAGCCACACGGGCATGGATGGGGGGCGGCCTTCGGGCCGCCCCTTTGCCTTGAGGCGGCCGCGGTGCGGCAGCCTCCGCGACAGTTTCTTGCGCGGGTGCGGCAACAGGCTCTCTCGGCGGGTGGCGATCCGCTGCTAACCTCGGATCATGACGGCACGGTGCCGCCGGGGTAGTTGCCATGTCCCAGGTCGATGCAGCCCTTCCCTCCGACCCCTTCGCCACGGCGATCCGTGCCGGGCTGGCCGAGCCGCCGGTGCGCGTCCGGCCCCTGCCGCTGCCGGACGGAAACCAGCTCTGGCTGAAGCGGATCGAGGACCTCACCCACCGCGCCTGGCAGCGCAAGGGCGACATGCGCCGTCTGCTCCGGCGCGAGCGCGAGGCATTCCTGCGGCTGGCCGAGGCGGGTCTTCCCGTGGGCCGGCTGGTCGAGGGCGAGGGCGACTGGCTCGTGACGCGGGACGCGGGCGCGAACCTGCGCCACCTCCTGCGCTCGCCCGACGTGCGGAGCCGCGAGCGGGCGGCGGCCTTCGCGGCGGCCGGCGAGGCGCTGGCGCGGCTGCATCGGGCGGGGATCACCCATGGCCGGCCCACGGTGCGGGCGATCTGCTGGGACGGTGCCGAGGTCCGCTTCATCAGCCTCTCGCGCTGGGGCGACCGGCGGCGCAGGCGGCATTTCGCGCTCGACGTGATGATCTTCATCCATTCCTGTCTCTGCGCCGACCGTACGTCGCACGATGTGCTGGGCGTGGCGCTGACGGCCTATCTCGCCCACGCGCCCGAGGGCACATGGCGGGCGGTGCGGCGGATGGCCATGCTGATGGGCATGATCGCCCCCGCGGCCGCGGCCCTGCGGCTGGCCCGGCCCGGCTCGCGCGAGTTGAACGCGCTGCCGCTGGCGCTCGCCTATGTCACCGAAAGGAAGCGCCGGCCCTGAGGGGACCGCCCGCTGGGGAGGGTTTGTCCGACTGGCGGGCCCGCGGAGGCTCCGCACCCGGGCCCAACCGTGCTTCTCGGGTCGGACTGACGCTCAGCCCCGGCGGTCTCCCTGTCCTGCATGGCCAAGGCCGCCATGCCAGATCCGCCCGCGCAAGCGGTGCCCCGGCATTGCCGGGCGCGTGGGGGGGCGAGCCGATGGTCGAGACTGTTTCGTCGGCGCGTGCGGTCGCGCCGGGACGCTGGTGCCGGAGACGCGCCGCTGAAGGGCGCTGCCGGCAGCGCGCGGGCGGGGCCGGACCCCGAAAGCGCGGGGCGCGGATGCCACCGTCCGCCATCCCTCGGAAAGGCCGGTCTTTTATCACAACGATGCCCCTGCCCATCCGCTGAGATCCGTGGCATCGTGCCGCGGACGGACGAGCAGGGGAGGGCGGCGTGAACGAGGATTTCTTCATCCTGATGGGGGTGCTCCTAGCCGCTGTCCTGTTGGCCACGCCCATCGCGACGCTGGTTCTGACCCTGCGCCAGCGCCGCCTCTCGGCCCGGGTGGCGAAGCTCGAGGCAGCGCTCGAGGCGGCTCTGGCGGGACCGGGACCGGCTCCTGCCGAGGCGCCGCGCGCAGAGCCTTTGCCTCAGCCCGAGAGGCCGCCTGCCGACATGATCGAGGCCGTGGGGCCCTGGGTCCGCGCCGGGCGTCCGGCCGTGCCGCCGTTGCCCGAGGCGACTGAGCCGCGCGAGACCGCTCGGTCCGAACCCGGCCTGCCGGGGCCTGCCTCCGGCGATCTGCCGCCGCCCGACCGGGCAAGGCCCGAAGGGCCCGGGCGGATTGCGGCGCTGTCGCTCTGGCTGCGCAGCAACTGGGCCTTCACCCTCTCGGCCGTGTCGCTCGCGCTCGCGGGGATCTTCTTCGTGCAATACGGGATCGAGCAGGGGCTCCTGCCGCCCGCGCTCCGTGTGGCGGCGGCCGTCGGCTTCGGCGGGGCGCTGGTGGCGGCGGGCGAGTGGATCCGCCGCCGCGGCGGCGACGGCGAGGAGGCGCCGGCGCTTCTGCTGCCCTCGACCTTCTCGGCCGCGGGGCTCGTCTCGATCTACGGCGGGATCGTCGCGGGGCGGCTCCTCTACGGTCTCTACGGTCCGGAACTGACGCTGGTGGGGCTGGTGGCCACCACGCTCGGGGCGGTGCTGCTGGGCTGGCGGCACGGGCCGTTCCTCGCCGCCATGGGGCTGGTCGGGGCGGGGGCTGCGCCGTTCCTCGTCGCGGGCGGGCAGGGGGCAACGGCCGCGCTCTATCCCTATTACCTCCTCGTGGCGTTCCTCGGCCTCGCGGTCGATGCCTTCCGCCTCTGGCGTTGGGTGTCGGTGCTGGCGCTGGCGATCGGCACCGGGGGGGCCTTCCTCATGTATCTGGGCGGCGCGGGGCAGGGCGGCTGGGCGCTGACGCTCGGGGCCCTCGTCCTGCTCGCCGTCGTGGTGCCGGGCCGGGCGCCGGTGCCGGAACATGCCGCACCCGCGCCGAGCGAGCGGCTGACGGCGGTTCTCCTCGCGCGCGGGGCCGACGCGGGGCCGCGCCTCTCGGTCCCGGTCCGGCTGGCGCTCGGCATGGTGGCAGCGGCTTCCTTCGCGCTCTGGTACACGGTCGAGGGCTTCTGGTCCTTCGGGACGCTCGCCGCGCTGGCCGTGGGCCTCGTCGTCCTCAGCCTGCGGGCGCCGGGGATCGGCGATCTGGCGCTGCTGCCGGCGGCGGCCTTCCTCCTGCGGCTCTGGACGGACCTCTGGATGGCGTCGCAATTCACGGGCCTCGCGCTCGGAAGCCGCCCGCCCGAGACCTCGCCGCCCGCCACGGCCACGGCGCTTCTGGCACTGGCCGCCGTCATGTCGGTGGCCTTCGCGGGGCGCGCCTTCGGATCCGTCCGCCGTCCGCTGGCCCTCGGGGCGGTGCTGACGGCGCCGGTCGCCGCGGCCCTCCTCGAGTTCCGCTGGGCGCCGGGGCTGGTGCTCGGCTCGCTGCCCTGGGCGCTGCATGTGATGGCGGTCGCGGCCCTCATGACCTGGTTCGCGGTGCGCTGGTCGCGGCTCGAGGATCGCCGGCCGATGGCCTGGGCGATCCTCTCGGCGCTCGCGTCGGTATCCCTCGCGCTCTTCCTTCTCCTCGATGCGGCGGCGCTGACGCTCGCGCTGGCGGTGCTGGTCGTTGCCGGGGCCTGGCTCGACCGGCGGCTGCGGCTCGTCGAGATGGGCTGGTTCCTGCAGGCCGGCGTGGCGGCCATCAGCTACCGGCTGGTCGTCGATCCGGGCCTCGTCTGGGCACGCTTCGCGCCGGCCCTGCCGATGCTTGCGGCCTTCGCGGGCGCCATCGCCGCGGTGGTGGGGGCGCGCCGCCTGCTGCCGCCCGAGCGGCGGCTCGAGCGCGCCGTGGCCGAGAGCGCGGCCGCCGCCTGGGCCGCGCTTCTGGTGAATGTGCTGCTCACCCGCCGCTTCCCGCTGATCGACCCGGTCGAATCGGTGAACACCCACTGGTTCCTGACCCTGCAGGCGCTGCCATGGCTGGTCGTGGCGGGGGCGCAGCTCTGGCGGATCGGGTCCGGCGGCCGGATCGACCTCCTCCGCCGGATCGTGGCGGCGGGGGCCTTCGCGCTTGCGCTGATGCCGCTGGGGCTCGCCGTGACCACCGCGAACCCGCTCGGCGCCGGGCTGCGGGGCGAGATCCTTGGCCTGCCGATCCTCGACACGCTGCTCCTCGCCTATGCGCTGCCCGGGGCGCTGTTCCTGCTCGGGGCGCGGCACCTGCCGGGCCTAGGCCGGCTGCAGTCAGCGCTCGCGGCCCTCGGAGGCGCCTTCCTTCTCCTCTGGGCGGTGCTCGAGATCCGCAGGCTCTGGCACGGGCCCCGGATCGACGCGCCGGGCGTGCTTCAGGGCGAGCTCTACAGCTACACGGTGGCCCTTCTGGCGGGGGGCGCAGTGCTCCTCTGGCAGGCCGTGCGCCTGCGCTCGGAGCTGCTGCGCCGGCTCGCCATGGCGGTTCTCGCGCTCACGGTGGCCAAGGTGTTCCTCTGGGATGCGGCGGGCCTTTCGGGCCTCGTCCGGGTGCTGAGCTTCTTCTGCTTGGGCCTCGTGCTCGCGGGCATGGCCTGGCTCAACACGATGGTGCGCCGGGCGATGGCGGGGGATCAGGGCAGGAGCTGAAGCCAGAACCAGGTGGTGAGGATCGAGGCTCCGGTCGCGATCAGCACCGCCGAGGCGGTCACGCGCTTGGCCACGCCGTAGAGGTTCGAGAAGAGATAGGCATTCACGCCCGGCGCCATCGCCGAGGTGATGACGGCCGACCGGATCTGTGCCGTGTCGAGCGAGAAGAGATGCCGGCCGAGCAGCCAGACCATGGCGGGGTGGACCATCAGCGACAGGGTCGCCACCATGCCGATCAGCTTCATGTCGCCTTCGGGGCGGTAGCGCACGAGCACGCCGCCCAGCCCGAAGAGCGCCGTGGGCAGCGCGGCGCGTCCCATCATCTCGACCGCCGCCGACAGAGCGCCGGGCAGCGTCACGCCCGTGAGATTTACCAGAAAGCCCAGCGAAATGCCGATCACGAGCGGCTGGCTGAAGATCGCGGTGACCACCTGCCGCGCGAGCCGCGGCTTCGAGAGGCCGAGCCCGTGCGAGCGCACGAGCTCCATCAGCGTGATGCCGAAACCGTAGAGGAGCGGCGAATGGATCGAGATGATCGCATAGTTCGCGGCCAGCGCGTCGGGGCCGTAGGCGCGCTCGGTAATGGGCAGGCCCAGGAGCAGCGAGTTGGAGAAGAAGCAGGCAAAGCCGATGGCCACGCAATCGGCCAGCGCGCGCCCGGCGAGGAACCGCGCGGTGGCGAAGCCCAGGGCAAAGCAGGTGAAGGCGCCGGCATAGAACGAGACGAACAGGCCGAGGTCGTAGTTCGCCGCCAGATCGAGCCGGGCAATCGAGGCGAAGAGCAGGCAGGGGACGGCGAAGTTCTGCGCGAAGCGCATGATCGCATCCACCGTGGCCTCGGCAATGAGGCCCGCCCGCGCGACGGCATATCCGAAGCCGATGACGAGGAAGACCGGCAGGATGACGTCGATCAGCGCGCTCATGCCGCGAGGTCGAAGGTCAGCCCGTCGTAAGCTGGCACGATATGAGGCGGAAGCTCGGCCGCCAGCGTGGCATAGTCGAGGTCGATGTGCATGTTGGTCAGGATCGCCCGCTCCGGCCGGGCGCGCGCGATCCAGTCGAGCGCGAGGGCGAGATGGGCATGCGTCGGATGCGGCTTGCGGCGCAGCGTGTCGAGCACCCACATTTCGAGCCCTTCGAGATGCAGCCAGGCCTCCTCGGGGATCGCCACCACGTCGGGCAGATAGGCCATGCCATCCACGCGGAAGCCGAGCGCCTCGGTGGGTCCGTGGCTCACCTGGAACGGCTGGAGCCGGATCGTCCCGCCCGCTCCCTCGACCTCGAACGGCCCCTCGATCGTGTTCAGATCGAGGATCGGCGGATAGAGCGAGCCCGCGGGCTGGGCGAAGGCATAGCCGAACCGCGTGAGCAGCGCATCCTGCGTGACCGGATCGGCCCAGACCGGCAGGCGCTTCTGCATGTTGAAGACGATCTGGCGCAGGTCGTCGATGCCATGGACATGGTCGGCATGGGCATGGGTCCAGGCCACGGCGTCGAGCTCGCCCACGCCTGCGTCCAGAAGCTGCGGATGCATGTCGGGCGAGGTGTCGATCAGCACCCGCGTCGTGCCGCCCTCGGCGATCCGCTCGACCAGCAGCGAGCAGCGGCGGCGGCGGTTCTTCGGCTCGGCCGGGTCGCACGCGCCCCAGAGCCCGCCGAGCCGCGGCACGCCGCCCGACGAGCCGCAGCCCAGGATGGTGCAGCGCAGCCGCGCCATCAGGCGGCGGCCTTCGCGAAGAGCCGGTCGAAATTGGCCGAGGTGGCGGCGGCGAAGTCGGCGAGCGAGAGGCCGAAGACCTCGGCCCCCTTCGCCGCCGTATGGGCAGTGTAGGCGGGCTCGTTGCGCTTGCCGCGGAAGGGCGGGGGGGCAAGATAGGGGCTGTCGGTCTCGAGCAGGATGCGCTCGAGCGGAGCCGCGGCGAAGATCGCCCGCAGCTCGGCCGATTTCGGGAAGGCCGCAATCCCGGACATCGAGAGGTAGAAGCCCAGATCGAGCGCGGCCTGCGCCAGCTCCGGCCCCGACGAGAAGCAGTGCATCACGCAGCCGTAGGCGCCCGCGCGATGCTCCTCGGTCAGGATGCGCGCCATGTCGGCATCCGCATCGCGGGCATGGATGATGAGCGGCAGGCCCGTGCGCCGCGCCGCCTCGATATGGATGCGCAGGCTCTCCTGCTGCACCGGCGCGCTGTCGGGCGTGTAATGGTAGTCGAGCCCGGTCTCGCCGATGCCCACGAATTTCGGATGGGCGGCCAGCGCCACCAGCTCCTCGACGGTGGCCATGGGCTCTTCGGCGGCGCTCATCGGATGGGTGCCCGCGGCGTAGAAGACGCCCTCGTGCGCCTCGGCGATGGCGCGCACCCGCGGCTCGTGGCGCAGACGGGTGCAGATCGTGACCATCCGCGTGACGCCGGCGGCGCGGGCGCGGGCGATCAGCGCCTCATGCTCGCCGTCGAAGTCGGGGAAATCCAGGTGACAGTGGCTGTCGACGATCTGCGGGGGCGTTTGGGAGGTCATCAGGCTTACCTTCAGGCGAGCTGAGCCGCCGTCTCGTCGATCCTGAGCACCATATCCATGAGAAGGGCGGCAGGGTCAAGGTTGACCGCCCGGCCGCGCCGCGCGCGGTTGCCGAGCGACTGGGCGAGATCGGCCCAGAGCCGCGCCGCGCGGGCGTCGGGCGCGAGCCGCGCGATCAGGTCGGCCTCGCCCGGCACGGCCTCGGGCGGCAGGAGCCGCAGCGTGCCCGCCCGCGCGAGCCGCGCGAGGAAGAGGTCGATCAGCGTGAGCATCAGCTCGAACTGCGGCTCGGCGCCCTTGCCCGAAGCCGCATCCGCCAGCGCCACGAGCTTCGCCCGGTCGAGCCGGGGCAGGGTGGACAGAAGCCCCACCAGCGCCCGGTAGAGCTTGACCCCCTCAAGGTTCGCCACCCGGATCGCCTCGCCCGCCGAGCCGCCCGCAAGCTCGGCCAGAGCCGCGGGATCGTCCGCCTCGACCCCCGCCGCGGCGAGGGCGCGCGCCATGTCCTCGGGCGCAAGGGGGGCAAGGCGCAGCTCGCGGCAGCGCGAGCGGATCGTGGGCAGGAGCCGCGAGGGTTGGTGGCAGACCAGCAGGATCGTGACGCCCTCGGGCGGCTCCTCCAGAAGCTTCAGCAGCGCATTGGCGGCCGAGACGTTCATCTCGTCGGCCGGGTCCACGATGGCCACGCGCCGCCCTCCGTCGGCCGCGGAGAGGGCGAAGAAGGCCTTCATCCGCCGCACCTCCTCGACGGTGATCTGGGTCTTCAGGCGCTTGGCCTTCTCGTCCCACGCGCGGCGGAGGAGGAAGAGGCGCCCCTCGGCCAGCGCGCTCACGCGCCGCGCGACCGGATGGTCGGGATCGATGGCGAGGCTGTCGGGCGGCGGGGCGGCGAAGAGCCCGTCCGCCGGCGGCGTGGCCAGAAGGAACCGCGCGATGCGCCAGGCGAGCGTGGCCTTGCCCACGCCGAGCGGCCCCGTGATGAGCCAGCCGTGATGCAGCCGCCCCGAGGAGAAGGCCGCAAGGAACTCGGCCTCGGCCCGCGCATGGCCGAAGAGCGCCTGAGTCTCGCGCGGGTGGGGGGCACCCTCCACGCGGTCGGGCTCGGGGATCTCGTCCTGCGCCATCGCATCCTCTCGACCTCGGCGGGCGCCGGCCGCAAGGGGCCGGGTAGACCGGAGGTAGGCCGAGCACCGGGCCGATTGCAACCCTCCTGCGCCGCGCGGCCGGCCGGAAGCGGGGCGCAGGCCGTGGGGCGGAGATGTCGGAAGGCCGGAGGCTCCGCGCCTTCGCCGGGTCTGGGGCAGGCGGCCGCTGGGGCAGGGGGCGCGTCACCCGAAGGACGGCGGCAGCGGCGTCGGGCAGGGCATCCGGGGCAGGGAGAGCAGGATTCGGGGGCCTGGGTCAGCCCGGTCGCGTCGGCGGGCTGCCGCGGGCTCGCTCATCCGTTCAGCGAGGGGCCTGCCACGGGCCGCCGGATGACGTGGCCGGCCCGCTGGCCGGCCGCTCGGGCCCCGAAGGGTCAGCGTCCCTTGTCGATCAGAACTTCATCCCGACCATCTTGCCGAGCTCGTCGTAGCTCATCAGCTTCTTCGGCCGGAAGAGATCGAGCAGCGCGTCGAAGGCCGTCGTGTCGAGCTCGGCGAGCTGGCCGAAGATCTCTTCGTTGGTCGGCAGTTTCTTCGGCGTCATCGAGTCGAGGATGTCGGTGAAGCCCATCGCCTTGGCGTCGCCCAGCTGGGCGCCCTTGCCGAAGATTTCCTCATTGGTGGGCAGCTTCTTCGGCGTCATGTCGGCCAGCATCTGCGACATCGCCTTTTCCATATCAGACATAGTGCTCTCCTCTAACGGGCATTAGAACTCATGATCAGACGCGCAACACGCCTCGGGATGATGCGGATGCACCTGCGGAACCGAAGTTAGCATGTGCCGCGGCTTCCTCACGCACAAACGCGCGCGGGAAGGTGCGGCATACACTCGCACCGCATGGAAACGGGCGCCCGGAGGCTCAATTTCAGCAGGAAATTCCGCGCCTTCCTTGCGGCGCCGGCAGCTTCGCGTTAGCCCCTCCGGAAAGCGCCATCCTGCCGGGAGATGCCCATGTCGCACCGTTTTGCCCTGCGCGTCTACTACGAGGACACCGATCTCGCGGGAATCGTCTATTACGCCAACTATCTGAAGTTCATCGAGCGGGCCCGCAGCGAATGGGTGCGCGGCCTCGGTGTCGATCAGGCGCGGCTGCGCGCCGAGAGCGGGATCGTCTTCGCCGTCCGCCGCGTCGAGGCCGACTATCTGCGCCCGGCGGTCTTCGACGACCTTCTGGAGGTCGAGACGCGGCTCGTCGAGACGGGCGGCGCGCGCATCCTCCTCGATCAGGAGGTGCGCCGCGGTGAGGAGCGGCTTTTCGCGGCCCGCGTGGTGCTCGTGTGCCTCGCCGCCGACGGGCGTGCGGCGCGGCTTCCGGCGGAAGTCCGCCAAAAGCTTGTGCAGGCGGCCTGAAGCCCTGCAAAAGCAGCAGGTGGCGCAGCTTTGCCACTTGACGCAGATGTGTTGGCAATCCCTCTAAAAGCCGGATAGAATCGGCGTTAAGAACGGCCCGCAGAACGGCCCCCAGAGAGCAGGCAGATGGAAACGGAAACCCTCGCGATGGCGCAGGAGATTGATTTCTCCATGCTCGCCCTCTTCGCGCGCGCAACGCTCACCGTGAAGTTCGTGATGATCCTTTTGATCGTCATGTCCTTCTGGTCGTGGGCCATCATCGTCCGCAAGCACCTCCTCTACCGGCAGGCCCGGCGCGAGGCGGCGATCTTTGACCGCGCCTTCTGGTCGGGCGAGCCGCTGGACGAGCTCTTCGAGCGTCTGGGGCCGCAGCCCGAAGGCGCCTCCGAGAAGATCTTCGCGGCCGGCATGCTCGAATGGCGGCGCAGCCACCGCAATGACGGCGGCCTGATCGCGGGCGCGCAGTCGCGCATCGACCGCTCGATGGGCGTGGCGATCGACAAGGAGAGCGAGACCCTGAACTCGGGCCTGTCCTTCCTCGCCACCACCGGCTCGACCGCGCCCTTCATCGGCCTCTTCGGCACGGTCTGGGGCATCAAGCATGCCTTCGAACAGATCGCGATCTCTCAGAACACCAACCTCGCCGTCGTGGCGCCGGGCATCGCCGAGGCGCTGCTGGCCACCGCCTTCGGCCTCGTCGCGGCCATCCCGGCCGTGGTGTTCTACAACAAGCTCAACGCGGACTCCGAGCGGATCATCGGCGGCTACGACGCCTTCTCCGACGAATTCGCGACGATCCTGTCGCGTCAGCTGGACGCGGCCTGATCCATGGGTGCGGGCGTCATCAAGAAGGGCGGCGGAGGGCGCCGCGGCCGGCGTCGCGGCCAGTCGGCCGCCATGTCCGAGATCAACGTCACGCCCTTCGTGGACGTGATGCTGGTGCTGCTCATCATCTTCATGGTGGCGGCGCCGCTTCTCACGGTGGGCGTGCCGGTGAAACTGCCCGAGACGGCCGCCAATGCGCTGCCCACCGAGCAGGAAGAGCCGCTGACCATCACCATCGCCGCCGACGGGCGCCTGATGATCCAGACCACCGAGACCGGTGAGGCCGAACTCATTCCCAAGCTTCAGGCGGTGGCGGCCGAGCGGACCTCGAAGAAGGTCTTCCTGCGCGCCGACGGCTCGATCCCGTACGAGCGCGTGGCGCAGGTGATGGGCGCGCTCAACAAGGGCGGCTTCCAGGACATCGGCCTCGTGACCGATGTGGGCGGCCCCACCTTCGGCGGAAACGGCGGCTAGGCCAACCGGGATGGACAAGGGAGTCATCATCTCCGGCATCGGGCACTTCAGCCTGATCGTCTGGCTGTTGCTCGGCGACTGGTTCTTCCAGCCCGATCATGCGCCCGAGGTGGCCGTGACTTCCGTCTCGCTCATGACGAGCGAGGAGTTCGACGCCATGACCTCGGCCGCGACCCAACCGTCCGACACGCCGCCCACCCCCTCGGCCGAGGCGCCGCAGCCCGCGCCGCCACCCGAGGAGGCCGAGCCCGTGCCCGCGCCGGAACCCGTGGCCGAAGAGCCGCCGCCGCCCGCGCCCGAGCCGCGCCCGGAGCCTGCGCCCGCGCCGGATGCGGCCCCCACCGCGCCCGAGATCGCGCCGGTGCCCGAGCCCGAGATCGCCGAGGCGCCGGAGCCGGTGGCGCCCGTGGCCGAGGTCGAGCAGCCGATCCTCGTGCCGGAAAGCTCGCCGCGCCCGAAGCCGAAGCCCGCGCCCCGCGTGGCACCGACGCCCGCCGAGGCGCCGGAGCCCGAGGCCGAGGTGGCCGAGGTGCCGACGCCCGCGGTCACGCCCGACGCCGAGACCCCGGCCGAGGAGAAGGTCGAGGAGAAGCCCCCGGCCGCGCCCGAGGAGGCCACGACCGAGATCGTGACCGAGGCGACCGAGACGGAGGAGGTGGCCCAGCTCGCCCCCACGAGTTCGATGCGGCCCAAGGTGCGCCCGCAGCGCGCCCGCGCCCCCGAGCCCGCCGAGGAAGAGCCCACGCCCGCCTCGAGCCGGACCGAGACGGCCGAGAAGCCTGCCGACAAGCCCGCGGAGAAACCGGCCGAGAAGCCCGCAGCCCAGAAGCCCCGCAAGGACGAGGCCTCGATCGACGCGGCGCTGGCCGAGGCGATGGGCGGCGGCGAAGAGCCTGCGGCCGAGAAGCCCGCCTCGCCCGCCCGCTCGGGCCCGCCCGTCACCAGTGGCGAAAAGGACGCGTTCCGCGTGGCCGTGCAGCAGTGCTGGAACGTGGGCGCGCTCTCGAGCGATGCCCTTTCGACGACGGTGACGGTGGCGATGAGCCTGTCGCAGGACGGAAAGCCCGATGCCGGCTCGATCCGCATGATCGAGTCGAGCGGCGGGACGGATGCAGGCGCGCGGCAGGCCTTCGAGGCGGCGCGGCGGGCCATCATCCGCTGCGGCGCGCGCGGCTTCCCGCTGCCGCCCGAGAAGTACGACCAGTGGCGCGAGGTCGAGATGGTGTTCGATCCCAGTGGGATGCGGATGAAATGACCCCGTGCCGCGCCTATGTCGCCGGGCCCCGCGCCCGGCCCCACGGAACCCGGAGAGCATGAGGACTCCATGACCCTGTTCAGAACCCTCGCCCCGATGGGCCTGGCCCTGGCGCTGCTGCTGCCCGCAGCCGTGCCCGCCGCAGCCCAGCAGGGGCCGCTGCGCATCCAGATCACCGAGGGGGTGATCGAGCCCTTGCCCTTCGCGGTGCCCGACTTCGTCGCCGAGAACGCGGGCGCCTCGGAGCTCGCGCGCGACATGGCGCGGGTGATCGCCTCGGACCTGTCCGGCACCGGCCTCTTCCGTGAGATCCCGGCCTCGGCCCACATCAGCCGGGTGACGAGCTTCGAGGCCCCCGTGGCCTACGGCGACTGGAAGGCGATCAACGCGCAGGCGCTCATCACCGGGTCGGTCTCGGCCTCGGGCGACCGGGTGGTGGTGAAGTTCCGCCTCTACGACGTCTTCTCGGACCAACCGCTGGGCGAAGGGCTGCAGTTCGCGGGCTCGGCCTCGGGCTGGCGGCGCATGGCGCACAAGGTGGCCGACGTGGCCTACAGCCGGATCACCGGCGAGGGCGGCTATTTCGACAGCCGCGTGGTCTTCGTCTCGGAATCGGGGCCGAAGAACGCGCGCGCCAAGCGGCTGGCCGTGATGGATTACGATGGCGCCAACGTGCAGTATCTGACCGACTCCTCGTCGATCGTGCTGGCGCCGCGCTTCTCGCCCACGGGCGACCGCATCCTCTTCACCTCCTATTCGACGGGCTTCCCGCGCATCTATCTGATGGATGTGGGCTCGCTTGCGACCCGCGGCCTCGCCGAGCAGCCGGGCACCATGACCTTCGCCCCGCGCTTCGCCCCCGACGGGCGCACCGTGGCTTTCTCGCTCGAGCAGGGCGGCAACACCGACATCTACACGCTCGACACGGGCAGCGGGACGCGCCGGCAGCTCACCAATTCGCCCTCGATCGAGACCGCGCCCTCCTATTCGCCGGACGGCAGCCAGATCGTGTTCGAGAGCGACCGCTCGGGCGGCCAGCAACTCTACATCATGCCCGCGGGCGGCGGCGAGCCGCGGCGGATCTCGAACGGCGCGGGCCGCTACGGCACCCCGGTCTGGTCGCCGCGCGGAGACCTCATCGCCTTCACCAAGCAGCATCAGGGCCGCTTCCACATCGGCGTGATGCGCACCGACGGCTCGGAAGAGCGGCTGCTGACGGCCTCGTTCCTCGACGAGGGCCCGACCTGGGCGCCGAACGGCCGCGTGCTCATGTTCACCCGCGAGGGCGCGGGGGCGGGCGGGCAGCCGGCGCTCTATTCGGTGGATATCTCGGGGCGGAACCTGAAGAAGGTGCCGCTCAGCGTCCCGGCCTCGGATCCGGCCTGGTCGCCGCTCCTGCCGTGACATGACATGCCGGCCGCCGTTCCCCGCGGCGGCCAAACCTGTTACCTTCGGCCGCACTGCGCCCGATCTGCGAAGGACATTTCCATGACCCATCTTCCGAAGGCCCTGATTCTCCTGGCGGCCCTGGGCCTTGCCGCCTGCAACAATCCCGACCGCTACGGCGCGGGCGGGGCCGGAGGGGCCGGCGGCACGGGCGGCTATGGGTCGGGCGGCTACGGCGCGGGCGGCATCGACAGCCAGGGTCTCGGCGGGCCGAACGATCCGCGCTCGATCGCCTATTTCCAGCAGACCCTCGGCGACCGGGTGTTCTTCACCGTCGACCAGAGCACGCTGAACGATGCGGCGCGCGCCACGCTCGACACCCAGTCGCAGTGGCTGATGTCGAACGCCGACTATGCGATCATCATCGAAGGCCACGCGGACGAGCAGGGCACGCGGGAATACAACCTCGCCCTCGGCGCCCGCCGCGCCTCGGCGGTGCAGGACTACCTGATCTCGAAGGGCATCGCGCCGTCGCGGATGAAGACCGTCTCCTACGGCAAGGAGCGCCCGGTCGAGGTCTGCTCGACCGAGGCCTGCTACTCGAAGAACCGCCGGGCCGTGACGGTGCTCTCGATGGGTGCGGGGGTCTGATCCCATGCGCACCCTGATCCTCGCCGCCGCGCTCGCGCTGGCGCCGCTGTCGGCGGCGGCGCAGGATCGCGCGCAGACGCTGGCCGACATCAAGGCCGAGATCGCCGCCCTTCAGGGGCAGTTCAACGACCTCAAGCGGGAGCTGGTCTCGACCGGCGCCGCCACCTCGGGGGCGGCGGGCGGGTCGGCCCTCCAACGCATGGATGCGATGGAGGCGGCCATCGCGCAGGTGACCGCCAAGGCCGAGTCGCTCGAACTGAAGATCAACCGCGTGGTCAGCGACGGCTCGAACCGCGTGGGCGATCTCGAGTTCCGCGTCTGCGAGCTCGAGGAGGGCTGCGACATCGGCGCCATCGGCGAGACGAAGCCGCTCGGCGGGGAAGCCTCGGCGGCGCCCGCGCCCACCCCTGCGCCGGCCCCGGCGGCCGATCCTGCCGGCACCTTCGCCGTCAACGAGAAAGCCGACTTCGACCGGGCCCAGGAGGTGCTCGGTCAAGGTGACTTTCGCACCGCCGCGGACCTCTTTAAGACCTTTGCCGAGACCTACACGGGCGGGCAACTGACCTACGAGGCGCATTATCTGCGCGGCGAGGCGCTGAGCCGGCTGGGCGAGACGGCCAATGCGGCGCGCGCCTATCTCGAGAGCTTTTCGGGCGATCCCGACGGGCCGCGCGCGCCCGAGGCGCTGCTGAAGCTCGGCCGGGCGCTCGGCGACCTGCGCCAGACGCCCGAGGCCTGCGTGACGCTGGCCGAGGTGGGCACCCGCTTCCCGGGCAGCCCGTCGGCGGCCGAGGCGGCCACGACCATGCAGGGGCTCGGCTGCAGCTGATGCCGCTGCGCGAGCGGTTCCTGAGGGGCCCGGGGCTGCGCGAGACGCGGGCCCTGGGCCTCGCCGTTTCGGGGGGCGGCGATTCCATGGCGCTGCTGCATCTCGCGGCCGAGGCGGGGATCGCCACGCGCGCGGTGACGGTGGATCACGGCCTGCGGCCCGAGGCCGCGGACGAGGCGCGCGCGGTGGGCCGCGTCTGTGCAGACCTTGGGGTGCCCCACGACATCCTGCGGTGGGAGGGCTGGGACGGGCGCGGCAACCTGATGGATCAGGCGCGGCGCGCCCGGCTGCGGCTGATCGCGGGTTGGGCGCGGGGGGCCGGGCTCGAGGCGGTGGCGCTCGGCCATACGCGCGACGATGTGGCCGAGACCTTCCTCATGCGGCTCGCGCGCGGGGCAGGGGTCGACGGTCTCGCCGCCATGCAGGCGGTGCGGCGGGCCGAGGGAATGGTCTGGCTGCGCCCGCTGCTCGGGATCGGCCGCGAGGAACTGCGTGCGGATCTGCGCCGCCGCGGCGCCAGCTGGATCGAGGATCCCTCGAACGACAATCCCGCCTTCGACCGGGTGCGGATGCGACAGGCGATGGAAAGCCTTGCCGACCTCGGCCTCCGCCCCGAGCGGCTGGCCGATGTGGCGGGCCATCTGGCCGAGGTCCGCGATGCGCTCGATCTGCAGCTCCGCGAGGCCGCCGGACGCCTCGCGCGGGTGGATCGCGGCGATGTGGTGCTGGCGCCCCCCGTCCTCGAGCTTCCGCCGGAGATCCTGCGCCGGCTGCTGCAGGCCGCGCTGCAATGGGTGGCGTCGGCGGAATATGGTCCGCGGGGGCCTGCGCTCGGCGAAGCCATGCGCCGCGTCTTTGATGGGACGACGGTCACGCTCCACGGATGCCGGCTGGCGCCCCGCCGAGAAGGGCTGCGGATCGGCCGGGAATGGCAGGCTGTCCGGTCCGTCGTGGCGGCCGTGGGAGAGCGCTGGGATGGCCGCTGGGATCTGCAAGCTCCGGGAGGGGCGGACTTTTCCACCGACGGGCTCGAGACCCGAGCGCTCGGGCCCGAGGGTCTGGCCCGCTGCCCCGACTGGCGGGCCTCGGGCCTGCCGCGGCCGAGCCTTCTCGCCGCGCCGTCCGTCTGGCGCGGCGATGCGCTGGTGGCGGCCCCCCTCGCGGGACTGTCGAACGGCTGGACGGCCGTCGCGCACCCCCTGCAAAATGGGGATTTTCTTTCTCTACTATCGCATTGAACGGCCCGCGCTTATGTCTATCTTATGCCGCAATGACCTGCGGGTGGTCCCGCGGAGAGACTCTGCAAGGAGACATTTGTGGGCAACGCGCGAAATATCGCTTTCTGGGTGGTCCTGTTTCTGCTGATCCTGGCGCTTTTCAACCTGTTCAGCGGCGGCCAGACCACCAGCAGCTCGCGCACCATCTCCTATTCCGATTTCATCGCCCGGGTGGACAATGGCGAGGTTTCCTCGGTCACGCTCGACGGCGAACGGGTAATGGTGCGCGGCAAGGACGGCACGCAGTATGTGGCGATCAAGCCGCAGGGCGAAGAGGTGACAGACCGTCTGATCAATCATGGCGTGGAAGTGCGTGCCGAGGCGCAGGAGCAGTCGGGCTTCTTCTCGCTGATCTCGCTCTGGCTTCCCTTCCTCGTGCTGATCGGCATCTGGATCTTCTTCATGAACCGGATGCAGGGCGGCGGGCGCGGCGGGGCGATGGGCTTCGGCAAGAGCCGGGCCAAGCTTCTGACCGAAAAGCAGGGCCGCGTCACCTTCGACGACGTGGCCGGCATCGACGAAGCCAAGGAAGAGCTGGAAGAGATCGTCGAATTCCTGCGCAACCCGCAGAAATTCAGCCGTCTCGGCGGCAAGATCCCCAAGGGCGCGCTGCTCGTGGGCCCGCCCGGCACCGGCAAGACGCTTCTGGCGCGTGCCATCGCGGGCGAGGCCGGCGTGCCCTTCTTCACCATCTCGGGTTCGGATTTCGTCGAAATGTTCGTGGGTGTCGGTGCCTCCCGTGTCCGTGACATGTTCGAGCAGGCCAAGAAGAACGCGCCCTGCATCGTCTTCATCGACGAGATCGACGCCGTGGGCCGCGCCCGTGGCGTGGGCATCGGCGGCGGCAACGACGAGCGCGAGCAGACGCTGAACCAGCTTCTGGTCGAGATGGACGGGTTCGAGGCCAACGAGGGCGTCATCATCGTCGCGGCCACCAACCGCAAGGACGTGCTGGACCCGGCGCTGCTGCGCCCCGGCCGCTTCGACCGCACGATCCATGTGCCGAACCCCGACATCAAGGGCCGCGAGAAGATCCTGTCGGTCCATGCCCGCAAGGTTCCGCTGGGGCCGAACGTCGACCTGCGCCTGATCGCGCGCGGCACGCCGGGCTTCTCGGGCGCCGACCTGATGAACCTCGTGAACGAGGCGGCGCTGCTCGCGGCCCGCGTCGGGCGGCGGTTCGTCACGATGGACGATTTCGAGAATGCCAAGGACAAGGTCATGATGGGGGCCGAGCGGCGCTCGATGGTCCTCACCGCCGACCAGAAGGAGAAGACCGCCTACCACGAGGCCGGTCACGCCATCGTCGGTCTGAACCTTCCCAAGTGCGACCCGGTATACAAGGCCACGATCATCCCGCGGGGCGGTGCGCTCGGCATGGTGGTCAGCCTGCCCGAGATGGACCGGCTGAACATGCACAAGGACGAGGGCAAGCAGAAGATCGCCATGACCATGGCGGGCAAGGCGGCCGAGATCATCAAATACGGTGAAGAGGCGGTCTCCTCCGGCCCGGCGGGCGACATCCAGCAGGCCTCGGCGCTCGCGCGCGCCATGGTGATGCGCTGGGGCATGTCGGACGTCGTCGGCAACATCGACTATGCCGAGGCGCATGAGGGCTATCAGGGCAATACCGCGGGCTTCTCGGTCTCGGCCGAGACCAAGAAGATGATCGAGGCGGAGGTGAAGCGCCTGATCGACGAGGGCTACCAGACCGCTTACCGGATCCTCACCGAGAAGTCGGAAGAGTTCGAACGTCTGGCCAAGGGCCTCCTCGAATACGAGACGCTCACCGGCGACCAGATCCGCCGTGTGATCGCGGGCGAGCCGATCGACTCGGACGACGATGCCGACCGTCCGGTGGGCGGCGGCTCGGTGGCCGCGATCCCGAAGACCCGGCCGAAGGTCATCAAGGCGGATGGCGGGCTCGAGCCCTCCGTCTGAGCCGACCCCCCGGGAAGCGACTTGGAGCCCCGAAGCCTGCGAAGGCTTCGGGGCTTTCCTTTGCGCCCCGCGCTGGATCTGCGCGCGGGTGCCGGAGCTGCCGCCCGGACCTGCGGTCGGCGACGGAGCCATGGGCCCGGCGCCCCCACATCCGCTGGCCGGGCCGGGATCTGATCGATCTCCACGCCTCTGGTCGAGGCGGGAATGGGGAGCATGCGGCGCTGCGAATGACGGGCCTCCTCTCGCCCTTCGGCCAAGTCGCTCCCGGCTACGGAGCATGTCCCATCCTCCCGGACCCGCCGAGGCGGCCATTCGGTCTGCCGCGTCGCGGAAGCGACGGCAATCCGACCCTTGCGTGTCTTGCTCCGGAAGAGGGCCGGAGCCATCGTCTCGGGCTGCAAGGCGGCCCTTGCCGCGGCCCATCCCTTGTGGTGGGACGGCAACGCGCTCTTTCCTTTCCGGCGCATATTCATCATTTTGATACAATCGCCCCGGCCCGGGCGCTGGTGGTCCGGGTCAGGGTATCCGTCCCGTCCCGCCTCTTGCTGCCCCGTCTGGAAAGATCCTTGAGCTTTACTCCTCCGACCGTCCTTGCCGTCTCCGCGACGGCCACCCTTGCGGCCCTTCTCGGCAATCTCGTCTTCCTCGACGACCTCGACCTCTTCTTCAAGGAAGGCGAGGGGGTCGAGCTTCTGACCGTGGTGCTTCTCGGCGCGGCGACGTTCCTGTGGTTCGAAATCAAGGGACTGCGGCGCGGCCTTGCGAGCTGGCATGTGCCGGTGGCGCTCCTGCTGATGGCCGCGCGCGAGCTCGATTTCGACAAGAGCCTCACCGAGCACGGACTTCTCAAGCTGCGCACCTATACAGGGGCCGGCGGCTGGACGGACAAGGTGATCGGCGGGCTTCTCATCCTGCTGATCCTCGTGGTCCTCGTGCGTTTCCTGCGCCGGAACCTGCGCGACTGGCTGGCGCGGCTTCTCCGGGCGGAGGCGGGCGCATGGTGGCTCTTCGCGGGCCTCGCCTTTGCGGCCGTGGCCAAGACCATCGACGGCATCGACCGCAAGCTCGCGCCCTTCGGCATCGACGTTCCGCGCGAGATCGGCATGCGGGCGGGCCGGATCGAGGAGGTGCTCGAACTTGCCTTTGCGCTCTGTTTGATACAGGCGATCGCCCATATTCGACGAACGGCCTAGCCGGGTCGGCTCGACCTTCTTCCTGCCCGGCGCTAGATCCGTCGTGGGGAGACGATCACGCAAGGCCTGAGGGAGGTTCCATGGCTGTCCAGACCGATATCGAGATCGCGCGCGCGGCGCGAAAGAAGCCCATCCAGGAGATCGGTGCCGGGCTCGGCATCCCGGCCGAGGCGCTGATCCCCTACGGTCACGACAAGGCCAAGGTCGGACAGGGCTTCATCCGCGGGCTCGAGGGTCGGCCGGACGGCAAGCTCATCCTCGTGACCGCGATCAACCCCACGCCCGCGGGCGAGGGAAAGACCACGACGACGGTCGGTCTCGGCGACGGGCTGAACCGGATCGGCAAGAAGGCGGTCATCTGCATCCGCGAGGCCTCGCTCGGGCCGAACTTCGGCATGAAGGGCGGGGCGGCGGGCGGCGGGCGCGCGCAGGTCGTGCCGATGGAGGATATGAACCTCCATTTCACCGGCGATTTCCACGCGATCACGGCGGCGCACAACCTGCTGGCGGCCATGATCGACAACCACATCTACTGGGGCAACGCGCTGGAGCTCGACGCCCGGCGCATCACCTGGCGGCGGGTGATGGACATGAACGACCGCGCGCTGCGCGACACGGTGGTGAACCTCGGCGGCGTGGCGAACGGATTTCCGCGCCAGACGGGCTTCGACATCACCGTGGCCTCCGAGGTGATGGCGATCCTCTGCCTCGCGGACGATCTGGAGGATCTCGAACGCCGTCTCGGCCGGATCGTCGTAGGCTACCGGCGCGACAAGAGCCCGGTCTATTGCCGCGACCTGAAGGCCGCAGGCGCGATGGCCGTGCTGCTCAAGGATGCGATGCAGCCGAACCTCGTGCAGACGATCGAGAACAACCCGGCCTTCGTCCATGGCGGACCTTTCGCCAACATCGCCCACGGCTGCAACTCGGTGATCGCCACGCGCACGGCGCTGAAGCTGGCCGACTATGTCGTGACCGAGGCGGGCTTCGGGGCGGATCTCGGGGCCGAGAAGTTCTTCGACATCAAGTGCCGGCTGGCGGGGCTGAAGCCCTCGGCCGCCGTGGTCGTGGCCACGGTCCGGGCGCTCAAGATGAACGGGGGCGTGGCGCGCGAGGATCTCGGGCGCGAGGATGTCGCGGCGCTCCGGCGCGGCTGCGCGAACCTCGGGCGGCACATCGCCAATGTGAAGGGCTTCGGCGTGCCGGTCGTGGTGGCGATCAACCATTTCACCACCGACACCGAGGCCGAGATCGAGGCCGTGCGCGCCTATGCGGCGGGGCAGGGGGCAGAGGCGTTCCTCTGCCGCCACTGGGCGGAAGGCTCGGCCGGGATCGAGGATCTGGCGCAGAAGGTGGTCGAGCTGGCCGAGACGCCCTCGATGTTCGCGCCGCTCTATCCCGACGACATGCCGCTTTTCGAGAAGATGGAGACCGTGGCACGTCGCATCTATCACGCACATGACGTGATTGCCGACCATGTGATCCGCGACCAGCTGCGAACATGGGAGGAAGCGGGATACGGGGCGCTGCCGGTATGCATGGCCAAGACGCAATACAGCTTCACGACCGATGCGGCGATCCGGGGCGCGCCCGAGGGGCACTCCATTCCCATCCGCGAGGTGAGGCTGGCGGCCGGCGCGGGATTCGTCGTCGCGATCTGCGGCGAGATCCGCACCATGCCAGGCCTGCCGAGCCAGCCCGCGGCCGAACTTATCCATCTGGACGAAGAGGGACGGATCGAAGGCCTCTTCTGACGGCGCGTTTCGCCCCCTTGACCTCTGGTGCCCCGTGTCTGAAACCGGGGCCGGACCCAGAAGCGAGGACCAAGGTGCGAGCCCCGGAAGATTGCCACTCGATGGAAGACCTGCGCGCGATGATCGACGCGCTCGACGCGAAGATCGTCGGGCTCATGGCGCAGCGCGCGGGCTACATCGACCGTGCCGCCGAGATCAAGACCGACGTGGGCCTGCCTGCGCGCATCGACTCGCGCGTCGAGGAGGTGGTGCGCAATGTCCGTGTGCGCGCCATGGCCGAAGGTCTGGATCCGGCCCTGATCGAAACGCTCTGGCGCATCCTGATCGACTGGTCGATTGCGCGCGAGGAAGAGGTTCTGGGGCCCGACGCCCCGCAGGAGGGGACGGAATGACGGCGAAGCGGATCGACGGCAAGGCCTTCGCGGCGGGCGTGCGCGCCCGGGTGGCCGAAGAGGTGGCGCGGCTGAAGGAGGGGCACGGCATCGTGCCGGGCCTCGCCGTGGTCCTCGTGGGCGAGGATCCCGCGAGCCAGGTCTATGTGGGCGCCAAGGGCAAGCAGACGGTCGAGGTGGGCATGGCCTCGTTCGAGCACCGGCTGCCCGCCGGGACCTCCGAGGCGGAACTTCTCGCGCTGATCGACCGGCTGAACCACGACCCGGCCGTGCACGGCATCCTCGTGCAGCTGCCGCTGCCTGCGCATCTGAATGCGGATCTCGTCATCAATGCGCTCGATCCGGCCAAGGACGTGGACGGGTTCCACATCTCCAACGTGGGCCGTCTCGGCACCGGGCAGAAGAGCATGGTGCCCTGCACGCCGCTCGGCTGTCTGATGATGCTGCGCGATCATCTGGGTGCTCTCTCGGGGCTGAATGCCGTCGTGGTGGGCCGCTCGAACATCGTGGGCAAGCCCATGGCGCAGCTCCTGCTGGGCGAGAGCTGCACGGTCACCATCGCCCACTCGCGGACCCGGGACCTCGCCGCCGTCTGCCGCGGCGCCGACATCCTCGTGGCGGCGGTGGGCCGGCCCGAGATGATCACCGGCGATTTCGTGAAGCCGGGCGCCACGGTCATCGACGTGGGCATCAACCGGATCGAGCGCGACGGCAAGACGAAGCTCGTGGGCGATGTGGACTATGCCTCCGCCGCCGAGGTGGCGGGCGCCATCACGCCGGTGCCGGGCGGCGTGGGGCCGATGACCATCGCCTGCCTGCTGGCCAACACGCTGACCGCCTGCTGCCGTGCGAACGGCCTGCCCGAGCCGCAGGGCCTGACGGCCTGACGCCCGCGGCGGCGCACAAGGGGAGTCCGTCCGCCTGCGTCACACGGCGGAGTTGATCGGGCGGTCCGCGTCCTGTAGCGACGGACCGTTCGTTCAGGTTTTGCGGAGGCTTCCTTGTCCGTCTCGCGCCCTTACGCCGAATGTCTTGCCGCCCCTCTTCCCTGGATCGTCTGGGCTGTGACCTCCGTGGGCCTCGCCGTGTCCGGCCCCTTCGGCAGTTATCAGGCCGTCGCCCTGCCGGAGCGTCTTCTGGTCTGGAGCGCACTGGCCGCCATCACCCTCGGGCTCGGGCTGGCGCTCCGCGTCTGGTTCGCGGCCGTGGGCCTGCGCGATCTGAAGCGGGGGGCGGGCCTCGCGCTCGCGGTGGCCGGGGTGCTTACGCTGCCGATCTGGTGGCTGATGCAGCTGGCCTTCGGACCCGAGGCCCCGAGTGCCCTCGAAGTGGCGCCCGCGCTCTTCTGCGCGGGGCTGGGCCTTTCGTCGGTCCGGCTCGGCGCCCGGCCGCAGCCCGTGCCGGACGGGCAGCCGCGGCTCCTGCAGCGGATGGAGCCGGAGCTCAGGGGCGCGCTGGTCTCGATGACGGTGCGCGATCACTATGTCGACGTGGTGACGAGCGCCGGGCTCTCGAGCCTTCTGCTGCGCTTTTCGGACGCCATGGACGAGACCGAGGGCGTGCCGGGGGCGCAGGTCCACCGCTCGCACTGGGTGGCCTGGTCGGCGGTGACGGGAACCGAGCGCGAGCCGGGCAAGCTCTTCCTGCTGCTCAGCGACGGCAGCCGCATCCCTGTCAGCCGCGCTCACCGCGCGAAGCTGGAGGAGCGCGGCCTCGTCTGAGGCGCGCGCCGCGGCATCGGCAGCGGGATCGCCTTGGCGCCGGTCAGGATCGCGAGGGCGCCGGGCTGCATCAGCGCCACCAGTGCGGGATCGTGGCACCAGAGCCCGCCGGTATAGGCGCCGTAGGCCGGCAGGATCAGCCGCCGCCCGTCGAGGAGAAAGCAGGGCCGGGCCCGCCCCGCCAGCGCGCATTTCGGATGGTAATGGCCCGAGACCTCGGCCTCGCCCTCCGCGATATGGCGGAAGGTGAGGGGGCCAAGCACCGCGGTCGCCCGGTGGCTGCCGCCGCAGGCGGTGGGTGCCGGATCGTGATTGCCGAGGATCCAGATCCAGTCGCGCCCCGTCATCAGCCGCCGAAGCCAGAGCCGCTCGGGCTCGGCCAGTCCGTCGGCCGCGGCCCCGTCGTCGAACGAATCGCCGAGGCAGAGGACGCGCTCGGCCCCCGTGGCCTCGAGATCGGCTTCGAGGCGGGCGAGCGTCGCCTGCGTCTCGTAGGGCGGCAGGAGCGTGCCTCCGCGCCGCGCCAGCCGCTCGGCCTTGCCCAGATGCAGGTCCGAGACGCAGAGGAGCCGTTCCGCAGGCCACCAGAGCGCGCCCGAAGGCAGCGCCGTGAGCCGCACACCGGCGAAGAAGAAAGCATGTCCGTTCATGGCCCGTTCCTGTCCGATCCGCGGCTCTCGCGCAAGCCCCAGCGTGAGGGGGAGGCGGCGCCTGCGCGCCCCGCGGCTGGCCTCACCGGCGCTGCGCGGGACGGGTCAGCTCAGCCCCGCGGCGGCCATCAGGGCCGCGGCCTGCTCCTCCATCAGCCGCTGGCGGCCGGCGCCCTCAACCGGGACGCGGCCCATCTCGAGAAAGAGCGGCGCGGCCAGAGGCGTCACGCGGGAGAGCCGCACCGCGTCGATGCGGCCGTGGGTGCGGGCCAGCATCTCCTCGATCCGGCCGAAATCCACGAGGCCCCGCTCGGCCTCCTCGCGCGTGATGCGCAGCAGGAGGTGGCCGGGATCGTGCCGCATCAGCGTGTCGTAGAGGATGTCGGAGGAGAAGGTCGCCTGCTTGCCCGTGCGCCGCCGGCCCATGTGGGTGCGCTCGATCAGGCCCGCGATGATGGCGGAATTGCGGAAGGTCCGCTTCATCACCGCATTGCCGGCGAGCCAGCCTTCGAGGCCTTCGCGCAGCCGGTCGGGCTCGAACAGCGGCGCGGGATCGGTCACGGCCTCGAGCCCCCAGATGAGCGTCGCATAGTCGGTCGCGACGAAGCCCAGGGGCGACAGGCGTTCCTCCTCCATCCGCTTGGTGAGCAGAAGGCCCAGCGTCTGCTGCGCGTTGCGCCCCGCAAAGCCGTAGATGCACAGATGCTCGCGCCCGTCGTGGGGGAAGCTCTCGACGAGCAGCCGGTCGGCCTCGGGCAGGCGCGAGACCTCGCGCTGCAACGCCAGCCAGTCGGCGGTGTGGCGCGGAAGGTCGGGCCAGCCGGGTTGCTGGAACAGCTCGAGGATCCGGTGGGTGAGGAGCGTCGAGGTGGCGAACTTGGTGCCGTTGAAGGTGGCCACTCGCGGATCGCGGCCGGGGTTGCGCGTGACCTCGACCGTCATCTCGTGCAGCCCCTCGTAGCGCACGACCTGTCCCGCCATCAGGAACGTGTCTCCGGGCGTGAGGGTGGCGGCAAACCCCTCCTCGATCTCGCCCAGCGGCGTGCCGCCGCGGCCGCGCATCCGCACCTTCAGCACCTCGGTGTCGATGATCGTGCCGATGTTCATGCGGATCACCTGCGCCGTGCGCGGGTCGCGGAGCTGCCAGAGCCCCTCCTTCAGCCGGATCCGCTGCCAGCGGTCGTAGGCGCGCAGCGCATAGCCCCCCGTGGCCACGAAATCGAGGCAGGCATCGAAATCCGCGCGCGAGAGGGCGGCATAGGGGCCGGCGCTCGTCACCTCCGCGTAAAGCGCATCGGCCCCGAAAGGCCCGGCCGCCGCGGTGACGAGGATATGCTGGCAGAGGACATCGCGCGGCCCCGGCCCCCGCGGCTCGCCGTCGAGCGCATGGTCGCGCACGGCTTCGAGGGCGGCCAGACATTCGACCACCTCGAACCGGTTCGCGGGCACGAGGAGCGCCTTCGACGGCGCGTTGTAGCGGTGGTTCGCCCGCCCGATGCGCTGGACGAGGCGCTTGACGTTCTTCGGCGCGCCCACCTGGATCACGAGATCGACGTCGCCCCAGTCGATGCCCAGATCGAGCGAGCCTGTGCAGACGATGGCGCGCAGCGCGCCCGACACCATCGCCGCCTCGACCCGCTCGCGCTGCTCGCGCGAGAGCGAGCCATGATGGATGCCGATGGGCAGGTCGTCCTCGTTGGCCAGCCAGAGCGCGTGGAAGAAAAGCTCGGCCTGCGCGCGCGTGTTGTGGAAGACGAGCGTGGTGCGGTGGCGGCGGATCTCGGCCAGCACCTCGGGGATCGCATGCCGCCCGCCGCCGCCGGCCCAGGGCGGGGGCGCCTCGGTCTCGAGCATGGCGATGTCGGGATCGGGCCCGGGATCGGCCATCAGCACGCGGCAGGGGCCGGGATGGGCGGCGAGGAAGCGCGCCAGCGCCGGCGGATCCTCGACCGTGGCCGACAGGCCCACGCGGCGCAGCCCCGGCGCCAGCCGCTGGAGCCGCGCGAGGCAGAGCATCAGCTGGTCGCCGCGCTTCGATTCGGCCAGCGCATGGATCTCGTCCACGATCACCCGTTGCAGGCCGGCAAAGATCCTCGGCGCATCCTCGTAGGACAGGAGCAGCGCGAGGCTTTCGGGCGTCGTCAGCAGGATGTGGGGCGGATCGGCGCGCTGCCGGCGGCGGACGTGGCTGCCGGTGTCGCCGGTGCGGTCCTCGACCCGGATGGCGAGACCCGCGCCCTCGATCGGGGCGCGGAGGTTGCGGCGGATGTCGGCGGCCAGCGCCTTCAGCGGCGAGATGTAGAGCGTGTGGAGGCCCGGCCCCGGCGCGGGGCCAAGTTCGGCCAGCGTGGGCAGGAACCCGGCCAGCGTCTTGCCGCCGCCCGTGGGCGCCACGAGGAGGAGCGCGGGCTCCTCCGCACGGGCCAGCATCTCTTCCTGATGCGGGTGGAGCGTCCAGCCGCGGGCGTCGAAATAGGGGGCGAGGAACGGCGGCAGCGGGCTCATGAGCAGAGGATAGGGCGCGGGGGATAGGGCGGAAAGGGCCGAATCCTCTTGCCCTTGGCGGGGCTCGGCCCTAACGCTGCCGGGATGAGGCTACTCTTTCTTGGCGATGTGATGGGGCGTGCGGGACGCTCGGCGGTGGCGGAACGGCTGCCGGCGCTGCGCACGGAATGGGGGCTCGATTTCGTCGTGGTCAACGGCGAGAACGCCTCGAGCGGCGCGGGCATCACCGCCGACCACGCGAAGAAGCTGCTCGCCGCGGGCGCGGACTGCGTGACGCTCGGCGATCATGCCTTCGACCAGAAGGAGATGCTGCAGTTCATCGAGACCGAGCCGCGCATCGTCCGTCCGCTGAACTATGCCAGGACCGCCCCCGGCAAGGGCGCGAGGGTCTTCACCGTCGGCGGCCGCAAGGTGCTGGTGCTGCAGGCGCTGGGGCAGGTCTTCATGAAGCGGCCCTTCGACGATCCGTTCTCGGCGGTCGATCAGGTGCTGAAGGCGATGCCGCTCGGCGGCGCGGTGCAGGCCACGATCCTCGACATCCATTGCGAGGCCACGAGCGAGAAGATGGCGATGGGCCACTGGTGCGACGGGCGGGCGAGCCTCGTCGTCGGCACCCACACCCATGTGCCCACGGGCGATGCGCAGATCCTGCGCGGCGGCACGGCCTATCTGAGCGATGCGGGCATGTGCGGCGATTACGATTCGGTGATCGGGATGGAGAAGACCGAGCCGCTGCGCCGCTTCATCACCCAGATGCCGAAGGGTCGGTTCGAGCCTGCCGGGGGGCCTGCGACGCTCGCGGGCGTCTATGTCGAGACCGACGACCGCACGGGGCTGGCCCAGCGGATCGTGCCGGTGCGGCTCGGCGGGCGGCTGCAGGAGTCGCGGCCCTGAGCCTGCCCGCCCGACAGGCGCGCCGTGCGCCGCCGAGGGTCCGGTCGCACGGCGGCTTTGCGCGGGCGTCTCACCATCGTATTCAGGCCAAGACCTTTCTGAGGGAGAGATGATGTTCGGCTTCGAGATGTCGGAACCGATGCAGGCCTGGACGGCGCTCGCGATCCTCGCCGGGATGCTCGTGCTCTTCGTCCGCGAGATCTATCCGGTCGAGGTGACGGCCCTTGCGGGCGGGGCGCTCATGCTGGCGGTGGGCATCCTGCCGCAGGACGACCTTCTGGGGGTGCTTTCCAACCCCGCGCCCTGGACCATCACGGCGCTCTTCATCATCGTGGGATCGCTGGTGCGCACCGGCACCCTCGATGCCGTGACCCAGATCGCCGTCCGCCATGCGGCGACGCGGCCCCTGCGCACCCTCGCTCTCCTGTCGCTTGTGATCGTGGGCATGTCGGCCTTCATGAACAACACGCCCATCGTGGTGGTGATGATCCCGGTCTTCATGCAGATCGCGCGGCAGATGCAGGTCTCGCCCTCCAAGGTCATGATCCCGCTCAGCTATCTGTCGATCTTCGGCGGCACCGTGACGCTGATCGGCACCTCCACGAACCTGCTGGTCGACGGGGTGGCGCGCCGGTCGGGCCTCGAGCCCTTCTCGATCTTCGAGATCACGCCGCTGGGCCTGACCCTCGCGGCCGTGGGCCTGGGCTACCTCTGGCTCTTCGCGCCACGCCTGCTGGCCGACCGCGACAGCATGGGGATGCTGCTCTCGGACCGGAGCCGGATGAAGTTCTTCACCGAGGTGGCCGTTCCCGAGGGCTCGGCCCTGATCGGCCGCAAGGTCGAGGATGTGGACATCTTCAAGCGCGACAGCCTGCGCGTGATCGACGTGCTGCGCGGCGACATTTCCTTGCGCCGCAACTTGGCCGAGGCAACGCTCGAGGCCGGAGACCGGGTGGTGCTGCGCACCCCCATGTCCGAGGTGCTGAGCCTGCAGTCGAACAAGGAGCTGCGGCTCGTCGACAAGCTCTCGTCGGTGCAGACGCAGGTGGTCGAGGTGCTCATCACGCCCGGCTGCTTCATGGTGGGCCGCTCGC
Organism: Cereibacter sphaeroides 2.4.1; assembly: GCF_000012905.2. Taxonomy (NCBI): domain Bacteria; kingdom Pseudomonadati; phylum Pseudomonadota; class Alphaproteobacteria; order Rhodobacterales; family Paracoccaceae; genus Cereibacter; species Cereibacter sphaeroides. The sequence goes on along the minus strand of NC_007493.2, from coordinate 2,395,184 downwards.
TCGGCGCCATGCGCCTCAGGCGGCGCTACGGGGTCTATGTGCTGGCCGCGCACCGGCGCAACCAGAACATCGGCCGCCAGCTCGACGATCTCGTGGTGCAGGTGGGCGACACGCTTCTCCTGGAGGGGGCGCAGGCCGATATCGAGCGGCTGGCCTCCGAGATGCAGGTGGTCGACATCGCCCAGCCGTCGGACCGGGCCTACCGGCGCAGCCGCGCGCCCGTGGTGATGGCGGTTCTGGCGGCGGTGGTGCTCCTGTCGGCCTTCGACGTGGCGCCCATCGCGATCCTTGCCATGATCGGCGTGGCGGTCGTGCTCGTCACCCGCTGCATCGATGCCGACGAGGCCTTCGGCTATATCGAGGGGCGGCTGCTCGCGCTCATCTTCGGGATGCTGGCGGTGGGGGCGGGGCTCGAACATTCCGGCGCGGTCGAGATGGTCGTGGGTGCCGTAGCCCCGTGGATGCAAGGGCTGCCGCCCTTCGCGCTGATCTTCGTGGTCTATGCGCTGACCTCGATCCTGACCGAGCTCGTCAGCAACAATGCCGTGGCGGTGATCCTCACCCCGATCGTGATCGGCCTTGCGGGATCCCTGGGCGTCGATCCGCGGCCCTTCGTGGTCGCGGTCATGTTCGGCGCCTCGGCGAGCTTCGCCACGCCCATCGGCTATCAGACGAACACGCTCGTCTACGGGCCGGGCGGCTACCGCTTCACCGACTTCCTGCGCATCGGCGTGCCGCTGAACATCCTGATGATGGTGGTCATGAGCCTCCTCATCCCGGTCTTTTTCCCCTTCTGAGCCGACTCGTCCGCCGCGACCCCGCGGCCGGGCTTGCGGCCCCCCGGCGCGCTGAGCTATAGGCGCGCGATGCAAGGAACGATCGGAGAGGGTCATGGCGGGCCATTCCAAGTGGGCGAACATCCAGCATCGCAAGGGCAAGCAGGACAAGCTGCGCTCGAAGATGTTCTCGAAGCTGGCGAAGGAGATCACCGTCGCCGCGAAGATGGGTGACCCCGACCCCGACAAGAACCCGCGCCTGCGGCTGGCGGTGAAGGCGGCGAAGGCCGTCTCGATGCCCAAGGACGTGATCGAGCGCGCGATCAAGAAGTCGCAGGGCGGCGATGCCGAGGATTACTCGGAGATCCGCTACGAAGGCTACGGGCCGAACGGCATCGCCATCATCGTCGAGACGATGACCGACAACGTGAACCGCACCGCCTCGAACGTCCGCAGCTATTTCACCAAATACGGCGGCAACCTCGGCACCACGGGCTCGGTCAGCTTCATGTTCGACCGCGTGGGCGAGATCACCTACAAGCCCGCGGCGGGCGACGCCGACACGGTGATGATGGCCGCCATCGAGGCCGGCGCCGACGATGTCGAGTCGGACGAAGAGGGCCACTGGATCTATTGCGGCGACACCAGCCTCAACGAAGTGTCCGAAGCGCTCGAGAAGGTGCTGGGCGAGAGCGAGGAAGCCAAGCTCGTCTGGAAGCCGCAGAACCGCACCAACGTCGATCTCGAGACGGCGCAGAAGCTGATGAAGCTGATCGACGCGCTCGAGGAGGACGACGACGTCCAGACCGTCACCGGCAACTTCGACATCCCCGAGGATGTGGCGGCGAAGCTCGACGCCTGAGATCCGGTCGGTCCGCCGCGCGGCGGCGGGCCCGGCCAGAGGGCGGCGGCCCGCACCGCTGCCCGAGGACGTCCATGCCCACTGTCGCGCCGCGATCCCGGCGGCTGCCGGAGGCGGCCGGACGGGGCGCCGAACGGCTCTTGCGGTGGCCTGCGGGATCGGATTGACTGCCCGCCATGAGCGCCCGCCCCGCAGTTCCCAGCCGGACACGCACGCTGGAGGGCGTGCTCTGGATGCTCGCCTCGGGGGTGAGCTTCGTGGGCGTGACGGGGATCGTCCGCTATCTCGGCACCGACATTCCTGCGGCGCAGGGGGCCTTCCTGCGCTTTGCCTTCGGGGCCCTGTTCCTGCTGCCCACGCTCGTGCCGGTGCTGCGGCAGGGCGTGCCGATGAGCACGCTGAAGCTCTACGGGCTGCGCGGCGCGTTCCACACGGCCGCCGTGATCTGCTGGTTCTACGCCATGGCCCGCATCCCGGTCGCCGAAGTGACGGCCATCGGCTATCTGAACCCGGTGCTGGTGACGGTCGGGGCCGCGCTCTTCTTCTCCGAGCGGCTGGCGCTGCGGCGGATCCTTGCGGTGGCGGTGGCTCTGGTGGGGGCGCTGATCGTGCTCCGGCCGGGGCTGCGCGAGCTCTCGGCGGGGCACCTGTCGCAGCTCTGCGCGGCCACGCTGTTCGCGGGCAGCTACCTTCTGGCGCGCCGCCTGTCGGACGTGGCGGGGGCGGGGGCCATCGTCGCGATGATGTCGGCCACGGTGACGCTCGGCCTCCTGCCCTTCGCGCTGCTCGTCTGGGTGCCGGTCGGGGTGGACCAACTCCTCTGGCTGGCGCTGGTCGCGGTCTTCGCCACGGCGGGCCACTACTGCATGACCCGCGCCTTCGGGGCTGCGCCGCTGACCGTGACGCAGCCCGTCACATTCCTGCAATTGCTGTGGGCCACGCTCCTCGGGGCACTGGCCTTCGGCGAGCGGGTCGATCCCTTCGTCCTTCTGGGCGGCGGGATCATCATTTCCGCCATCAGCTACATTACCTGGCGGGAATCCGTGCTGAAACGGCGGGCGAGCGCTGTCGCCCTCGAAAATACCTAGAGTTGAAATTGACAGATCAAAGAGCGGCTGACACACAGTCCGCAAACGGAAGAGGACAGCTTTTTCCATGAAGATTGCGATGATCGGCACGGGCTATGTGGGCCTCGTCTCGGGTGTGTGCTTTTCGGACTTCGGCCACGAGGTGGTCTGCGTCGACAAGGATGCGACGAAGATCGCCAAGCTGCGGGACGGCAAGGTCCCGATCTTCGAGCCGGGTCTCGAGGCGCTGATGGCGCGGAACGTGGCGGCGGGACGGCTGTCCTTCACGCTCGATCTGGCCGAGGCCATGCGCGGCGCAGATGCCGTCTTCATCGCCGTGGGCACGCCCACCCGGCGCGGCGACGGCCATGCGGACCTCACCTATGTGATGGCCGCCGCCGAAGAGATTGCCCATGCGCTCGATCATTACGCGGTGGTGGTGACGAAATCGACCGTGCCGATCGGCACCAACCGGAAGGTGGCCGAGACGATCCGGGCGGCCAATCCGGCCGCCGATTTCGACGTGGCCTCGAACCCCGAGTTCCTGCGCGAGGGCGCGGCCATCGACGATTTCATGCGCCCCGACCGGGTGGTGGTGGGCGTCGAGACCGAGCGCGCGAAGAAGATCATGGCCGACATCTACCGCCCGCTCTTCCTGCGCGACTTCCCGGTGGTCTACACAGGGCTCGAGAGCGCCGAGATGATAAAATATGCCGCGAACGCCTTCCTCGCGACGAAGATCACCTTCATCAACGAGATCGCCGCCCTCTGCGAGCGGGTGGGGGCCGACATCAAGGCCGTGTCCAAGGGCATGGGCCTCGACGGCCGCATCGGCAACAAGTTCCTGCATGCGGGCCCGGGCTATGGCGGCTCGTGTTTCCCCAAGGACACCAAGGCGCTCGCCCGGATGGGGCAGGATCATGCCTCGCCGATCCAGATCGTCGAGAGCGTCATCAAGGTCAATGACGAGATCAAGCGCCGGATGATCGAGAAGATCGAGGATCTCTGCGAAGGCTCGTGCCGCGACAAGGTGATCGCGGTGCTGGGCGTGACCTTCAAGCCCAACACCGACGACATGCGCGATGCGCCCGCGCTGACCATCGTGCCCGCTCTGGTGGGGGCGGGGGCCAAGGTGCGGGTGGTCGATCCCGAGGGCCGGCGCGAGGGCGAGCATCTCCTGCCCGGCGTCCGCTGGATGGAGGATGCCTATTCGGCGGCCGAAGGCGCCTCGGTGCTGGTGATCCTGACCGAGTGGAACGAGTTCCGCGCGCTCGATCTCCAGCGGCTTGCGCGCGGCATGGCCGACGCGCGGATGGCCGATCTGCGCAACGTCTATGCGCCGGCGGATGCCCGCGCCGCGGGCTTCACCCATTATGTGGGCGTCGGACGGTAGGATCGGGCGATGGCGCAGCGGGTTCTGGTGACGGGAGGGGCGGGCTACATCGGCTCGCACGCCTGCAAGGTCTTGAAGCGGGCCGGGTTCGAGCCCGTCACCTTCGACAATCTCTCGACGGGGTGGGAGCAGGCCGTGAAGTTCGGCCCGCTCGCCCGCGGCGACCTGATGGACCGCGCGAGCATCGACGCGGCGCTCGAGACCTGGAAACCCGTGGCGGTGATGCATTTCGCGGCGCTCTCGCTCGTGGGCGAGTCGATGCGCGATCCCGGCACCTACTGGCGCGTGAACGTGACCGGCGCGCTCAACCTGCTCGAGGCGACGGTGGCGGCCGGGGTGAAGAACTTCGTCTTCTCCTCGACCTGCGCCACCTACGGCGATCAGGACGGCGTGGTGCTCGACGAGGATACGCCGCAGCGCCCGATCAACGCCTATGGCGCCTCCAAGCGCGCCATCGAGGAGATGGTGGCGAATTTCGGCGCGGCCTTCGGGCTCAACCACACGATCTTCCGCTATTTCAACGTGGCGGGCGCCGACCCCGAGGGCGAGGTCGGCGAGCAGCACGATCCCGAGACGCATCTGATCCCGCTCATGCTCGATGCGGTGGCGGGCCGGCGGCCCGCGCTCACCGTCTTCGGCACCGACTATCCCACGCGCGACGGCACCTGCATCCGCGACTATGTGCATGTGATGGATCTGGCCCAGGCCCATGTGCTGGGCCTGAACCGCCTGCTCGACGGCGGCCCGAACCGGGTCTTCTGCCTCGGCACCGGGCGCGGCTTCTCGGTGCGCGAGGTGATCGAACAATCGCGCGCCGTAACCAACCGCGAAGTGCCCATCCTGTTCGGCGACCGCCGGTCGGGCGATGCGGCGGCCCTCGTCTGCGGCTCGGAGCGCGCGGTGCGTGAACTGGGATGGGAGCCCGAGCTTTCGACCCTGCCGCACATGATCGCCGATGCCTGGCGCTGGCATCGGGCCCCGAAATTCCACGAATGAGGACCATATCTTGACCGATCCGGTGAAGGACCGCCTGACGCTGGCGCTCGAAGTGGCGGCCGAAGCCGGGCGCCTCGCGCTCGATTTCTTCGCCCGCCGCGAGAGCCTCGCGGTCGAGGCCAAGGCCAGCCCGCAGGACATCGTGAGCCGCGCCGATCGCGAGGTCGAGACGCTGATCCGCGCCCGCATCGCCGCGCGCTTCCCCGACGATGGGGTGCTGGGCGAGGAGCATGGCGCAGAGGAGGGCAGGTCGGGCTTCACCTGGGTGATCGACCCGATCGACGGCACCGCGCCCTTCCTGGCCGGGCTGCCGCACTGGTGCGTGGTGCTCGCGCTGCAGGAGGAGGGGCGCACCGTCGCGGGGGTGATCGAACATCCGCTCGCGCGCGAGACCTTCTCGGCGCAGCGGGGGCAGGGAGCCTTCCTGAACGGCGAGCGGCTCCGCGCGCGCGAGGATCTCACCATCGGCTCCTGCAACGTGGCGCTCGGCGCAAGCCACCGCACCTCGCCCGACTTCGCCTCGGCGCTGGTGCGCGAACTGATGCGGCGGGGCGGCATGTTCTACCGCAACGGCTCGGGCGCGATCATGCTGGCCTCGGTCGCGGCGGGCCGGCTCGGCGGCTATTACGAGCCGCACATGAACCCTTGGGACTGTCTGGCGGCCATGCTGATGGTCGAGGAAGCCGGAGGACGCACTGCCCCCTTTCCCGAAGACGCCGCCGGTGGCATGGTGCTCGTCGCCGCACCGAAGGTGTGGGACGATCTGACAGCCGTCGTGAAGGCAGCAGAGGGACAGGCAGGATGAAGGGAACGACAGGCGCCGCGCTTCTTGCGGCGGCTCTGGCACTGGCGGGCTGCGGCGGGGGCGCCAAGGCGCCCGAGGGACGCGGCGAGATGTCCGGGCAGCCCGAGGTGATGCGGATGGTGAGCGATTACGCCAAGCTCTACCATGTGCCGCCGTCGCTGATGCACCGGATCGTGAAGCGCGAAAGCGGCTACAATCCGGGGGCCAAGAACGGGCCCTATATGGGGCTCATGCAGATCCATCCCCAGACGGCCAAGACCATGGGCTATCGCGGCGCGCCCGAAAGCCTGCTCGACGCCAAGACGAACCTCACCTACGGCGGGAAATATCTCCGCGGGGCGTGGCTCGTGGCGCAGGGCGACGAAGAGCGCGCGATCCAGTGGTATCGCAACGGCTATTACTACGAGGCCAAGCGCCTCGGCCTCCTGGAAGAGACCGGCCTGCGCTGAGCGCGGGCGCCAGGATCCGCAGACGCTGCCCCGAGGGCGCAGGTCCACTGGAGGTCGCGGAGGCGCGGCTCCGGTGGCTCGTCCGTTTCGCCGGAACGAGATCCTCCCAGCACGAGCCGGCACTCCGCCGCCGGTCATCCGCGCTTCGCGAAATGCAGGGCGTGGCTGTCGGCTCGCCGTCCGCGCCTCCCGCACGGCCCTTGCGCCGGGCCGCGGCTTCGCGTTAAGCCTATCCGGAGTGACAGGGGCGTCCGGGACCTTCCCGGGCTGAGAAGCACCCTTTGAACCTGAACCAGGTCATGCTGGCGGAGGAAGTCGCGATGCTGCAGGTCCCGCACTTGAATGCATTTCGCCTCCCTCCGTCACGGAAGGAGAGCGATGGACGGCTGCGGAACCTATCTCGACACCATGCGGCGCGAGGCGCCGCTGGTGCAATGCATCACCAATTTCGTCGCCATGAATGTCGTGGCCAACGTGCTTCTGGCGGCGGGTGCCTCGCCCGCGATGGTGCATGACGCCGAGGAATCCGGCGAGTTCGCCGCCATTGCGCAGGCGCTGACGATCAACATGGGCACGCCGAGCCCCCGCTGGGTCGAGGGGATGGAGGCCGCGGCGCGTGGTGCTGCGGCGGCCGGGCGGCCCTGGGTGCTCGATCCGGTGGCGGTGGGCGCCACGGCCTTCCGCCGCGGCCTCGGTGCCCGGCTTCTGGCGCTGAAGCCCACCGTCATCCGCGGCAATGCCTCGGAAATCCTCGCGCTGGCAGGGGCCGAGACCCGGGGCAAGGGCGCTGACAGCGCCGATCCGGTCGCGGCCGCCGAGGCGGCGGCGCAGCGCCTTGCCGAAAGCTCGGGCGCGGTGGTCGCGGTGACGGGGCCGGTGGATTTCGTGACCGACGGCCGGCGCGGCATCCGCTGCGCCAACGGCCATCCGCTCATGCCGCGGGTGACCGCGCTCGGCTGCTCGCTGACCGGGATCGTGGGCGCCTTCGCGGCGACCCGGCCGCCGTTCGAGGCGACGGCGGCGGCGCTCGCCTTCTTCGGGCTCGCGGGCGAAGAGGCCGCAAAGACAGCGACCGGGCCCGGCAGCTTCCAGGTGGCTTTCCTCGACGCGCTCCACACCCTGTCGCCCGAGGCGCTCGACCGTGGCGCCAGGCTGGAGGCCGCATGAACCTCTCGCTCTATTTCGTGACGCCGGACGGGGCCGAGGGTCTCGAGCAGCTGGTGGCGGCGGCCGTCCGGGGAGGGGCCACGCTCGTCCAGCTCCGCGACAAGCACCGCTCCGACGCGGAGCTGATCCCGCTCGCGCGGCGGCTGGTGGCGGCGCTCGACGCCCAAGGCGTGCCGCTCATCGTGAACGACCGGATCGAGGTGGTGCTGGCCTCGGGGGCGGCGGGGCTTCATGTGGGGCAGGGCGATCTGGGCGTGGCCGAAGCGCGGCGCCGGATCGGGCCCGACCGTCTCCTCGGCCTCTCCGTCGAGGCGCCGGAGCATCTGGAGGCGCTGCCCCTCGGGATCGTCGATTATGTGGGGGCGGGGCCGGTGCGGGCCACGGCCTCGAAGCCCGACCATGCGCCTCCCATCGGCTTCGAGGGGCTTGCGCGGCTGGTGGCGGCGGCACCCGTCCCGGCGGTCGCCATCGGCGGGCTGGGCGCGGGGGATGCCCACGCGGTGAAGGCCGCGGGCGCGGCCGGCATGGCCATCGTCTCGGCCATCGGCGCGGCCGCGGATCCGGAGGCCGCCGCCCGGGCGCTGGCGCTCGAATGGGAGCGCGCATGATCCCGAACATCCTCTCGGTCGCGGGCTCGGACCCGTCGGGCGGCGCAGGCATTCAGGCCGACATCAAGGCCATCGGCGCGAACGGCGGCTATGGCATGGCGGTGCTGACGGCGCTCACCGCGCAGAACACGCGCGGCGTGACGGGGATCGAGCTGATCCCGCCCGCCTTCGTGACGGCGCAGCTGCAGGCGATCTTTGCCGATGTGCGGGTGGATGCGGTCAAGATCGGCATGCTCGGCACGGCGGCCGTCACCGAGGCGGTGGCGGCGGAGCTGGCGGGGCAGGCGGCGCCCATCGTGCTCGATCCGGTGATGGTGGCCAAGGGCGGCGACCGGCTTCTGGCGGCCGAGGCGGTGGCGGCGCTGCGCAGCAGGCTCATGCCGCTCGCGCGGATCGTCACGCCGAACCTGCCCGAGGCGGCCGACCTTCTGGGCGAGGCCGAAGTGTCCGACCGTGCCGGGATGGAGCGGCAGGCGCGCGCCCTTCTGGCGCTGGGGCCCGCCGCGGTGCTGCTCAAGGGCGGGCATCTGGCGGGCGCGGACTGCCCGGATCTCTATCTCGACCGCGACCGGGCGGAGTGGCTGGTCAGCCCCCGCACCGACACGCGCAACACGCACGGGACGGGCTGCACGCTCTCCTCGGCGCTGGCCACGCAGCTCGCGCTGCTGGGCGATCCGCTGGCGGCCTGCCGGGCGGCCAAGACCTATGTCTCGCGCGCCATCGCCGGCGCCGAGGCGCTTTCGGTCGGAAGCGGGCACGGCCCCACCGACCATTTCTTCCTGATGAGGAGCCCTTCATGAAACGCGCAGCCCTTCTGGCCCTCCTGCTGCCGGCCCCCGCCATGGCCGAGCCCCTGACCGTGGTGCTCGACTGGTTCGTGAACCCCGACCATGGGCCCATCATCGTGGCCGAGCGTCAGGGGTGGTTCGCAGAAGCGGGTCTCGAGGTCGAGATCGTGGCCCCCGCCGATCCGGCCGATCCGCCGAAGATGGCGGCCTCGGGGCAGGCGGATCTGGCGGTGACCTACCAGCCGCAGCTCTATCTCCAGCATGCCGAGGGGCTGCCGCTCAAGCGCGTGGGCACGCTGGTCGAGAGCCCGCTCTATTGCGTGATGGCCAAGGCCGACGGCCCCGTGCAGGGTCTGGCCGATCTGAAGGGGCGCAAGGTGGGCTTCTCGGTCGCGGGGATCGAGGAGGCGCTGCTGCACACGATGCTGCGCACGAACGGGGTCGAGCCCGCCGAAGTGGAGTTCGTCAACGTGAACTTCGCCCTGACGCCGGCGCTGGCCAGCGGGCAGGCCGATGCGGTGGCGGGAGCCTTCCGCAATTTCGAGCTGCACCAGATCGCGGCGGCGGGGTCGGAGGGCCGCTGCTTCCTGCCGGAAGAGAACGGCGTGCCGAGCTACGAGGAGCTGATCTATGTGGCCAATCCCGACCGGATGGACCGCGAGAAGGTGGTGGCCTTCCTGAAGGTGACCGAGCGCGCGGCGGGCTTCATCGCCGATCACCCCGAAGAGGCGTGGGAGATCTTCCGCGGCTGGTCGGCCGAGGTCGATGACGATCTGAACGCCGCCGCTTGGGGCGATACGCTTCCCCATTTCGCGGCCCATCCCATGGCACTCGACGCGGACCGTTACGCGGCCTTCGGGCGCTACATGGCCGAGGTGGGTCTGATCCCCGCTGCGCCGGAAGTGGCCGAGGTGGCGATGGATCTCTCGGCCCCGGCCGACTGATGGCGTTCGGCATCGAGGGCTCGGCCACTCTGGCGGGCCGCCCCCTCTTCCGCGACCTCGACCTGCAGCTCGCGCCGGGCTGGACCTGCCTGCTGGGGCCGTCCGGCGCGGGCAAGAGCACGATCCTGCGGCTCCTCGCGGGCCTGCCCACCGCGGCGCGCTTCGAGGGCCGGATCTCGGCGCCGCCGCGCATCGCCTGGATGGCGCAGCAGGATCTGCTGCAGGAGCGCGCGAACCTTCTGGGCAATGTGCTTATCGGGCAGCGGCTGTCGGGGGCGCCTCTGGACGAGGGGCGGGCGCGGGCGCTTCTGGCGGCGGTGGGCCTCGAGGGGCTCGAGGCGCGGCGTCCGGCCAGCCTGTCCGGCGGGCAGCGGCAGCGGGTGGCGCTGGCGCGCGCGCTGATGGAGGAGGCGCCGCTGGCGCTGCTGGACGAGCCCTTCTCGGCGCTCGATCCCGCCACGCGGCGGCGGATGCAGGATCTGGCCTGCGCGCGCCTCGCCGGGACCGCCGTCCTGATGGTCACCCACGACCCGCTCGAGGCGCTGAGGCTGGGCGATCGGGTGTGGCTTCTGGAGGAAGGCAGGCTCCGGCCCGTGTCGCTGCCCGACGGGCCGGTGCCGCGCCCGCTGCCCGCGCTTGCAGCCGAGGCCGAGGCGCTGATGGCGCGGCTTGCGGCATGAGGGCGCTCGCGACGGGCCTCGCGCTGCTGGCGCTCTGGCAGGCGGTCGTGAGCCTCTCGGGCGCGCCGCCCTATATCCTGCCCGGCCCCGCCGCGGTGCTGCGCGCGCTGGCGGAGAACCGCGGGATGCTTGCGCGGAACGGTCTCGCCACGCTGGCCGAGATCCTGCTGGGCCTCGGGCTCGGGCTGCTGATCGGGCTGGCCGCGGGGTTGGCGACGGCGCTTTCCACGCAGGTGGAGCGGCTTCTGCGCCCGCTCCTCGTGCTCAGTCAGGCGGTGCCGGTCTTCGCGCTGGCGCCGATCCTCACGCTCTGGCTGGGTTACGGGATGGGCTCGAAGGTGGCGGTGGTGGTGCTCATCACCTTCTTCCCGGTGGCCTCGGCCCTGCATGACGGGCTGCGCGCCACGCCCGAGGCCGCGCTCGATCTGGCGCGGCTCGCGCGGGCGCCGCGCTGGCGGACGCTGGTGTGGCTGCGGCTGCCCCATGCGCTGCCGCATCTGGCGGCGGCCCTCCGCATCGCGGCGGTCTATGCGCCCATCGGGGCGGTGATCGGCGAATGGGTGGGATCCTCGGCGGGGCTCGGCCATCTGATGCTGCTCGCCAACGCACGGATGAAGACCGACCTCATGTTCGCGGCGCTGGCGGTTCTGGCGGCGATGACGCTCGGACTGCGGGCCGCGACGGATCGGGGTCTCCGCCGCCTCGGGCTCTGAGCCTCAGGCGGCGCCGGTCACCGGCACGCGGATCTCGAAGGCCGCGCCGCCTTCGGTTGCAAGCGTGCGGATCGTGCCGCCGGCCTGCCCGATGAGGCCCGCCACCATCCGCACGCCGAAGCCTGCCTGCGCTGTCAGATCGAAGCCCTCGGGCAATCCCGGCCCGTCATCCTCGACCCGCAGCACGAGCGCATCTCCCTCCCGGCCGCAGGCCACGCGGATACGGGGCGTGGGGCCTGCATGTTTCAGCGCATTGGTCACCAGTTCGTTCAGCGCGAGCGAGAGGGCGATGGCACTGTCGGCCGAGACCTGCGCGCTGCCCTGCAGCTCGGCCTCGATGCGGGCGCGCCCGCCCTCGGCCCCCTCGATGGCGGCGCAGAGCGCCGGCACGAACGGGCCGAAGTCCACCGTCTCGCTGGCGCCGAACTGGTGGAGCAGGTCGTAGGTCTTGGCGATGGCGCCGATCTGGCCCTGGATCCGCGCCATCCGTTCGCGCATCGCGGGCTCCTGCACGCCGCGCCGCTGCAGCGCCACGAGGCTCGAGATGAGCTGAAGGTTGTTCTTCACCCGGTGATGCACCTCGCGCAACAGCATCTCGTTCCGGGCGAGGGTGCTGCGGAGCGCGCGGGTGCGCTCGGTCACGATCTCGTCGAGGTCCGCGTTCATCCGCTCCAGATCGAAGCGGGCCTGCTCCAGCTCGCGCACCGACTGGAGAAGCCGCCGGGTGACCCGCCGACGCTCGTCGGCCGCCACGGCGAGGATGAAGGTGGAGAGAGCCACCACCGCAATCAGCACCTGCCTCGCCGCCACCTGATCGATCCCGGCGAGATCCACGAAGGGGCCGCGGCCGTCCATCATCGCCCAGGTCGCGACGCCGGTCATCGACAGGATGGCGAGCGTGGCCCCCTTCATGCCGAAGCGCAGCGCCGTCCAGACGAGGAACGGGAAGAGCAGGTAGAGGCGGCCCAGATCGGCATCGAGGCGGAGCGTCAGCACCGAGACGAAGAGTAGGCCCGCCGCAAGGACAAGCCCCTCGAGCCCGCGGCCCCGGATCCTCGCCTCGGGTGCAGCGCGGGGGGCGAGCCAGACGAGAAGGGTCGTCCCGACGATCAGCAGTCCCAACCCGTCGCCGAGCCAGAACACCTGCCAGGTGTGCAGGTAATCGACCTCGGGAAAGCGCAGAGCGATGAGCGCGGCTCCGGCCAGTGCCGCGGTGGCCGATGCCGCGAGCGGGGCCAGCAGCACGAAGCGGACGACGGCGGCAAGCCCGTCGAGCCGCACGGGCCCATCGGAGAAGCGTCTGAGGAGGCTGGCCGCAAGGGTGGATTCGGCGGCATTGACGGTGCCGAAGGCCAGCGCCCAGGCGATCGGCAGCGTGTGCCAGTTGACGGCGACCTCGGCTGCGACGCCTCCGAGAAGAACGACGGGCCAGTGGCGGGGGGCTGAGGCGAGGAGAGCGGTGAGAAGCACCGCGTTCGGCGGCCAGAGCACGACCGCGCCGGTGGGCGGCATGGCCGTCACGAGGCCGAGGCGGCCCATCAGCACATATCCCGCCACCGCGAGCGGCCAGACAAGCCACAATGGCGCGCCCGCGCCGCCTTCACGTCCCGCGGACGATCTCAACCACAACACTCCGAACCCTCTCCGTCCCGCAGCCCACAGTTGCCGGAAGGCGAGGGAATTGCCAGACTTTCCTGAAGGTCCAGCGGCACCAACACCGCGGCCGGCAACGGAAAAGCCGCGGCAAGCAGCCTCGAAGGTCGGGAGAGGGCAGGCGGTTGCAGAAGCCAGGGGGATCCGGGAGGCCCGCGCAGGGTGGCGGGTCCGCACCGGGACCGGCCACCCCGCTCTCACGCCCCTCGGGGCGCGCTGCCAGCCGCTCGCGCCCCCGAGGGCGGCGCCGACAGGGTTACCTGCAAGCCATCACTTTCTCACGTCGAACAGGATGGCACGGCCGGGGGAGAGTCGCGCAGACGGCGGATCGCCGCAGGCGGCCTCGGACCCTCTTGTCCCGGGCCGTCTGCCGCCGCGCGGCCTATCTGGCCGCGGCGCCCGATCTGCGGTGACTTCCGGCCGGCAGCACCAGGGCCCTCGCGGTCCACGGCGGGCGGCGACTGTCTTCGTCATCTTCTCCGGGCCGGGGAGCGTCCGTGGCCCGCTATCGCGGCGGCAGGAGGCGGGGGCGCTCGCGACGGTCGTGCAGCATCACCGTCACCAGCCCCGCCACGATCAGCGCGGTGGCCAGCAGAAAGCCCGGCGTCAGCGGCTCGCGCAGAAGGGCCGCGCCGAGGGCCGCGGCAAAGACCGGCGATAGGAGCGACATGGCGCCGAGCCGCGAGGCGAGATAGCGCTGGAGCAGCCAGAACCACACGAGGTAGCTCGCGAAACAGACGATGACCGTCTGGTAGAAGGTCAGCAGCCAGAGATCGAGGCCTCCCGCCCAGCCGGTCCGGCCCTCCGCCAGCACCACGGGCCAGGCGCAGAGCGCGCCGCCTAGAAGCTGGTAGAACAGGGTCTGGGCGAAGGGCGCACCGGAGAGCCGGGTGAGCCGGACCGCGACGGTCGTCATCCCCCAGCAGAAGCCCGCGAGCAGCGCGCAGAGCGAGCCTGCGAGGAGAAGCGCCGCCCCCTCCTCGCCGCGCAAAGCCTCGCCCGGGCGCAGGAAGATCACCACCACCCCCGCGAAGCTGAGCAGGCAGCCGATCCACTGCCGCCCCGTCAGCCGCTCTTCGCGCAGCGTGAGATGCAGCGACACGGCGACGAACAGCGGCGCGGTATAGAGCAGGATCGACATGAGGCCCGAGCCGACATGGCGCAGCCCGATGCCCACGAACAGATATTCGACGCCGAAGAGGGCGCCCACCAGCAGCCCCTCGCGCCAGGTCAGGCCCGCAAGCCAGCGGTCGCGGCGCCAGAAGCGGCTGTAGGCCCAGACCAGCACCGCCGACCCGCTGGAGCGGACGGCCACCTGCAGCAGAGGGTCGGCCGCGCCCGCCATCGCCTTCATCGCGACCTGCTGGAACCCCCAGACGAGGCACAGGCCCAGCATGATCGCGAGGCCCGCGGCATCCAGAGGGCGGACGAGGCGGCGGGCCTGCGCCATCGCGGCCTAGATCTCGCCGGAGGCGGCGGGGTCGGGCCTCGGCTCGGCGGTCGCAGGTTCCAGCGGCGGCAGACCGTTCAGGCGGGACTTGGTGTTGATCCAGAGAACTTCGGCACGGCTGCCGCCGCGGTTCTCGAACCGGTGCGGCAGCTGGCTGTCGAAGGCGAAGCAGTCGCCCGCCGAAAGCACATGGGTGCGCCCGTCGACCTCGAGGTTAAGCGAGCCCGACAGGATGTAGCCCACATCGATGCCCTCGTGCCGGTAGAAGCCCGCGCCGGACTTGCTGCCGGGCTCCATCACCACGGTCATGAGCTGCATGGCATCGAAGCTGCGCGGCGTGACCAGCGTCTTCGTCATGCCGGGCTCGGTCACCGTCAGCTGCACGCCCTGGCCCGAGCGGACGATCATCTGGTCGTGCTCGGGGTTGTGCTGGTCGGGCATCTCGAGCAGCCAGAAGGGCGGCACGCCCAGGGCCTGCGAGATCCGCTCGATCGTGCGCAGCGAGGGCCGGCCCAGGCCGCGCTCGAGCTGGCTGAGCGTCCCCACGGAGACGCCCGACCGTTCCGACAGGCCGGACAGCGAGAGGGCGAGGTTCTTCCGGATCTGACGCAGGCGCTGGCCAATCAGATGGTTGGAATTCATGAGCGCAAGCTCCGGTTTGGAACGGACACGAACGCGGCAGCCGCCGCCAGGGCTCCGCCGCAGAGCGCAGGAGGTGGTCGGGAGCCCCCGCGCCAACGGGAAACTGCCAGTTTCCAAGGCATAAGCATGGAAAAACTGAAAGTAAATCTGGAAATCTTCATCAAAAAGAAAATAAACGTTGATGGTCGGCAAAAAAATGAATTTAATCGGCCAAAATGTTCAACGAAGCGGGAGGGGCGATGCGAGTCGGAGTGGAAGTGGGCGGGACCTTCACCGATCTGGTGGCGGTCGAGGACGGCCGCATCGTGCTGACGAAGGTGCCGAGCACGCCGCACAGCCCGGACATCGGCGTGATGAACGCGGTGGAAGGGGCGGGGCTTGCGCTGGAGAGCTCGCGGGATTTCGTGCACGGCTCCACGGTCGCGACCAATGCGCTGCTCGAGCGGAAGGGGGCGAAGGTCGCCTTCATCACCACCGAAGGGTTCCGCGACATCCTGCATCTGCAGCGCCACGACCGGCTGAACATCTACGACCTGCGCTACCAGCGCCCGGTACCGGTGGTCGAGCGGCGCGACTGTTTCGAGGTGGCCGAGCGGGTCGATGCCGCGGGCGAGGTGATCCTGCCGCTCGATGTGGAGGCGGCCGCGGCCGATCTCGTGCCGCAGCTGCGCGCGGGCGACTATCAGGCGGTGGGGATCTGCCTTCTCTCCTCCTATGCCAATCCCGATCACGAGCGGGCGCTTCAGGCGGCCCTCGAGGCGGCTCTGCCGGGCACCTTCGTCACCTGCTCCTCCGACGTCAGCCGCGAGTTCCGCGAGTTCGAGCGCGCCTCGACCACGACGCTGGCCGCCTATGTGCAGCCGGTGATCGACGCCTATCTGCTGCGGCTCGAGGAAAAACTGTCCGAGCGCGGCTTCGGCCAGCGGCTGTCGGTGATGCAGTCGAACGGCGGGCGCCTGCCCGTTACCGGGATGCGGCGCAATGCGATCTCGGCCCTCTTCTCGGGGCCCGCGGCCGGGGTCGTCGGCGCTACGCGGCAGGCCTCGCGCTCGGGCGCGGGCCATCTCATCACCTTCGACATGGGCGGCACCTCGACCGACGTCTGCCTCGTGACCGAAGGGCGGCCCGGCATCTCGCCCGACACGGTGCTCGACGGGCTGCCGGTGCGCACGCCGGTGCTCGACATCGCGACCATCGGTGCGGGCGGCGGCAGCCTGATCTGGATCGACGACGGCGGCATGCTGCGCGTGGGCCCCCGCAGTGCGGGCGCCGTGCCGGGGCCGGCCTGCTACAACCGCGGCGGGACGCTGCCCACCATCACCGACGCGCATGTGATCCGCGGCACCATCCGCCCCGAGGCCTTCCTCGGCGGCACGATGGAGATCCTGCGCGAGAAATCCGAGGCGGCCTTCGCCCCGCTCGCCGAACGTCTGGGCATGAGCATCCCGCAGGCGGCCAATGCGGCGCTGCGGCTGGCGGCGGCCAATATCGTGCGGGCGATCCAGCTCATCTCGACCGAGAAGGGCCACGACCCGCGCGACTATGCGCTGGTGCCCTTCGGCGGGGCCGGGCCCCTGATGGCGGTCGAGGTGGCCGAGGAGCTCGGGCTCGACCGCGTGCTCGTTCCGCCGAACGCGGGCGTCCTCTCGGCCTACGGGCTGATCGCCTCGGATTTCTCGAAGATCTACACGATCACCCGCCGCACGCCGGTCGATGCGGCAGCTTCCGATGTGGTGCGCGACCTCTACGCGCAGATGGTGGCCGAGGCCGAAGGCGATTTCCGCGACTATGGCATCGCGGGCGCGCTGAGCTTCAAGTTCGTGGCCGACATGCGCTTCGTGGGCCAGGCCTTCGAGATCGCGGTGGACATCGACCGCGAGGCGCTGCCAGGGCTGACCCGCGAGCGGCTGGTCGAGGATTTCATCGCGGCCCACCACCGGGTCTATCTGCACGGCGCCTCGGCCCGACAGGCCATCGAGATCGTGGGCTTCCGCCTCGAGGCGACCCGGCCCATCGAGAGCCTGCCGCTTCTGAGCGAGAAGGAGCTGCCCGACCGGCCCGCCCGCCAGACCGCCCAGCTGCACACGAGCGAGGGGCCGCGCGACGTTCTGGTGGTGAGCGCCCCCTCGCTGGCCCCCGACACCCCGGTCGAGGGCCCGGCGCTGATCGAGGGCTATTCGACGACGACGCTGGTGCCCGACGGCTGGACCGCGGTCCGCGACGGGAACGACAATTTCATCGTGAGCAGGAAGGGCTGATCCATGGCGCTCGATCCCACCGATTACGCGGTCATCAGCCAGGCGCTGGCCGCCGCCGCCCGCGAGATGGGCGAGAAGCTGATCCGCTCGGCCTTCTCGACCATCCTGCGCGAGGCCCGCGACGGCTCGGCCGCGCTTCTGGACCGCGACGGCAACACCATCGCGCAGGCCGAACTGATCCCGATGCAGCTCGGCACCATCGGCTCGGTCTTTCAGGCCTGCGCCGAGACCTACGACCTCGACAGCCTGACCGAGGATGATTTCTTCATCATCAACGACCCCTATTCGGGCGGCCAGCACCTGCAGGACATCTTCTTCTTCAGCCCGATCTTCCACGAGGGCCAGCGCGTGGGCTTCGCGGCCTCGGTGGCGCACCATCTCGATATCGGCGGCGGCTCGCCGGGCCTCAGCCCCAATGCGCGGGACGTCCATTCCGAGGGGATCGTGATCCCGCCCACGAAATTCTCCTACAGCCGCGACTGGAACGGCGGCATCCTCGAGAAATTCCTGCGGGCCAACGTCCGGACGCCGCTGCAGACCATGGGCGATTGCGATGCGCAGATCGCCTCGAACCGGGTCGGCGCGCGCCGCGTGGGCGAGCTCTGCAGCAAATACGGCGCGGCCAAGGTCATGGAGGTGATGACCGAGTTCCAGAACTATTCGGAACGCCGCTTCCGCGCGGGCATCGCGGCCGCCCCCGACGGCGTCTATCACGGCGAGGATTTCATCGACGACGACGGGATCGGCTCGGAGCCGGTCCGGGTGCGTGCGAAGGTGACCATCGCGGGCGACCGGATCGAGGTGGATTACGAGGGCACCGATGCGCAGGTCCGCACGCTGCTGAACGCGCCGCTCGCCGCCACCATGTCGGCCACCGTCTCCTGCGTGAAGAGCGTCCTGACCTCGCCCGACATTCCCTTCAACGCGGGCGTGAGCCGCGCGATCTCGGTCAAGGTGCCCAAGGGCACCATCCTGAACCCGCATTATCCCGCCCCGGTGCGGGCGCGGATGAACATCTGCTACCGCGCCTACAATGCGACGATGAAGGCGCTGGCGCAGGCCGTTCCCGATCAGGTGATCGCCAGCGGCTTCGACACCACCACCTCGGGCTGCCTGTCGTGGCTCGGGCCGACCGGCTTCTCGGTCTATCTCGAGATCTACGGCGGCGGCTACGGCGCCTCGTCGAGCGCCAACGGCTGCGACGCCATCGACATGCCGATGGCCAACTGCGCCAACACGCCGGTCGAGGCCATCGATCAGGACTATTCCTTCTTCCGCGTCGAGCGCTATGCGCTGGAGCCCGAGGCCTACGGCCACGGCGCCCACCGCGGCGGCGCGGGCTTCCAGAAGGCCTTCCGCATCCTGAAGGACAATGCCACGGTCGCGCTCTATTCCGACCGGTTCCGGAGCGAGCCGCAGCCGCTGTTCGGGGGCACGCCCGGCACGCGCGGCGCCTGCGAGATCCATCGCGACGGCGAGATCATCCGCCTGGGCTCCAAGGACATGCGCGATCTGCAGAAGGGCGATCTCGTGGTCTTCCGGCTGGGCGGCGGCGCGGGCTATGGCGCGCCCGCAGACCGGGCGCTGGCCGAGATCGAGACCGACATCGCGAACGGGATGCTGGGCGAGGAAACCGCCCGCCGCATCTATCCGCAGTTCGCCGGCCGGGGCGGGGCCTGAGATGGGGCGCAGCGCCGACAGCTTCGATCGGGCGCTCTGGTGGGGCGCGAGCGACGAACCCGCGCTCGCCGCGCCGCCGCTGCGCGGGACGACGGACACGGATGTGGCCATCGTGGGCGGCGGTTTCACCGGCCTCGTCACGGCCCTGCATCTGGCCGAGGCGGGACTTGCGCCGCTCGTGCTCGAGGCCCGGCATGTGGGTTTCGGCGCCTCGGGGCGCAACGGCGGGCAGGTCATTCCGGGGCTGAAATACGATCCCGAAGCCCTCTTGCAGAAGTTCGGGCCCGACCGGGGCCGGGCGCTGATCGATCTCGTGGGCGGGGCGGCCGATGGGGTCTTCGACCTGATCGAGCGCCACCGGATCCGCTGCGCCCCGCGGCGCGCGGGCTGGATCCAGGCCGCCCATTCCGAACGCGCGCTGCCGGCGGTTCTGAACCGTGCCCGCCAGTGGCAGGAGCGGGGGGTCGGCGTCTCGATCCTCTCGCGCGACGAGATCGCCGCGCGCACCGGCACCAGCCTCTATCACGGTGGCTGGCACGATCCGCGCGCGGGCGGGCTCAATCCCCTGGCCTATGCGCGGGGCCTCGGGCGCGCGGCCATTGCGGCGGGCGCACATCTCTTCGAGGAGAGCCCTGCCCTCTCCCTGATCCGCAAGGGCGCGGGATGGGAGATCCGCACGCCGGAGGGGCTCGTGCGCGCGAACCGGGTGCTGATCGCGACGAATGCCTATGGCGAAGGGCTCCTGCCCGGTCTCGCCCAGAGCATCCTGCCCGTGCAGAGCATGCTGGTCGCCACCGCCCCCCTGCCCGAAGACCTGCGCGCCCGGCTGATGCCGGGGGGCGTGGTCCTGTCCGAGACCCGCAAGCTCGCCTTCTACATGCGCCAGTCCGACGACGGGCGGCTGGTTCTGGGCGGTCGCGGGGCGGTGGGGCCAATGGAGGATGGCCGCCTGATGGCCGCGCTCGAGGCGGGGCTCGCGCGGATCTTCCCCGAGGCCGCGCGCTTCGGGATCGCGCAGCGCTGGTCGGGGCAGCTGGCGCTGACCCTCGACGGGCTGCCGCATCTGCATGCGCCCGAGCCGGGGCTTCAGGTGCTGCTGGGCTACAACGGCCGCGGCATCGCGCTCGCGACCGCGCTGGGGCGCATGGTGGCGAACCACCTCGCGTCCGGCGAGGAGCCGGTCTTTCCCGTGACCCCGATCCGCCCGCTCGCCTGGCACCGGCTGCGCGAGCCGGTGATGAATGCCGGCATCCGCTGGTACTGGCTGAAGGACAGGATGGGATTTGCCTCATGACCGACGCGACACTCATGCCGCCGGCCGCGACGGGCCTCACCGTCTTCGACCTCCGCGAGGTGCCCGTCGCCGGAGAGGCGGGCGCGGGCTTTCTCGGCCAGCGGCTCGCCGTGAGCCATCATCCGGGCTGGGAGTTCTGGCGCGCCTCGGGCGCGGAGATGGCCGGCACGCACGAGAGCGGCGGATGGCACCTCGTCGTCCTCCTCCTCGACGGCACGCTCGGGCTGCGGGGCAGGGGCCTCGAGGTGAGCCTTGCCGCGGGCGATATCGCCCTGATCGCGCCGGGAGTGCGGTTCGACTGGACGGCGGGCCCGGGCGCGCGCTGGATCGTCAACGGCCGGGCAGGCGCGGCCGCGGCGACCTCCACGCCCGCCATCGCCCGGATCGACCGGGAGGCGCCTCAGGAGCCCTCGGCGCCGCCCGCGGCGGATCTGCTGCAGGGCCCGGTGCCCTCCTGCACCAAGCGGACGCTCGCGGCCAGCGCGGACGGAAGCTGGTCGGCGGGGCTCTGGAGCGCCACCCCCTTCGAGCGCCGGCCGGTGCGCTACGGCTATTACGAGCTGATGCAGCTTCATGACGGGGCCGTCACCGTCTTCGACGCGGCGGGGCACGAGCGGACCTTCGGGCCGGGCGCCGTCTTCCTGATGCCCGAGGGCACCACCGCGGGATGGCGCTCGACCGTGCCCGTCCGCAAGTTCTGGAGCATCCTCACTCCCGAATGACCTTTCCCGCCGCCCCGGGGCGGCGGGACACCGACAAGATCGCCCGGTCAACGGGCAAGACCCCCAGCCAACAAGGAGCACGAGACATGAAGAGACTGACCGCTCTTGCCGGCGCGAGCCTGCTCGGCCTGCTGGCCGCCACGCCGATCCTCGCGGAGGAGATCACCGCGAGCATCTGGTTCCCCGACACCCATCCGCTCACGCGCGACGGCTATGTGCCGCTGGCCAAGGAGCTGGAGGAGCGGTCGGACGGCAGCCTGACGATGAAGCTCTATACCGGCACGGCGCTGCTGCCGCCGGTGGCCCACCTCTCCGGCCTGACCGACGGGCTGGTGCAGATGACCTATCACGCGGGCACCTACACCCCTTCGGACCTGCCCGAGGACAATGTCATCGCCACGCTCGCCATCGGGCTCAAGGATCCGATCACCGCCCTCTTCGCGGTGAACGACTTCTACACCTCGGATCCTGAGATGAAGGCCATGTTCGACCGGCACGGCATCGTGTTCCTCGGCGCCATGTCCTCGCCGCTCTACGAGATGATGTGCACGCGCGAGATCACCACGCTCGAGCAGATCAAGGGTGCCAAGCTGCGGATGCCCTCGACCATCCACACGGCCTTCGCCAATTCGGTGGGGGCGGCCTCGGTCAACGTGCCGTCGGCCGACATGTTCTCGGGGCTGGAGAAGGGTCAGCTCGACTGCGCGATCAACGCGCTGAACGACCTGAAATCGCGCTCGCTCTGGGATGTGGCGAAATTCGCGACCCGCCTTCCGGTGGGCCCTTACTATGCGGGCTGGCAATATGCGATCGACGGCGACACCTGGAACGGGCTCAGCGACGAGCATCGCGCGCTTCTGATGGATGCGGTGGCGGGCAACACGGTCGATGTGTCGCTGGCCTTCCAGGCGGCGGTCGACGATGCGCTCTCCGAGGCAGAGGCCCATGGCGTGACCGTGCTCGACCCCGCGCCCGAGCTGTCGAAGGCGCTCGACACGTTCGTGGTCGAGAACATGGACCGGCTGATCGAGGAGACGGGCACCCAGCTGGGTGTGGCGGAGCCGAAGGCGCTGGCCGACCGCTTCATGGCGACCTACGCCAAGTGGGACGAGCGTCTGGCCGACATTCCGCGCGACGATGCCGAGGCCCTGCGCAAGGTGATGCGCGAGGAGCTCTATTCCGGCATCGACCTCGCCAGCTACGGCAGATGAGGATCGGGCGCCGCATCGGAGCTGCCGCTGCGGCGCCCCCTGCGCGGGGAACGCCAAGATGATCGAAAGACTCCTCTATCGTATGTCGCGCCTCCTGATGCTGGTGGCCAGCGTCGGGCTGATCCTGATGATGGTGCAGACCGTGGTGGACGTGATCGCGGACAATTTCTTCGGAAAGCCCATCGCGGGAAACCTCGAGATCATCTCGGTCTATCACATGGTGCTCGTGGTCTTCCTGCCCATCGCCATGGTGGAATGGAAGCACGAGAACATTCAGGTGGACCTGTTCTATCTGATGATGCCGCCTTGGGCGCAGCGCGCCTCGCTGGCCCTGGGCTATCTGATCTGCGCGATCTTCTTCGCCATCCTCGCGCGTCAGACCTGGATCGATGCGGTGGCCTCGTGGCGCAAGAACGAGCTGATGATGGCGGCCGTCTATGTCCTCGTCTGGCCGGCCAAGTTCATCCTGCCGGTGGGCTTCGGCGCGATCACCCTGGTCTGCCTGCGCCATTTCCTGAGGTCCTTCACCGCGCCGCTGGCGACCTTCGCCCCCGAAACCACCGAAACCCATGTGTGAGCGCGAACCATGAGCAACGTCGCCATCGGCTTCACCGGGATCGGCATCGGCCTGATCCTCCTCGCCCTCCGGGTCCAGATCGGCGTGGCGCTGGGTCTCGTCTCCTTCGTGGGCATCGGCATCCTGCTCAGCTGGCGGGCCGCCTGGGGCATCGTCACGGCGATCCCGTTCAACTTCGTGGGCGACTGGAATCTGACCGCCATCCCCATGTTCCTCCTGATGGGGTTCGTGGCCTCCGAGGCCGGGCTCTCGAGCGGGCTGTTTCGCGCCATGCGGATCCTTCTGTCCTGGCTGCCGGGCGGGCTTGCGGTCTCGAGCGTGGGGGCGAATGCGGTTCTGGCCGCCGCCTCGGGCTCGTCCGTCGCGACCGCCTCGGCCTTCGCCCGGATCGCCACGCCCGAGATGCTGCGCTACGGCTATCACCCGGGCCTCGCCACGGGCGTGATCGCGGCCGCGGGGACCCTCGGCGCGCTGATCCCGCCCTCGATCCTCATGGTGCTCTACGGCTATCTGGCCGAGGTCTCGATCGCCCAGCTCTTCGCGGCGGGGATCGTTCCGGGCATCCTGACGGCGCTCGCCTTCTCGGCCATGATCGTGGTGCGCTGCCTCGTGAACCCGCGCCTCGCGCCGAGGGTCGAGGACCGCTTCACCCGGGCCGAGAAGCTCGCGGCCTTTCAGGAGACCTGGCCGCTGCCGGTCATCATCCTCGGCGTGCTCTGCGGGATCTTCGTGGGCTTCTTCACCCCGACCGCGGCCGGAGCCGTCGGTGCGGCACTGGCGATCCTGCTGGGCCTTCTCCGCGGAAAGATCGATTTCGCCGTCATGAAGCGGGCCACCGAGGCCACGCTGATGTCGACCGCCTCGATCTTCCTCGTCATCATCGGAACCTCGCTGCTGGGCAAGTTCATGGCGATCTCCGGGGTGCCCGCCTATGCGGCCTCGCTTCTCATCGAGTTCGGCACCACCCAGCTCATGGTGCTCCTTGCGGTGAGCCTTCTCTACATCTTCCTCGGCATGTTCCTCGATTCCATGGGGATCCTGCTTCTGACCATGCCGATCATCCTGCCCATGGCGCGCGAGGCGGGGCTCGATCTGATCTTCTTCGGCATCATCCTCGTGAAGCTGCTCGAGATCGGCCTGCTGACCCCGCCGGTCGGCCTCAACGTCTATATCATCAAGGGCGCGCTCGGAGACCGGGTGTCGCTCACGACGATCTTCAAGGGTGTGGGCTGGTTCATCGCGGTCGATCTGGTGCTGCTCGCGATTCTCGTCGAATGGCCCGTGCTCGTGACCGGCCTGCCGAGCCTGATGTTCTAGCGGCGCCCGGCCCCTGTTCCGCATGGCGCGGCAGGGGTCTTTCGCCTGGGGGGCAGGGCGGACGCGAGACTGCCGTCCCCTCTCGGGCTTCCGAGGATGAGCAGGGCCTGACGCCGGCCTGACCGGCAGGCCCGCCTCCCGAGGATCGAGAGCCCTCAGGCTCCTGCGTTCCCTCATCCCTGAAGACCAGCCAACCTTAGGGTCGTGGCTTCGCGCCCCTCTCCGATTTCCGGCCGAGCTCCTGCATGGCCCATCGGATCTTGACTGCCCGCCCGGGCGGGCTGATCCGCCGCGAGGCATCGCCGGAAGGCAGGCTCAGCGTCCGTTCGGGCGCTGGGAGCATTCCTCTTCAGCGAACGAAGACGCGCGCGCCTCGCAGGATCTGCATGGACTTCATGGGGAAGAGTGGTGCTGCAGGAGAGGATTGAACTCTCGACCTCTCCCTTACCAAGGGAGTGCTCTACCACTGAGCTACTGCAGCGCCGGTGCCGCGGCGTCGGGTGCCGCCTTCGGGCGTGGCGGGTGATTAGACGCAATCGGATCGCCGTGCAAGGGTCAACTGGACGCTTTTTTGCCGCTGCGCTACGAAAGGTGCCATGAGCGGAAAGACAAAGGATCGGGCGTCGAAGGACGCGGACGGCGGCAAGGCTCCGCCGGGGCCGAAGGGGCCTGCGGCAGAGAGCCGCGAAGACCGGTTGAAGGCGGCGCTGAAGGCCAATATGGCCCGGCGGAAAGCACAGGCGAAGGCGCGCGCGGCCCGCGAGGCGGGGCCCGGGGACGCGCCGGAATGAGGGCAGGCGGATGGATTCGATTCTCGTAAAGGGCAATGGCGAGCTGCGCGGGCAGATCCCGATCGCGGGGGCGAAGAATGCCTGTCTGGCGCTGATGCCGGCCACGCTCCTGTCGGACGAACCGCTGACGCTGACCAATGCGCCGCGGCTGTCGGACATCCGCACGATGACGCAGCTTCTGCAGTCGCTCGGCGCGGAGGTGGCGAGCCTGCAGGGCGGGCAGGTGCTGGCGCTCTCGTCGCATGCGCTGACCGACCATCGCGCCGATTACGACATCGTGCGGAAGATGCGCGCCTCGATCCTCGTGCTGGGGCCGATGCTCGCGCGCGACGGCCATGCGGTGGTGTCGCTGCCCGGCGGCTGCGCCATCGGGGCGCGGCCCGTCGACCTGCATCTGAAGGCGCTCGAGGCGATGGGGGCCGAGCTCGACCTGCGCGACGGCTATATCCACGCCAAGGCCCCGGCGGGCGGGCTGAAGGGGGCGCGGGTGGTCTTCCCGCTCGTCTCGGTGGGAGCGACCGAGAATGCGCTGATGGCCGCGACCCTCGCCAAGGGCACGACCGTGCTCGAGAATGCGGCGCGCGAGCCCGAGATCGTCGATCTGGCCCGCTGCCTCCGGCGGATGGGGGCCCAGATCGAGGGCGAGGGCTCCTCGATCATGACCATTCAGGGCGTGGACCGGCTGGGCGGGGCCACGCACCCCGTCGTCACCGACCGGATCGAGCTCGGCACCTACATGCTCGCGCCCGCGATCTGCGGCGGCGAGGTCGAGCTTCTGGGCGGGCGGATCGAGCTGGTCGGCGCCTTCTGCGAGAAGCTCGATGCGGCCGGCATCTCGGTCGAGGAGACCGAGCGCGGGCTGCGCGTGGCGCGCAGGAACGGCCGGGTGAAGGCCGTCGATGTGATGACCGAGCCCTTCCCGGGTTTTCCCACCGACCTGCAGGCGCAGATGATGGCGCTTCTCTGCACCGCCGAGGGCACTTCCGTGCTCGAGGAGAGGATTTTCGAGAACCGCTTCATGCATGCGCCGGAGCTGATCCGGATGGGGGCGCGGATCGAGGTGCACGGCGGCACCGCCACGGTGACGGGCGTCGAGAAGCTGCGTGGGGCGCCGGTGATGGCCACCGACCTGCGCGCCTCGGTGAGCCTGATCCTCGCCGGGCTCGCCGCCGAGGGCGAGACCATCGTGAGCCGGGTCTACCACCTCGATCGCGGCTATGAGAGGGTGGAAGAGAAGCTGAGCGCCTGCGGCGCGCAGATCAGAAGGATCCCCGGCTGATGGCGGATGCGCGGTTCGAAGACGCCGGAGGCGAGGCGCCGCTCTATCTCGGCGCGGAGACGCCCGAGGATCTGGGGGTGATCTCGGCGCTGGTGCAGGATGCGGTCCTGCCTGCGGGCGAGATGCGCTGGCTGCCGCGCAAGCGGCGGTTTGCGCTGCTCCTGAACCGGTTCCGCTGGGAGGACCGCGAGGCGGCCGAACGCGACCGGCGGCCCTACGAGCGGGTGCAGTCGGTGCTGGCGATCGATGAGGTGCTGTCGGTCCGGACGCAGGGCTTCGACCGGTCGGACGCGGATCTCGTCCTGTCGCTCCTGTCGGTCGAGTTCGAGCCGGGGGCCGACGGAGGCGGGCGGATCCTTCTGGTGCTGGCGGGCGACGGGGCGGTGGCGCTCGAGGTCGAGGCGCTGGAGGTGGTGCTGCGCGACGTGACGCGGCCCTATGCGGCGCCCTCGGGACGGGTGCCCGACCATCGCGACTGACGGGCCCTCGGGTGAGCCCGGGACGGACGGGCGGGGGGCTGTCTGCCCCCCGGGGCCCGGCCCTTCGGCCGGGCCCTCCCCCCGAGGATATTTGGACAGAGTGAATGGGAGGCGGTCGGGCCCGCGCCGCCTCGTGCGAAAGTGTCACTCCGCGGGGGCAGGGCGGCGCTTGAGACGGGGGGGGATGCGCGCTAAGGGAAGCGCACGCAAGGAGGTCCGTCATGCCCCAGTTTCTCGACACCCGTCGGCCCGGCTTCGAGGCGGATTTCACCGCGCTTCTCGGCATGAAGCGCGAGGACAGCCCCGATGTCGATGCGGTGGTGGCCGGGATCATCGCGGATGTGCGGGCGCGCGGGGATGCGGCGGTGATCGAGCTGACCGCGCGGTTCGACCGGCTGGAGCTGACGCCCGAACGGCTTGCCTTCTCGGAGGCGGAGATCGAGGCGGAGATCGCGACCGTATCTGCCGAGGACCGCGCGGCGCTGGAGCTCGCGGCCGAGCGGATCCGGGCCTATCATGCCCGCCAGATGCCGGAGAATGCGCGCTGGACCGATGCGGCCGGCGCCGAACTCGGCTGGCGCTGGGGGCCCATCGCCTCGGCCGGGCTCTATGTGCCGGGGGGGCTCGCCTCCTATCCGTCCTCGGTGCTGATGAATGCGATCCCCGCCAGGGTCGCGGGAGTGGAGCGGCTGGTCGTGGCCTGCCCCACGCCGGGCGGCGTGGTCAATCCGCTGGTGCTGCTGGCCGCGCGGCTGGCGGGCGTGGATGCCGTCTACCGGATCGGCGGGGCGCAGGCGGTGGCGGCGCTGGCCTACGGCACCGAGACGATCCGGCCGGTCGACAAGATCACCGGCCCGGGCAATGCCTATGTGGCGGCGGCCAAGCGGCGGGTCTTCGGCCGGGTGGGGATCGACATGATCGCGGGCCCCTCCGAGATCCTCGTGATCGCGGAAGGCGCGGTCGATCCCGACTGGATCGCGCTCGACCTTCTGAGTCAGGCCGAGCATGACGAGAGCGCGCAGTCGATCCTCGTCACGCCCGACGAGGCGCTCGGACGGGCCGTCGTGCAGGCGGTCGAGGCGCGGCTCGAGACGCTCGAGCGGCGGGCGATCGCGGGCGCCTCGTGGCGCGACTACGGGGCGGTGATCGTGACGCGCGATCTGGAGGAGGCGGCGGCGCTGTCGGACCGGGTGGCGCCCGAGCATCTCGAACTGTGCGTGGCCGATCCCGAGGCGCTGGCCGCGCGGATCCGCCATGCGGGGGCGATCTTTCTCGGCGGCTGGACGCCCGAGGCGATCGGCGACTATGTGGGCGGGCCGAACCATGTGCTGCCCACCGCCCGCTCGGCGCGCTTCTCGAGCGGCCTGTCGGTGATGGATTTCCTCAAGCGCACCACGCTCGCCCGGATGACGCCCGCGGCGCTGCGCGCCGTGGGCCCCGCCGCCGAGCGGCTGGCCATTTCGGAGAGCCTCGAGGCGCACGGCCTGTCCGTCCGCGCCCGGCTCGACCGGCTGAACGAGGGCTGAGAGATGAACCGCATCTGCCATATCGAGATCGACCAGACGAGCCCGATCCCGCCCACTGCCGAGATCGAGCAGGAGCGGCAGGTCGCGATCTTCGATCTGCTCGAGGAGAACAGCTTCGCCCTGCCCGCGCGCGAGGGGCGGGCGCCGGCCGAGGGGCCCTTCCGGCTGACGCTCGCGATCCGCGAGGGGCGGCTCGTCTTCGATATCCGCTCGGAGGAGGAGGAGACGGTGGGCGAGTTTCACCTGAGCCTCGGCCCCTTCCGGCAGGTGGTGAAGGACTACTTCCAGATCTGCGAAAGCTACTTCGAGGCGGTCAAACGGCTGCCGCCGAGCCAGATCGAAGCCATCGACATGGCGCGCCGGGGCATCCACAATGAGGGTGCACGGGTGCTCAAGGAACGTCTGGAGGGCAAGGCCGAAGTGGATATCGACACGGCGCGGCGCCTCTTCACCCTCATCTGCGTCCTGCACTGGGGGTGACCGTGCCGCAGAAGCCGCCGTCCTCGGTGCTGTTCTGCTGCGACCACAATTCGGTCCGCTCGCCGATGGCGGAGGGGCTGATGAAGAAGCTCTACGGCCGGCAGGCCTATGTGCAGTCGGCCGGCGTGAAGAACGACCGCGAGATCGACGGCTTCACCGTCGCCGTCTGTCAGGAGATCGGGGTCGAGCTGTCGCGTCACCGCGCGCGCTCCTTTGAGGAGATGATGGACTGGGGCGACGATCTGTCGGGGTTCGATCTGATCGTGGCGCTCTCGCCCGCGAGCCAGCGGATGGCCCTTGAACTCACCCGATATTATCACCTTGATGTGGAATATTGGCCGATCATGGATCCGACGGGGCTGGGCGAGGGGCGCGAGCAGAAGCTCTCCGTCTACCGGCAGGTGCGCGACCAGATCCGCGGCCGGATGGTGGCGCGCTTCGGCACGCCGCGGGACGGGGCAGAGGAGAGGGATGATGACGGGACGTGAGCTGATCGGGCGCTATTACGAAGCCTTCAACGCGGGCGATGCGGAGGGGATGCTGGCCTGCGTCACCGACGATATCGAGCACCGGGTGAACGAGGGCGAGGTGCGCCACGGCCGGGAGGCATTCGCGGACTTCTGCTCGCACATGGGGGTGAGCTACCGCGAGGAACTGCGCGACATGGTGATCTTCGTGACCGAGGACGGCACGCGGGGGGCTGCGGAATTCGTGGTGCACGGCACGTACCTGCAGACCGATCCCGGCCTGCCCGAGGCGCAGGGCCAGACCTATGTCCTGC
Organism: Cereibacter sphaeroides 2.4.1; assembly: GCF_000012905.2. Taxonomy (NCBI): domain Bacteria; kingdom Pseudomonadati; phylum Pseudomonadota; class Alphaproteobacteria; order Rhodobacterales; family Paracoccaceae; genus Cereibacter; species Cereibacter sphaeroides. The sequence goes on along the minus strand of NC_007493.2, from coordinate 2,365,796 downwards.
CCGCGGGCGCCTTCTTCGACCTGCGGAACGGCAGGATCGCCCGGGTGACCACCTTCTACAACCTCAGCGACTGGATCCGGCAGGTCTCGGCATGAGCCTCGAGGCGCGCGTCCTGACGGGCGCGGCGCTCGAGGCCCGGCTCGACGAGGTGGCGCGCCTGCGGATCGCGGTCTTCCGCGACTGGCCCTACCTCTACGAGGGCTCGATGGACTATGAGCGGAGCTACCTGTCCACCTACCGCACGAGCCCCGGCGCGATCCTCGTCGGCGCCTTCGACGGCGACCGGCTGGTGGGGGCTTCGACCGGCACGCCGATGGAGGATCATGCCGAGGATTTCGCAGCGGCCTTTGCCCGAACCGGCCTGCCGCTTGATGAAATCTTCTACTGCGCCGAGTCGGTCCTGTTGCCGGACTATCGCGGGCACGGCATGGGGCACCGGTTCTTCGACCTGCGCGAGGCCCATGCCCGCGCGCTCGGGCGGCGTCATTCGGCCTTCTGCTCGGTGATCCGGCCCGAGGATCATCCGCTGCGCCCCGCCGCCGCCCGCAGCAACGAGCCCTTCTGGCGCAAGCGCGGCTATGCGCCTCTTCCGGGGGTGGTTGCCCACTATGGCTGGACCGACGTGGGCGAGGAGCGCGAGACGCAGAAGCCGCTCCAGTTCTGGATCCGCGACCTGTGACCGTCCCGAGAGAGCTGCCATGAAGATCGCCGCCGCCGCCTATCCGCTCGACTGGTTCGACAGCTTCGCCGAGGTCGAGGCCAAGCTGACGGACTGGGTGTCCCGCGCCGCGGGGCAGGGGGCCGATCTGCTGGTCTTTCCCGAATACGGTGCGATGGAACTTGCGAGCCTCGGCGGCCGGGCCGTCGCGGCCGATCTCGAGGCGGCCCTGCACGAGGTGGCGCGGCATGGTCCGGCGGTGGGGGCGCTTCTGACCCGGCTCGCCGCGGCGCATGGGGTGCATATCCTCGGGCCTTCGGCGCCGGTGTTCGAGGGCCCGCGGCCGGTGAACCGCGCCGTTCTCTACGGGCCCGCAGGCGTGATCGGCCATCAGGACAAGCTCATCATGACGCGCTTCGAGCGCGAAATCTGGGACGTGGTGCCGGGATCGGAGGCGCGGGTCTTCGAGACCGCGCTCGGGCGGATCGGCATCGTGATCTGCTACGACAGCGAATTTCCCCTGCTCGCGCGGGCGATGGTCGAACAGGGCGCCGAGATCCTGCTCGCCCCCTCCTGCACCGACAGTCTTGCGGGCTTCACCCGGGTGCGGGTGGGGGCGATGGCGCGGGCGCTCGAGAATCAGTGCGTGGTGGTGCATGCGCCCACTGTGGGCCTCTGCGACTTCTGCCCGGCGGTCGATGAGAATGTGGGCCGCGCCGCGATCTACGGCCCGCCCGATCACGGCTGGCCCGCCACGGGCATCCTCGTCGAGACCGATCTCGATGTGCCGGGCTGGGCCATCGCCGAGGTCGATATGGCCGCCGTGGCCCTCGTCCGGCGCGAGGGCGGGGTCTTGAACCACGCCCACTGGCCCGAGCAGGCGGAGCGGCTGGCTGGGGGCGTGAGTCTCGGATGAGGGCTTCCCCTCACCCTTGGCGGCCTGCTATGGCGTCGTCCGGGGTGGCGCCTGCCTGTGCCGCCTCTGCCCAGCTGGGAGTCGGGGTGTTTTTTCCCTTGAAAATTGGCGCGAAAACGCGCATTTGACTTCCGAGCCTGCGCTTGACGCGGGCCAAATCCCATTGGAGAGACCATGGCCAAGGAAGATACGCTCGAATTTCCCGGTGTCGTGAAGGAACTCCTGCCAAACGCGACATTCAGGGTCGAGCTGGATAACGGCCATGAGCTGATCGCGGTAATGGCAGGAAAGATGCGCAAGAACCGCATCCGTGTCCTTGCCGGCGACAAGGTGCAGGTTGAGATGACCCCCTACGACCTGTCGAAGGGCCGCATCAACTACCGCTTCAAGTAAGTGACGCTGATTCTCGGATCGGCCAGCCCGCGTCGCCGCGAATTGCTGGCCCAGCTCGGGGTGACCCCCGACGCCATCCTGCCCCCCGACATCGACGAGGAGCCGCGCCGGGGCGAACTGCCTCGGCCCTATTGCGCCCGTCTCGCGGCCGAAAAGGCGGCGGCGGTCGCGGCGGGGCCCGAGGATGTGGTGCTCTGCGCCGACACGACGGTGGCGCTCGGCCGTCGCATTCTCGGCAAGCCTGCCGATGCGGGCGAGGCCGCGCGCTTTCTCGTGGCCCTGGGCGGCCGGCGGCATGAGGTCATCACCGCGGTGGCCGTCCGCCGCGGAGACCGGCTTTGGCAGCGCGAGGTGGTGAGTCAGGTGAAGATGAAGCGTCTGTCGGATCTGGAACTGAACGCCTATCTCGCCAGCGGCGAGTGGGAGGGCAAGGCCGGCGGCTATGCCATCCAGGGCCTCGCCTCGGCCTTCATCCCCTGGATCTCGGGCTCCTTCACCGGCATCGTGGGCCTGCCCCTGGCCGAGACCGCCACGCTGCTGGCGGCGGCGGGCGTCCCCCTCTACCGGGCCGCGGCATGAAGGGCCGGGTGATCTGTCTCGACAGCCGCGGCGGCCGCGAGGCGGCGGCGCTGATCGTCGACGGCCGCCTCGAGGATCTGCTCATCGACCCGCCCGAGGACCGTCCGGCACCCGAGGCGATCTTCCGGGCGATCGTCGACCGGCCGGTGAAGGGGCAGGGCGGCGTCTTCGTCCGCCTCCCCAAGGGCGGCACGGGCTTCCTGCGGCAGGTCTCGGGCCTGGCCCCGGGCCAGCGTCTTCTGGTGCAGGTCTCGGGCGTGGCCGAGCCCGGCAAGGCCGTGCCGGTGACCGCGCGGCTCCTCTTCAAGAGCCGCCTCTGCATCCTCACGCCCGGCGCGCCGGGCCTGAACATCTCGCGCCGCATCCGCGACGAGGCGCTGCGCGAGGAACTCTCCGCGATCGCAGCCGAGGCGATGACCGGCGCGGCCGATGATCTGGGCCTCATCCTGCGGTCGGCCTGCGAGACCGCTCCCGACTCCGAGATCGCCGCCGAGATCGTCGAGACCCGGGCCCTCGCCGAGGCGGTGCTGGCCGATGTCGCGGGCGAGCCCGAACTTCTGGTCGATGCGCCCGGCGCCCATCAGCTCGCCTGGCGCGACTGGTCGGATCCGTCTCCGGACGAGATCGACGAGACCGAGGGCGCCTTCGAGCGTCATGGCGTGGCCGAGGCCTGCGAGGCGCTCCTGTCCGCGCAGGTTCCGCTCGGCGGCGGGGCGCATATGGCGGTCGAGCCGACGCGGGCGCTGGTTGCGGTCGATGTGAACACCGGCTCCGACACCTCCCCCGCTGCGGCGCTGAAGGCCAATGTCGCGGCCGCGCGCGAGTTGCCGCGCCAGCTCCGGCTGCGCGGGCTGGGCGGGCAGGTGGTGATCGACTTCGCCCCCATGCCCAAGCGCGACCGTGTGGCGCTCGAGCAGGTGCTGCGCGCCGCCTTCCGCGGCGAGTCGGCCGAGACCAGCCTCGCCGGCTGGACCCCGCTCGGCCTCTACGAACTCGTGCGCAAGCGCGACCGGATCCCGCTGACGGAGCTTCTGACGTGACCTGCCCGATCTGTGGCCGCCCCGCCGAGGCGCGCTATCGCCCCTTCTGCTCGCGCCGCTGTGCCGACGTGGATCTCGGCCACTGGCTGAAGGGCAACTACCGGATCCCGGCTCTGGGCGACGAGGAGGAGACCCCGGACGACCGCCGCCCGGACGATCCCGAAGCGCCCCGGCACTGACCGGCGAAGATTTTTCGCGGACCCTCTGGACAGCCTCCGCGCTTCACTTTAAAGACCGCTCCACCAACCCGGCGCTGCCGGAAACGGTGCCCAGATAGCTCAGTTGGTAGAGCAGCGGATTGAAAATACGCGTGTCGCTGGTTCGATTCCGGCTCTGGGCACCACTCTCCTCTCCCGTCGTCTGCACTGTCTGAACCGGTTCGAACCGGCATCTTCCGCTTGCCTGCGAAGAGACCGAAGGCCGTGCCGCCTCGCCGTGCGCACCTTCCCGACGTGCCTCCACCGGTTTCGCGGTCCGGCGCAGGAGGGACCGCCTCCGAGACCTCGCTCAGGGTGAAGCCTGCGGGTCAAGGGGCAGCCATCGACCGTACAGCACCCAGGACAGGACCAGATAGGCCGCCGCCTCAGAGAGCGGGTCGACCGGGCATCCCGACCTGTTGCGTCAGACGGTGCGCGCGGGCGCGGTCTTCCGGAACACGAATTCGGGCAGGATCGTCTCCCATTCCTCGCGTTTGAGGTAGCTCTGGAAGCGCTCCTCATTGTCCGACCGGCGCCAGCGCACGATGGCGCCCACCTTGCCCGACACGAGATCGGTCCCCTCGGGCGGTGCCCAGCCACCGGCCATGCGCCCGAGGACACGGCGACGTCGGTCGAGGATCAGCCATTTCCCCTCGCGCCGCTCGATCGTTACGGGATCCTCGACCTGAGCCGCGGCGATGGCGGCCAGCGTGGGGCTCGTCTCCGGCAGCCGGCCCGCATAGGACAGGTCGACCACGCCCATGTCGGGAACCTGATAGTGATCCGGCTGCGGCAGATCGAGCCTGCGGGGCATCTCGACCCTGCGCAGCATCTCGCAATCGCTGTCCGCCTCGACGAAGGGATGGAGCCCGTGGGTGACCACTGCGAGGCTGCGGCGTGCGCGGGTCATGGCGACATAGAACAGGCGGCGGGGCGCCTCGCCGTCCTCGCCCTGCGACAGCGTCTTCCAGCCGCCGTTCAGGATCACCACATGGTCGAACTCGAGCCCCTTCGAGCGGTGGGCGGTCAGCAGCAGGAGCCCCCGCTGGGCGCTGCGGATATCCTGCGCCCATTCCGCCACCCATTCGATCGTGTCGGGCACCGGCATCGTCTTCCGGCCCAGCTCGCGCGCGAGATCCGCGATGCCCTCGGCGATCAGATCGATCCAGCGGTTCGACCGCTGTTCGTTGAGCAGCTCGAGCATGTCCGGGATGGTGAGCATCGCCGCCGGCCGCCGGTTCAGGCTCGCCACGAAGCGCTGCATCTCGCGCAGGCGCCAGAGGCTGGGCAGCTTCTCATTCGCCATCTCGACCGGCAGGCCGAGCTTTTCGGCGTAGGCCCGCACCGGGCCGAGCCTGCGCCAGTCGCGCGAGATGATCGCGCAGCGCGCCCAGGAGAAATCGGGATCGAGCCGCGCGATCCGCACCAGTTCCTCGACCGCCGCCATCGCCTGCGCCGTGTCATCGGCAGCGACATCCAGAAACTGCACCCGTCCCTGACCGACCGGATCGTGGCGCGCCATCGCGCCGCCCCCCGGATAGAGGCTGCGCATCTTGTCCACGGTGATCGGATGGCGGGCCTTCATCCGCCCCCGGGCCGGTTCGATGACCTGGTTCGCCGCCTCCACGATATGGCGGGTCGACCGGTAATTCTCGGTCAGGAACTTGGGCCTCGCGCGGTAATCCTCCTCGAAACGGCGGATGTAGGAGACCGAGGCGCCATTGAAGGCGTAGATGTTCTGGTCGTCATCCCCCACGGCAAAGAGGCTCAGCCGCTGGTCGGGATCCTCGAGCGAGCGCCCGGCCACCGCTGCGATGAGATCGTATTCCTCGCGCCCGATGTCCTGATATTCGTCGACGAGGATCCAGCGATAGCCCTGAATGAGCGCCTCGCGCTGGGCCTCGGCCTCGGTGCGGCTCAACCCCTCGCCATTGATCTGGCGCACCGCCTCGCGCAGCACGTCCTGAAAGTCGTGCTGCTCGGCGGTGCCGCCGGTGAAACTCGCGCCCACCAGCCGCATCGCGAGCGCGTGACAGGTCGAGACGGTCACGCGCGCGGCGTCCTCGCCCACCAGATGGCGCAGCCGGGCCCGGATTTCGGCGGCGGCATGGCGGTTGTAGCTGAGAACGAGGATACCTCTCGGGTCCTCGCGTTTCACCCGCAGCAGATAGGCGATGCGATGGACCAGCACCCGCGTCTTGCCCGAGCCGGGGCCGGCCAGCACCAGCACGTTCGTCTCCTCGCGGTCGTCGGCGACGATCTCCTGCTGCACCGGGTTGCCCAGATCCTCGACGATCTGCTTCCACGCCTTGCCCGTGGTCTGGCGGCGGAGCTCGACCCCGCGGCCGGGCATCCAGCGGCGCAGGAAGCTCTCCTGATCCAGCGCGAAATAATCTTCGGAGAGCCGCACGGCTTCCTCGATCCGCTCCAGCCCCTTCTCGGCATAGGCGGCCATCACATGGGTCTGAAGGGTCTGCTCGCGGTAATGGTCTTCCAGCGGCAGGAAATCCTTCTTGGTGAAGCCCGCATGTCCCGGTTTGAGATGGATGGTCATGGCCGAGCGGAACACCGTCAGTCCCTTGCCCAGCGTCATCACCTGCTGCTCGTGCAGCCAGAGGAGCGCGCGCTCCATGAGCTTCGTCCTGTCCTTCACGCCGGCCGCCGCGATCGCATCCCCGCTCAGCGCCGCCAGCAGCTCGCCCGCCGTGGTCTCGACCTGAATGTCCTTGCCCCTCGTGCCGGTGGGCACCTTGCCGATCAGAACTTCGAGCAGTTTCTCGGCCGCCCCCCATCGCACCGAGGCCGTCTGGCCCACCACCCGCCACGAGCGTTGCAGGATCACCTCCAGCGTCTTGCTGGAAAGTTTGCGCAGGCGGATGTTGCCGCGCCCGCCGTCGCTGTCGCGCCCGTCCCGCTCGATGCTGCGCAGAAGGCGGTCGAGGATGTGCGGGCTTGCCTCCTCGTGTCCTTCGCCCCGCAGAACCTGGCTCGCGGCCGCCAGATCGAGCGGCGCGCCCTGGCCCACATCGGCCTCGGGCGCAAGCTCGCGCATCCGCGCGATCAGCGCCTCTTCCAGCCGCACCGCCCGCGTCAGCCGCTGGCGCGACTGGTTCTCGATGCCCACATGCACGGAGACCGTGAGGGCGAGGTCGTTGCGCGCGATCCCAAGGGCTTCGAGATCGGCCATGGCCTTCCCGAGCGCTCGATGCGTGAGCCCGCTGATGCCTGTCAGCTCGTCCGTCGAAATGCCCTGATCGGGCGGCGTGTTAATGACGTGGCGCACGATGCCGAGAAGCTGCCTGCGACGCGTTTGGGTGATCCCGGCTCCCGCCAGCCGGGCCTCTGCCTCGGCGAGCGTCCGAACGAGAAGCGACGACGGAAACACCTGCACCCGGTTTTCCTCGCGCGAGACGAGGGTCGCTTCCTCCAGCCACGAGACCGCCGTCTTGACCCGTGTGTCGTCCGTCGCGCTGTCTCGCACGAAGGCGCGGTCCTTCTCCTCGCGCACGATCTCGCCCGCGCTCGCCACCACCTTGCCGCTGTTGCGGGTGTGTTCGTCGATGCGGCGCAGCGCCTTGAGGATGGCGCCGATCTCGTGCCGTTCGAGACGCGAGCGCGCCGTCAGGGTGAACTGTCGCTCCACATCGTCGGAATGATAGAGCAGCACGCAGTCGGCGGGCTGTCGGTCTCGCCCGGCCCGGCCCGCCTCCTGCAGGTAGTTCTCGAGCGAGCCCGGAATGTCGGCGTGCAGCACCAGCCGGATGTCGGGCTTGTCGATGCCCATGCCGAAGGCGTTGGTGGCCGCGATCACCCGCAGATCGCCCACGCGGAAACGCTCCTGCACCGTCTGCTTGTCGTCGGGCGTCAGGCCTGCGTGGAAATGCTCGGCCGCAATCCCCTGACGCTTCAGGAACTCGGCGATGCGTTCGGTCTCTGCCCGGGTTGCGCAGTAGATGACGGCGCCAGATCGCTCGTCCGCCGGCAGATGGCCGGAGATCGTCGTCATGATGTCGCCGAGCTTGCTTTCCTTCGTCGTGGCCAGCACGGAGAAGGTCAGGTTCGTCCGCGTGGCCCCGCCGTCGAAGAGCCCGAGCTCGACCCCCAGACGCCCGCGGAAATGCTCGGTGATGTCGCGCACCACCTCGGGCTTCGCCGTGGCCGTCAGGCAGAGCACCGGCGCGGGCGTCGCATCGCCCGAGAACTCGCGGATGAAGCGCCCGATGTAGCGGTAGTCGGGCCGGAAATCGTGGCCCCATTTCGAGACGCAATGCGCCTCGTCCAGCACCCAGAGCCCGACCTCGCGCTGCGCCAGAACGGCGCGGACCGAGACGCTGCGCAGCTGCTCGGGCGAAATCAGCAGGATCGCCGCCTGGCCGAGACGCACCCGATCCAGCGCGTCCTGCCGTTCGGGCATCGAGAGCATGCCGTTGACGGTCACCGCCGACGAGATCCCCGCCCGCTCCATCCCCTGCACCTGATCGGCCATCAGCGCCACGAGCGGCGAGATCACCACCGTCAGCGCCCCGGTCTTGTCGAACAGGCTCAGCGCCGGAACCTGATAACACACCGACTTGCCCGTGCCCGTGGGCAGGATGCCGAGGACATTCTGGTGCGCCATCGCCTCGGCCACGATGACCTGCTGAAGCGGCCGGCCGTGCGCGTCCGCGGGCTGCGGACGGAAGCCGTCGAACCCGAACCACTTCCGCAGAGCCCCCACAGGGTCGTTCATCTCGGCGCACCAGCCGCAGGCCGGGTCGCCGCAGTTGGTATCCCTGAGATCGCGCACGATCAGCGCTGCCTGCGGAAAGGCGGCGCGCACCCACGGCGGCATCACCGAGTCTCCGCCCGCAACCGAGATCCAGGCCAGCGCATAGGCCATGGGCCAGCCCGCGCGCGGGTCCGACAGCGCCTCGAGCGCCGGCTCCACCCGTGCGCCGCAGGCCTTGCCGGCAAGCAGCCCCCGGATCGCCGCGAACGCCTCGGCGCGATCGGGCTGCCGTGCCCTGCGGATCTCGGAGAAGACCGCGTCGAACCCCTCGGCCCGGTCCATCCGGGTGGCCAGATAGTGATAGGCGATCAGGGTTTCCGGCGAGCGCCCGCCGATCTCGCTCAGCGCGGCGATCTGGTTTTCCAGCACCTCGAATACCAGACGCGCATCGAGCTCGGGATCGTTGACATGCCCCGCCTGCAGCCGCCCGTCGTGATAATGCTTCACGAGATGGTGGTAGGGGTTGCGCGGAAAGGCCAGCGGATTGAGCCAGAGCGTGTCGATCGGCGCGGCCATCTTCTCGAGGAGTTGCGGCCGCGCCGCCAGCAGATGCTCGATATCGTGGCGCAGGATATTGTGGCCTACGACATGCGTGGCCTTGCCGAGCGCCTGTTCGAGCCGATCCAGTCCCTGCCGGATGTTTGCCTTCGGCGCAACGACGGCCGGCCCATCCCCGAACCGCACCGCCGCCATGTCGAAAATCTCGGCGGTCTTGGGATGGACTTCCAGATCGACGGATAAACAGCGCTCGAGGAGAGGCGTCTTGTCCTCTCGCCTCGATCGCAAGAACCCCAGCAACGCCATGAAACCCGGTCACTTCAATAGAATGGCGCGAAGACTAGAGCCCGCCACCCGGCACCGCAATGTCCAAAAGCCGTAGGGTCGCACCGCGCCGCACCGGGGTTTGCGGCGGCCCGGGTGCGTCAATCTTCATGGCGCCCGCCGAGAATGTGGCCGCGCGGTCAATATCGGGAGGCCCTGAGCCGCGGCAAAACCGGACAGTTTCAGATCGGTCGAGATCACTCATATCCGGGCAGTCCGCACTCCCCGTGCCCGGCATTGCCGGCTGATCCCGCTGCGGCAGGTCCGGAGCTCTGCGACCGCAAGCCGCGGCGAGCCGCTCCCGATAGCGGCTCCGATGCGTCATGCCCGACCATCCGATCGACCGCTTGAATGGGCGCGGCATCATGTAACCGCGACGGTCGGAGCGATGAACCAGCCCGGAGTGCGCCTTCAGCCCGAGCGCCGCTCATCATGGCCGAGCCTCCCTTCCGGCAGGCATTCAGAGTTGTGCAGCCACGGCCGCCTTGTCGATGATCGACCAGACGGCCGCAATCTTCCCTTGCTGATATTGGTAGAAGACGTTCTCCTCGAACCGCACACGTTTCCCATTCACGGGCAATCCGAAGAGCACGTCTTTCGGCGTGCAGTCGAAGATCAGCCGGCTGGCGATGACCGGAGGGTCGCAGACCAGCAGGGCGATGTTGAAGGCAAGATCGGGGATCGCGCGAAAATCCTCGACGAGCATCTTCCTGTAGCCGTGCACCCCGATGACGGCCCCATTATATGTCACCCGGTCGGCCACATGCTCGTGAATCCTCTCCCAGTCCTGACGGTTCAGGCAGGCGATATAGGCGCGGTGGGCTTCGGTGATCTCGGTTTTCGTCATGGTTCAGCCTGCTCCGTGAAGCCTTCGAAAAAGTCCGCCACCTTCAATCCTTCGCTCGAACCGCTCTTCAATTGCGACGATGAGACGCCCTGCAGGAGGCGCGGCTCCGAAAGCGGCCTCGGGGTCGTGCCCGGACGTCGCCTTGACGCGCGGCCTTTGTCCCCGTCGCGCCTAAGCCGAGACGTCTGGCTTCCCCCGTCGCCCCTTTCCCATCCTCGCCCGCGGCGGGGCTCTCCGGCTGCGCGGATGCCGTGCCGGCCGTGGCGTCCGTGGCGTCCGATCCGGCGCATCACGGGGTGGCTGTAAGCTTCATGGTCCAGGCGCTCGCCCGCACCAAGGGCGCCCCGGACAACGCCGCCCGGTTCCTCGAAGCCGAGGGCCATGGTGCGATCTCGGCCGCGCTCTCGGGCGCCGGCGAAGGCGCGGGCGGCTTGACCATCCCGCGTCCACAGGCGCCAGGCGTCACTACTCAGAGCGCGTCTGCGAGCGCCTGAAGCTTGCCGCCGTCACTGGCTTCGGTCGTCACACAGTGCTTGAGGCGCTGCGCCAGCTCGGGCTCCTGAACATTTGCCCTAACCTCAGTCAGGTCGTCGTCGCGGGCAAGCTCGCGCTGCGCCGTGATCAGGGCCCGGCGCATCCCCACCTCATGCGTGTTGAAGCGCTCGAGGATCCGCGTCCCGCGTTCATCGAACTTGCGCAGCACCACTCCCGTCCTTGTCACGTCAAGTGCCAGAAATCCCATGTCGAACTCCTCTCTTCGGATGCCGTTAATGCGGTACAGGTCAAGATGTTCCGGACCGTTGCGCCGGTTGGGTTGATGGGAAGGGTTCAAGCAGCGCAGCCGACCGGGAGTTTCTCGACGGCCTCTGCCGGTCTCGCCGTTGGTTCGGCACCCGAGGCGTGCCGGACCCTCTGCCATGTGCAAGGAGCGGACATGGCGTGCGGGGCGGCACGCCTGGCGCGGCCGATGAACCCGGCCCATTGCTGCTACTCGAAGCCGCGCGCAGCGGTGCGGAGCAGCCACCCAATGCGGCTTTCCCGTTCAGGCGCAGCAGCCAGATCGGAGGCACAGGCGGCCCGTCAGGGCGGGGAGAGGAATGCGCTTGGCGTGACGGTCGTGACCTGCCTGAAGGCATGAGAGAAGGCGGCCGTGCTGGCGAAGCCCGCGTCGCGGGCCACCCGGGCGATGGGCTGGCCCTGTCCGAGTTGCGTCATCGCCCACAGGATGCGCGCGCGCTGGCGCCAGGCCTTCAGCGTCATCCCGGTCTCCTCCGGAAACCGCCGGCTGGCCGTGCGGACAGAGGTCGCCGCGCGGCGCGCAAGGGTGTCGAGGTCCAGCTCGTTACGGCGGTCAGCGAGCGCGAGATCCGCCACGCGCCGAGCCTCCGCGCTCGTCGGCCGCGGAAGGAAGGTGGGCGCCTCCTCGGTCGCTGTCAATTCGTGAAGGATCAGCCTGACCATGAGCTCCACCCTCTCCGATGCCGGATCGGCCGCCGTGGCCGCATCCAGAAGCGAGCGCAGCAGCGGCGACACGCGCGAGACGAAGGCGCGGGCGGGGAAGGTCCCGGGCATCCAGCAGGCCATTGCCGACGGCTCCCAGAAGATCATCCACAGATCGGCATCTGTCAGGATGTCCAGACGATGCGGTGCACCCGGCGGGATCCAGGCCGCCAGCTGGGGCGGAACCAGCCAGACGCCGTCCTCCGTGCGGACCTGCACCATGCCGGAGGCGGCGAAGGTCAGCTGGGCCGCGCCGTGGGAATGGTCCGGCAGGCTCTCTCCGCGCGGCTTACGCAGGCGCGTCAAGGTGAAGGGCCGCGTCATGGGGTGGCGGTTCCGCGATGCAGGTTGGCGACACGTCGATGAGAGACTCTGCTAGCAGGACAGGGAACGATCACCAAGCGACAAGGTCAACGCATGCTCACGGTCCTCATCAACGCCTATGGCGCCAACGACGTGGTGGAGGTGGCGGAGGTGGAACGTCCCTCCCCTCAGGCCGGCGAGGTGCTGATCAAGGTCAGCGCCGCGGGGGTCAACCCGATCGACTGGAAGATCCGGGACGGAGCGGGGGAACGGATGGGGCTGACGCTTCCGATCCATCTGGGCGGCGAGTTCGTCGGCGCGATCGAGGACATCGGCCCAGGCGTCGCGGGCTTCGAGCGCGGGGAGATCGTCTTCGGCATGGTCAGGACCGGCGCCTTCTCGCAATATGTCGCGGTCAATGCGGCCGATATCGTGCGCAAGCCCGGAAATCTCGACATCACGCAGGCGGCGGCGCTGCCGCTCGCGGGCACGACGGCTTGGCAGGCCATGTTCGATGAAGCGGGGCTCCGCGCCGGTCAACGCCTGCTGATCACCGGCGCGTCCGGTGGCGTCGGCTCGCTTGCCGTTCAACTGGCCAAAGCCAAGGGCGCGCATGTCACAGCCATGACCTCGGCGCGCAACGCGGAGTTCGTTCGCGCCCTCGGCGCCGATGAGGTGGTCGACTATACTGCGAGGCCGTTCGAGGAGATCGTCCATGACATGGATGTGGTGCTCGACACCGTCGGAGGCGACACGTTCCAGCGAGCCCTCACGACGTTGAGAAAGGGCGGGATTATGGTCACGATTGTGGCCTTCCCCGACGGAGAGGAAGCCAAAGCCCACGGAGTGCGCGTCAAGCGGGCTTTCACGGCGGCGAATGCCGGCAGCATCCGGGCAATTACGGCGCTCGTCGAGGCAGGCAAAGTTACACCCCACGTCGAGAAGACCTTCCCCTTTGTCGACGTCAAGGCGGCGCTCGCCTTGTCCGCAGCGGGCCGTGTGCGCGGCAAGATCGTCTTGACGATCGAGTGACCGGAAGCGCCTGAACACGCACCACGGTGCAGACGTCGAGCAGATGCGCCAAGGCTTGGGAGAGCTCAACTGCAACGATGAGCGGTAGGAGCCGCCGATTCCGCAGCGGCCCATCTCAAGTCCAGAGGGTGCCGCCAGGCAGGATCGCGGTGCGCTTGAACGGGGAGCGACCTGCGAGGTCGCTGCAGTCCATTCGCGGAATCTGGTGCATCCGGCCGCCCTCGGTGCATTCCGGGAGCGATGTGATGCACAGGAAGCGGTTGTTGCTGATCGCACATCCCCAGCCGCATCACCCGCAGCTTTCGGCCCTGAGCCGAAGCTCGTTCACCGCACGGGGCCCTCCGAAACCGCCGTTCAGGCACGTCTCGGCGAGAGGCTGAGTAGCCCCTGGCTGCCGGTCGAGGGTGTTCACATTGACACGATGCGTCTGAAGACATCGTTCAGGTACGCCTGATCCCCGATATTGAAGTGCGTGGTGCCGACCTTCTCAAAACCCTGCTCGAGATAGAATGCAATCGCTGGTGCATTTTCGGAATTGGTTGTCAACCAGACCGATGGAGCACTTGCTTGACGTGCGTAGGCCAGGCCCTGCTCGAGAAGGGCGCGCCCGAGTCCCCTCCTGTGGTGTCTCGGCTGAACGTAGAGAGTTGCTATCTCCAAGGTCGAACAGCCGGAGACAGGAGCTGCTCTGCCTTGACCGAGGCGGATGAATGCGTCAATTCCGCCTTCGTTTTCCGACACAATCACATGCTCATTCGGATCCTTCAGCAGTGACGCCATCTTTGTCGATGTGAACTCATTCAAGGCATATTCAGCAAAGAAGGCGCTGACGCCTTTCCGCATATAGGTCCCCAGCCAGACTTCGATTGAAATTGCGGCAAGAGCAGCTGCGTCAGACGGCTGCCCGGTGCGGAAATTCATGCTGCGGCTTCCAGTGTTCGCGGGATGCCGTGAGGATAAGAGAGCAAGGCCATGGCAGCAATGGCTGCGAAGTCATCTGACTGTCTGTCGGGGCGGCAATCAACGACTGGCAGGCTGCGGCAGTCATGGTCAGAGGTCAGCGAAGGCTTGCAGATACCCGAGCCTGCGACGGAAGCCGTGCGCAGACCGCCGGTGAAGCGAGTCGCAGCAAGAGGCGCTCGCACTCCGTTGCGCACGGTCAGGTGCTCTGTAAAAGTGCGTTATCCTCCATCTGTGGGCGTTTTGAAATGGATTGCGTCACACTCTTCATGTTCGTGTCTGCGGTGATCGTTCTGACGATCACGCCCGGCCCCGATCTTTTCCTGATCGTGGGGCGCGGCATCTCTCAAGGTCGGGCCGCCGCCCTGTTCACCGCTTTCGGCTTCTTTCTCGCGGGCTTCATCCAGGTGCCGCTGCTTGCCTTTGGACTTGCCAACGTCGTTGCTGGCAGCCCCGCGCTTTTCGACGTCCTGCGTTATGGCGGTGGTGCATATCTGATGTGGCGCGGGATCGTGATGATCCGCAATGCAGGACAGGGAGATACCGTTTCGGCCGATCATGCCTCTACTGGAGCCGCAATCAAGGAAGGTTTCATCGCCAGCCTTGTGAACCCCAAGAGTCATATTTTCCTTCTGGCCTTCCTGCCGCAGTTCGTCCGCCCGGAAGACGGATCGGTGATGGCCCAATTCGTTTTCCTGGGCATCCTCATGCGGGTGGTGGCCTTGGTGGTCGAGGGAGGAATGGCACTTCTGGCGGGATCGATAGGCTATCGCCTGCGCCAGTCGCTGAAGCTGCGGGGTTGGCTGGAGCGGACTGCGGGTGGCCTGCTCGTTGCAGTGGGGCTGCGCCTCGTCCTGATGGAGCGACCGCAACCCTGAGCAACCAGCGGCACCTCTTGCGTCCTGCACCGTCCACAGGGAGACCCGCGAACTGCGGCTACGGCCACTCCGCGGATGCCGCAACCACAGGCCGCTTGCCGTCCGTTGGGCCGGCTCGCAGCAGGCAGGCTTGACCCGAAGCGGGCCTTCACGCCGAAAGAGCAAGAGTCCGAGGCCGCCCGAAACGGGCATCGTCAGGTGCACGCACGGATAGCAGCACCTGCCCAAGAGCGCCCAGATGAAAGGGGATCGCGCGAGCCGGGTCCCGCATGATCAGACAGCTCGATCGTGTTCCTCCGAGAACTGGCGTGCAGCAAGCAACACGGGCATCAGCGCTTCGCCACGGTCAGTCAGGCGATACTCCACCCGTGGGGGCTTTTCACCGAAATCCGTCCGCCGGACCAGTCCGTCGTCCTCGAGTTCGCGCAGATGCTGGGTCAGCATCTTCTGCGAAACGTCGGGAATGTCGCGCAGGAGCAGGGAACTGCGCTGCATCCCATCGGCATAAAGTCGGAAAAGGATAGGCAGCTTCCATCGTCCGCTGATCATCTTCAGGCACCGGGCGACCTGAGCCACCGCGCCATCCGGTCCGAGGCAGGCACTCCGATCGAGCTCGGCCACAGGCACCTTTTTGTGCGTTCTTGAGGGGTCCATCATGTCGTTCCTACATCATGGCTTCACCATAAAAGGAGCCCGACCGTGAATCTACATCTCGAAGGTAAGATTGCCTTGGTGACCGGAAGCAGCAAGGGCATCGGCGCCGGTATCGCACGCGGGCTGGCACGCGCAGGCGCGGTGGTGATGGTTCACGGGCGCGACCGGGAACAAGCGACTGCCGTGGCGCGGCAAATCCGGCAGGACGGCGGAACGGCGCATGTCGTGACGGGGGATCTGACAGAGGAAGCGGAGGTTGATACTCTTCTCGCTGAGGTGCGCGCCATCGGAGACATCGACATCCTCGTCAACAACGCAGGCGGCTCGGGCGGGAATTCGGACTGGGCCACGACAAAGGCTGGCGCATGGGCAGCAACTTATGATGCCAACGTGCTGGCGGCCATGCGCATTGCGAAGGCGGTCCTGCCACAGATGCGCCATGCCGGGTGGGGACGGATCATCAACATTTCCAGCCTCGCCGCGCTGATGCCACCTGCCGGCAACCCGGACTATTCGGCCGCCAAGGCCGCGATGCTGGCGATGTCTGCCTCGATGGCCAAGGCCGTTGCGGCCGATGGGGTGACCGTGAATACCGTGTCTCCCGGCACGATCCACAGCGAGAAGCTCGACCGCAAGTTTCGCGAGGTGGCGCAGCAGCGGGGCATTGCGCCGGAAGCGCCATGGGAAGTGGTGGAAGCAGAGGCCCTTCCACTCTTCGCGAGCGTCCCCACAGGACGGGTTGGCACGCTGGATGAGATCGCGGATGCCGTGGCCTTCCTCGCCAGTCCCCGCGCCTCTTACATCACCGGCTCGAACCTTCGCCTGGACGGGGGAATGCTGCCGACCGTCTGACACCGCCTGCGGACAATCAAGGCAGTCAATGAAAGGACAGCCGGATGAGCATTTTCGATCATGTGAGCCTCAGAACCACCCGTCTGGAAGAGACCCGGCGGTTCTATGAAGCAGCCCTCGCGACCTTGGGCATAGACAGGAGGTTCTATGTGGAGCGCGCCGAAGGCAATGTTGCCGGCTTCGGGCGCGACCGCGTCGAGCTCTTCCTCACTGAGGTTCAGGGAACAGAGCCCGCTCCGGTTCATGTGGCCTTTCGTGCCGGGAGCCGTGAAGAGGTGCAGGCATTTCATGCCGCAGGCGTGATCGCTGGCGGAATAGACAACGGCGCCCCGGGCGTACGCGCGAGTTATCATGACAGATACTATGCGGCTTTCGTCATCGATCCGGCTGGAAACAACGTTGAAGCGGTGTTTCAGGGACCTGAATGAACGTGAATGGCGTCAACATCGGAAGGCGCCCTTGGGAATTACGGTCCGCTTCCTCCGCATCGCTGCCAATTGCTGCATCGGAGCGAGCGTCCGCTAGCGTGGGTTTCTGCGACCACCCTGCCGCGCCGCCGTCAGACCGCTCCCCGCCTGCCGCGTCGGTGCCGCTGGCCATGCCGCAATGGGCTCGACGGTCAGCAAAGCGCTGCGCGCGCCTCACGCTTCGGCACGCGCAAGCGGCCGCTTCGGCGGCAGCTCCGGGAGGGTCGCATGTCCGCAGAGCTGCCTGCGCGCCTTCGCCGTGCCGCGTTCTGATGGCCGCGATGCGCATCTAGCGGACACCGCGCTCGGAAGGACGCGGCTCGCCCAACCATGCGCACCCGGCCCAAAGCTGCCGGTCGGCCTCGACCAATGCTGCGTGGCCGCGTACCCGGAAGCCGCCCCCCTGTGGCACGATCAGTTGAGCCTGATACGGGTCAGCTTGTCGGGATTGCGTGTCGTGTAGACCCGGGTGATGCGGCCGTCCTCGACCTCCAGCGCGGTGGTCTGGATCTGGTCTCCCATTCGCCAGACATAGCCGGGAAGAGCGTCGATCAAGGTGAATTGCACGAATTCCATCTCGTCCCCCCGCTTGCGCGACAGACTGGTGAACATCCGCAGCAGCTTTTGGGCGCCCACGATCACGTTCAGCAGGTTGTAGACCTTGCCGCCACCGTCCGAATGCAGCACCGCGTCTTCGGCCAAGAGGCCCGACAGAACCGCCGCATCGCCCGTCTTGCAGGCCTCGAAGAAGGCGCGGGTCAGGCCTTCCGCTGCCTCGCGCTCCACCTTGTAGCGCGGGCGGTCGATATGGACATGTGCCCGCGCGCGCACCGCCAGCTGGCGTGCCGCTGAAGGTGAGCGGTCGAGGGCCAGCGCCACCTCATCGAAGGACTGGCCGAAGACGTCATGCAGAAGGAAGGCGGCACGCTCCAGCGGGGACAGCCGCTCCAGCGCCATCATCAGCGACAGGGTCAGGTTGTCCGGGCGGTGATCGGCATCCTCCTCTTCAATCAGCGGTTCGGGCAGCCAAGGCCCGATGTAGCTCTCGCGACGGTGCCGGGCCGAGCGCATCAGGTCCAGACAGAGGCGCGACACCACCCGGTTCAACCAAGCCGCCGGGATGGCGATCTGTGCCTGATCGGCGGCCTGCCAGCGGATCCATGCCTCCTGTACCACATCTTCGGCCTCGGCATGGGAGCCCAGCATCCGATAAGCAAGACGCAGCAGCTGGGGCCGCCGCGTCTCGAAAATCTGCAGGTAGACGTCAGGCGACACGGGCGCGCTCGGCCGGAAGCTCGGTGGCATGGGCCACGCGGAAGGCGATCTGGGTTCGGTTCCACAGGTTGATCGCCGCGATGGCGAAGGTTAGATAGGCCGCCTCATCCTCGGAGAATTCGGCGCGTAGCGCCTCCCAGTCCGCATCCGGCGTGTGGCTCTGAGCAATGAGCGTCACTGCCTCGGTCCAGGCCAGCGCCGCCCGTTCGCGCGGCGAGAACAGCGAGCTGTCCTGCCAGCCCGCCAGCATGTGCAGCCGCAGGTGGGTTTCGCCGTCCTTCAGCGCCTCGGAAGCGTGCATCTGCAGACAGAAGGCGCAGCCGTTGAGCTGGCTGGCGCGCATCTTCACCAGATGCAGCAGCGCTGGTTCCAGGGGACCCTTGCGCAGTTCGGTCTCGAAGGTGACCAGTCCCTGGAAGGCTTGGCCGATGCGTTTGAAATGGTCGGTCATGCGGGGCGTCATCGCTCTCTCCTTTTGCAACTGACACCCCCATGACGGGCGAGGGAAGGCGGTTGTGACATCGAGAAGCGAGAATCTTCTCCTCTTGCCGAGTTTCGCTGCGAGTGCCGCGCGGCAGCGCTACAAGTCGGCTTTCAGCCCGGCGTGCCGGCACTTGGCGTCATGCTGCGCGGGTCCCGAAGGGCGGCAGAGCGCCGCCTGCGGTCTTTCGCTGCGGCTCGCGCGGGCGGCAGCTTTGGGATTGAGCTGGGAGCCGCCCCGCATGGGCGGGGTGGTTGAAGCTGCCGCCGAAGACCTTTAGCCGCAGCCGTCCAAACCCGGCCCCACCATAATGGGCGGAGGGCAGGGGGCTCGCATGAGGTAAAAGCTGAAGACTAATTGCCGTACGGAGAGCAAGGTGGCGATGAGTGTAGGTTGGGGCGATCTGTGAGTCGGTGGGCGGACAGGGAAGAGTGGCGGCGAGCGAGGTAACCAATCAGCTTTTCGATTGGCCCGGAAAGAGTGCACCGGACGGCTCAACCGTCAGGCATTCCGCCGTGCTGCACATGCTGGACGTAGCGGCCGTGGCCGAGCGCCTGATTGCACCTTTCCAGTTCGAGCCGGCGTTGCGCGGCGCCCTCGTGCTGCTCGTGGCGTTGCACGACCTTGGAAAGATCAGCGACAGCTTCCGCGCCATGATCGAAAGCGGCCAGCCGTAGAAGTTCAGGCACTGGCAACTGACAGAGGCGCTTCTTTTCGCGCATGACGAGCGGTTGGCGAGAAGGATCGGCGGGACCTGGCGCCAACGGCAAGCGCTTTACGCGTCCGTTGCCGGCCATCATGGCCAGCCGTCGGATCTCGATCTCGGTGGGCGGCCCGGGCTTCCGACCGCCGCGCGGGGGCTTCGGGCGGCGCTCACATCTTTAGGCTCGGGCCTGGAGCCGGCGGCCGAGGTGATCGAGGCGCTTTGTGACCTTTGGCCCGAAGCCTCGCTGTCGGGGCTCGAGTGCGGGGTGGATACAACCGCCTTGTCTTGGTGCCTTCCCGGGCTCCGCATGGCGGCAGACTGGATTGGCTCCAACATGATGTGGTTTCCGCCGGATGGCACTCGGCCGGAACTTGCGGCCTATCTGGCTTGCGCCCAGGCTCGCGCCGAAGAAGCCGTCTCTGCGGCCGGTCTGGCGGGGAGCGCCGTGAAACAGGGACGCCTGTTCGACTTCGCGCTGCGCCCGTTGCAGGCCGCCTGCGCCGAGATCCTGTTGCCGTCGGGCCCGACGCTGGCCGTGATCGAGGATGAAACGGGCGCAGGCAAGACCGAGGCGGCGCTCCTTCTGGCGCATCGGATGATCGCGGCAGGCAAGGGACGCGGTCTCTACTTTGCCTTGCCCACCATGGCGACCAGCGACGCGATGTTCAGCCGCGCGGAACAGGTGATCGGACGGATGCTGACTGCGCCGTCGTTGACTCTCGCACACGGTCGCGCTGGCTTGTCCGAGGGCTTCCGCGACCTCGTGGTCGGAAAGCCCCGAGCGGAGGATGCAGCATCCTGCACCCAATGGCTTGCCGAAAGCCGCCGTCGCGCCCTTCTGGCCGATGTGGGGGTGGGCACGATCGATCAGGCCCTGCTCTCCGTGCTGCCTGTCCGACACCAGACCCTGCGGCACTTCGGCCTCTCCTCCAAGATCCTGATTGAGGATGAGGTGCATGAGATGGGCGAACCCTACATCGGGCGCGAACTGGAGCGCCTCTTGCAGACGCACCGCGCGGCCGGAGGTTCGGCCATTCTGCCGACGGCGACCCTGCCTATGGCATTGCGGGGACGCTTGCTGGCGACGTATGGCGGAGACAATCCGGGACCTGCCTACCCGGCGCTCACCTTGGCGGGAGGGGAGGCGAGGGTGGAATTTCCACCCGATAGACGTCCGGTGAAGGGAGCCGTTCGCGTCACCCGGGTGCAGCAGGCCGAGGACGCGGCCGACCTTCTGGCGGAGGCGGTGCGGAGGGGAGCGGCCTGTGTCTGGGTGCGAAACTCGGTGGATGACGCAATCGAGGCGGTCGCAGCGCTGCGTGCGCGCAGCGTGGCAGCCCAACTGCTTCACGCCCGCTTCGCCCTGGCGGATCGCAAGCGGATCGAGGCCGAGGTTTTGGCGCGTGTCGGTCGGGACGGAGAGCGGGACAACCGGGTCGCCGACATCAAGAAGGCCTGGGCGGGAGCCGTGGTGAAGGCCGCCGAATTGGCGGCGAAGGCGGGGCGCGAGATCGATCTGTCCGACACGACGCCGCATGTCCTTCGCCACACGGCGATCACCTGGGCGATGCAGCGGGGTGCCGACATGTGGGAGGCGGGCGGTTTCTTCGGCGTGTCGCGGGAGACGATGGAGGAGGTTTATGCCCACCACCATCCGGACCATCAGGCGAGCGCCGTCGAGGCGATGGAGAGGCGACGGAAATGACCGCGCAGCGCTCGAAACCGCCGGTTTCCGGGGCGTATCCGTGGCGCTGCTGTCCAGCTAACCGCTAACTGTCTGATTTCTGGCGCACCCGACACGATTCGAACGTGTGACCTCTGCCTTCGGAGGGCAGCGCTCTATCCAGCTGAGCTACGGGTGCGTTGGGCGCGGTATAGCGGCTTGCCGAGGCGGCTGCAACAGGATGCTGCGGGAGCCGGCCACTTTCCTGCAGGGCGGGGAACAGCTGCAGGCGGGCTGCCGGAGGCCGGTGCGCGCGATGCGTCGCCGCAGCCGGCCTCAGGCGAGGCGGTTGATCGCCTCGACGCGCCAGTTGCCCCCCACCAATGTCATCGAGGTGATCGACAAAGGCTCGATCCGATGGGCGAAAGCCTCCTGCACGCCGAGGCCCAGTGCCACCTGCAGGGCCACGAGGATCGGGCCGAAATGGCAGACGATCACGATCTCCTCGTCCGGGTGTGCGGCGCAGAGCGACTGCAGCGCCTCGGTCACGCGGGCCTGAAGCTCGTGCCAGGTCTCGCCCCCCGGGGCGCGGGCGGGGCCGGCCTCCTGCCAGAAGGCGCGCATGCGCTGCGGCGTGCCGGCCTCGATCTCGGCGAAGCTGCGGCCCTCCCAGGCGCCGAAATGGATTTCGCGGAGGCGTGGGTCGGCGGGTAGCCGCAGGCGGCCCTCGGCGAGCCGGTCGGCCGTGGCCCTTGCCCGCCAGAGATCGGAGGAGACGAGCCGCGCTTCCCGCGGCAGCGCCGCATCCAGCCGCGCGAGGGCCGCCCCATCGGAGAGATCGGCGGGCCGATCGGTCCAGCCCACCATCACGGTTGCGTGCGTCGGCCCATGGCGCACCCAGTGCAGGCGCGTCATGCGAACCCCTCGGGCAGGCGGCCCTTCAGCGGGAGCGGCAGCCCCGCCATGGCGGCCACCACCAGCTCCGCCTGCGCCGCGAGGCGCTGGTTCAGCCGTCCCTGTTCGTCGCGGAAGCGCCTTGCCAAAGAATTTTCGGGAACTATGGACCACCCCACCTCGTTGGACACCACGACAACGGGCGCCGCACAGGCCCCAAGCGCATGAAGAAGCGAGGCGATTTCGGCATCGAGGTCGCTTTCCGCAAGCAGATGATTGGTCAGCCAGAGCGTCGCGCAATCCAGCAGGACGCAAGCCTCGGGAGGCATCCGTGACAAGACAGGGCAGAGATGGCGCGGTTCTTCGACGGTCTGCCAGCCGCTGCCCCGGTCGTGGCGGTGAGCCGCGATCCGTTCGCGCATCTCGTCATCCCATGGTTCGGCGGTGGCCAGGTAGAACATGGGGCGGCCCGACCCGATGACAAGCCGTTCCGCCAGCCGAGATTTTCCGGACCGCGCCCCTCCCAGCACAAGCGTGAGCGGGGGCAGCGCGAAAATATGTGATCCGGACATGTGTTTTTTCCGTAGTAAATCCCGAGACGCGGCCGGGTTCGACAGGGGGTCCTGATGGCACTGGACGGATATACCGATCAAACGATGTCGCGCCAAGCGATGAGGGCGGAGCTTCTGGACGCAGAGACGGAGCTGCGCCTCGCCTATGCCTGGCGGGACCAGCGCGACGAGCGGGCGCTCCACCGTCTGATCACCGCCTACATGCGCCTTGCGATCTCGATGGCCTCGAAATACCGCCGCTACGGCGCGCCGATGAACGACCTGATCCAGGAGGCGTCGCTCGGGCTGATGAAGGCCGCCGACAAGTTCGATCCCGACCGCGGCGTGCGCTTTTCGACCTATGCCGTCTGGTGGATCAAGGCCTCGATCCAGGATTACGTCATGCGGAACTGGTCTCTGGTGCGGACCGGCTCCACCTCCAGCCAGAAGGCGCTGTTCTTCAACATGCGCCGGGTGCAGGCCCGGCTCGAGCGCGAGGCCTCGCAACGGGGCGAAGCGCTCGATGCGCATCAGCTGCGCGAGATGGTGGCTCATGACGTGGGCGTGCCGCTCTCGGATGTCGAGATGATGGAGGGGCGGCTCTCGGGCTCGGACTTCTCGCTCAACGCCACCCAGTCGGCCGATGACGAGGGGCGGGAGTGGATCGACGCGCTCGAGGACGATTCGGCACAGGCGGCCGAGGTGGTGGAGGGCTCGCTCGATGCCGCGCGGCTGCGGGGCTGGCTGGTGTCGGCCATGCAGCAGCTGAACGCGCGCGAGCGGTTCATCGTGACCGAACGCAAGCTGCGCGACGTGCCCCGGACGCTCGAAAGCCTCGGCGAAGAACTGAAGCTTTCCAAGGAGCGGGTGCGGCAGCTTGAAGCAGCGGCCTTTGCGAAGATGCGGCGGAGCCTTGAAGCCCAGTCGCGGGAGGTGCATCACTTCCTCCTATGAAACGGAGCTTCCTCCTCGCGGCCGGGCTGGCCGTCGTCGCCCGGCCGGGGCTGGCCGACCGGATCGAACCGGCCCAGCTGGCGCGTCTGACGCCGGCCGATGTGGTGATCCTGGGCGAGGTGCACGACAATCCGCGCCACCATGAAAATCAGGCGCTGGCGGTGGCGGGCCTCAGGCCCGCCGCTCTCGTCTTCGAGATGCTGACACCCGAGAAGGCGGCGCTGGTCACGCCCGACCTGCGCCCCTCCGAGCGTCGCCTTGCCGCGGTGCTCGACTGGGATCGGTCGGGCTGGCCCGATTTCGCCATGTATCATCCGATCCTGCTGGCCGCGCCCGAGGCGCAGGTGTTCGGCGCCGAGGTGCCGCGCGACGAGGCCCGCGCGGCCGTGTCGGAAGGAGCCGCCGCGGCGTTCGGGGCCGAGGCCGCCCGCTTCGGCCTCGACCGGCCGCTCGCGCCCGAGGATCTGGCGGAGCGGATCGAGGAGCAGAGGGTGGCCCATTGCGGGGCGCTGCCGGCCGATCTCCTGTCCGGCATGGTCGAGGCGCAGCGGCTGCGCGATGCGGCGCTCGCGCGCGCGGTGATGGAGGCGATGGAGGAGACCGGCGGCCCGGTCGCCGTCATCACCGGCACGGGCCATGCGCGGCGCGACGTGGGCGTGCCGGCTCTGCTGGCCGAGGCGGCGCCCGCGCTGCGGGTCCTGTCCATCGGCCAGTTCGAGGCGCCGCCCGAGGGGGAGGTGCCTTTCGATCTGTGGCTGGTGACGGCGCCGGCGCCGCGGCCCGACCCGTGTGCGGGCTTCGCGGAGGGCGGCGGGGCGGGCTGAGAGCGGCTTGTCACGCCCGGCCCGGGCCCCTACAGCTTGGCTTCGGCCTCGGGGGGCACGGAATGCTGGACGGAAAACGGATACTCCTCATCATCGGCGGCGGGATCGCGGCCTACAAGACGCTGGAGCTGATCCGCCGCCTGCGCGAGGGCGGGGCCGCGGTGACGCCGGTCATGACCCGGGCCGCGGCGGAATTCGTGACGCCGCTTTCGGTTGCGGCACTGGCGGGCGAGCAGGTGCATCGCGAGCTCTTCGACCTCACGCAGGAGGCCGAGATGGGGCATATCGCCCTGTCGCGGGTGGCCGATCTGGTGGTCGTGGCGCCTGCGACGGCCGATCTGATGGCCCGGATGGCGCAGGGCCGGGCGGACGATCTGGCCTCGACGCTGCTGCTGGCCACCGACACGCGCGTCCTGATGGCGCCGGCGATGAACGTGCGGATGTGGCAGCATCCGGCCACGCAGCGGAACCTCGCGACGCTCACGTGCGACGGGGTGCTGGCGGTGGGGCCGAACGAGGGCGACATGGCCTGCGGCGAATACGGGCCGGGGCGGATGGCCGAGCCGATGGAGATCCTCGCCGCCATCGAGACGGCGCTGGGGGCGGGGCCGCTCGCCGGGCGGCGGGTGCTGGTGACCTCGGGGCCGACCCATGAGCCGATCGATCCGGTGCGCTATATCGCCAATCGCTCGTCGGGCGCGCAAGGCACGGCCATCGCCGCGGCCCTGCGCGATCTGGGCGCGCGGGTGACCTTCGTCACCGGGCCCGCGACCGTGCCCCCGCCGCCCGGGGTCGAGCTCGTGCGGGTCGAGACGGCGCGCGAGATGATGGCGGCCGTCGAGGCGGCGCTGCCGGTGGAGGCGGCGATCTTCGCCGCGGCGGTGGCGGACTGGCGCGTGGAGAATGCCTCCGGCTCGAAGATGAAGAAGGGGACGGGCGGGCCCGCGCTCTCCTTCGCCGAGAACCCCGACATCCTCGCCACGGTCGCGCGGAGGGCCGAGGGCCGCCCGCGGCTCGTGGTGGGCTTTGCCGCCGAGACCGACGAGGTGCTGGCCCATGCCACCGCCAAGCGCGCCCGCAAGGGCTGCGACTGGATCGTGGCGAACGATGTCTCGCCTGCGACGGGCATCATGGGCGGGACCGAGAATGCGGTGCATCTCATCACCGAAACGGGCGTCGAGGACTGGCCGCGGATGGACAAGGCGGCGGTGGCAGAGCGACTGGCCGCCCGGATCGCCGAGCGGATCGCCTGAGGATGCGTGCGCCTCCGGCGGGGATATTTGGACCAGAATGAAAGCGCGACCCGAAGCCCGCCCTGTCCGGCGGGAGAGGGCGGGCAGGAAGAGACGGAGGCGAGGATGCGGCCGGTGGTGAGGGTGATCCGGGAAGACTGGGCGGATACGGCGCTGCCTCTGCCTGGCTACGAGACGGCGGGCGCGGCGGGGGCCGACCTCAGGGCGAACCTGCCGCCGGAGAGCCGGGCCGAGGGGCTGGTTCTGGCGCCGCTCGGGCGGGTGCTGGTGCCGACCGGGCTCAGGATCGAGATCCCCGACGGGTTCGAGGTGCAGATCCGGCCGCGCTCGGGGCTGGCGCTGAAACACGGGATCTCGCTGCCGAACAGCCCCGGCACGATCGACAGCGACTATCGCGGGCCCTTGGGCGTGATCCTCGTCAATCTGGGGGACGAGCCCTTCCGGGTGGCGCACGGCGACCGGATCGCGCAGATGGTGGTGGCGCCCGTGGTGCAGGCCCGGTTCGAGCTGGCAGACGGGCTCGGGGCCACGGCGCGGGGCGCGGGCGGCTTCGGCTCGACCGGGACCGCGTGATGCTGGCGCTGGGTCTTCTGGCCGTGGTGCTCTGGGGGCTGGGCTGGGCCTTCGGCGTGCCGGGACGTCTCAGGCTGCTGATGCTGGCCTGTCTGTGGCTGGCGGTGGTGCTGGCCCATCTGCTGCTGCCCGAGGCCCATCCCTTGCGGGCGGCCACCGGCGGCCGCGCCGAGCCCTGGCTGGTGCTGGGCGGCGTTGCGGTGCTGGGGCTGGGCTACCGGCTGGCGCTCGGGGCCCTGCGGCGGCGCGCGGCGCCCGTTCGGCCGGCCGCGGCGCCGGGCGCCTTCCGGCCGGCCGAGCTCGAGCGCTATGCGCGCCATATCCTGCTGCGCGAGGTGGGGGGGCCGGGACAGAAGCGGCTGAAGCAGGCGCGCGTGCTGGTGGTGGGCGCCGGGGGGCTGGGCTCGCCCGCGCTGCTCTACCTTGCGGCGTCGGGAGTGGGGACGGTCGGGGTGATCGATGCCGACCAGGTCGAGGCCTCGAACCTGCAGCGGCAGGTGATCCATACCGATGCGCGGATCGGCTGGCCCAAGGTCCATTCCGCGGCCGAGGCGATGCGGGCGCTCAATCCCTTCATCGAGGTGCGGCCCTACGAGCGTCGGCTGACCGAGGAAAATGCGGCGGCACTGCTGGCCGACTATGACCTGATCCTCGACGGGACCGACAATTTCGACACGCGCTATCTCGTCAACCGGGTGGCGGTGGCGGCGGGCAAGCCGCTCATCGCGGGCGCCATCGCGCAGTGGGAAGGGCAGGTGAGCCTCTACCATCCGGCGGCGGGCGGGCCCTGCTTCCAGTGCACCTTCCCCGAGCGGCCGGCGCCGGGCCTCGTGCCCACCTGCGCCGAGGCGGGCGTGATCGCGCCGCTGCCGGGCGTGGTGGGCTCGATCATGGCGGTCGAGGCGGTGAAGCATCTGACCGGCGCGGGGGCCACGCTGCGCGGTGCGCTGCTGATCTACGATGCACTCTGGGGCGAGACGCGGCGGATCGGGCTGAAGCCGCGCCCCGGCTGCCCGGTCTGCGGCGGGACGGGCAACGCCGGCTGACGGGCGGGGAGGGCATGGCCGCCCGATCGGCGGGGATGGACGGCAGGCGGGTCGCGCCCTAGCCTTGGGGGCGAAGGAGATCCGCCATGCCCAACCCGTTGCTCGCCCCCTGGACCACGCCCTTTGCCCTGCCGCCCTTCGCCGAGATCCGCGACGACCAGTTCGGTCCCGCCATCGAGGCGGGACTCGCGGAGGCGCGCCGGGCGATCGCGGCCATCGCGGACAATCCCGAAGCGCCCACCTTCGCCAATACGATCGAGGCGCTGGAGCTGTCCGAGGAGACGCTCGACCGGGTGGCGGGGGTGTTCTACAACCTCGCCGGCGCCGACAGCAACGCGGCGCGCGAGGCGCTGCAGCGCGAGCTTGCGCCGAAGATGTCGGCCTTTTCCTCCGAGATCGTGAACAACCGCCCGCTCTTCCGGCGGATCGAGACGCTCTGGCAGGGGCGGGAGGCTCTGGGCCTTTCGCCCGAGCAGGAGCGGGTGCTGATGCTCTACCGGCGGATGTTCGTGCGCTCGGGCGCCGAGCTGGAGGGGGCCGAGGCCGAGAAGTTGACAGCTGTCAAGGCGCAGCTCGCGGTGCTGGGCACCACCTTCTCGCAGAACCTGCTGGCCGATGAGCGCGACTGGACGATGGCGCTCGCCGAGGAGGATCTGGAGGGGCTGCCCGATTTCGTGGTCGAGACGGCGCGGGCGGCGGGTGCCGAGCGCGGCGCCGGAGGGCCGATTGTCACGCTCAACCGCTCGCTGATCGTGCCCTTCCTGCAGTTCTCGCCGCGGCGCGAGCTGCGGCGGCGGGCTTACGAGGCCTGGGTGGCGCGGGGGGCGAACGGCAATGCCTCCGACAACCGGGCGGTCGCGGCGGAGATCCTTGCGCTGCGGTCGGAGCGGGCGCAGCTTCTGGGCTACCCGGACTTTGCCTCCTACAAGCTCGAGACCGAGATGGCCAAGACGCCGGAGGCGGTGCGCGAGTTGCTGCTGCGGGTCTGGACGCCCGCCAAGGCCCGCGCCGAGGCGGACCGGGCGGTGCTCGAGGCCATGATGCACCGCGACGGAATCAACGGCGATCTCGAGCCCTGGGACTGGCGCTATTATTCCGAGAAGCGCCGCGCGGCCGAGTTCGATCTCGATGAGGCGGCGCTGAAGCCCTACCTGCCGCTCGAGCGGATGATCGAGGCGGCCTTCGACTGCGCACGGCGCCTGTTCGGGCTGGAGTTCCGGCCGCTCGACGTGCCGCTCTATCACCCGGACGTGCGCGCCTGGGACGTCACGCGCGAGGGGCGGCACATGGCGGTGTTCCTCGGCGACTATTTTGCGCGGTCCTCGAAACGGTCGGGCGCCTGGTGTTCGACCATGCGCGGGCAGCGCAGGCTCGGCGGCGAGGTGCGGCCGATCGTGGTCAATGTCTGCAACTTCGCCAAGGGTGAGCCCGCGCTTCTGTCCTGGGACGATGCGCGGACGCTGTTCCACGAGTTCGGCCATGCGCTGCATCAGATGCTGTCGGACGTGACCTACGGCTTCATCTCGGGCACGTCGGTTGCGCGCGACTTCGTGGAGCTGCCGAGCCAGCTCTACGAGCACTGGCTCGAGGTGCCGGAGGTGCTGGAGGCCCATGCGCGGCACTGGCAGACCGGGGCGCCGATGCCGGCCGAGATGCGCGAGCGGCTGCTCGCGGCCTCGACCTACGATCAGGGCTTTGCCACGGTCGAATTCATCTCGTCGGCGATGGTGGATCTGGCCTTCCACGAGGGCGCGCCCCCGGCCGATCCGATGGCGAAGCAGGCGGAGGTGCTGGCGGGGCTCGGGATGCCGAAGGCGATCCGGATGCGCCATGCCACGCCGCATTTCGCGCATGTCTTCTCTGGCGACGGCTATTCCGCGGGCTATTACAGTTACATGTGGTCCGAGGTGATGGATGCGGACGCGTTCGCGGCCTTCGAGGAAGCGGGCGGGGCCTTCGATCCCGAGATGGCGCGCAAGCTCGAGCGGCATGTGCTCTCGGCCGGCGGATCGGAGGAGGCGGAGGCGCTCTATACCGCGTTCCGCGGCCGGATGCCGGGGGTGGAGGCGCTGCTGCGGGGCAGGGGGCTGCTCGACGCCGCGTGACCGCGACCGAGACGGAGACAGTGAGGGGGCGCGGCGCGGGTGCCGGGCCTCTGGGAATGCGACAACGGACAAGGGAGATCCGGATGAAAGCAGTGGCCCTGCTCGCCCTTCTTGCGCTGGTGGCCTGCGAGCGGCATGTGCCCTCGCAGCGCTGGCTGGGGGCGCCGCTCTTCCTCGATCCGGCGGTGCAGCCGGTCGATCTCGCGGGCCGCTGGTATGAGGTGGCGAGCTACCCCGCCCCGTTCCAGAGGGGCTGCACGGGCACCACGGCCGACTACCAGCCGCTGCCGGACGGGCGCATCGCGCTGACCAACCGCTGCCGGGTGGGCGGCACGCTGCGCGAGATCTCGGGGACGGCCGAGGTGGTGGCGCCGGGCAAGCTGACGGTGAACCTGCAGGGCGTGCCCTTCGGCGGCGACTACTGGATCCTCGGCCAGTCGCGCGACGGGCGCACGTTCGTGGTCGGCACGCCCACGCGGATTGCAGGCTGGGTGCTGCACCGCGACCCGAAGATCGCGCCCGAGGAGCTGCGCGCAGCGCGCGATCTATTCGAGCGGAGCGGCTACGATGCGGCCGCTCTCGAGCGCACGCGTCCGTAGGGCCACCGGGCGGCGGGGGAGCCGTGGGCAGGGGCATCGAACCCCTGCCCACGGCGCTGCCGCGGACGAGGCCGCGGGCGGTTCATTCGCCCCGCGGGAAGCGCTTGCTCTCTTCGAGAATATTCAGATCCATGTGGTTGCGCATGTAGCGCTCGGAAGCCTTCTGCAGCGGCTGGTAATCCCACGGGTAATAGCCGCCCTGCCGCAGCGCCTCGTAGACGATCCAGCGCCGGGCCTGGCTTTCGCGCACGGCGGCGTCGAAGGCCGCGAGATCCCAGCGCGCCTGCGAGAGGGACCGCAGCCGCGCCAGCGTGTCGGCATGGGCCGGATCGGCC
This sequence comes from Cereibacter sphaeroides 2.4.1, assembly GCF_000012905.2. NCBI lineage: Bacteria > Pseudomonadati > Pseudomonadota > Alphaproteobacteria > Rhodobacterales > Paracoccaceae > Cereibacter > Cereibacter sphaeroides. The sequence goes on along the minus strand of NC_007493.2, from coordinate 2,335,671 downwards.
GCCAGATCCGTCCGCTCGCCGGGATCCGCCTCGATATCGAACAGCTGTTCGGGATCTGCGAGACAGCGGACATATTTCCAGCGCCCCTCGCGGATCGCCACCAGCGGCGTGATCGAACCCTCGGCCGCATATTCCATGAACACGGGCTCGGGACGCAGTTCGCCTTCGGCCAGCGGGACCAGACTGATGCCATCGGTCCAGGGCGCGATCTCGCCCATGTCGATGCCGGCCAGCGCGCAGAGCGTGGGCGTCACGTCGATGGTCGAAACCGGCGCCGCGATCCGCCCGGCGGGCAGGCCGGGAGCCGCGATCATCAGCGGCACCCTGGCCGAGCCCTCGAAGAAGCTCATCTTGAACCAGAGGCCGCGGTCGCCCAGCATCTCGCCGTGATCCGAGACGAAGACGACGATGGCCTCCTGACGCGAGGCCTCGAGTACGGCGAGGATCTCGCCGATCTTGTCGTCCACATAGGAGATATTGGCGAAGTAGCCCTGCCGCGCGCGGCGCACCTGCTCGGGCGTGATGTCGAACGCCTTGAAATCGCAGGCATCCATCAGGCGGCGCGAGTGGCTGTCCTGGGCTTCGTAGGGAATGGAGGCGGGCGGCTCGAGCATTGGATGGTCCTCGTAGAGGTCCCAGTATTTCCGGCGCGCCACGAAGGGATCGTGCGGATGGGTGAAGCTGACCGTGAGGCACCAGGGCCGCGGATCGGCGCCGCGCGACAGGTCGTAGAGCTTCTGGATCGCCTGATGCGCCACGTCGTCGTCATATTCGAGCTGGTTGGTGATCTCGGCCACGCCCGCGCCGGTGACGGAGCCCAAGTTGTGATACCACCAGTCGATCCGCTCGCCCGGCTTGCGATAGTCCGGCGTCCAGCCGAAGTCGGCGGGATAGATGTCGGTCGTCAGCCGCGCCTCGAACCCGTGCAGCTGGTCGGGCCCCACGAAATGCATCTTGCCCGAGAGCGTGGTCTGATAGCCGGCGCGCCGCAGATGATGTGCGAAGGTGGGAATGTCCGAGGCGAACTCGGCCGCATTGTCATAGACCCGGGTGCGCGAGGGCAGCTGACCCGACATGAAGGAGGCCCGCGCCGGGGCGCAGAGGGGGCTGGCCGTATAGCTGTTCGAAAACCGGAGAGAGCGGTCCGCGAGCCGCTTCAGGTTCGGCGCGTGCAGCCAGTCGGCCGGCCCGTCGGGAAACAGCGTTCCGTTCAGCTGATCGACCATCAGGATGAGGATGTTGGGCTGGGTCATGGGGGCCTTCCTGCAGTGTTCCTGTCGTCCTGCCGCGGCAGGGGCGGGCCGTCTGTCTTCCCAGCGACCTCTCCGCGACGGCGGCGGCGTGTCTCAGCCCGGGCGGGCGGCGGCGAAGCGGTCGTGGGCCATGGCGGAGGCGGCCTGGAGGATGCGGGCGAAACTCGCCGCGGCGCGGGGCACGCGGTGGCGGGCGCGGAGGAAGCCGTGGACGAGGCCCGGCTCCTCGATCCAGCGCGCCCGGCCCGCGGCCGCCCGGATGGCGTCGCGGTAGGCGCGGCCATCGTCGGTCAGCGGATCGCACTGGGCGGTGACGATCAGCGTGGGCGGCAGGCCGCGGAAGTCGGTGTCGCGGAGCGCGTCCGCGGTGGGATCGGCGGCAGGCTCGCGCCCGCCGTGCCGGAGGGCGCCCATGCGGAGCACGTCCTGCCGCGAGAGCATGGGCGCGGTGGCGTGGGTGAGGGCGCTGACCCGGTCGAGGGCGCCGCCGAGCATCGGGCAGACCAGCACCTGTCCGGCCAGCGCCCGGCGGCCGCGCAGCGCATGGGCGACCGAGGCGGCCAGCGCGCCGCCCGCATCCTCGCCCATCAGCACGAGCGGCCCCGGAAAGGCCTGCGCCACCGCCTGCGCCGCCCGCAGCGCATCGTGGAAGGCCGCCGGATGGGGATATTCTGGCGCCAGCCGATAGTCCACCGCGACGGTGCGCAGGCCGGTTCCGGCCGCGATCTCGGCGCAGAGATCGTCGAACGCGTCGAGGCCGCCCAGAACGAAGCCGCCGCCATGCAGGAAGAGCACCGTTCCCGCAGGCGCCGCCGGTTCATAGAGGCGGCAGGGGCGGGTGCCGAAGGTCCGGTCCGTCAGGGTCACGTCCGGCGGCAGCGGGGCGCGGAAGGCGCGGCAGAGGCCAGCGTGAAGCGCGCGCTGTTCGGCGAGCGGCAGCCGGTCGCTGTCGGGCGGGAAATGGCGGGCGCTGTCGCGGATGAACTGCCAGGTCTCGGGATCGAGGAGGTCGTGGTAGTCCGCTTCCAACATGGCCGTGCGCTCCAACCGTCGCGGCGCCACTCTGCGTCCGCAGCGGCGGCGCTGCAATGGGGGCAGGGGCTGACATGCAAAAGGGCAGGCCGGAGCCTGCCCCTGTCCGCCGAGGAAGTGTCCTCAGGCGATCGAGATGTTCGTGGCCGATTCGCGGCCGTCGCGGCCCGATTCGATGTCGAAGGTCACGGCCTGGCCGTCGTTCAGGGCGCGGATGCCCGCACGCTCGAGCGCGGTGATGTGGACGAACACGTCCTTCTTGCCGCCTTCAGGGGCGATGAAGCCGTAGCCTTTGGTGGCGTTGAACCATTTCACGGTGCCTTTGGCCATCGTGGTGTCTCCTCTCAGGTATGCCGCCCGCGGAAGTGCGGCGGCTCGGCTCAGTCAGGGCAAGATCGAATGACTGTTGCCGGCGAGGGAGACAGTGGTCGATAAAGATAACGTCGCGCACCGCAGTATGGCCGAAGTGCGGCGTTTTTCAACTGGATTCGCGGGGCAGGGCATAATGACGCCGGTGCGTCGCATTGGCAGTTTCCTGCCGCAGCGGTAGGGTTTCGGCAAAGCGATCTGGAGGTTGGAAATGACCTGGGGAACCCTGATGAGCCGCGCCCACGGCATGTGCGAGTTCTGCGGCGGCATGGACGATTGCCTGCCGGTGGAGGTCGAGGGCGCGGGCGAGATCCTCGTGTGCGCGATCTGCGACAGCGATCCGCCGGTCGAGCACTGGCGCTGCCTCGAGAGCGCCGCCCGGTCGGAGGTGCCCGAGGTTCAGGTGGCGGTCTGGCGCAAGCTCGGCGAGATCGAGGCGCCATGGGCCGAGAAGATCCGCTCTGGGATGGCCCTCTCTCCCGAGGCGCAGGCGCTGGTCTGACTCATCCGCGCCGGAGGCTGTGCGGCGCCCACCTCCGGCGCTGACCGGGACCTCCGTTTCGTGGGTCCCGGTCGACAGGCGGCGGGGCCGTCAGAAGCGCCCGGTCAGGATGAGGATCAGCACGATGACCACCACGACGCCCACGACGCCGGACGGGCCGTAGCCCCAGCTGCGGGAATAGCCCCAGCTCGGCAGGGCGCCGATGAGAACCAGGATCAGGATGATGAGCAGGATGGTCGACATGGCGTTTTCCTCGGATGGGAAAGGGCTTTCGTCGCCAACGCCTTGACCACTGGACGGTTCCTGCCGGCCTTTTTATTCCGGTTATTGAATGTGTCGAGCGAAGCTGCTAGCGTCGGTGCACTGTCTTTCGCACGGAGCCACCCCCATGACCCTCGATCGCCTGGTGATGCTGTTCGCCGGATCCATGGTTCTCCTGAGCGTCCTGCTCACCCTGTTCGTCTCGCCGCTGTTCGTCTGGTTCACCGTCTTCATCGGGCTGAACCTGATCCAGTCGTCCTTCACCGGCTTCTGCCCTGCGGCCATCGCCTTCCGCAGGATGGGGGCTCGCCCCGGCTGCGCCTTCGAGTGACGGGGCTGCGAGCGGAGGGCGGAAGCCGGGCGCCGGGCTGATGCAGGCGGAGGGCTGACGCGCGGCAGGGGGAGAGCAGGCGGCGCCATGCGCCTGCGGAAGCGCTGCGCGGCGGGTGCCGTGGGCCTGCGGCCGAAGCTAGGGCAGGCGGCGCGGCTCGAGCAGCTTCAGCCGGTCTCCCATCAGCGTGTTCACGTCGCCCATCGAATCGAGCGAGTCCTGCGTGCTGCGCGAGCGGTCGAAGAAAGGTGTCGTGCGGCGCTGATACTTGTCGATGACCCCATCCGGGATCTGCGTCTCGTCCTGCGGCGGGACCTGACGGACCCGCTGCCGCTGGAGCGCCTCGGCCTGCTCGCGGTGCTTGCAGAGCAGATAGTCGAGGGTCAGCTCGTCGTCGGTGCGCAGGGGCGTGCCCTTGGACTTGACGCAGGCCGCCTGCGCCGCCCCCGGAAGGGCGAGCGCAAGGGCCGCGGCAAGCCAGAGCCGCCCTGCGGTCATCGGCTGAACTTCTTGTATTTCACCCGATGCGGTTCGACCGAATCCGGCCCGAGGCGGCGGATCTTGTCTTCCTCATAGGCCTCGAAGTTGCCCTCGAACCATTCCACATGCGCATCCCCCTCGAAGGCGAGGATATGCGTGCAGAGCCGGTCGAGGAAGAAACGATCGTGCGAGATGATGATCGCCGAGCCCGCGAAATCGTCGATGGCCGCTTCCAGCGCCTGCAGCGTTTCCACGTCGAGGTCGTTGGTCGGTTCGTCGAGGAGCAGCACGTTGCCGCCCGAGCGCAGGAGCTTGGCCATGTGCACCCGGTTGCGCTCGCCGCCCGACAGCAGCCCCACCTTCTTCTGCTGGTCGGTGCCCTTGAAGTTGAAGGCCCCGCAATAGGCGCGGCTGTTCATCTCGGCATCGCCGAGGTGGATGACCTCGAGCCCGTCCGAGATTTCCTCCCACACGGTCTTGTTCGGGTCGAGCGCATCGCGCGACTGGTCGACGTAGGAAAGCTGCACCGTGTCGCCCAGCGAGATCGTGCCCTCGTCGGGCTGTTCCTGCCCGGTCAGCATCTTGAAGAGGGTGGATTTGCCCGCGCCGTTCGGCCCGATCACCCCCACGACGCCGCCCGGCGGGATCGAGAAGGACAGGTTCTCGATCAGGAGCTTGTCGCCCATGTGCTTCTTGAGGTTCTCGACCTCGATCACCTTGCCGCCGAGACGCTCGCCGTTCGGGATGACGATCTGCGCGGTCGAGATCCGCTCGCGCACCGACTGGCCGGCGAGCTCGTTGTATTTCTGGATCCGCGCCTTCTGCTTGGCCTGCCGGGCCTTGGCGCCCGAGCGGATCCATTCGAGTTCGCGGGTGAGCACCTTCTGGCGGGCCTTGTCCTCGCGCGCTTCCTGCAGCAGGCGCTTGGCCTTCTGCTCGAGCCACGAGGAATAGTTGCCCTCGTAGGGGATGCCGCGGCCGCGGTCGAGTTCGAGGATCCAGCCGGTGATGTCGTCGAGGAAGTAGCGGTCGTGGGTCACGATCAGGATCGTGCCCTTGTATTCGATCAGGTGCTTCTGCAGCCAGGCGATCGATTCCGCGTCGAGGTGGTTGGTCGGTTCGTCCAGAAGCAGCATGTCGGGCGCTTCGAGGAGCAGCTTGCAGAGCGCCACGCGGCGGCGCTCGCCGCCCGAGAGGCTTTCGACATCCGCATCGTCCGGCGGGCAGCGCAGCGCTTCCATGGCGATATCGACCTGGCTGTCGAGATCCCACAGGTTCTGCGCGTCGATCAGGTCCTGAAGCTGGGCCATCTCGTCCGCGGTCTCGTCGGAGTAGTTCATCGCGAGTTCGTTGTAGCGGTCGAGGACCGCCCGCTTGGCCGCGACGCCTTCCATCACGTTTCCGCGCACGTCGAGCGCGGGGTCCAGCTGCGGCTCCTGCGCGAGATAGCCCACCTTGGCGCCCTTGGCGGCCCAGGCGTCGCCTTGGAAGTCCTTGTCCATGCCCGCCATGATGCGCAAGAGCGTGGACTTACCCGCGCCGTTGACGCCCACGACGCCGATCTTCACGCCCGGCAGGAAGTTGAGGTGGATGTTCTCGAAGCACTTCTTGCCGCCGGGGTAGGTCTTGGAGACACCCTCCATGTGGTAGACATATTGATACGAGGCCATGCCAACTCTCCGAAATCGCGGTTTGGCGGCCCTTTTACCGATTGCGCTGGACAAGCACAACGCGAGGATGGTTTCTCGGCGGTTCCGGGCGCTCGGCCCGCAGGAAAAGAAGCGCGGCCGGAACGGATCCCGCCATGCGAGGAGGAGCGGGTGCAGGGCTGGCCCAGGGCTGAGGCGGGAATGGTGGTGGGCCTTCTGGGCGGGTCGTTCGATCCTCCCCATCCGGGGCATGTCCATATCACCCGCGAGGCGCTGAAACGGTTCGGGCTGGACCGGGTTTGGTGGCTGGTCTCGCCGGGCAATCCGCTGAAGCCCCGCCCGCCCGCGCCGCTCGCGCGGCGGCTGGCCGAGGCGCGGCGGCTGATGCGCCATCCCCGGGTGGCCGTGACCGGGCTCGAGGCCGAAATCGGCACCCGCTTCACCGCCGAGACGCTTGCGGTGCTGCAGAGGCGCTATCCGGGCGTGCGGTTCGTCTGGCTGATGGGGGCCGACAATCTCGCGCAGTTCCACCGGTGGGAGCGCTGGCGCGCGATCATGGAAAGCGTGCCGGTGGGGGTGCTGGCGCGGCCCGGGGCGGGCCTGCGCGCCCGCACGAGCCCCGCCGCGCGCCGCTATGCCTCGGCGCTTCTCCCCGAGGCGGAAGCCGCCCGCCTCGGCCGCAGCGCCGCCCCGGCCTGGTGCTTCGTGAACCTGCCGATGATGGACCTGTCCTCGACCGAGATCCGCGCCACGGGGCGCTGGCGGGGGTAGGCGGATTGAAGGGTAGCGGACGCCGCCCCGGCCCGGCCTGGTGCTTCGTGAACCTGCCGATGTTGGACCGTCATCGACCGGATAGGCGGACTGCGGGGTAGCCCGGCCGCGGCTCCGCCCCGGCCCCGTGCTGCGTCCACATGGCGATGATGGACCGTCCTTGACCGAGATCCGGGCCACAGGCCGCTGGCGCGGATAGGCGGACTGCGGGAAGTGGCGGAAGCCGCCTCTGCCTGGCCGCAGCGCCGGCAGGGCGAAGGGCGCGGCGTGCCGCGCCTTCCCTGCACACAAGGCGGCCGGGGCGGCAGCGCATCCCCTGCCGCCCCGGCTGCCGGACCTGTCTCAGGCCAGCTTGGCCGTCATGGTGATCTCGGCCGTCATCAGCTTCGAGACCGGGCAGCCGGCCTTGGCCTTCTCGGCGGCTTCGCGGAACGACTCCTCGCTCGCGCCGGGAATCGAGGCGGTCAGGTCGAGATGGACCGCGGTGATGGCGAACCCGTCGCCCTGCTTCTCGAGCGAGACGGTGGCCGTGGTCTCGATCCGCTCCGCCGTCATGCCCGCCTCGCCCAGGACGTTCGAAAGCGCCATCGAGAAGCAGCCGGCATGGGCGGCGCCGATCAGTTCCTCGGGATTGGTGCCGGGGCCCTCCTCGAAGCGGGTGTTGAACCCGTATTGGGCTTCTGAGAGCACGCCCGATTGCGTGCTGACCGTGCCCTTGCCGGTCTTGAGGTCGCCCATCCAGACTGCGGAACCCTTGCGTTTCATGATCGTCTCCGGTTGCCCGAGGCACGTCGCCCCGCCGTGGCAACGGCGCGGGCGGCGGACGGTTCCTCAGGCACCGGCCTGCGGGCAGGGCTCTGCCGGGTGCCCTGTCCGTGGCAACGCCGCCGGAGGGGGCTCGATGCCCCCGCCGGCGGCCCCTCCCGCCCGGGAGCGGCCGTGGGGGACTGGAGAGGCCATTCCCACTGCGGGACGGATCTGTCGGAGCGGGCGGGTGGGCGGCCAGTCATCCGGGCGCGATGCTCTTCCCGCTTGCGACCGCCGCCGGGCGGCGCTCTGCGCGGGTCGTCCGTTTCAGGCGGAGGTCCGGGAGGCGGCGCAGGGCCCCGGTCCGGGTGGAGCCGGAAGCTCGCCCCGCGCGGGTCTGTCGAGGAGCGCCGCGAGGGGGCGTCGGAGGCGTCCGCCGCCCGATCCGCAGCGGGATCGGGCGGGGCGGGGCCTGTCAGGCCGCGAGCTCGCCCGCGAGGGCGCGGTCGATCAGGGCGATGGTCTCGGTCACGCCGTAGAGCGCCACGAAGCCGCCGAAGCGCGGCCCTTCCGAGGCTCCGAGCAGCACCTCGTAGAGTGCCTTGAACCAGTCGCGCAGCGGCTCGAAACCATGCTCCTTGCCCACGGCGAAGACCATCGACTGCAGCGCCTCGGCATCGAGCCCGCCGTTCCAGGCCGCGAGGCGGGCGCGCAGGTCGCCGATCGCGGCGCGCTCCTGATCCGTGGGCAGCCGGTAGACGCGCTTCGGCGCCACGAAATCGTGGAAGTAGCGCACCGCGAAGCCCGCCGCCGCGTCGAGATCCGGATGGGTCTCGGGGCTGGCCTCGGGCGCATAGCGCTTGATGAAGCCCCAGAGCCCGTCCTTGTCCTGCGCCTGCGCCACCGAGGCGAGGTTGAGGAGCATGGCGAAGCTCACCACCATCTTCGATTCGGGCGGGGCGCCGTGGTGGATGTGCCAGACCGGATTGTCGATCTGCTTGGCCGGCTCCTGCCCGGGATAGGCGCGCAGCTGCTGGTGATATTCGTCCACCGCCTTCGGGATCACGTCGAAATGCATCCGCTTCGCGGTCTTGGGCTTGAGGAACATGAAGTAGCTCAGGCTCTCGGTCGAAGCGTAGGTGAGCCATTCGTCGATGGTCAGCCCGTTGCCCTTCGACTTCGAGATCTTCTCGCCCTTGTCGTCGAGGAACAGCTCATAGGTGAAATGCTCGGGCTTCCTGCCGCCCAGCACCTCGCAGATCCCGTCATAGATCGGCGTGTTGGTGGAATGGTCCTTGCCGTACATCTCGAAATCGACGTCCAGCGCCGCCCAACGGGCGCCGAAATCGGGCTTCCACTGCAGCTTCACATTGCCGCCCGTGACCGGCAGCGTGGTATCGGTGCCGTCCTCGTCGTCGAAGGTGATGGTGCCGTCCTTGGCGTTCACCTCCTTCAACGGCACATAGAGCACCCGGCCGGTGGTGGGCGAGATCGGCAGGAAGATCGAATAGGTCTGCTGGCGCTCCTCACGCAAGGAGGCCATCATGATCTCCATCAGCGCGTCGTAGCGCTCGCAGGCGCGCAGGAGCGTCGCGTCGAACTGGCCCGACCTGTAGAAGTCGGTGGCCGAGATGAACTCGTATTCGAAGCCGAACGTGTCGAGGAAGCGGCGCAGCATCGCGTTGTTGTGGTGGCCGAAGCTCTCGAACTCGCCGAACGGGTCGGGGACCGAGGTCAGCGGGCGCTGCAGGTTCTCGCGCAGCATGGCGCCGTTGGGCACGTTGTCGGGCACCTTGCGCATCCCGTCCATATCGTCCGAGAAGCAGATGAGGCGGGTCGGGATGTCCGAGATCGCCTCGAAGGCGCGCCGGATCATCGTCGTCCGCGCCACCTCGCCGAAGGTGCCGATGTGGGGCAGGCCCGAGGGGCCGTAGCCGGTCTCGAACAGGACATAGCCCTTGTCGGGCGCCTTGCCCTTGAAGCGGGCGAGGATCCGGCGGGCCTCTTCGAAGGGCCAGGCTTTGGACGTCATCGCGGCTTCGCGGAGGGCGGACATGGGCTGAGTTCCTCGGGCAGTCGGGCGGCCCCGTGCCGCCCCGAACCTCCGTCCTCTATTGCCGGGGGGGGAGCGCGTCAATATTCCCAAGGCCCGGGCGCGCCTCGCCCCGGTGGCGGGAGCAGCGCCGCAGGCCCGGTTTCGGGCAGAGCGCGGCCCGGCGCGGCTGACGCCTCCGTGATCCGGTTCGGCCCGACTTGCCGGGCCGGGGGGCAGGCCATATTGTGCGCCAAAACATGGAATTCAGGAGGCCTCCCTTGGCCGATACGCTCTCCTCGCTCAGCCCTCAGGATGCCCTCGTGGCCATCATGATCGCGGTGTCCTTCTCGGACGAGACGGTGCGGACGGTCGAGCTGATCGCCATCGAGCGGATCGTGAACCATCTGCCGATCTTCGCGGGCTACGACGGCGACCGCATCCGGCCCATCGCCCAGACGATCATCGACCTCTTCGAGGAGGACGAGGGGCTCGATGCGCTCTTCGGCCTGATCCGGGCGGCGCTCGAGGACCGGCTCTACGAGACGGCCTATGCGCTGGCCTGCGACGTGGCCGCGGCGGACGGCGCTCTGGGACAGCCCGAGCTCCGGATGCTCGAGGAGATCCGCAACGAGCTCGACATCGACCGCCTCCATGCGGCCGCGATCGAGCGCGGCGCGCGCGCCCGTCACATGCTGGTCTGAGGCATCGCCGCTCCGTCGCAGGAAGGTCACGCGCCCTCGCACCGCTTTGCGGGGTCTGGCGTCGACGGGGGCTGTCTGCCCCCGGCCGCCCCTCCGGGGCGGCTCCCCCGAGGATATTTGGGCAGAGTGAAAGACGGAAGGCGGTGGGGTGGCGAGCGGTCAGGCGGGAAGGGCGGCCCAGCGTTCGATGAGGGCGCGCTGCAGCGCGCGGGCCCGGCCGAGCCAGGCCGAGCCGCCGGGCGGGCGCTCGCGCGCCTCCATCGGCAGGGCCGACCGGCGGTCGCGGTCGGCGCAATAGATGGCGAAGACGAGGTCGCGCCCGTCTTGGGCCGTGGCGATGCCCACGAGGCCCGACACGAAGTTGAGCGTGCCGGTCTTGGCCGCGACGGCGATGCGTCGCGCGCCCTTCTTCGTGCCCTTGCCGCCGCCGATCTCGGTCCGCTTCAGGAGCGGGCGCAGGCCGAGCCCCTCGCGCTCGGCGGCAAGGAGCGCCGTCACCATGTCCGCGGCCGAGACGAGCGAGCCGCCGCCCAGCCCGGAATGGTCGTGGAACGCGGTCGAGAGGCCGAAGCGCCGGTTGGCCCAGGCGCTCATGGCGGCGGCCGACTGCGCGAGCGACGGCGCACCCGAGGCCGCAAGGCCCACCGCCTCGGCCGTGATGTTGGTGGAGAACTTCAGCATGTCGCGCAGGATCTCGCGCAGGGGGTCGCTCTGCCACTCGACCAGCGCCGCGCCTTCGGGGCGGACCCGGACGACCTGCGCCGCGGGCAGTTCGATGCCCTGCGCGCGGGCGAGGGTCTGGAAGACTTCGGCGGTGTAGGCCTCGGGATGGCGCACCGGCAGCCAGCGGCTGCCCGCCGCACCGAGGGCGCCGCTCGCCACCGTCCAGCTGTCCGAGCCCTGATCGCCGGCATAGGTGTAGATCGGCAGGTCGCGCGTCACGACCTTCATCCGCGCCATCGACACGGGCGGCACGAAGCGCTCAGCGCGGGCGTCCATCGTCACCGACCAGCCCTTCGCCGCCTGCTTCCACTCGAAATGCACGCGGTTGAAGTTGAGGTTGAGGCCGGAGAGGGCGGGGTTGTAGCCCACATGGTCGGGCTGTTCGGGATCGATCAAGGGCACGGCGGGCAGCGCGCTCGCATCGGCCAGATAGCGGCCGGTGATGCCGGTGATGCCGCGGGCGCGGAGCCGCGCCGCCATCTCGCCCAGCGCATCGGTCGAAAGCGTGGGATCGCCCGAGCCCGAGAGGATGAGGTCGCCCTGCAGGATGCCGTTCGTGATCGGTCCCGTGGCGAGGAGCCGGGTCGTGAAGCGGAAGTCGGGCCCGAGCGTCTCGAGCCCGTAGAGGGCCGTCACCGTCTTGGCCGTGCTGGCGGGCGGCAGGCGGAGCGCCGCATTCGCGGCTTCGAGCACGGTGCCGCTGCGGGCATCGGCCACCACATAGGCCGCCGCGCCCCCGAGGGCCGCGCGCGCGACGAGGTCGCCCGCCTCGGGCGGCGGCTCGAGAAAGCCGCGGCGCGGCGGGCGCGGCGAGGTGAGCGGGGCCTCGGCCAGCACCGGCGTGGCCGCGCTGGCCAGAAGCGCCGAGAGCAGCCAGCGCCGGGTGAAGGTCATGCGATCATCCTCATGCACGGAAGGTAGCGAGGCCGGCAGGCCGCTGGCAAGCCCGCGCGCGATTACGCGCCCTGACTGTCGCGTGGGGGAGGGGGCGGGAAGCCCGGAGGGCAGCGGGCTCCGGGCCTGACAGGCCCCGGGGTGGTCCGTCATTCCGGGCGCAGATCCTCGGGCGCGAGGCGCCAGGCGCGGCCGAAGCCGCCGTTCAGCACCGCCGAGACCGGCGCGAGGCGCACGAAGGCGAAATCGGGGAAGTCGATATAGAGCCTGGCCTTGGGATGGGTGGCCAGCCAGTGGGCGCGGAGCGCCTCGTGCCGGGGCGCCGTCCGGGCGACCTGCGCGGCCCGCACCTTCACCATCAGCCGGGGGTGCGTCAAAGGGTCGCCCCTCTCGCCGGGTTCGCCCACGAGGACGGCCGCCTCGGGGTGAAGCCGCAGCGCCTCGCGGTGGGGCGCGAGGGCGGAGACGAGCGTCAGCGGCAGGCCCTCCGGGTCGAGCCCGAAGGCGATCAAGCTGATTCCCGGCGTGCCGGTGGCGGGATCGGTGACGGCCAGCGCGGCGTGGCGCGCGCGGGCGAGGAGGCTCCGGGCGAGGGCGCGGGCCTCGTCATCGGCCGACTGAAGAAGGTCTCGGGGCTCGGGCATGATCCGGGGAACGCTTGACAAGCTGCGGAGCCGGGCGCTCCGCTTGCGAAAATCAGCGATACAGGCACGGACATGCGCGGGACAAGCCTCACCTTCTGGGATCACTTTCTGCCGAAGATCGTGACCGTGTTCCGCGAAGGCTACGGGCTGCGCGACCTGCGCGCCGATGCGCTGGCGGGCCTGACCGTGGCGATCGTCGCGCTGCCGCTGTCGACCGCCATCGCCATCGCTTCGGGCGTGGGGCCCGAGCGCGGGCTCTATACCGCCATCGTGGGCGGCTTTCTCGTCTCGGCGCTGGGCGGGAGCCGCTTCCAGATCGGAGGCCCCGCGGGCGCCTTCATCGTCCTTGTCGCGGCCTGCGTGATGCAGACGGGGATCGAGGGGCTGATCCTCGCCACCTTCCTGTCGGGCTTCCTGCTGATCGCGGTGGGCACGCTGAAGCTCGGCAGCTACATCCGCTTCATCCCCTATCCGGTGACGGTGGGCTTCACGGCGGGGATCGCGGTCATCATTGCCGCGAGCCAGATGAAGGAGCTGCTGGGCCTGACGCTCGCGGGGCCCGAGCCTTCGGCGCTGGTGGAGAAGGTCGCGGCGCTCTGGGCCGCGCGCGAGACGATCACCCCCGCGGCCCTCGGCGTGGCGGTGGGCACCATCGCCATGATCGAGGGGCTGAAGCGCCTCTCCCCGCGGCTGCCGAGCCTTCTCATCGCCATCGTTCTGGCCTCGGTCGCGGTGCTCGTGCTGAAGCTGCCGGTCGAGACCATCGGCACGCGCTTCGGCGAATTGCCGAAGATGCTGCCGACGCCCGCCCTGCCGGCCCTCGACCGCGAGGCGATCCTTGCGGCGCTGCCGTGGGCGGTGAGCTTCACGCTGCTCGGCGCCATCGAGTCGCTTCTTTCGGCCGTGGTGGCGGACGGGATGGCGGGGACGCAGCACCGGCCCAATGCCGAGCTCATCGCGCAGGGCTGGGCCAATGTGGGCTCGGCGCTCTTCGGCGGCTTCTGCGTGACGGGCACCATCGCCCGGACGGCCACCAACGTGCGCGCAGGCTCGCGCGGGCCGGTATCGGGGATGCTGCATGCGCTCTTCGTGCTGGGCTTCATGCTGGTGGCGGCCCCGCTTGCGGCCTACATCCCGCTGGCGGCGCTGGCGGGGCTCCTCGCCGTCGTGGCGTGGAACATGTTCGAGAAGGAGGAATTCTGGGCCCTCCTGCGCACCTCGCGCGGCGATGCGATGGTCGTGCTTGCGACCTTCCTGCTCGTGGTGTTCCGGGACCTGACCGAGGGGATCGTCGTGGGTTTCGCGCTCGGCGGGCTCGTCTTCATCCGGCGCATGTCCGACGCGGCCTCGGCCGAGCCCGCGCAGGTGCCCGAGGCGGGCGGCGCCGTCACGGCCGAGCGCGTCGTCTACCGGCTGCGCGGGCCCTATTTCTTCGGGGCGGCGGCGATGCTCGGCTCGGCCCTCGACCGGTTCGCCGAGCGGCCGCGTGCCTTCGTGCTGGACTTCACCGAAGTGCCCTTCATCGACAGTTCGGGCGCGCGCTCGTTCGAACTCCTCGCCCACAAGATGCACCGGGGGGGGCGGGCAGCTCTTCCTGACCGGGGCCAATCTCGAGGTGCGCCGCGTGCTCCTCGCGCAGGGCCTGCGCGAGCCGCTGGTGCGCTATGCGCCAGACATTGCGGGCGCAGACGCGATCCTTTCCGAGAGCTGACCGAATCGCAGAGCCGAGGGGGCCCTCGCCGGCAGCGGCATAGCGCCGCTGGCCGCTCTCGCGTGGAGGGAGCCGCAGCGCCCGTGCCTCGGGCTCTCCTTGTGCGGGCGCCTGCCCCTGCGTCATTCGCGCGCGGGCAGAACGTTGAAAAACAAGCGCAAATGGCGCTGTCCGTTTTCATGATTTACAGCTTTTCGACGAATCCAGTAAAAAAAGTGACAGAAAAATCATGGTGGCAAAAAGAGTTACGCGAAAATTGACTGATGCGTTACACTCTGGCTAATGGAGGAGGGTGGCCGCCGTTGCGGCCTTGTAGCGGGCCGCGCGCGGCCCGACTGTTGGAGGAGCTTTCATGGATCACGCTCAGGCGAATGCGGTCTATACCGCGTCGGCAGATTTCATTGCGCAAGCCCATGTCGACGCGGCCGGCTACGAGCGGATGTATGCTGCATCCGTGGCCGACCCGGAGGCGTTCTGGGGCGAACAGGGCAAGCGGCTCGACTGGATCAAGCCCTACACCAAGGTCAAGAACACGAACTTCCGGCCGGGCGAGGTCTCGATCAAGTGGTTCGAGGACGGCACGCTGAACATCGCCTGGAACTGCATCGACCGGCATCTGGCGACGCGGGCCAAGCAGACCGCGATCATCTGGGAGCCGGACGATCCGAACGTGCCGGCCCAGCACATCAGCTATCAGGAGCTGCACGACAACGTCTGCCGCATGGCCAACGTGCTGGTGAGCCAGGGCGTGCGCAAGGGCGACCGGGTGGTGATGTATCTGCCGATGATCCCCGAGGCCGCCTATGCGATGCTGGCGTGCGCCCGGATCGGCGCCATCCATTCCGTCGTCTTCGCGGGCTTCTCGCCCGACGCGCTGGCGAACCGGATCAACGACTGTCAGGCCAAGGTGGTCATCACCGCCGACACGGCTCCGCGTGGCGGCCGGCGCACGCCCTTGAAGTCGAACACCGACGCAGCCCTTCTCCATTGCTCGGACCGGGTGCGCTGCCTCGTCGTCAAGCACACGGGCGACCAGATCCACTGGATGGACGGCCGCGACGTGGACGTGAAGGAGCTGATGCGCCACGCCTCGCCCGACTGCCCGATCGAGGAGGTGAATGCCGAGGATCCGCTCTTCATCCTCTATACCTCGGGCTCGACCGGCAAGCCGAAGGGGGTCGTGCACACCTCGGGCGGCTATCTGACCTATGCCGCCATGACCCATCAGATGACCTTCGACTACCATGACGGCGACGTCTTCTGGTGCACCGCGGACGTGGGCTGGGTCACGGGCCACAGCTACATCGTCTACGGCCCGCTGGCGAACGGCGCGACCACGCTCATGTTCGAGGGCGTGCCGACCTATCCCGATGCGGGCCGCTTCTGGGCCGTCTGCGAGAAGCACAAGGTGAACCAGTTCTACACCGCGCCCACGGCGATCCGCTCGCTGATGGGCCTCGGGCCGGAATGGGTCGACAAGTACGACCTGTCGTCGCTGAAGCTCTTGGGCTCGGTGGGCGAGCCGATCAACCCCGAGGCCTGGAGCTGGTACAACACCCATGTCGGCAAGGGCCGCTGCCCGATCGTCGACACCTTCTGGCAGACCGAGACCGGCGGCCACATGATCACGCCGCTGCCGGGCGCGATCCCGGTGAAGCCGGGCGCGGCCTCGAAGCCCTTCTTCGGGGTGAAGCCGGTGATCCTCGACCCGACCGACGGGCACGAGCTGCACGAAACCGCGACCGAGGGGGTGCTCTGCATCGCCGACAGCTGGCCGGGGCAGATGCGCACGCTCTGGGGCGACCACGAGCGGTTCGAAGAGGCCTATTTCTCGCAATACAAGGGCTATTACTTCACCGGCGACGGCTGCCGCCGCGATGCGGACGGCTATTACTGGGTCACGGGCCGGGTCGATGACGTCATCAACGTCTCGGGCCACCGGATGGGCACCGCCGAGGTGGAATCCGCGCTCGTCGCCCATGCGCAGGTCGCCGAAGCCGCGGTGGTGGGCTATCCGCACGACATCAAGGGGCAGGGCATCTATGCCTATGTCACGCTGATGAACGGGGTCCAGCCGACCGAGGAGCTGCGCAAGGATCTGGTGAAATGGGTCCGCACCGAGATCGGCCCCATCGCCTCGCCGGACGTGATCCAGTGGGCGCCGGGCCTGCCCAAGACCCGCTCGGGCAAGATCATGCGCCGCATCCTGCGCAAGATCGCCGAGAACGACTTCGGCTCGCTCGGCGACACCACGACGCTGGCCGATCCGTCGGTGGTCGACGACCTGATCGCCAACCGCAAGAACCGGGGCTGAGGCATGGAGGGCGTGACCGAGACGACCACCCGTCCGCCCGTGCTGATCCTGCTCGGGCCTCCGGGCGCGGGCAAGGGCACCCAGGCCCGGATGCTCGAGGAGCGCTTCGGCCTCGTCCAGCTTTCGACGGGCGATCTGCTGCGCGCGGCGGTGGCCGCGGGCACGCCCGCAGGCATGGCCGCGAAGGCGGTGATGGAGGCGGGGGGCCTCGTGTCCGACGAGATCGTGCTGGCGATCCTCGCCGACCGGATGGCGCAGCCCGATGTCGCGCGCGGCATCATCCTCGACGGCTTTCCCCGCACCGCGGGGCAGGCCGCGGCCCTCGACGGGCTCCTCGAGCGGGCGGGCCAGCGGGTCACGGCGGCGATCAGCCTCGAGGTCGATGACGGGGCGATGGTCGAGCGGGTGTCGGGCCGCAGCACCTGCGCCGCCTGCGGTGAGGGATACCACGACAGCTTCAAGCAGCCCGCGCGCGCGGGGACCTGCGACAAGTGCGGCGGGACGGAGTTCAAGCGCCGTCCCGACGACAATGCCGACACCGTGGGAGCGCGGCTCGCCGCCTACCATGCGCAGACGGCCCCGCTGATCGCCTACTACGACGGCTGCGGCGTGCTCGAACGGATCGATGCGATGGGAGCCATCGACGAGATCGCGAGCGCGCTGGGCCGTATCGTGGGCCGCGTGTCGGCGTAAACGAGCCCCGGTCCCTCGAGGAGGAGGGACCGGGCATGAAGAAGAAACCTACAGGGAGGAAGTCCAATGGTGGACAGAACTGGTCATGTGACATCAGACCGGACGTCGTCGAATGCCTACTGGTCGGCGAACGTCCGCATCATCCTCATCTCGCTGGCGATCTGGTTCGCCTGCTCGTTCGGACTGGGCATCATCCTGCGCCCCGCGCTCGAGGGCATCATGGTGGGCGGGGCCGACCTCGGCTTCTGGTTCGCCCAGCAGGGCTCCATCTACGTCTTCCTCGTGCTGATCTTCGTCTACGCCTGGCGGATGAACAAGCTCGACCGTGAATACGGCGTGGACGAGTAAGGGGGGCCGCACAGGATGGATCAATTCACTCTCAACCTGATCGTGGTCGGCATCACCTTTGCCATCTACATCGGGATTGCGATCTGGGCCCGGGCGGGTTCGACCGCAGAGTTCTATGCCGCCGGTCAGGGCGTGCACCCGGTCATGAACGGCATGGCCACGGGCGCGGACTGGATGTCGGCGGCCTCCTTCATCTCGATGGCGGGCATCATCGCGCTCGCCCCGGCCGGCGGCTACACCCAGTCGGCCTTCCTCATGGGCTGGACCGGCGGCTATGTGCTTCTGGCCCTGCTGCTCGCGCCCTACCTGCGCAAGTTCGGCAAGTTCACCGTGCCGGAATTCATCGGGGACCGCTTCTATTCGGGCGGCGCCCGGCTTCTGGCGGTGGTCTGCCTCATCATCATCTCGATCACCTATGTGATCGGGCAGATGCGCGGCGTGGGCGTGACCTTCGGGCGCTTCCTCGAGATCTCGACCGACATGGGTCTCTACATCGGCGCGGCGATCGTCTTCGCCTATGCCGTGTTCGGCGGCATGAAGGGCATCACCTACACGCAGGTGGCCCAGTATGTCGTGCTCATCATCGCCTACACGATCCCCGCGATCTTCATCTCGCTCGCGCTGACGGGGGCCTTCCTGCCGCAGCTCGGCCTGATCGGCGACTATGCGCCCGCGGGCGGCGACCAGGCGTTCCTCGCCAAGCTCGACCAGGTGGTCACGGAACTGGGCTTCACCGCCTACACCGCCGATACGCCCTCGATGCTGAACATGTTCCTCTTCACCATGTCGCTGATGATCGGCACCGCGGGCCTGCCGCACGTCATCATCCGCTTCTTCACCGTGCCGAAGGTGGCCGACGCCCGTTCCTCGGCCGGCTGGGCGCTCGTCTTCATCGCGCTCCTCTATACCGTCGCTCCGGCCGTGGGCTCGATGGCGCGCCTGAACCTGACCACCACCATGTGGCCCGGCGCCGTGACGGGCAATGCGCTGGATGCCGATGCGATCTCGGTCGAGGCGATCCAGACCGATCCGCGCCTGAACTGGGTGAAGACCTGGGAACAGACCGGCCTGCTCGTGATGGAAGACCTGAACGGCGACGGCAAGATCCAGTACTACAACGACAAGAACCCGGCGATGGCCGAGGTGGCCGCCGAGCGCGGCTGGGCCGGCAACGAAGTCACCAAGATCGACAACGACATCATGGTGCTCGCCAACCCCGAGATCGCGGCCCTTCCGGGCTGGGTGATCGCGCTCGTGGCCGCCGGCGCGCTGGCTGCCGCCCTCTCGACCGCGGCGGGCCTGCTGCTCGCCATCTCGTCTGCGATCTCGCACGACCTCATCAAGGGGTCGATCAACCCGAACATCTCGGAGAAGGGCGAGCTTCTGGCCGCGCGGATCTCGATGACCGGCGCGATCGCGATCGCCACCTGGCTCGGCCTCAACCCGCCCGGCTTTGCCGCGCAGGTGGTGGCACTGGCCTTCGGTCTGGCCGCCGCGACGATCTTCCCGGCGCTGATGATGGGGATCTTCTCGAAGCGCGTGAACAAGGAAGGCGCGATCCTCGGGATGCTCGTCGGCCTGATCTTCACCGCGGTCTACATCTTCCTCTACAAGGGCTGGTTCTTCATCCCCGGCACCGCGATGTATGAAGACGTTCCCGCCAACTACTTCTTCGGCATCTCGCCGCTGTCGATCGGCACCATCGGCGCCATCCTGAACTTCGCCGTGGCCTTCGGGGTCTCGGCGGTGACGAAGGCTCCGCCGCGTCAGGTGGTCGATCTGGTCGAAAGCATCCGCATTCCGCGCGGTGCCGGCAAGGCCACGGCCCACTGAGGGCCAAGGGCGCGTCCCCCGGGCAGGGGGGCGCGCCGATCCGGTGCAGTGTCGAGGAGCCTCATGGAAGACGTGCAGACCATCGTGAGCTTTCTGGAGACGGTGCATCCCTACGACAGCCTGCCGCGGGACGAGCTGGCGCGTGTCGCCGGCTGCTTCAGCCGCAGGGAGATCGCCGCCGGCGAGACGATCTACCGTCACGGCGAGCGGCTGACTGGCCTCTATCTCGTCAAGCGGGGCGGGGTGGAGATCCTCGAGCCGTCCGGCGACGTGATCTCGGTGCTGGGCCCGCGCAACTCCTTCGGCGAACGGGGCCTCATGCGCGACGGCCGCGCCGCGACCACGGCGCAGTCCACCTCGGAGGGCGTGCTGCTCATGCTGCCCGCCGACGAATTCCGCCAGCTCTTCGCGGCCTCGCCGGCCTTCGAGCGGTTCTTCACCCGGCGGCGGACGCAAGGCTACCGCGCCTCCGACCTCACGACGCAGAAGGTGGCCGACCTCATGGCGCGCAAGCCCGTGACCTGCGGCCCGGCCGAGACGATCCGCGCCGCCGCCATGAAGATGCGCGACGCGGGCGTCTCGTCGCTGGGCGTGGTCGAGGGCAGCGCCTTCCTCGGCATCGTCACCACCCGCGACATGACGAACAAGGTCGTGGCCACTGGGCTCGATCCGTCGACCCCGGTGGCCGAGGTGATGACCCGCGACCCGATTGCGCTGGCGCCCGAGGCGCTGGGGTCGGACATCCTGCATGTGATGCTCGAGCGGCGCATCGGCCATCTGCCGGTGGTCGAGGAGGGCCGTCTCGTCGGCATGATCACCCAGACCGACCTCACCCGCTTTCAGGCCGTCTCATCGGCGCAGCTGGTGCGCGATGCGGCCACGGCCGAGTCGCTCGACGAACTGAAGGCGGTGACGGCGCGGATCCCGAAGCTCCTCGTGCAGCTCGTGGCGGGGCACAATTCGCACGAGGTGGTCACGCGGCTCATCACCGACATCTCCGACACGGTGACGCGCCGCCTGCTCGCGCTCGCCGAGGCCGAGCTCGGGCCGCCGCCGGTGGCCTATTGCTGGTGCGCCTGCGGCAGCCAGGGGCGGCAGGAGCAGACCGGCGTCTCGGATCAGGACAATTGCCTGATCCTGTCCGACAAGACGCTGCCGGCCGACGAGCCCTATTTTTCCGCGCTCGCGGCCTTCGTCTCGGACGGGCTCGACGCCTGCGGCTATGTCTATTGCCCGGGCGAGATGATGGCCACCAACCCGCGCTGGCGGCAGCCGCTCGCGGTCTGGCGGCAGTATTTCCTCGGCTGGATCGACCGGCCCGACCCGATGGCGCAGATGCTGTCGTCGGTCATGTTCGACCTGCGCCCCATCGGCGGCGACGAGAGCCTGTTCCACGAGCTTCAGGCCGACACGCTGGGGATGGCCGCGAAGAACTCGATCTTCGTCGCGCACATGATCGCGAATTCGCTGAAGCACATGCCACCGCTGGGGCTGATCCGCGGCTTCGCCACCATCCGGTCGGGCGAGCACAAGAACCACATCGATCTCAAGCACAACGGTGTCGTGCCGGTGATCGACCTCGGCCGCGTCTATGCGCTGATCGGCGAGCTCGGCGCCGTGAACACGCGCGCCCGGCTGCACACGGCCGAGAATGCGGGCGTGATCTCGGTCTCGGGCGCGCGCGACCTGATCGAGGCCTATGACATGATCGCCCAGATCCGGCTCGAAAACCAGGCGCGGCTGATCCGGTCGGGCCGCGCGCCGGACAATTTCCTCGCCCCCTCGGACCTGTCGGATTTCGAGCGCAGTCACCTGCGCGACGCCTTCGTCGTCGTGCGCACCATGCAATCCGCGCTGGGCTCTGCCCGCGGCGCGCGCACCTGAAGGCCCCGCCATGGTCATGGACCTCCTCGCCACCCTCGCCGCCGGAGCCGGTCTTGCCGGGATCGCGCTGCTCCTGCGCCTCCTCAGCCGCCGGCGGCTGCCGAAATGGATCGTGCCGATCGCGGCGGGGGCGGGGATGCTCTTCTTCTCGATCTGGAACGAATACACCTGGTATCCGCGCGTCGCCGCGGCGCTGCCGGCCGAGGTCGTGATGATCTCGACGCCCGAGGACCGCGTGGGCCTCCGGCCCTGGACGATGCTCTTTCCGGTCACCACGCGCTTCATGGCGCTCGACCGCACCGGGCTGCTCCGGTCGGAGAGCGATCCGGGCATCCGGCGGGCCGACGTGGTGGTGGTTCAGCGCTGGCACAACACCCAGCGCGTTCCCATGGCCTTCGACTGCGGAGGCCGGCGCACGGCGAATCTCGAGACCGGGTCGGAACTCCGGCCCGACGGCACCCTCACCGGCACCGGCTGGTCGCCGGTCGGGGAGGAGGACGAACTGCTGAAGGCGGCCTGCAGGGAGGGGTGACATGGCCGATGGAGCCAGAAAGCGCCGGATCCTCGTTGTGGAGGACGAGGACAATATCGCCATCGCGCTCGACTATCTGATTACGCGCGAAGGCTACGAGCACGACCGGGTGGCCAGCGGCGCGGAGGCGCTGGGCCGCATCCGCTCGACCCATCCCGATCTCGTGCTGCTCGACGTGATGCTGCCCGAGGTCTCCGGCTACGAGATCTGTCAGGGCGTGCGGCTCGATCCGACGCTCGCCCACGTCAAGATCCTGATGATGACGGCCCGCGGCTCGGCCATCGAGCGCAAGAAGGGGCTCGCGCTCGGGGCCGACGGCTTCATCTCGAAACCGTTCGAGCTGAAGGCCCTGCGCGAGGAGGTGCGCCGGCTGCTGGGCGAGGGGGGCTGAGCCATGCTCGACCGCCTCAACCTGCGCGTGCGGATCCTGCTCTTCTTCGCGGCGCTCGCGGGCGGGGCGAATGTGGCGGTGGCGATCGGGCTCTTCCTCGCCTACCGGCGCCTCGACGCCCCCGAGCTTCTGCCCGCCTTCGAGCAGGTGGGTCTCGTCGCGGGGCTCGTGATCCTCGGGCTCGTCACCTGGATCTGGTATCTCTTCGACGCCAATGTGGCGCTGCCGATCATCCGGCTGGCCTCGAAGCTGCGCGCCCGCGCCCATGCCCGCATCGACGGCGGCATCGAGGAGCCGACCGCCCGCTATCTGGGCGATCTGGCGCCGGCCGCCTCGGCGACCGCCCTCACCCTCGCCGAGACGCGCGACGCGCTGGCCGAGTCGGTGGCGCGCGAGACCTCGCGGCTGTCCTCGGAGAAGGCGCGGCTCGAGGCGCTTCTGTCGGACGTGCCGGTGGGGCTGCTGCTCTGCTCGGGCGACCATCAGCTCGTCTTCTACAACGGCCCCGCGACCGACCTGATGAATACGGCCGGCGCGCCGGGGCTCGACCGCAACCTCTTCGACTATCTGCGCGACGGGCCGATCCGCCATGCGCACCGGCGGCTGATCGAGGCGGGCGATCCCGATGCGGCCTCGGACATCCTCTGCACCACGGTCGTGGGGGCGCGGGTGCTGGCCGCGCGGATGCGGCTGATCGGGGGCGAGACGACGAAGCCCGGCTATGTGCTCACGCTGCGCGACGTGACCTCGGCGCTGGCCTCCTACGCCCGGCGCGAGGCGCTGCTGGCCGAGGTCTTCGACCGGATCCGGCGGCCGGCGGCGAACCTCCAGACGCTGTTCGAGGTGCTGCCGCCCGGCAGCTGCCCGCCCCCTGACATGGACCGCGCGCTGCGGCAGGAGGCGGCGGGTCTCGCCGCCGCCGTGACCGAACTCGGCGCGCGCCACGACGAGAGCCGCCACGACGGCTGGCCGCTGTCGCTCACGCGCGCCTCGGACCTGCTCGACGGGCTGCACGCCCGGATGGAGCAGGCGGGCCTCTCGGCCGAGATCGGCGAGGCGCCGCTCCTCCTGCGCTGCAACGGCTTCGAGGTGATCGGCCTCGTGGCGACGCTGGCCGCCCGGGTGGCGGCCCGGCGCACCGGCCACGATTTCCGCGTGACCCTGACCGAGGACGGCACCGAGGCCATGCTGCGGCTCGTCTGGCACGGCGAGCCGCTGCCCGTGGGCCTTCTCGAGGACTGGCTCGGCGAGCCGCTCGAGCCGGGCGTGCCCGAGGTGACGGGGCGCACGGTGCTTTCGACCCACACGACCGAGATCTGGCCCGAGCCCGCGGGGGCCGGCGCCTCCGCCCTCTGCCTGCCGCTGCGCACCGCGCGCCGCACGGGCCGCCGCCCGCGGCCCATTCCGCGCGCCGTGGTCTATGATTTCGAGCTTCTGTCGAAGGCGCGCTACGAGAAGGTGGCCGAGGCGCGGCTCGAGGATCTGACCTATGTCGTCTTCGATACCGAGACGACGGGCCTCATGCCCTCGCAGGACGAGATCGTGCAGATCGCCGCGGTGCGGATCGTGAACGGCCGCCGGGTCGAGGCCGAGGTGCTCGACACGCTGGTCAATCCGCACCGGCCGATCCCGCCCTCCTCGACCGAGGTCCATGGCATCACCGATGCGATGGTGGCCGAGGCGCCCGACATCGTCGAGGTGGGGCGCCGCTTCCACAAGTTCGCCGAGGGCGCGGTGCTGGTGGCCCACAACGCCCCCTTCGACATGGAATTCCTGCGCCGGGCCGAGCCGCTGATCGGCCGCCGCTTCGACAATCCGATCCTCGATACCGTGCTGCTCTCGGCGGTGCTCTTCGGGCAGAGCGACGTGCACAGTCTCGACGCGCTGACCCACCGGCTCGGTATCACCATCCCCGAGGAGGCGCGGCACACGGCCATCGGCGACACGGTGGCCACGGCGGATGCCTTCCTCAAGCTGCTGCCGATGCTGCAGGGGCGGGGGTTCGAGACCTTCGGCGCCGTGCTCTCGGAGGTGCGCCGGCACGGACGGCTGCTCAAGGACCTGAACGAGCCGCATCTGACCGACGCCTGAGCGGTCGGCGGGCGTCCGACGCGGTGCCCACCCGGACCGCCGGCCTGCGCAAGGCGCGCCGGGCGGCGGGCAGCGCCCGGCGAGACCCGAGCAGCTTTCCCCCCTATCCCTGGTGCCACCGAACCGCCCGCGGCGGATCGGGCTGGCCGCCCGGGAGGCTTGAGGTCTGCGGGCAGGGGGAAAGGCTCGGACCGTCGCGCCTCAGGCGAACGGGTCGGCCGGATAGCCCACGCCGGTCAGATAGAGCCCCTGCGGCGGGCTGACCGGCCCGCAGGCGGCGCGGTCGCGGGCGTCCAGAGCCTCGCGCACCTGATCGGGCGTCCATGCGCCCGCGCCCACACGTTCGAGCGTGCCCACGATGGAGCGGACCTGATTGTGCAGGAAGCTCCGCGCGCGCAGGTGGAAGCGGTATTCGGTGCCGTTCATCCCCTCCACTGTCTCGAGCGTGAGCGCGTCGAGCGTCTTGACCGGCGAGGCGGCCTGACAGCCCGCGGCGCGGAAGGTGGTGAAATCGTGCCGTCCCACCAGATGGGCCGCGCCCGCGCGCATCGCCTCCGGATCGAGCGGATGGGGCACGCGCCAGACCCGGCCGCGGTCGTGGACCTCGGGCGCACGGCGCGCGAGCAGCCGGAAGAGATAGCGCCGCTCGACGGCCGAAAAGCGGGCGTGGAACTCCTCCGGCACCCGTGCTGCGGCGACGATGGCGACGGGCAGGGGCTTCAGATGCGCATTCAGCGCCCCCGCGAGGCGGAACGGATCCCACTCCCTGACAAGGTCGCAATGGGCGACCTGTCCGCTCGCATGGACGCCGGTGTCGGTCCGCCCCGCCGCGGCGATCGTGTGGGGGCCGGGCTCGAGCCTGCCGAGCGCCGTCTCGATCGCCCCCTGCACGGAGGCCTGCGCGGCCTGCCGCTGCCAGCCCGCGAAGGGGCCCCCGTCATATTCGATCCTGAGCGCATATCTCGGCATGACGGCCCCCTAGCATTCAAGCCCCGCGCTGCCAAGCGGGCGAGGCCCGCCATTCACGAAGCGCGAATGGCGGGGGCGAGGGGTCGGGGTTGCGGCGCGGGCCGGGAGGGGAAGCATCGCGGCCCCTCGGCGGCCACCTCCGGGCACTTCCGCTGCGGCCTGTTGGCACAGCGGCCCGGCGCGCCTACATCCATGGGCAAGGGCCGCCTATCCTGAGAGCGGCACAATGAGAGGCAGGCGCGTGGTTTTCCGCAGACTGACCGACGGTGTGGCGCGCGGCATCGAGGGCGCCGTCAGCACCGTCTCCGAAACCTTCTTCGAGCCGGTGATCCGGGTCGGTGTCACCGGCCTGTCGCGGGCCGGCAAGACGGTCTTCATCACCGGGCTCGTGGCGAACCTGCTCGACCGGGGGCGGATGCCGCAGCTGCGCGCCCATGCCGAGGGCCGGATCGAGGCGGTCTTCCTTCAACCACAGCCCGACGACACGCTGCCGCGCTTCGACTTCGAGAACCATCTGGCGGCCATCCTGGGCGAGGACCCGCGCTGGCCCTCCTCCACCCGCTCGATCTCGGAGCTGCGCCTGTCGTTCCGGGTGCGGCCCTCGGGGATGATCTCGGGCCTCACCGGGCCGCGCACCGTCCATCTCGACATCGTGGATTATCCCGGCGAGTGGCTGCTCGATCTGTCGCTTCTCGACAAGAGCTATGCGCAATGGTCCGAGGAGACGCTGAAGCGGCTGGCGACCCGCGAGGAGGCGCGCGACTTCATGGCGACGGCGCGGGCGGCCGACGGGTCTTTGCCGCTCGAGGAGACACAGGCGCAGGCGCTGGCGGCGAGCTTCACGGCCTATCTGCAGGCGGCGCGGAAGGCGGGCTGGTCGGACTGCACGCCGGGCCGGTTCCTGCTGCCGGGCGATCTCGCGGGCTCGCCGGTCCTGACCTTCGCGCCGCTGCCGATGCCCGCGCAGGCCACGCGCACCAGCCTCTGGCGCGAGATGGGACGGCGCTACGAGAGCTACAAGGAGAATGTGGTCCGCCCCTTCTTCCGCGAGCATTTCGCCAGGATCGACCGGCAGGTGGTGCTGGTCGATGCGCTGGGGGCGATCCATGCCGGGCCGCAGGCGCTCGAGGATCTGCGCCGCACCATGGCCGAGATCCTGACGGCCTTCCGACCGGGGCGGAACTCGTTCCTCTCGACGCTGCTGCTCGGCCACCGGGTCGAGCGGATCCTGTTCGCGGCCACGATGGCCGACCATCTGCACCACACGCAGCACCCGAAACTGACCGCGATCATGGAGGCGATGCTGCGCGAGGCACGCGACCGGGCGGCCTTCGCGGGCTCGCTCACCGCTGCCATGTCGCTGGCCTCGATCCGCGCCACGGTCGAGGAGGAGGTGACGCGCCACGGCGAGACGGTCGAGGCGGTGCGCGGGCGGCTTCTCGCGAACGGCCGGCAGGTGGCGATGTATCCGGGCGAGCTGCCGTCGGACCCGTCGCGGATCCTCTCGCCCGCCCGCGAGGGGGTGGAACGCTGGCTCGACGCGGAATTCGCGCTGATGACCTTCGCGCCGGCGCGCGTTCTGCTGAAACCGGGCGAGGGGCCGCCTCACATCCGGCTCGACCGCGCGGCCGAATTCCTGATCGGAGACCGGCTGTGAGGCGCCCGGGGGCCACGCCCGCGGGCCTGCGCCCGGCCCGGACCCCGCGGGATCCGATCGCCCGCCGGGCCGCCATCCTTCATCCGCTGGGAGAGACGCCGTGAGCGACAAGCCCCCGAAGAAGCCCTTGCTCCTCGACTGGGACACGCGCGAGGAAACGGCGGCCGATGCGCCCCGTGCCCGCCGCCCCGCCGCGGCGCCCGAGACCGTCTCGGGGCCCACGCCCGCCGACGTGCCGCCGGTGCCCGACCTCGATCTGCCGCAGGGGCAGGCGATGCTGGCCGCAAGCCGCATCGCCACCGTCCGCAGCTCGCGTCTGGGCCGCTTCGCCGGCTGGATCTTCGGCACGCTCCTGAGCTTCGTCCTGTCGGTTGCGGCCTGGGATTTCGTGACCTCGCTCCTGTCGCGCAACAGCGTGCTCGGTGCCGCGGCCTTCGTGCTGATCGGGACGGCGGTCCTGACGGCGCTGGCGCTCGCGCTGCGCGAATGGTGGGCCTATGTGCGGCTCGAGCGGCTCGACAGCCTGCGCGAGGCCGCCATCGCCGCGCGCGCCACGAACGATCTCAAGGCCGCGCGCCGCGTGGTGACCTCCATCGAGAAGATGTATGGCCACCGCGCCGATCTGCGCTGGGGCAAGGCGCGGCTGGCCGAGCGGCAGGCCGAGGTCTTCGACGTGGATGGCCTTCTGGGCCTGGCCGAGAACGAGCTTCTGGTGACGCTCGATCAGAGCGCGCGGCGCGAGATCGAGGCGGCGGCGCGGCAGGTGGCGGCGGTCACCGCGCTGGTGCCGCTGGCGCTCGCCGATGTGGCGACCGCGCTCTATGCCAACCTCCGCATGGTGCGCCGCATCGCCGAGATCTACGGCGGGCGCTCGGGCAGCTTCGGCAGCGTGCGGCTGCTGCGCCGGGTGTTCTCGTCGCTGATCGCGGCGGGGGCGGTGGCCATGACCGACGATCTGCTCCATTCGGTCGCGGGCGGGGGCGTGCTCTCAAAGGTCTCGCGCCGGTTCGGCGAGGGGATGGTGAACGGCGCCCTCACCGCGCGGGTGGGGGTGGCCGCGATGGAACTCTGCCGCCCGCTGCCCTTCCACACCGCGCCGCGCCCGAAGGTCACGAACCTCATCAGCCGCAGCCTCACCGGCCTCTTCGACCGGTGAACCGGCGCTGCCGCGGGCCACTGGACCGGCCCGCGGGGCACGGCTATAAGCCAGCCCATGAGGCATCGCATCGCGATCATCGCCCGAATTACCGGCCCGGCGTCCTGATCTCAGGCGCCGGGTGACGACGTTTGCGCGGCGCAAGGCCCCCGGGGGCGCGCCCGATCCCCCACATCCCCAAAGGACCGCATCCGATGTGCGCCGACACGACCACCGTCCCCGACTACAAGGACACCGTCTTCCTGCCCGAGACCGACTTTCCGATGCGCGCGGGCCTGCCCCAGCGCGAGCCGGAGTGGCTGGCGCGCTGGGAAGAGATCGGGATCTACGACCGCCTGCGCGAGAAGACGGGCCGCAAGCCCTTCACGCTGCATGACGGCCCCCCCTATGCCAACGGGCACCTGCATATCGGGCACGCGCTGAACAAGACGATCAAGGACATGATCGTGCGCTCGCATCAGATGATGGGCTTCGACGCGCGCTATGTGCCGGGCTGGGATTGCCACGGGCTGCCGATCGAATGGAAGATCGAGGAGCAGTATCGCGCCAAGGGCCTGAACAAGGACGATGTGGATGTGGTGGCCTTCCGGCAGGAGTGCCGCAAGTTCGCCGAGGGCTGGGTGCAGATCCAGCGCGAGGAGTTCAAGCGGCTGGGTGTCACCGGCAACTGGGCCGACCCCTACCTGACGATGGACTTCCATGCCGAGGCGGTGATCGCCGAGGAGTTCATGAAGTTCCTGATGAACGGCACGCTCTATCAGGGCTCGAAACCCGTGATGTGGAGCCCGGTCGAGAAGACCGCGCTGGCCGAGGCCGAGGTCGAATATCACGACCATACCTCGCACCAGATCTGGGTGAAGTTCCCGGTGGTGGCCGTCAAGGACCGGCTTTTTGCGTTTGTTGAGAGCGCCGGTGTGGACGAGACTGTCCACAGCGAGATCGAAAAGGCTCACGTCGTTATCTGGACCACGACGCCTTGGACCATCCCGCAGAACCGCGCCGTGGCGTTCAACCCAGAGATTGCCTATGGAATCTACCGGGTCGAGCAAACTCTGGAAAATGCGCAGGCGAAAAGCGGGGACATCTTGATCCTTGCGTGCGAGCTGGCCGCTTCCGTGTTCCAACAGGCGAAGGTCTCTGCGTTCAAACAACTCGCTTATGTGCAGGCGGAAACGCTGCGCGGTCTGACGCTGGCCCATCCGTTCCGGGGCCTCGAAGGCTCGGCGGGCGAGTGGGACTTCGACGTGCCGATGCTGCCGGGCGAGCATGTCACCGACGATGCGGGAACGGGCTTCGTCCATACCGCGCCCTCGCACGGCGACGACGACTATCAGCTGGGCCTGAAGTTCGGCCTGCCCATGACCTACAACGTGCTCGAGGACGGCTCCTACCGGGCGGACCTGCCGCTCTTCGGCGGGCAGGTCATCATCACGCCCGAGGGCAAGGAGGGACCGGCCAACGTCGAGGTCATCAAGGCGCTGGCCCGCGCGGGGGGCCTTTTCGCGAAGGGCAAGCTCAAGCACTCCTATCCGCATTCGTGGCGGTCGAAGGCGCCGCTGATCTACCGCAATACGCCGCAATGGTTCGTCGCCATCGACCATCCGCTCGATGACGGGATGGGCACGTATGGCGACACGATCCGCAAGCGTGCGCTGCGCTCGATCGAGGAACTGGTGAAGTTCACGCCGATCTCGGGCCGCAACCGCCTCCATTCGATGATGGAGACGCGGCCCGACTGGGTGCTCAGCCGCCAGCGCGCCTGGGGCGTGCCGCTCACCTGCTTCGTGAAGAAGGGGGCGAAACCCACCGACCCGGATTTCCTGCTGAAGGACCCGGCGGTCAATGCCCGCATCTCGGCCGCCTTCGAGGCCGAGGGCGCCGACGTCTGGTATCGCCAGGGCTTCAAGGCGGAGGTGCTGGGCGGGCTCCACGATCCCGAGGCCTATGAGCAGATCTTCGACGTGCTCGATGTCTGGTTCGACAGCGGCTCGACCCATGCCTTCGTGCTGCGCGACCGGCCGGACGGCACCGAGGACGGCATCGCCGACGTCTATATGGAAGGCACCGACCAGCACCGCGGCTGGTTCCATTCCTCGATGCTGCAGGCCTGCGGCACCAAGGGACGCGCGCCCTACCGGGGCGTCGTGACCCACGGTTTCACGCTGGACGAGAAGGGCATGAAGATGTCCAAGTCGCTCGGCAACACCGTGGTCCCGCAGGAGGTGATCGACCAGTATGGCGCCGACATCCTGCGGCTCTGGGTGGCGCAGGCCGACTTCACGGTCGACCAGCGCATCGGCAAGGAGATCCTGAAGGGCACCGCCGACAGCTACCGTCGGCTGCGCAACACGCTGCGCTACATGCTGGGCGCGCTCGGCGGTTTCTCCGAGGAGGAGCGCGTGGCCCCCGCCGACATGCCGGAGCTCGAGCGCTGGGTGCTGCACCGGCTGGCCGAACTCGATACCGAGGTGCGGCGCGGCTATGCGGCCTACGACTTCCAGGGCGTGTTCCAGAAGCTCTTCACCTTCTGCACCAGCGATCTCTCGGCCTTCTACTTCGACATCCGCAAGGATGCGCTCTACTGCGACGCGCCCTCGAGCCTCCGACGCCGCGCGGCGCGCACGGTGATGGATCTGCTGTTCCACCGGCTGACCACCTGGTTCGCGCCGATCCTCGTCTTCACGATGGAGGATGTGTGGCTCTCGCGCTTCCCCGGCGCGGACAGCTCGATCCATCTGCAGGACATGCCGGAGACGCCCGCGGACTGGCGCGACGAGCCGCTCGCCGCCAAATGGGCGACGCTGCGGCAGGTGCGGCGCGTGGTGACGGCCGCGCTCGAGGTGCAGCGCACGGCGAAGGTGATCGGGGCCAGCCTCGAGGCGGCGCCCGTCGTCCATGTGCGCGAGCCCGACGTGCTCTCGGCGCTGAAGTCGGTCGATTTCGCCGAGGTCTGCATCACCTCCGATCTGGCGCTGACCGGCGATCCGATGCCGTCCGAGGCCTTCCGCCTGCCGGAAGTGCAGGGGGTGGGCGTCGTGTTCGAGCGCGCCGAGGGCGCCAAATGCGAACGCTGCTGGCAATATCTGCCGGACGTGGGCACGCACAAGCACCCCGGCACCTGCGCCCGGTGCAATGACGCGCTCGGATGAGCGGGTGCGCGCGATCCTGATGGATCTCGCGCAGGCGCGGGGCAGGGGCGCGAGCTTCTGCCCCTCCGAGGCCGCGCGCCGCATGGGCCCCGACTGGCGCGCCCACATGGAGGAGGTGCGCCGCGTGGCGGATCTCTGCGTGGCCGAGGGCAGGCTCGTCATGAGCCAGAAGGGCCGTCCCGTCGATCCCGCGACCGTGCGCGGGCCGGTGCGGCTGTCCCTGCGGTGAAGGGCGCGGTCCTCACGCCGGTCGGCCGGGTCGTGCTGATCGAGGAGGACGGCACGCTCGTCCGCCTCTCCTGGAGCGACGAGGAAGCGGAGGGCGAGAGCCCGCTTCTCGCCGAGGCCGCGGCCCAGATCGCGGCCTATTTCGACCGCCGCCTGACCCGGTTCGAGCTGCCGCTGGCCCTGGGCTCCGGCCGGGCCGCGCTCTTTCACAAGGCGCTTCTCGCGATCCCCTTCGGCGAGACCCGCCGCTACGGCGAGCTTGCCCGCGGTCTCGGCATTCCGCCGCAGGCGGTGGGGCGGGCCTGCGGGCAGAACCCGCTGCCGATCCTCGTGCCCTGCCACCGGGTGCTGGGCGCGACCGGCCTCGGCGGCTTCTCGGCGCCGGGCGGGATCGAGACCAAGATCGCGCTCCTGCGCCACGAGGGCGCGCTTCTGATCTGAGCCGCCCTTGCGGAAGCGCCGCCGCCCGGCTAGCGGTGGAGGGTCCTGTGGCAGGCGGTGCGGATGAGCCTCTTTGTCCTTCTGGCGGTGCTCGGCGCGGCCTTCCTACATGCGAGCTGGAACGCGATCATCAAGGTCGGGACCTCGAAGGTCGCGGCCATGGTGATCCTGTCGGTGGCCGAGGTGCCCATCGGGCTCGCCATCGCGCTGACCCGGCCCTGGCCCGCGGCAGAGGTCTGGCCCTGGGTGCTCGCGGCGGGCTGCTGCCATTTCGCCTACAAGTCCTTCCTGACCTTCGCCTACGAACATGGCGACCTGAGCCGCGTCTATCCGATCGCGCGGGGGGCGGCGCCGATGGCGGTGGCGCTGGTGGGCGCCTTCGCGCTGTCCGACGCTGTGACCGCGGGGCAATATGCCGGGATCGCGGTGCTCGGCGCGGGCATCCTCCTGATGGCGCGCGGGGTCTTCACCTCGGGCGAGGAGCGCAGGCTTCTGCCCTTTGCGCTGGGCTCGGCGGCGGCCACGGCCTGCTACACGATGATCGACGGGCTGGGCGCGCGGGTCTCGGGCGACGCGGTGGCCTATGTGGCCTGGGTGTTCGTGGCCGACGGGCTCATCTTCGGCACCGGCATGGTTGCCTGGAAGGGGACGGCGCTCCTGCGCGCCGATGCCCGGGCCTGGGCTTCCGGCACGGCCGCCTGCGCCGCCTCCTACGGGGCCTATGCGATCTCGATCTGGGCCATGACGGTCGCCCCCATCGCGGTGGTCGCGGCGCTGCGCGAGACCTCGATCCTCTTTGCCGTGCTGATCGGATGGCTCGTCTTCGGCGAGCGGATGACGCGGGACAAGGCCATGGCCTCGGCGCTGATCGTGGCGGGCGTGATGCTCACCCGGCTCTGAGGGCGGCTCAGGCCCTCTCGCGGGGCGGCAGGATCTGCTGGGCGACGCCCGCCAGCACGAGGTAGATCGAGGTCACGACAAGGCCCCAGTGCGCCCAGCTCTGTTCGTTGAACTCGACCCAGGCGGCCCAGGCGGCAAAGAAGACCCAGGCCGAGGCCACCGGCAGCGAGATCATGCGCCAGCGGGCGGTCCGCACCGGATGGATGAACTTGAGGTTGGTGAACATCGCGGCGGTCAGCGCGAGGACGATGCCGAGGATGGTCCATTCCCCGGGCGAAATCGCGAAGAGCACGAGCACGACCATGTTCCAGCAGGCCGGGAAGCCCGCGAAGGAATAATCCTTCGTCTTCATGCGCGTATCGACGAAATAGATCGCCGATCCGTAGACGATGACGATGATGACGAGCCAGCCGGTCCAGCCGGTCAGAAGCCCCGACTTGAAGAGCGCATAGGCCGGGATGAAGACATAGGTGAGATAGTCGATGATGAGATCGAGCTGCACGCCGTCGTAGGTGGGCCAGTTCCGCTTCACGTCGTAGCGCCGGGCCAGCGGCCCGTCGACCCCATCGACGAGGAGCGCCACGACGAGCCAGAGGAACATCAGGCTCCATTTTCCCTCGACCGCCGCCAGCATGGCCAGCATCGAGAGCACGGCGCCCGTGGCAGTCAACAGGTGGACGAACAGGGCTTTGAGGCGTGCATTCATCTGCCCGTCATGCCGCATCCCGCGCCCTGAGGCAAGTCAGGCCGACGGTCGCAGCAGCCGTTCCGGCTCTCGATCGGACCCCGGTGCGGCGCGCCGTCAGGCGCAGGGGAGCGTCAGGCCAGTTCGCGCAGCCGTTCGAGGAAGCGTCGGGTGCGCGTCGCATCCTCACGTTCATCCGGGGCCTTGCCGGGACGCGCGAAACTGTCGAGCAGCAGCTGGCGGAAGATCTCCATCGCCACGGCCCGCTCCGCCTGACGGTCGTTCGTGGCCGGGTCGGGGGCGGCCGCGGCGACGGTCTCCGCCTGACGGTCGGCCGCTTCCTCGGCCTTCTGCGGCGTCGGGCCGATCTGGGCGGCCTCGATCTCGGCGGAGGAGAGCGCCCCGTCGCCATCCTTGTCCGCCCGGGCGATCAGCACCGCGAGCCCACCGGTCTTCGCGGGCGGCGGAGGGGGCGGCGCCACAGCGGCCTGAGCGGCGATCATCTCGTCGGCGCTGATCACCCCGTCGCCGTCCTGATCGGCCAGGGCCACGAGGGGGTTGCTGGAGGGGGCATCCTCCGCCTCGCCACCGCTCTCCATGGTCAGAAGCGCGTCGAGCTCGGCCGCGCTGAGCGATCCGTCGCCATCGGTGTCGCCGGCCTCGACCAGCGCCAGAAAGAGGGACCGGCCGTCTGTCCGCAGGGGAGTGCCGCGCACGGGGTCCGGCGGCGGAATGGCGGGAGCGGGCGGGGCGGTGCCCCCGCCGGCCGGGCCCGGCTGCCAGGGCAGGGCCTGCCGCAGGGCCGCAATCACCGCGGACGACCGGGCCGTTCCGGAAAGCGCAATCACGGTCATGGCTGCCTCCTGTCTAAAGGATCACGAAGCCACATTATGTGAAACTGGTGCACCATTCCTTTACCCGGACATGGAAAGTGCCGCGACTTGAAGCGAATCCTCCGGCCTTCAGGCGCGGGGATGGGCTTTCGCATAGACTTCCATCAGCCGGGCCCCGTCCACGGCGGTATAGACCTGCGTCGTCGAGAGCGAGGCATGGCCCAGCAGCTCCTGGATCGAGCGCAGGTCGCCGCCCGCGTTCAGCAGATGGGTGGCGAAGGAATGGCGCAGCGCGTGGGGCGTGGCGGTGGGCGGCAGACCGAGGGTCGCGCGCGCCCGCTCCATCGTGCGGGCGACGAGGCGCGGATTGAGCGGGCCGCCGCGGGCCCCGCGGAAGAGCACACCGGAGGCGAGGTCGAACGGGCAGAGCGCGGCGTAGCGCGCCACCGCCGCGCGCGCGACGGGGAGGGAGGGCACCAGCCGCTCCTTGTCGCCCTTGCCCGTGATGCGCAGCACCTCGGGCAGGGGATGGGCGGTGCCGGGCAGTCCCAGCGCCTCGGAGATCCGCAGCCCGCAGCCGTAGAGCAGCGTCACCACGGCGAGGTCGCGGGCGCGGATCCAGTCTTCGGCGGCGTCCTCGGCCACGGTGGACAGAAGCGCCTTCGCATCCGCCTCCGACAGAGGCCGCGGCAGCTTGCGGCGGAACTTGGGGCCGCGGGCCGAGAGGACGGCGGTCGCGTCGACGCCCTCGCGCTCGGCCAGCCAGCCGGTGAACTGGCGCACCGCCGACAGCGACCGGGCGAGCGAGCGGGCGCCGAGGCCGCGGGCCCGCTCATGCGCCATCCAGGCGCGCAGGTCGGCATGGGGCACCGAGGCCAGCCTCTTCAGCCCGTAGCCTTCGCCCAGATGCCCGGCGAGGAAGGCGAGCCACCCCGTCACATCGGCGGTATAGGCGCGGATCGTATGGGCCGAGGCGCCTTCGATCGCGCGCTGATGCGTGAGCCACGCCTCGAGCGCGTCGCGCGCCGCGGGCGGGATCGCGAGGCTCATGAGAGCCAGCGGCGCATCGTCCGCTCGAACACGGCCGCGAAGAAGGCGAGAAGGTCCGTGCCCTGCGTGGGCTTGAAATGCTCGGGATCCTCGGAGCCCATGACGAGCATCCCCGGCAGCCGGCCGCGCCCGAAATCGAGCCGCATGAGCGCCTCGGAGGCGATGCGGGGGGAGAGCTCGCCGTAGAGCGCGGTCCCGGGCAGCGCGCGCCGCAGCGTGACCGTGCGCAGCGGCACGTTGCGCCCGCCCGCCACATAGTCGGCGACGAAGCCCGGCTCGACCACCTGAAGCACGCCGCCCAGCCGGTCGATGGCGGGATCGGCCTCGCGCTGCGGGCTTTCCAGCACCAGCCGGATGCTCTCGACCCGCAGCGTCTGGGCGACCTCGGTCGAGAGGTTCAGCAGGAACTCCTCGAAGCCGAACGGATCCAGCATCTGCAGGATCGCCCGGTGGATGAGGTTGGTGCCGGCGAGGTTCTCGTAAGCCGCGGCGATGACCGAGCGATGGGTGTCCTCGAGCCGGTCGAGCCGGCCCTCCAGACGCTCCATCGCGATGCCGCGCAGGTCGATCACGTTGGCCCCCATCGCGCGCTCGTTCGCCGCGATCAGGGCCTTCATCAGGTCGCGATCCTCGAGGATCACCTCGGGGCTCGCGAGGATCTTGTCGCGCAGGTCCTGTTCGATCATGCCGTCCTCGCCGGTCAGAGGCTCACTTCAGAAGGATCGACTGACCGGTCTTGGCCCAGTCGGCGTTGAACATGTCGAGGCCCTTGTCGGTCAGCACATGGTTGGCCAGCGCCTTGATGACGGCGGGCGGGGCGGTGATGACGTCGGCCCCGATCCGGGCGCAGTCCGCGACATGGTTCGGCGTGCGCACCGAGGCGGCCAGAACCTCGGTCTTGAAGTCGTAATTGTCATAGACCTGACGGATGTCGGCGATCAGCTCCATCCCGTCGAGGTTGATGTCGTCGAGCCGGCCGATGAAGGGCGAGATGAAGGTGGCGCCCGCCTTGGCCGCCAGAAGCGCCTGGTTGACCGAGAAGCAGAGCGTGACATTGACCATGCGGCCCTCGTCCGAGAGCACCTTGCAGGCGCGCAGCCCGTCCCAGGTCAGCGGCACCTTGACCGCGATGTTCGGGGCGATCTCGGCCAGATGGCGGCCTTCCTCGATCATGTCCTCGGCCTTCGCGGCCACGACCTCGGCCGAGACGGGGCCCGAGACGAGGTTGCAGATCTCCTTCGTCACCTCGAGGATGTTGCGGCCCGACTTCAGGATCAGCGACGGGTTCGTCGTGACGCCATCCACCATGCCGAGGGCGTTGAGTTCGGCAATCGCCGCGACGTCGGCGGAGTCGACGAAGAATTTCATGGGGATCTTCCTTGGCTCGGGGTTCCGCGGGGGTGTCGCCCCCGCCGTCTGCGGTGTAATAGCGCATCGGGGCGCAAGGGAAAAGGGAAGCCGCGTGACAGGTCGCTTCGCAGAGGGCGCACGGGTGGGCGTTCTGACCACCGAGCCGCTGGGCCGCGTGCTCGATTATCGCGCGCCCGAAGGGGGCTGCGATTTGGGCGACTATGTGGTCGTGCCGCTCGGGCCGCGCCGGGTGATGGGGGTGGTCTGGGGGCCGGGCGAGGGCGGCTTCGATGCGGCGAAGCTCCGCGGGATCGAGCGGGTGCTCGACGCGGCGCCCATGCGCGAGGAGATGCGGCTCTTTCTGGCGCGGGCGGCCGACTACACCCTGACCCCTTTGCCCGCGATGCTGCGGCTCGCGAGCCGCGCGCCGGGTCTGGGCGAGCCGCCGGCGGTGCGGCGCGTCTACCGCGCCTCCGGCCACGAGCCCGCGCGCCTGACCGAGCCGCGCCAGCGGGTGCTCGACGCGCTGGCCGCCTATGGCGGAGCGCCGGTGACGCTCGCTGAGCTGTCGGCCGAAGCGGGGGTGACGGGCTCGGTGGTGAAAGGGCTGGTCAAGGCGGGCGCGATCCTCGAGGAGGAGGCGCCGCGCGACCTGCCCTATCCGCCGCTCGATCCCGGTGCCGCGCCCGTGCGGCTCGAGGGCGATCAGGTGGCGGCAGCCGAGGCTCTTGTCGCGGCGGTGGCGGCCGACAGCTACAGCACGACGCTTCTGAAGGGCGTGACCGGCTCGGGCAAGACCGAGGTCTATCTCGAGGCGGTGGCCGAGTGCCTGCGCCGCGGCCGGCAGGCGCTCGTGCTCCTGCCCGAGATCGCGCTCACCTCGGAATTCCTCGCCCGCGTCGAGGCCCGTTTCGGCGCGCGACCCGCCGAATGGCACTCGGGCGTGACCGCGACCGAGCGGCGGCGGCTCTGGCGGATGGTGTCCGAGGGGCAGGCGCAGTTCGTGGCGGGGGCCCGGTCGGCCCTGTTCCTGCCCTTCCGCGACCTCGGCCTCGTCGTCGTCGACGAGGAGCACGACACCTCCTACAAGCAGGAGGAGGGCGCGCTCTACAATGCGCGTGACATGGCGGTGCTGCGCGCCTCGATCTGCGGCTGCCCGGCGGTGCTGGCCTCGGCCACGCCCTCGCTCGAAAGCTGGGTGAATGCCGCGCAGGGCCGCTATGCGCGTCTCGACCTCGGTGCCCGCTTCGGCGCGGCCGAGCTGCCCGAGATGCATGCGATCGACCTGCGCCCCGAGAAGCTGCCCGCGAACCGCTGGATCTCGGAGGCTCTGGCCCGATCGGTCGAGGCCCGGATCGCGCGGGGCGAGCAGTCGCTCCTGTTCCTGAACCGCCGCGGCTATGCGCCGGTCACGATCTGCCGCGCCTGCGGCCACCAGATCGGCTGCGACCATTGCGATGCGCGGATGGTCGAGCACCGCTTCCAGAAGCGCCTCGTCTGCCACCAGTGCGGCGCGACGAAGCCCATGCCCGAGGCCTGCCCCTCCTGCGGGGTCGAGGGGCGGATGGCGCCGGTGGGACCCGGGGTCGAGCGGCTGGCCGAGGAGGTGGCCGAGCGCTTTCCGCAGGCGCGGGTGGCGGTGCTGTCCTCGGACCTCTTCGGCTCGGCGCGGGCGGTGAAGGAGCAGATCGCGGCCATCGCCGAGGGCGGGGCCGACATCATCATCGGCACGCAGATCGTGGCCAAGGGGCACAACTTCCCGCTCCTGACGCTGGTGGGCGTGATCGATGCGGATCTGGGTCTGCAGGGATCGGACCTGAGGGCTGCCGAGCGCACCTTCCAGCTGGTGCGGCAGGTGGCAGGGCGCGCCGGGCGCTCGGCGAGCCGGCGGGGCGTGGCGCTCGTGCAGACCTGCCAGCCCGAACACCCCGTGATCCGGGCGATCCTCGGCGGCGACGAGGAAGCCTTCTGGAGGGCCGAGGCCGAGGAGCGGCGCGTGGCGGGGATGCCGCCCTACGGGCGCCTTGCGGGCATCATCCTGTCCTCGCCCGATGTGGCGCAGGTCTTCGAGACGGGCGCGGAGCTTGCCCGGGCCGACGGCCCCCTGCGCCGGATCGGGGCGCAGGTCTTCGGCCCCGCGCCCGCGCCCATCGCCCGGGTGCGGGGCCGCCACCGGGTGCGCCTGCTGGTCAAGGCGGGGAAGGGCGCGCCGCTGCAGGCCGCGCTCGCGGAATGGATCGCGCAGGTGAAGCTGCCCGCGAACCTGCGACTCGCGGTGGACATCGATCCGCAGAGCTTCCTCTGACGGCGGCCGCCCCCCGTGCCGGAGGGGGCCTTCCCATCCGACGGCGCGCTGCCCCCCTGCACCGGAAGGAGGCCTGCTGCGTCCAATGGAGAAGCGCGCGTGCCCCTTTCGCGCTCCGAT
Source organism: Cereibacter sphaeroides 2.4.1 (assembly GCF_000012905.2). Lineage (NCBI taxonomy): Bacteria > Pseudomonadati > Pseudomonadota > Alphaproteobacteria > Rhodobacterales > Paracoccaceae > Cereibacter > Cereibacter sphaeroides. Next base: position 2,296,639 of record NC_007493.2, on the reverse strand, counting down.
GGCGCGAGCGTGATCGTGCAGGGCCTCCGGTGCCGTCAGCGTGACTCGCACCGGCAGGCGGCCCTCCCTATATTCGTCCCCTGTCAACCGGAGGCCGCACCATGTTCCTGCTCAACCGTAAGAAGTCCGAGATGGTCTCTGCCGCCGAGGCGCTGCCCGGCCGGCCTGATCCGATTCCCACGGCCGAGACACATTTCCTGTCGGGCCTGCCGCTGAAATCGCCGGTGCCTGCGGGCATGGCCGAGGCGGTGTTCGGCATGGGTTGCTTCTGGGGGGTCGAGCGCAAGTTCTGGCAGGTGCCGGAAGGGGTCTGGCTCACCATGGTGGGCTATGCCGGCGGCTACACGCCGAACCCGACCTACGAGGAAGTCTGCTCGGGCCGCACCGGCCATACCGAGGCCGTCCGCGTGATCTACGACCCGTCCGTCGTCTCCTATGCCATGCTGCTCAAGCTCTTCTGGGAGAACCACGATCCCACGCAGGGGATGCGGCAGGGCAACGACAGCGGCACGCAGTACCGCTCGGCCATCTACACCTACGGGCCCGAACAGGCCGAGGCCGCCCGGGCCTCCGCCACCGCCTATCAGGGCGCGCTGAGCGCGGCCGGCCGGGGCCGGATCACAACCGAGATCCTTCCCGCGCCGCCCTTCTACTTCGCCGAAGCCTATCACCAGCAATATCTGGCCAAAAACCCGGCCGGCTACTGCGGCGTGGGCGGCACCGGGGTGTCCTGCCCGATCGGAACCGGGGTCGGCGCCGCGTCGCCCGCACGCTGAGCGGCGCTTGACGCGGGGCGGGGGCGGGGATAGGCCCGCCCCGACCGCACCGGAGGCTGCCCCATGCCCACCTATTCCGCCCTGACCACGCTCGAAGGCGAGGAGGCCGCCGAGGCCCTTGCCGACGCCCTCGAGCGGATGGAGCCCGAGCCGACCGGCGTGGGCGTGTTCGAGATCGAGGACGGCTCGGGTCTCTGGGAGGTGGGCGCCTACTTCCTCGAACAGCCCTCCGAGGCGGTGCTCGAGCTTCTGGCGACGGCCTTCGGCGCAAAGCCCTTTGCCCTGTCGGAACTGCCCGAGATCGACTGGGTGGCCAAGGTCCGCCGCGAGCTCTCGCCGGTCGAGGCCGGGCGCTTCTTCGTCTACGGCAGCCACGATGCGGACAAGGTGCCGGACGGCCGGATCGCGCTTCAGATCGAGGCGACCGTGGCCTTCGGCACCGGCCATCACGGCACGACGCTGGGTTGCCTCCGCGCCCTCGACCGGCTGGTGGAGGCGGGCTTCGTGCCTGCGAAAGTGGCCGATGTGGGCTGCGGCACGGCGGTTCTCGCCATGGCGGCCGCGCGCGTCTTCCCCGAGGCGCAGGTGCTGGCCTCCGACATCGACGAGGTGGCCGTCGAGGTCGCGGAAGCAAATGTCGCGATCAACGGGCTCGACGGGCGGGTCGCCTGCCTCGAGGCCGCGGGCTTCGATCATCCCGACATCGCCGCGGCCGCGCCGTTCGATCTCGTCTTCGCCAACATCCTGAAAGGCCCGCTGATCGAGCTCGCGCCCGCCATGGCCGCCCATGTGGCGCCGGGCGGCGGGCTGGCCATCCTGTCGGGACTGCTCGTGGTGCAGGCCGACTCGATCACCGAGGCCTATCTCGCCCAAGGATTCGAACTCGCCCAGCGAGAGGATCTCGGCGAATGGTGCTGCCTCGTGATGCGCCGTCCCTGAGCATCGGCGCGGCCCGGGCAAGCGCGCGGATCCCGGGCGCGCCCGGCGCGTGAAAATCCACGGCGCCGCCGATGGTGTGGCGCAGGCTTCCTGCTTTCACGGGACGTTGTCCGCTTTCTGCCGCGCTCGGCGGCCATGCCGCCTTCGGCCGGAAACGGCGGTGTCGGTGTGGGCTTCGGCGGGGCAGCCTGCTCCTGCGCCCCGATCCGGCGGCCGGCCTCGTGGCGCGGCTGCACGAGGGGCTTCTCCCCGGGCGCCGATCGCTCTCAGGCAAAGGAAAAGGCCGCGTCCCGGTGGGGAGCGGCCTTTGGCAGATGGTCCGGGAGAGAGCGTCCCGTCCTCTGCGGGCCCTCAGCGGCGGAGCGCGCAGATGTCATCGATATCGCCGCGGCAGAGACCGATGTCGTCGAGCTCGCGATCGCTGAGCTTCGACAGCGCCGCGCGGGTGGCGCGGGCGTCGTTCCAGGCCACGACGGTGGCGAGGAGGTCGCTCATGCGCTGCACGAAGTGGAAGGTGGAGATGGCGCCGAAGGGCGCCGGGCGGGTCGTCTCGAAGGCGGCCATGGCGTCTGTCCTTTTTTCAAACTGCTGAAGATCACAGCATCGCTGCGTCTGAACAGGCAAATAAGCCGGCGGCTTGATGTCGGCAATTGGTTCCGGAGCAATGCCGCATTGCAGAAAACGCAAGGCTCCAATTCATGAAAATGTCTTGTATCCCGGGCGCTTGGTCGGAACGGCCCCGTCGTCGTATCACGCGGAAGAAGTGTCGTTTTTCGACCATGGCTGCGGCTTTCGCGCCGTGGCGCCGTGCGGGACGCGGAAGGTGCTGGCAGGTGTTCCCGCTTCGTGCTAGCCCTTGCGGCAACGCGAAGCAGGGGGCGACATGAGGGTTCTGGGCATCGACCCCGGTCTGCGGAACATGGGATGGGGGGTGATCGACGTGTCGGGCACGCGTCTGGCTCATGTCGCAAACGGAATCTGCCACTCCGATTCGGGCGATCTGGCGCATCGGCTTCTGTCGCTGCACGGCCAGCTGACCGATGTGCTGGCGCGCTTTCAGCCCGACACGGCGGCCGTCGAGCATACGTTCGTCAACAAGGACGGTGTGGCGACGCTGAAACTCGGGCAAGCGCGGGGGATCGCGCTCCTCGTTCCGGCGCAGGCGGGGCTGGCGGTCGGCGAATATGCCCCGAACGCGGTGAAGAAGACCGTGGTCGGCGTGGGCCATGCCGCCAAGGAGCAGATCCAGCACATGGTGCGGCTGCATCTGCCGGGCGTTCACCTTGCAGGTCCCGACGCGGCCGACGCGCTCGCGGTCGCGATCTGCCATGCGCACCATGTGCAGTCCTCCGGCCGGCTCGAGGCCGCACTGGCGAGGGCCGCGCGATGATCGGCAAGGTGGCGGGGATCCTCGACTTCCGCGGCCCGGATCATGTGCTGATCGACGTCCGCGGCGTGGGCTACATCGTCTATGTCTCGGACCGGACGCTGGCCTCGATGCCGGGTCTGGGCGAGGGGGTCGCTCTCTATACCGAGCTCGTGGTGCGCGAGGATCTGCTGCAGCTCTTCGGCTTCCCCACGATGATCGAGAAGGAATGGCATCGGCTGCTGATGACGGTGCAGGGCGTGGGGGCCAAGGCCGGCATGGCGATCCTCGGCGCCCTCGGGGCGGAAGGGACCGCGCGGGCGATCACGCTCGGCGATGCGCGCTCGATCCAGGCCGCGCCAGGGATCGGGCCCAAGATCGCGCAGCGGGTGGTGCTGGAGCTGAAGAGCAAGGCGCCTGCGCTGATGGCAATGGGCGGCGGCACGGCGGCGCTGGCGCCCTCCGAGCCCCCGGAGCCCGAGCCCGGCACGTCGTCCGGCAGCCGCCGCAAGACCCGCGCGCCCGAGCCGCCGCGGCCCAGCCACACGGCCGACGCGCTCTCGGCCCTCGCCAATCTCGGCTACCAGCCGACCGATGCGGCGCAGGCCGTCGCGCAGGCCGCAGGCGAGAGCCCGGACGCCGATACGGCCGCGCTGATCCGGGCCGCCCTGAAGCTGCTCGCGCCGAAGTCATAACCCGATCCCGCCCCCGCCCGCGGCTGCCGGGCAGGGAACCGCGAGGGCCCCGCCGATCTTGCTGGAGAGGCTCCGCGGGGCCATATCTGCAACGGTTTCCGGTGAGGGAGAAGCATCCATGGGATACGTTCGCACAGGCATCCTGATGGCGGTCATGACGGCGCTGTTCCTCGGCGTCGGGGCGCTCATCGGCGGGCAGAGCGGCGCGATCATCGCGCTCGTGATCGCCGCGGGCATGAACCTCTTCACCTTCTGGAATTCGGACCGGGCCGTGCTCTCGATGCATGGCGCGCATGAGGTGGACCCGCGCGCGGCCCCGGATCTCTACAACATGGTCCGGGGGCTGGCCGACCGGGCCGGGATGCCGATGCCGAAGCTCTATCTGATCGAGACCGACCAGCCCAACGCCTTCGCCACCGGGCGCAACCCCGAGAATGCTGCGGTGGCGGTCACGCGGGGCCTTCTGCGGGCGCTGACCCCGGAAGAGGTGGCGGGCGTGGTGGCGCACGAGCTCGCCCATATCCGGAACCGCGACACGCTGCTGATGACCGTGACCGCGACCTTCGCCGGCGCGATCTCGATGCTCGCCAACTTCGCCTTCTTCTTCGGCGGCAGCTCGAACGAGGAGGGCGAGCGGCCGATGGGCCTCGTGGGCACGCTCGCGCTGATGTTCCTCGCGCCGCTGGCGGCGGGTCTCGTGCAGATGGCGATCTCGCGGTCGCGCGAATATGAGGCGGACCGGATCGGCGCCGAGATCTGCGGCCGTCCGCTCTGGCTCGCCTCGGCGCTGGGCAAGATCGAGGGGCTCGCGCAGCGCATCGACAATGTCCGGGCCGAGCGTAACCCCGCGACGGCGCACATGTTCATCGTGAACCCGCTTCATGCGATGGGCCACGACCGGCTGTTCGCGACCCACCCGAACACCGCCAACCGGATCGCGGCGCTCCGCGCCATGGCCGAGGGCGCGCCGCAGGCCTCGCGCATTCCCCGCGTGGCCGCGCGCCGCGGTCCGTGGAGCTGATGGCGCTTCCTGCTTGCATCCGCCGGCCCGTTCGAGGAATGTTCCGGCAAATCCGAGCGAGCGCATGACAAGTTCCGATCCGACCCTTCGCCCCGAGCGGCTGCCCGAAGACATGGACCGCGCGCTGCGCCCGCAGTCGCTCGAGGAATTCGTGGGGCAGGCCGAGGCGCGCGCCAATCTGCGCGTCTTCATCGAGAGCGCCCGGATGCGCGGCGAAGCGATGGATCACACGCTCTTCCACGGCCCGCCGGGCCTCGGCAAGACCACGCTCGCGCAGATCATGGCGCGCGAGCTGGGGGTGGGATTCCGCATGACCTCGGGCCCGGTGCTGGCCAAGCCGGGCGACCTCGCCGCGATCCTCACCAACCTTGAGCCGCGCGACGTGCTCTTCATCGACGAGATCCACCGGCTCTCGCCCGTGGTCGAGGAGGTGCTCTATCCCGCGCTCGAGGATTTCGCGCTGGATCTCGTGATCGGCGAGGGGCCGGCGGCGCGGACGGTGCGGATCGACCTGCAGCCCTTCACGCTGGTGGGGGCCACGACGCGGCTAGGCCTGCTGACCACGCCCCTGCGCGACAGGTTCGGCATTCCCACGCGGCTCCAGTTCTACACCGAGGACGAGCTCGACCTGATCGTGGCGCGGGGCGCGCGCATGATGGGCGTGGACAGCGACCCCGAGGGCACGCGCGAGATCGCCCGCCGCGCGCGCGGCACGCCGCGGATCGCGGGTCGCCTCTTGCGCCGGGTGGTCGATTTCGCGCTGGTCGAGGGGGACGGGCGGCTCACGCAGGCGATCGCCGACCGCGCGCTGACCCGGCTCGGGGTGGACCATCTGGGGCTCGACCTCGGCGACCGGCGCTATATCGGCCTCATCGCCGAGAATTACGGCGGCGGGCCGGTGGGCATCGAGACCATCGCCGCCGCCCTGTCCGAAAGCCGCGACGCGGTCGAGGAGGTGATCGAGCCCTATCTGCTGCAGCAGGGCCTGATCCAGCGCACGCCTCGCGGCCGGATGCTGGCGCACAAGGCCTGGCGTCACATGGGGATCGAGCCGCCGAAGGGGCCGGGGCAGTCGGATCTCTTCGGCTGAGGCAGAGGGCCCTGGCGGTGGCCTGCGGTGACGCACCCGAGAGGCGGGCTTTGCCCGGATCGGGCGCGACGTCGGTTTCGCCCGCCCCGCATTGCCCCTCGCCCGGGCTTCAAATCGACGCAAATGGGGCTACCGGCCTCAGACGGCATGACTGACGCAGGCGTCGCCCCGGGCAAGCGGTTCTGCCTCGTGGCAAGCCCGCGGGGCCTCGCCGCGGCCGCGCGCAGGCGCCTCGCGTCGTTCGCCTCATGCGGCCGGCACGGGCTCGGCTAGTGCGGGATGGTCTTGGAAAAGAGGTTCACCACCAGCACGCCCAAGAGGATCAGGCCGAGGCCGAGGATCGCCGGCAGGTCCAGCCGCTCGCCATAGACGATCCAGCCGATGGCCGCGATGAAGACGATGCCGAGCCCCGACCAGACCGCATAGACGATGCCCGTGGGCATCACCTTCAGCGTGACCGAGAGGCAGCCGAAGGCGATCGCATAGCCCACCACGGTGACGACGCTGGGCCAGAGCCGGGTGAACCCGTCCGAGCGCGCGAGCGCCGTGGTGGCCACGACTTCGGCAAGGATCGCAAGGACGAGGAAGGCGTAGGTGGTCGCAAGCGGCATGGGTCTCTCCGATCAGGCCGCCATCCTGTCCGGGCGGATCCGGGCGAGTCAATCGCTCCGAGACGATCTTCGGGGGAGTGCCGGCGGTGAGCCTCTGCGCCGTGCGGACGGCGACAGTCGTGGCGCTGCAGACCGGATCGCCATGGCACGGGGAGGAGCTGCAGGCTCGGCGCAAGGATCCCGCGCCCCGAGGATGCGTCTCCTGCGCTGCCAAGCTCATAGGTCCCGCCGGAGCCGCCCCGGTTGCCTGTGCGGCGGAAAGATCCTATGTCCCGCCTCGAACGGCAGGGGAGGGCGGCCATGACACCTTCGGACGTCGAGGCGCTCTTCACCGACGCGGAGGGGCGCTTCCGGTTCGCGCGCTGGGGCCGGCCGCTCGTGCCCGTCGTGTTCGGCGTCGAGGAGGCCACGCTCGCCACCGTCAAGGGCGCGGTCGAGGCGGTGGTCGCGCTTGCCGGGCACCGGATGGCGGAGACCGATCCCGAACTCGGCGTCAATCTCATGATCTTCTTCTTCCGCGACTGGGAGGAGCTGCCGGAGGTGCCGAACCTCGACCGGATGATCCCCGATCTCGGGCCGCTCTGTGCGCGGCTGGCGGCGGCGGGGGCAAACCAGTATCGCCATTTCCGCTTCGATGCCGAAGGAGCGATCCGCGCCTGCTTCGTCTTCCTGCGGATGGACGCGCATCTCTCGGCGATGCCGGCCGAGGCGCTGGCGCTCACGCAGGCGGTGCAATCGATGCTGCTCTGGTCCGAGCGTGCCTTCGCCGAGAGCTCTCCGCTGGCGCGCGCGGGCGAGACGCTGATCCTGCGGCCCGAGATCGCCTCGGTGATCCGCGCGGCCTACGATCCGGTCCTTCCCGCGGCCGCCTCCGACCCGAGCCACGCTCTCCGCCTCGCGGCGCGGACAGGCTGAGACGATCCGGCGACCGCCTTGGATGGGCAGGCTTTTCTGGGCTGAGTGAGACGGGGGCTCGGCTGCGGATGCGATCCCGGCCTACCGAGGCAGATGCGCGGCGCAGGGCAGGGGCGAGACCGCCGATCTTCAGCGATCCGGGGAAAGGCGATCCGGGCCCGATTCCGCGACCGGGTCCGTCAGACCGGCGCCTGCGCGAGGAACGGCGCCAGCGCCGCACAGGCCCGGGCCTGCACTTCCTCGGGCGTGCCCGAGGCATCGATCACTGCATGGCGGCCGGGGTCGCGGGCAGCCTGCGCGAGGAAGGCCGCGCGGATGCGCTCGTGGAAGGCCAGATCGAGGCTCTCGAACCGGCCTTCGTCCAGCGTCTCGCCGGTGAGCCTCCGGCGGCTGCGGGCGAGGCCGATGCCCGCCTCGAGATCGAGGACGAGCGTCAGATCCGGCCAGAGATCGCCCGTGGCCTCGGCATGGAGCGTGCGGATGAACGCCTCGGAGAGGCCGCGCCCGGTGCCCTGATAGGCCAGCGTCGAGCCCGCATAGCGGTCCGAAATCACGACCCGGCCCTGCGCCAGCGCGGGCGCGATCACGCGGCGGACATGCTGGACGCGCGCGGCGGTCATCAGCAGGAGCTCCGCCATCGGATCCCACGCCTCGTCGGCGCCGGCGAGCACCAGCCCGCGGATGGCCTCGCCCTCGGGGGTGCCGCCCGGCTCGCGCGTGACGAGCACGTCGCGGCCCTCCGCCCCGAGATGCGCCGCCAGAGACCGGACGATCCCGGACTTGCCGGAGCCGTCGATCCCCTCGACCGCGAGAAAGAAGCCCTGCGCGCCCATCGGTCCGCCGGCTCAGGTGGCCGGCGCCTCCTCCATGAAGCGGCGATAGAGCACCTTCGCCGCCGTCATCAGCCGCACCTGCAGCCCGCCGCTGCCGATGCTGCCCTCGGCCACCAGCGGCACCCGCGTGTCGGGCAGGTCGGGCACATGGATCACTAGCTCGGCCAGCTCCTGACCGGCGGCGATCGGCGCGCGGAGCGGCCCCGTGTAGCTCACCTCGGCCGTCACATTGTCCTGCACCAGCGCGGGCACGAGGAGCTTCACATCCTCGGCCGGCACCAGCCCCACGCGCGAGGCATTGCCGAGCCAGACATCGGCCTCGGTCACGCGCTGGCCCTTGGTCACCAGCGTCTTCTGGACGAACTGGCGAAAGGCCCAGTTCACGATCTGCTCGCCTTCCTGCGCCCGGTCGGCCTCGGTCGCGAGGCCGGTCAGCACGAAGACGATGCGGCGGCCGTCCTTCTGCACCGCCGAGCCCACGAGGCCGTAGCCCGCCTCCTGCGTGTGCCCGGTCTTCAGCCCGTCCGCCGTCCAGTCGCCGTTCGGCCCGAGGCGCAGCAGCGGGTTGCGGTTGTTGGCGTTCGAGGGGACCCGGTCCTTGTAGTTGAACTCGGTGTGCGAGAAATAGGGATAGAACTCCGGGAATTCCTCGATCAGCCGCACCGCGAGGATGCCCAGATCGTGCACGCTCATCCGGTGGCCGGGGTCGGGCCAGCCCGAGGAGTTGGTGAAGGTCGAGTCGGTCATCCCCAGCGCCTTGGCGCGGACAGTCATGGCGCGGGCGAAGTCGCTTTCGGTGCCGTTCAGCCCCTCGGCCACAACCACGCAGGCGTCGTTGCCCGAGTTCACGATGATGCCGTGGATCAGCTCCTCGACGGTGGGCCGGTCGCGCTCCTCGACGAACATCTTCGACCCGCCCATCTGCTTGGCCTTGGTCGAGACGGCGAAGGTGGTCTCCATCGTCACACGCCCGTCGCGCAGCGCCTCGAACAGCATGTTCAGCGTCATGAGCTTGGACATCGAGGCCGGCGGCAGCGGCTCGTGCGCGTTCTTGTCGAGCAGCACCGTGTGGGTGGTCACGTCATAGACCCAGGCCGCGCGGGCGCGCGTGTCGAAGGCCAGCGCAGGCAGCGCGGTCACGAGGCTCAGGATCAGGGCGAGGAAGAGGCGGGGCAGCGACACGGGTGCGTCCTTTCCTGTCAGCGGGCGAGAAGATGGGCGTCGGCGAAGCCTAGGCCCTTGACCCGGGCCAGAAGGGCCGGGGCCTCGTCGGAGGGGGCGGGACCGGCGAGGACGGTCCAGAGCGAAGTTCCGCCCTGCCGCACTTCGGCGACGCGGGCGGGCACGCCGCCTTCGGTGAGGCGGTCGGCGGTGCGGCGGGCATTCTCGGGCTGGCCGAAGCTGCCCACGCGGATCGTGCGCCCGCCGGCCACCGGGGCGGGGCTCGCGGTCCGGGGCTCCGTGGCGAGGAAGGCGGGACCAGCCTCTGTGGCTGGCTGGGGAGCGGGCTGGCTCACGGACGCGTCCGTCGCGGCGGCCTCTGCCGCTTCCTTGCGGCGCAGCGCGGTCACGCGGATGGTGGCGGGTTGGCCCGCCAAAAGACCCAACGCCTCGGCCGCATCGGAGGACAGCTGCAGTTTCGGCCCCGGATTCTCGCGTTCGCGCCGGAAGAGCGCGCCCACGACCGAGCGGTTGTTCGCGGGATTGACCATCACCACGCGCTCGGGATCCTTCACGTCGGGTGCCGCGACCCAGATCCCGCCGAGCGACGGACGCCCGTCCCAGAGGGCCTTGTCGGTGGTCTGGTAGGCCTCGGGTGCCTCGACATCCGCGCCCACGGGGGCCTGCGCCGGCACGATCACTGCGGCAGCGCCCCCCTCGGCGGGGCCGAAGCCCGTGGCTTCCCGCACGCGGTCACACGCGCCGAGCACCAGCCCGGCCGCCGCCACGAGAGCCCAGTTCCGAAAGATCGGATGTGACATCGCTCGCCCCTTCGTGCGCGGGTTTGCTCCGCGTCTGTTGCCAGACCGGGTCCTGCGGCCGGTCTCCTGCCCCGAAAGCCGCGGCGTGTCGCGGCGGGCGCATCATAGCCACGATGGCCATGGCTGGAAAGGGCGGCAGGGCGCGGCGCCGCCCGGCGGGCAGACTGCCGCCATCACCTTCCCGTGCGCCGGCGGGCGAGGACCGGAGGGTGGCGCGGGTGCGGCCGGTCGCGCGTGGACAGGCGGCGCGCGCCGGATCTAGGCTCTGTCCGTGGGCCGGATCGGCCGGCCCCCGGTGAGGAGAGGGAGGCAATGAGCACCACGCTGAAGGAGATGATGGCCGCTGCCAACGCGGCCGTAGAGAGGATCGACGCCGAGCGCGCCCGGAAGCTCATGGCGGAAAAAGGCGCGCTCCTGCTCGACATCCGCGACGCGCCCGAGATCGAGAAGACAGGGCGCGCAGAAGGCTCGCACAATATCCCGCGCGGGATGCTGGAGTTCCGCGCCGATCCGGACTCGCCCTATCATGACCCGGCCCTGCGCCGCGACCGACCCATCGTGCTGCACTGCGCCTCCGGCGGCAGGGCGGCGCTGGCGGGCAAGGTCCTGCAGGAGATGGGCTTCTCCGAGGTCTACAATCTCGGCGGTCTCAAGGACTGGGCCGAGGGCGGCGGCGCGGTGGAAGAGCCCATCGATCCGGGCATGTAGCGCGCCGCCAGTGGCGCGCAGACCGCCTCCGGCCCCGTCCGGGGGCGGATCTGCCTGCCGAAAGGCCCGTGCATTTCACGCTTCGCGATTCGCAGGGCGCCCCGTAATCGGGCACGTCATGTGAGCAATTATTCACCAGCCCTGCGAGCGGTGCGGCCAATTCGCCGGGTGATTGTGCTGGATCGCCCTTTGTGCGATCCGCCGCTTCAGCCGTATTGGACAGAGGCGCCGCAAGGCGCAAACATGGTTTGACAGTAAGAGTTAGACGGAGGTCTGGTGATGGACACGTCCGCGGCACGGTCCGGCGCAGTGGCCGAACGGGGTGAGGAATATCTGACCCTCGACGCGCTCTGCGAGATCGCCAAGCTTCTGACCGGCGCGAGCGATCCGATCGCCTGCATGCCTGCAGTGTTCGGGGTGCTGGGCGCCTTCATGGGTCTGCGGCACGGCGCGCTCGCCCTCCTGCAGGAGGGGGCGCAGGCCGAGACCCAGCGCAATGCCCGCCACGTCAATCCCTATGTGATCGCGGCCACCGCCTCGGGCGTGCCGCCCGCCGGGGCCGAGGCCCGCGCGATCCCCGCGCAGGTGGCGCGGCATGTCTTCCGCAACGGCGTGTCGCTCGTTTCCTGCGACATCCTCGAGGAGTTCGGCGCCGAGGCGCTGCCGCCGGGCCTCGGCGACAGCCGGCAGGCGCTGGTGGCGGTGCCGATCCGCGATCAGGCCAATTCGCCCTTCGTGCTGGGCGTGCTCTGCGCCTACCGCAGCCTCAAGGACAATGGCGCGCGCTACCTCGACACCGACCTGCGCGTCCTGAACATGGTGGCGGCGGTGCTCGAACAGTCGATCCGCTTCCGCCGTCTCGTCGCCCGCGACCGCGACCGGATCGTGCAGGAGGCGCGCGAGGCGATCCGGGTCGCGGCCGAGGCGACCGCGGGCCCGCCCGTCGAGGCGCCGGCCGAGGCGCTCGAGGGGGTGATCGGCTCCTCCCCCGCCATCCAGCGCGTGATCGGCCAGATCCGCAAGGTGGCGGGCACCCACACGCCCGTCCTGCTGCGCGGCGAGAGCGGCACCGGCAAGGAGGTCTTCGCTCGCGCGCTCCATGCGCTGTCCGAGCGGCGCGACAAGGCCTTCATCAAGGTCAACTGCGCGGCGCTGAGCCAGTCGCTGCTCGAATCCGAACTGTTCGGACATGAGAAGGGCTCCTTCACCGGCGCCGTCCAGCAGAAGAAGGGCCGGTTCGAGATGGCCGAGGGCGGCACGCTGTTTCTCGACGAGATCGGCGAAATCAGCCTCGAGTTTCAGGCCAAGCTCCTGCGCATCCTGCAGGAGGGCGAGTTCGAGCGGGTGGGGGGCACGCGCACGCTGCGCGTCGATGTCCGGCTGGTGACGGCCACGAACAAGGATCTCGAGCGGGCGGTGGCGAACGGCACCTTCCGCGCCGACCTCTATTTCCGCATCTGCGTGGTGCCCATCGTGCTGCCGCCGCTGCGCGACCGCAAGGAGGACATCGGCCTTCTGGCGCAGGGGCTGCTCGAGCGGTTCAACAAGCGCAACGGGATGAAGAAGAAGCTGCATCCCTCGGCTGTGGCCGCGCTTGCCCAGTGCAACTTCCCCGGCAACGTGCGCGAGCTCGAGAACTGCATCGCGCGTGTGGCGGCCCTCTCGCCCGAGACGGTGATCCACGCCGACGATCTGGCCTGCCACCACGACCATTGCCTGTCGGCCGATCTCTGGCGGCTCCAGACCGGATCGGCCTCGCCGGTGGGCGGGCTCGCGCAGGGGCCGCTGGAGCTGCCGGTTCTGGGCAGCCGCCCGCCCGCAGCCGCCCCCAGCGCGCCGCCACCCCCGCCGCCGACCGTCCCCTCCGCGCCGCTCGACGGCGAGGCGGCCGAGCGCGAGGCGCTGATCGAGGCGATGGAGCGAGCCGGCTGGGTGCAGGCCAAGGCCGCGCGCCTGCGCGGCATGACCCCGCGCCAGATCGGCTATGCGCTGAAGAAATACAACATCCGGGTCGAGAAGTTCTAGCCCGCCACCGCCGCAATGAGAGCGGTGCGCCGCGCGCCGGCGGATCGTCGGGAGGACCTGCAGGCCGCGCGCCTCGGCCCTGCGGCCGGGGTGCGACAAATATCCCGCCGCGCCGGCCGACCCTTGTCGCATTTGCGACCCTCGCGGCCGCGAGCGGCGGCAGGCGCCTTCCGGCACAGGCCTTCCGCCACCTGGCACGCCCCGTGCTTCTCCGAAATCCGACACAGCACAGTCGGAGACCGGAACATGGCCAACATCATCTCGCTGGGCGGACTACAGGTCGCGTCGCGCGACGAGCTCGGGCAGGCGATGGCGGGCGGCTGCACCGCTTCCTCCTGCGGGACGAAGGCGGGACCCGCCGACATGGACCCGGCGACCTGGGCCAAGGTTAAGGATCACCCCTGCTATTCCGAAGAGGCGCACCATTATTTCGCGCGGATGCATGTCTCGGTGGCGCCCGCCTGCAACATCCAGTGCAACTACTGCAACCGCAAGTATGACTGCGCCAACGAGAGCCGCCCCGGCGTCGTCTCCGAGCGGCTGACGCCCGAGCAGGCGGCGCGCAAGGTGCTGGCCGTGGCCGCCGAGGTGCCGCAGCTGTCGGTGCTGGGCATCGCGGGCCCGGGCGATGCGGCCTATGACTGGAAGAAGACGAAGGCCACCTTCGACAAGGTCCAGTCGCAGCTGCCCGACATCAAGCTCTGCCTCTCCTCCAACGGGCTCGCCATGCCCGATCATGTCGAGGAGATCGTGGCGATGAACATCGACCATGTGACGCTGACCATCAACACGCTCGATCCCGAGGTGGGAGCGAAGATCTATCCGTGGGTCTTCTTCCGCGGCAAGCGACACGAGGGGGTTGAGGGGGCGGCGATCCTCCTCGCGCGCCAGATGGAGGCGCTCGACATGCTGGTCGCCCGCGGGGTGCTGGTGAAGGTGAATTCGGTCCTGATCCCCGGCATCAACGATGCGGGCATGGTCGAGCTGAACCGGGAGGTGAAGGCCCGGGGCGCGTTCCTGCACAACATCATGCCGCTGATCTCGGATCCGGCGCATGGCACCCATTTCGGCCTCACCGGCCAGCGTGGCCCGACGGCGGCCGAGCTTCGGGCGGTGCAGGACCAGTGCGGCGACGGGGCGAACCTGATGAAGCACTGCCGCCAGTGCCGCGCCGATGCGGTGGGGATGCTGGGCGAGGACCGCGGGCAGGAGTTCACGCTCGACAAGCTGCCCGAGACGGTCGCGGAGGATGGCGAGGAGAAGCGCGCAGCCTATCGCGACTGGGTGGCGCGCGAGCGGGCCGACCGGCGCGCCGCGACCGAGGCCGCGCAGGCCGAGGCCGCCGCCCTCGCCGCGCCGCCGATGCGCGTGGCCGTCTGCACCAAGGGCGGCGGGCGCATCAACCAGCATTTCGGCCATGCCACCGAGTTCCAGATCTACGAGGTGGATGCGGGCGGTGTGCGCTTCCTCACTCACCGGCGGGCCGACAATTACTGCGTGGGCGGCCACGGCGAGAGCGACCGGCTGACCGAGATCGTCCGCACGCTCGACGGTGTGCCGGTCGTGCTCTGCGCCCGCATCGGCGAGGGGCCGCGGTCCCGGATGGCCGAAGCTGGCATCGAGGTGATCGACGCCTGCGCCATGGATTACATCGAGACCGCGCTCCTCGACCTCTATGCCGACCGCAACCGCAGCCCCGACGCGGGCGCGCTCAGCGCCTGAAGGAGGTCCGCCATGCCCTACCGGATCGTGACCGCCCTCTGCACCGCCTGCGGCGCCTGCGAGATCGAATGTCCGAGCTCGGCCATCGGCCCCGCCGGCGCGGCCTTCCGCATCGACCCCCTGCTCTGCACCGAATGCGCGGGCCGGTTCGAGACGCCGCAATGCGCCTCGGTCTGCCCGGTGCCCAAGACCTGCGTGCCGGCCTGATGCCCGAGGGCCCGGAGCCCCTCGACTGGCAGGGCGCCGCCGTCGATTGCGGCGGCTGCCGCCATGTCGGGCGGCTGGCCGAAGGGCTCTGCGGGCCGGGCTGGGCCTGCGCCAACGATCGCTACGCGCCGCGGATCGAGCGGTTCTTCCTGCTCGGTCCCGAGCTGGCGGATGCCTTCCTCACCCATCCCTATTTCGAGGTCCGGGCCCAGGCCGCGCGACGGGCGAACCTGTTCCGCCTGCCGCCGCTTCTCGAGGATCCGGACCCGGCAGTGCGGGCGGTGGCGATCCTGCGCCTGCCCGCCGCGCAGGCGCGCCGTCTCGTGGCCGATCCCGACCGCGCGGTGCGGATCGCGGTCGCCCACCGCCTGCCGCCGTCGGACCTGCATCTGCTGAGGCGCGATGCCGATCCCGCGGTGCGCCTCGTCGTGGCCCGCCGGGCCGAGGCGGGCGCGCTGCCCGTCCTCGCACAGGATCCCGATCCCGAAGTGCGCCGCGCGGTGGCAGCCCGCATCGACCCGGCCTGGCTCATCCATCTGCGCGGCGATCCCGAGCCGCTCGTGCGCCGCACCGCGGCCCTTCGGATCGCGCCCGAGCGGCTAGGCGCCTTCGCAGCCGATCCCGATCTGCGCGTCCGCCACGCCGTGGCCGAGCGCGCGCCCGCGCCGCTCGCCCGGAGCCTCGCGCGGGACGAGGACCCCCTGATCCGCGAGGCCGCCCGTCGGCGGCTCGCCCAGTTGCACGAGGACAGCGATGCCGGAGCCTGACGACACCGTGGAGATCTACGCCCCGCCCCTGTTCGAGCCGGGCGAGAAGGTACGTTCCCGCTTCACCGTCAAGAACGACGGAACGATGTGGGATGCCGAACTGGGCGAGGTCGTCGTCCACAAGGGCGATGTGGGCTATGTGCGAGACATCGGCACCTATCTGCAACGCTACTACATCTATGCGGTCGAATTCGTCGGACGCCAACGCATCGTGGGCATGCGCGGGCGCGAGCTGATCGGCCTCGACAATCCACAGGAGGGATCGCGATGAAGGTGATGATCAGCGAAGGCGCCAAGGGCTTCGTGGCCTATGTGGCCAAGAAGGACCTCGAGGAGCCGGTGGTGGCCATGGAAAAGCCCGGCATGTGGGGCGGCTGGGCCAGGCTCGGCAATGGCTGGATCTTCCAGATGCCCGCCTATGACGCGCCGCCCGCGCTGCCGATCACGGTCGAGGCGCGCCGCCTGACCGACCGGGAGGAATGAGCCCATGACGCGCGAGATGCTGCGCGTGGCGCTCGAAGCGGTGGGGCAGGGCCGGGTCGTGCCCTATCTGGGGCCGGGCGTGGCCGCGCTCGGCGGGGCGCTCGCCGCGCCCGCCGCGCTCTCGGCCCGGATCGAGGCCGAGGTGCGGGTGCCCCGGCGCGCGCAGGGCAATCTCTGGGCCGCGGCGCAGTTCGTCGAGACGCGCCGCTTCCGCGCCACGCTCGAGGCCATGGTGGTGAAGGCCTTCGCCGCGCCCACGGGGCCGAACCCGATCCACGACTGGCTCGCCGCGGTGCGCCCGCCGATGGTGGTCGATGCCTGGTACGATGCGGGCCTCGTGCGCCGCTTCCGGCAGGGGGCGCCCGACTGGGGCCTCGTGCAGGGCGTCAGCCGCAACGGCGAATGGGCCGAGATCTGGCACCGCGCCTACGACGCGGCCGACGCGCTCTGTTCCGCGGCCGATCCCGGCTGGCGGAGCCTCCTCTACAAGCCGCACGGGATGGCGGTGCCGGGCCATTCCTTCCTCGTCTCCGACAGCGACTATGTCGAGGTCCTGACCGAGATCGACATCCAGAGCCCGATCCCCGAGGAGGTGCAGAACCGCCGCACCGGCCGCGGTTTCCTCTTCCTCGGCTGCCGGTTCGACGACCAGCTCCTGCGCACCTACGCCCGCCAGATCGCGAAACGCTCGGCGAGGGGGCATGTGGCGGTGATCGAGGGCCCGCTCACCCGCATGGAACGGCTCTTCCTCGAGGAACTGGCCATCGAGCGCATCGATCTGCCGCTCGAGGCGGTGGTCGAGGAGCTGAAGGCCTCGGGCGCGCACGCCGCCTGACCCCCGGCGCGGGGCGCACAGCCCCCGCCCCCGATCTCCGCGGCCCGGGCGCCTCGCGCCGCGCGGCCCCCCCCGGCCCTCCGCCCCGCGCTCTGCCGCCCCGTCCACCGACGCGCCCGGGCCCGCCGCCGGGGCGCGTCTCTCCCTTTCGCTTTCACTCTGCCCAAATATCCCGCGGGGTCCGGGGGCGCGCAGCCCCCGGCTTCTCCCCGGCTGGCCCTCCCGCCCCCGGCCGTCCGCCCGAGGTGCGCCATTGTCGGGGAATTGTCGGTTTTCGCACAAGGCCCTCCCCGGCCCACCGCCCGCCCGGATATTCCCATAAAGCTTTGAAAAAGAATGTAAAAAATCAGACCGCGCCTCTTGGCACGGCGGCTGCTTTGAAGAGGCGAGACCGGCGCGCACCGCCGCCTTCACCAGAGACACCCTTCGCAAAGGACATGACCATGGGAAAACTCCGGCAGATCGCTTTCTACGGCAAGGGCGGGATCGGCAAGTCGACGACCTCGCAGAACACCCTCGCGGCACTGGTCGAGATGGGTCAGAAGATCCTCATCGTCGGCTGCGATCCCAAGGCCGACTCGACCCGCCTGATCCTGAACACCAAGCTGCAGGACACCGTGCTTCACCTCGCCGCCGAAGCGGGCTCCGTCGAGGATCTCGAACTCGAGGATGTGGTCAAGATCGGCTACAAGGGCATCAAATGCACCGAAGCCGGCGGGCCGGAGCCGGGCGTGGGCTGCGCGGGCCGCGGCGTCATCACCGCCATCAACTTCCTGGAAGAGAACGGCGCCTATGACGACGTCGACTACGTCTCCTACGACGTGCTGGGCGACGTGGTCTGCGGCGGCTTCGCCATGCCGATCCGCGAGAACAAGGCGCAGGAAATCTACATCGTCATGTCGGGCGAGATGATGGCGCTCTATGCGGCCAACAACATCGCCAAGGGCATCCTGAAATACGCGAACTCGGGCGGCGTGCGCCTCGGCGGCCTGATCTGCAACGAGCGCAAGACCGACCGCGAGCTGGAACTGGCCGAGGCCCTCGCCGCGCGTCTGGGCTGCAAGATGATCCACTTCGTTCCGCGCGACAATATCGTGCAGCACGCCGAGCTCCGCCGCGAGACGGTCATCCAGTATGCGCCCGAGAGCAAGCAGGCGCAGGAATATCGCGAACTGGCCCGCAAGATCCACGAGAACTCGGGCAAGGGCGTGATCCCGACCCCGATCACCATGGAAGAGCTGGAAGAGATGCTGATGGATTTCGGCATCATGCAGTCCGAGGAAGACCGGCTCGCCGCCATCGCCGCCGCCGAGGCCTGATCCGAGCGGGGGCCGGGCGCCGCCCGGTCCCTTTCCCTCCCTGCCGAATGGAGCCCGCCCCATGGCGAAAGATATCGCTGACTCTGCCGAGACCAACATGAAGCTGATCGAGGAGGTGCTGGCCGCCTACCCCGACAAGGCCAGGAAGAAGCGCGCCAAGCACCTGAATGTCGCAGCGCCCGTCGCCGAGGCCGAACCCGGCCTCCAGTCGAAATGCGACAATGTGAAATCGAACATCAAGTCGGTCCCCGGCGTGATGACCATCCGCGGCTGCGCCTATGCCGGCTCGAAGGGCGTGGTCTGGGGCCCGGTCAAGGACATGCTGCACATCAGCCACGGCCCGGTCGGCTGCGGCCACTACAGCTGGTCCCAGCGCCGCAACTACTACACCGGCACGACGGGCGTGGATTCGTTCGTGACCATGCAGGTCACCACCGACTTCCAGGAAAACGACATCGTCTTCGGCGGTGACAAGAAGCTGGAAAAGACCATCGACGAGCTGAACATGCTCTTCCCGCTGAACAAGGGGATCTCGATCCAGTCGGAATGCCCGATCGGCCTGATCGGCGACGACATCGAGGCGGTGTCGAAGAAGAAGGCCAAGGACATCGGCAAGCGCGTCGTTCCGGTGCGCTGCGAGGGCTTCCGCGGCGTGTCGCAGTCGCTCGGCCACCATATCGCGAACGACATGATCCGCGACTGGGTGCTGGAAGCGGGCGAGGGCGCGCGCGCGGGCTACGAGCCCGGCCCCTATGACGTGAACATCATCGGCGACTACAACATCGGCGGCGACGCCTGGTCGAGCCGGATCCTGCTGGAAGAGATCGGCCTCAACGTCATCGCGCAATGGTCGGGCGACGCCACCATCGCCGAGATGGAGCGCGCTCCGGCGGCGAAGCTGAACCTCATCCACTGCTACCGTTCGATGAGCTACATCTGCCGGCACATGGAAGAGAACCACGGCGTGCCGTGGATGGAGTACAACTTCTTCGGCCCCTCGCAGATCGCGGCCTCGCTGCGCGCCATCGCCGCGAAGTTCGACGACAGGATCCAGGCCAATGCCGAAGCGGTCATCGCGAAATACCAGCCGCTCGTCGATGCGGTGAACGCGAAATACAAGCCGCGCCTCGAAGGCAAGAAGGTGATGCTCTATGTGGGCGGCCTGCGTCCGCGCCACGTCGTCGACGCCTACCATGACCTGGGCATGGAGATCGTGGGCACCGGCTACGAATTCGCCCACAACGACGACTACAAGCGCACCGGCCATTACATCAAGGAAGGCACGCTGATCTTCGACGACGTCTCGGGCTACGAGCTGGAGAAATTCGTCGAGGCGATCCGTCCCGATCTCGTGGGCTCGGGCATCAAGGAGAAATACAACACGCAGAAGATGGGCATCCCGTTCCGTCAGATGCACTCCTGGGATTATTCCGGCCCCTACCACGGCTACGACGGCTACGCGATCTTCGCGCGCGACATGGATCTCGCGATCAACAACCCCGTCTGGGGCATGTTCGATGCGCCCTGGAAGAAGACGGCCTGAGGCCAGCCCCAAGGGGGGCCTGCTCCCGCCCCCCGACCCTCCCCTCCACCCATGCAAGGTGCGTCCCGGAATGAGGACGGCCAGCAGAAGGATCATGCTCATGCCGCAGTCGGCCGAAAAGGTTCTGGATCACAAGGATCTGTTCAAGGAACCCGAATATCAGGCGATGCTCGAGAAGAAGCGCGCCACCTACGAGAATGCGACGCCCGCCGAGACGGTGGCCGAAACCGCGGACTGGACGAAGTCCTGGGACTATCGCGAGAAGAACCTCGCCCGCTCCTGCGTGACCATCAACCCGGCCAAGGCCTGCCAGCCGCTCGGCGCGGTCTTCGCCGCCGCCGGCTATGACAGCACCATGAGCTTCGTGCACGGCTCGCAGGGCTGCGTGGCCTACTATCGCTCGCACCTCGCCCGCCACTTCAAGGAGCCGTCCTCGGCGGTGTCCTCCTCGATGACCGAGGATGCGGCGGTGTTCGGCGGCCTGAACAACATGGTGGAAGGCCTCGCCAACACCTATGCGCTCTATTCGCCGAAGATGATCGCCGTTTCCACCACCTGCATGGCGGAAGTCATCGGCGACGACCTCAACTCGTTCATCATCAAGTCGAAGGAGAAGGAAAGCGTCCCGGCCGATTTTCCGGTGCCCTTCGCCCATACGCCGGCCTTCGTGGGCAGCCACGTCGACGGCTACGACAACATGCAGAAGGGCATCCTGTCGAACTTCTGGAAGGACGCGCCGCGCACCGCGGGCGAAGGCCTGAACATCATCCCGGGCTTTGACGGCTACTGCGTGGGCAACGTCCGCGAGATGAAGCGCATGCTCGGCCTGATGGGCGTCGAGGCGACCGTTCTGGGCGATGCCTCGGACGTCTACGACACCCCCTCGGACGGCGAGTACCGCATGTATGCGGGCGGCACCACGCAGGAGGAGATCAAGGAGGCCCTGAACGCGAAGGCCACCCTCTCGCTGCAGGAATATTGCACCCGCAGGACGCTCGCCTTCTGCGAGGAAGTGGGCCAGGAGACCGCGTCGTTCCACTATCCGATGGGCGTCAAGGCCACCGACGAGTTCCTGATGAAGGTCTCGGACCTGACCGGCAAGGAGATCCCGGAAGCGCTCCGCCTCGAGCGCGGCCGCCTGATCGACGCCATGGCCGACAGCCAGGCCTACCTGCACGGCAAGACCTACGCCATCTTCGGCGACCCGGACTTCGTCTATGCCATGGCCCGCTTCGTCATGGAGATGGGCGGCGAGCCGAAGCACTGCCTCGCCACCAACGGCGGCAAGGACTGGGAAGTGCAGATGAAGGAGCTGCTGGCCTCCTCGCCCTTCGGCGAAGGCTGCCAGGTCTGGGCGGGCAAGGACCTCTGGCACCTGCGCTCGATCCTCGCCACGGAACCGGCGGACCTGCTGATCGGCAGCAGCTATGGCAAGTATCTCGAGCGCGACTGCAACGTGCCGCTGATCCGCCTGACCTTCCCGATCTTCGACCGCCACCACCACCACCGCTTCCCGACCTTCGGCTATCAGGGCGCGATCCAGGTGCTGGTGAAGATCCTCGACAAGATCTTCGACAAGCTCGACGACGAGTCCGACATCTCGTTCGACCTGACCCGCTGAGCCCGAGCGGCGCGCCCCCGGGCGCCCGCCAGCCAGGCGCAGAACGGCCGGTGCCCCGCACCGGCCGTTTCTGCATGGCGCGTCCCATGAGAGCCGCAGCGCCCTGTCGCAGATGCGACAATGCCCGCGAGGCCAGCGGCGGAAAGGAGACGCGGCCCGGCTTTCGCGCGTCCCGACAGGCAGTTACACAGGTCCGCCCGCTTGGCACGCCGGCTGCTTCTCTCCCGGCAACCGAAGGAGCGGCAGATGTCGGAAGCCTTGAAGCAGAAGATCCAGGACGCCTTTCACGAGCCGGGCTGCGCCACGAACACCGCCAAGTCCGAGGGCGAGCGCCGGAAGGGCTGCGCGAAACAGCTGACGCCCGGCGCGGCGGCCGGGGGCTGCGCCTTCGACGGGGCGATGATCGCGCTGCAGCCCATCACCGACGTGGCCCATCTCGTCCATGCCCCGCTCGCCTGCTGGGGCAACGGCTGGGACAACCGCGGCTCGGCCTCGTCGGGCTCCGACCTCTACCGTCGCGGCTTCACCACCGACCTCTCCGAGCTCGACATCGTGATGGGCCGCGGCGAGGCCAGGCTCTTCCGTGCCATCCGCGAAGTGATCGCGCAGGAGAACCCGGCCGCAGTCTTCGTCTATGCCACCTGCGTGACGGCGCTCATCGGCGACGACATCGGCGCCGTCTGCAAGGCCGCCGCCGAACGGTTCGGCCGCCCGGTGATCCCGATCAACGTGCCGGGCTATGTGGGCTCGAAGAACCTCGGCAACAAGCTGGGGGTGGACGCGCTGGTCGAACATGTCGTGGGGACGATGGAGCCCGCGACGGCGACCGATTGCGACATCAACATCCTCGGCGACTTCAACCTGTCGGGCGAACTCTGGCAGGTGAAGCCGCTGCTCGACCGCCTCGGCATCCGCATCCTCGGCTCGGTCTCGGGGGATGCGCGCTATGCGCAGGTGGCCATGATGCACCGGGCGCGGGTGACGATGCTCGTCTGCTCGCACGCCTTCCTGGGCATCGCCCGCAAGCTCGAGGACCGCTACGGCATCCCGTGGTTCGAGGGCAGCTTCTACGGCATCTCCGACACGTCCGACGCGCTGCGGACCCTGTGCCGGATGCTGGTCGAGCGCGGCGCGCCCGCGGACCTCGTGACCCGCTGCGAGGCGCTGATCGCCGAGGAGGAGGCCCGCACCTGGGCCGCGCTGGAACCGCTCCGCCCCGCCGTCGCCGGCCGGCGCGTGCTCCTTTACACCGGCGGGCACAAGACCTGGTCGGTGGTCTCGGCGCTGCAGGAACTCGGCATGGAGGTGGTCGGCACCTCGATGCGCAAGGCCACGCCCGGCGACCGCGCGCGCGTCACCGAGATCATGGGCACCGAGGCCCACATGTACGAGAACATGGCGCCGAAGGAGATGTATCGGATGCTGCGGGACGCGCGGGCCGATGTGCTTATGTCGGGGGGGCGGTCGCAGTTCGTGGCGCTGAAGGCCCGCGTGCCCTGGATCGACGTGAATCAGGAAAAGCACGAGCCCTACGCAGGCTACATGGGCATGGTCGATCTCGTGCGCGCCATCGACCGGTCGATCAACAACCCGATGTGGGCCGAGCTGCGCGACCCCGCGCCTTGGGACGTGCCGGCCGAAGAAGCCGCCGTGACGCCCTTCAGCCTCGCGGCCGTTCCCGGCTCGAAAGCCGATTTCGAGGATTGCTGATGGCCCGCCTCATCCACCCCGACCGCGCGCTCTCGACCAATCCGCTGAAGGTCTCGGCCCCGCTCGGCGCCGCCATGGCCTATCTCGGCATCGAGGGCGCGATCCCGCTCTTTCACGGCGCGCAGGGCTGCACCGCCTTCGCGATGGTCCATATGGTGCGCCACTTCAAGGAGGCGATCCCGCTTCAGACCACGGCGATGAACGAGGTCTCGGCGATCCTCGGCGGCGGCGAACAGATCGAAGAGGCGATCGAGAATCTGCGGAAGCGTGCCTCCCCGAAGTTCATCGGCATCGCCTCGACCGCGCTCGTCGAGACGCGCGGCGAGGATATCGCAGGCGAACTGCGCGAGATGCTGGCCCGGCGCCGCGACTTTGCGGATACGGCGGTGGTCTATGCGGCCACACCGGATTTCGCGGGCGGGCTCGAAGAGGGCTGGGCCCGCGCGGTCGAAGCCATCATCGAGGCGCTGGTGACCGAGGGGCCGCGGCGGCTCCGGCAGGTGAACCTCCTGCCCGGCGCCAACATGACCGCCGCCGACATCGAGGAGATCGCGGGCCTGATCCGTGCCTTCGGCCTCCATCCGCTGATCCTGCCCGATCTCTCGCTCTCGCTCGACGGCCATCTGGCCGAGGACTGGCGCGGCCATTCGCTGGGCGGCACGCGGCTGGCCGACATTGCGACGATGGGCGGCTCCATCGCGACGCTGGCGCTGGGCGAGGCGATGCGCCCGGCGGCCGAGAAGCTGGCCGCTCTGGGCGTGCCCGCGCATGTCTTTCCCTCGGTGACGGGGCTCAAGGCGGTGGATGCCTTCGTTGCGACCCTCATGCGGCTTTCTGGGGCGGAGGTGCCCGCAGGCGTCCGGCGCGACCGGGCGCGGCTGGCGGACGCGATGCTCGATGCGCATTTCCACATCGGCGGCCTGAAGGTTGCCATGGGTCTCGACCCGGACCTCGGCCTCGCGCTCGGGAGCACGCTGGCCGCCATGGGCGCCGAGCTGACGGTCGTCGCCAGCACGGCGAGCCCCGCCGTGGAACGCCTGCCGGTCGAGGAGGTGCTGATCGGCGATCTCGGCGATCTCGAGCGGCTGGCCGAAGCCTCCGGCGCGCAGCTTCTGCTGACCCACGCCCACGGCCGGATGATGGCCGAGCGGCTGCATCTGCCCCATGTCCGGGCGGGTTTTCCGATCTTCGACCGGCTGGGCACGATGGATGCGTGCCGCACCGGATACCGCGGCACGCGCGCCTTCCTTTTCGAGATCGCCAATGCCGTGCTTGCGCACCCGCACCGGCCGCGTCCGGAGGATTTCGGCGCCGCCCGTCTCTCCCCGGAGTTCGACCATGCCCCCCCGCCGCCTCAGACTCATTGACCCGGAGCCCCCCATGACCGACCCGGCCGACGTGCCCCTCAGGATCGCCATCGCGACCAACGACCTCGAAACCCTCAACGCCCATTTCGGCTCCTGCCGGAGTTTCGCGCTCTGGGACGTCTCGGCGAAATCCGCGCGCTTCGTGGAGGCCGTAGGCTTCGACGAGACCACCGATCAGGGCGGCAAGCACGACGACAGCGCCGACCGCATCACCCCCAAGGTCGAGGCGCTGACGGGCTGCGCGCTCCTGTTCGTGCTGGCCATCGGCGGTCCCGCCGCGGCCCGCGTGGTGCGCGCGGGCGTCCATCCGATCAAGCGCAAGGAGCCCGAGCCGATCTCGGCCATCGTCGCTCAGGTGCAGGACATGCTGAACGGCAACGTGCCGCCCTTCCTGCGCAAGGTGCTCGGCCGTCCTGCCCCCAGCTTTCTCGAGGAGGAGACGCGATGAGCGAGACCGAGACCCTGCCGCGCGGCGGCCTCTATCCGGCGAGCGACTATCTCGACCAGCTGGCCGCCATCGTCCGGGCGCAGGACAGCTACGGCCATTGGGACGGCAAGAGCGACGCCGAGCTTCTGGCCGACTATATCCTCACCCCCGAGGAGCGGCGCGAGATGCCGATCATCAGCGATCCCGAGCCCGAGACCATCGCCCGGATCGAGAAGTTCTACGATGCCGTGGGGCTCCTCGTGGAAAAGCGCACGGGCGTCATGGCAGGGCACATGGCGAAGTTCCACCACGAGGGCTTCGGCCGGGTGGTGCTGATCGGGGGCAGCCTCGTGCTGGTCTCCAAGCACATGCGCGACGTCCACCGCTTCGGCTTTGCCAGCTACGAGAAGCTGGCCGAGGCCGGCGAGAAACTCGCCTCGGCCGCGGTGCGCAAGATCGAGGCCCATCCCGAGGCCGCGCGCGACTGACCCCGGCCGCCGCTTGCCGTCCTTCCCCGCCCCGCCGCGGGGGTCCCGCACGGTCCGCCGCCCTCGCTGCGGCACCCCATCCCGGCGCCCGCGCGCCCAGACAGGAGACAGACTTGTTCATCACCGCATTCACCCGGGGCGGCACCGAATACACCCCGAAGTTCCTCATCTCGATCGATATGAAGACCTGCATCGGCTGCGGCCGCTGCTACAAGGTCTGCGGCCAGGACGTGATGACGCTGCGCGGCGTCACCGAAGAGGGCGAGCTTGTCGACTGTTCGGACGATGAGGACGATGACGACGAGATCCTCCGCAAGGTCATGGTCATGGCCCATCCGGAGCTCTGCATCGGCTGCGGCGCCTGCAACCGCGTCTGTCCCAAGGATTGCCAGACCCATGAACCAGTGGAGCGCTGACCTCTTCACCGGTGCGGCGGCCGACCGGGCCGACATGGCGGCGATCCTCGCCCATGCGCTGCGCGAGCAGGCGGCGGGGCGGGGGGAGCTGTGCGACCTTCTGGGGCTCGAGCCCGCGGCGCTCGAGGCGCTGGTCGCGCGCTGGTGCCCGGGCCTCACGCTTCCCGCCTTGGCCCCGCCCGGGCCGCTGCCCATCGAACAGTCCGATCTGGCGACGCTTCTCCTCTGGCGGGGCGGGCGGACCAGCGACGAGGCGCGCTGGCTTGCCGCCATCCTCGCCCGCCGCGCGCTCGAGGCCAGCCATCTGTGGGAGGATCTGGGCCTGCCCTCGCGCGCCCATCTGGGCCGGTTAATCGAGCGCCATTTCCCCCGCCTCCATGCCGCCAATACCCGAAACATGCGCTGGAAGCGCTTCTTCTACCGCCAGATCTGCACCGACCATGGCGGCACGATGTGCCTTGCGCCCAACTGCGAGGCCTGCGCCGAGCAGCCGCTCTGCTTCGGACCCGACGCCGACTGACGGCCCGGCCTGCCGAGACCGATCCGCGCGCAGATGGATCGGTCTGCGGGTCTGCCCCGTGGCACGCTGCCTGCGCAAGCGCGTCCCGACGCGACCGTCCCGCGTGGATGGGGCGCTCCCGTCCGAAGGCCCGCGCTCCCGGCAGGCGTCGTCCGCGGAAGCTTGGCCTGCCGGAGGCATCCGGCAGAGCACGCCAACCGAGACCGCGGCCCGCTTCAAGGGCGCCGCCGGCGATCCGATGACGATCCCCGTCAGGATCGAGCGAGACCAAAGCGCGCAAGGCCGAGGTCCGCGCGCCCGTGGAAAGCTCCGGTGCTTCCGGCCAGTGCCGGTCTGACCGTCTCTGCCGGGTCCGTGCGAGCGCGAGGACGGGCGAGCCATCGATCCTGTCCGTCTGCTGCCTCCCTCCCGCGCCCTCTGTCGCGAACCCGTCATTGTCGGATTCCCTCCGACGGGCCGGCAAGCAGGGTCCTCCGCAACTCCCTGCAGTGCCTTGCTGCCGGAACTTGGCACGCGCCGTGCTTCTCCCTCAGCGGGAGCCCGCGACACGCAGGAGAGTTCGGATGATCCAGATTACCCCCGCCGCTCAAGCCGCCATCAAGGGAGCCATCGAGGGCGCCGGCCAGCCGGTCGCAGGCCTGCGCCTGATGGTTCAGTCGGGCGGATGCGCCGGCCTCAAATACGGCATGTCGCTGGAGCTGACGGAGGCCCCCGACGATCTGGTGGTCGAGGCCGAGGGCCTGCGGGTGCTAATCGATCCGCAGAGCGGCACCTATCTGAACGGCGTGACCATCGACTTCGTGACCTCGCTCGAAGGCACCGGCTTCGTGTTCGACAACCCGAACGCCAAGGGCGGTTGCGGCTGCGGCAAGTCCTTCTGCTGAGGTGGTGCGATGCTCGACGAAACCGGAAAGGCGCTGGATCTCTTCTTCAACCCGCGGAACGCGGGGCCGCTCGAGGCGGCCGATGCGGTGGGCACGGCGGGCAGCCTCGAGGTAGGCGACGCGATCCGGCTGATGCTGCGGATCGAGGCGGGCCGCGTGGCCGAGGCGCGGTTTCTGGCCTTCGGCGGGGCCCATGCCATCGCCTGCGGCTCGGCGCTGACGGTGCTGGTGACGGGCCTCGATCTCGCCGCCGCGCGCGCCGTCACGCCCGAGGAGATCGAGGCTGCCGTGGGCGGGTTGCCCGCACCGCGGCGGCCGGCGGCCGCGCGGGCCTGGTCGGCGCTCCAGATCGCGCTGGCGGCCTACGAGGGCCGGACCTTCGTGGCGCCTGAGCCCGCGCCCGTTCCCGCGCCGGCCGCGGCCCCGGTCAGGCTGCTCGCGCCGAAGCACGACTCGCAGCCCCGGATCGTCCGCGATGTGCCGCTCGCGCCCGCCGAGGAGGCGCGCCTGATCGCCGAGGTGATCGAGAGCGTGCGGCCGCGGCTGCGGGCCGACGGGGGCGACGTGACGCTGGTCGCGGTCGAGGGCTCGAAGGTGCGCGTCCATCTGACCGGGGCCTGCTCCGGCTGCCAGCTCGCCGCCCTGACGCTCGGCGGGCTGCAGAAGCGGCTGGCCGATACGCTGGGCCGGCCGATCCGGGTCATCCCCGAGGAGAAGCGGCCGCTCGTCTCCATCGCGGGGGCGCGATGATGGAGCGGGTCTATCTCGACAACAATGCCACGACCCGCCTCGCGCCCGAGGCGCTTCAGGCCATGCTGCCCTTCCTGACCGAGGAGTTCGGCAATCCCTCGTCGCTGCACGGGCAGGGGCGCGCGCCCGCCCGCGCCCTGATGGCCGCGCGGCGCGCGGTGCTGGAGCTGATCGGCGCCGAGGCCGACAGCGAGATCCTCTTCACCTCCGGCGGCACCGAGGCCGACACGACGGCGATCCGCTCGGCGCTGGCGGCGGATCCGTCGCGGCGCGAGATCGTGACCTCGACGGTCGAACATGCGGCCGTCCTCGCGCTCTGCGACCATCTGGAGCGGCAGGAAGGGGTGACGGTGCACCGCATCCCGGTGGACGGCGACGGCCGGCTCGACATCGAGGCCTATCGCGCGGCCCTCTCGCCCCGGGTGGCGCTGGTCTCGCTCATGTGGGCCAACAACGAGACCGGCACGGTATTTCCCGTCGAGGGGCTGGCCGAGCTTGCGCATCGGGCGGGGGCGCTCTTTCACACCGACGCGGTGCAGGCGGTGGGCAAGGTGCCCATAGTGCTGCGCGGGACCGAGATCGACATGCTGTCGCTCAGCGCGCACAAGTTCCACGGCCCGAAGGGGGTGGGGGCGCTCTGGCTGCGCAAGGGCGTGCCGTTCCAGCCCCTGATCCGCGGCGGCAGGCAGCAGCGCGGGCATCGCGCCGGCACCGAGAACATTCCCGGCATCGTGGGCCTCGGCCGCGCGGCGGAGCTGGCGCTGGGGGGCGATCATGGGGCGGTGCGGCTCCTGCGCGACCGGCTGGAGCAGGGGATCCTCGCCCGTGTGCCCAAGGCGCGCGTTCTGGGCGATCCGCTCGACCGGCTGCCCAACACCTCCTGCGTGGCCTTCGACTTCGCCGAGGGCGAGGCGATCGTGATGCTTCTCGACCGGGCGGGGATCTGCGTCTCGTCGGGTGCGGCCTGCGCTTCGGGCGCGATGGAGCCGAGCCATGTGATCCGCGCCATGAAGGTGCCCTTCACCGCCGCGCATGGCGCGATCCGCTTCTCGCTCTCGCACTGGACGACCGCGGCCGAGATCGACCGCCTGCTCGAGGTGCTGCCGCCCATCGTCGACCAGCTGCGCGCGCTCTCGCCCTTCGGGGCCGAGGAGGTGAAGTGATGTCGCGCCAGCAGCCGCGGGCGAGCTTCCTGCCCGAAAGCCCGCTCGCCCCCGTGGCCCTCTGCGACACGACGCTGCGCGACGGAGAGCAGACGGCGGGCGTGGCCTTCACCCGCGCCGAGAAGCGGGCCATCGCCGAGGCGCTGCAGGCCGCAGGCGTGGCCGAGGTCGAGGTGGGCGTGCCCGCCATGGGCGAGGAAGAGCGGGCCGACATCCGCGCGGTGGCGGCGGTGCTGAAGACGGCGGCGCCCGTCGTCTGGTGCCGCCTGCGCGCCGAGGATCTGGCGGCCGCGCAGCGCACGGGCGTCGTGCGGCTCCATATCGGCGTCCCCGTCTCCGAGCGCCAGATCAGTGCCAAGCTCGGCAAGGACGCGGCCTGGGTGCGCGACAAGGTCGAGAAGCTCGTGCGCGCCGCTTCCTGGGCCGGTCACAAGGTGTCGGTGGGGGCCGAGGATGCCTCGCGCGCCGATCCGTTCTTTCTGGCCGAGATCGCCCATGTCGCGGCCGAGGCGGGCGCGATCCGCTTCCGCATCTCGGACACGCTGGGCGTGCTCGACCCGTTCGCTGCGCACGAACTGGTGGGCCGCGTCGTCACGCGCTGCCCGCTGCCGGTGGAGTTCCACGGCCACAACGATCTGGGCATGGCCACGGCCAACAGCCTCGCCGCCGCGCGCGCCGGGGCCTCGCACCTGTCGGTCACGGTGAACGGGCTGGGCGAGCGGGCGGGCAATGCCGCGCTCGAGGAGGTGGCGGCCGCGCTCGAAGCGGCGGGCCGCGCCACCGGCGTCGCGCTGGGCCAGCTCTGCGCCCTCTCGGAGCTGGTGGCCCGCGCCTCGGGACGGCCGCTCTCGCCGCAGAAGCCCATCGTGGGCGAGGGGGTCTTCACCCATGAATGCGGCATCCATGTCGACGGGCTGATGAAGGACCGCGCCACCTACGAGAGCGCGGACCTGCGCCCCGAGCGGTTCGGCCGCAGCCACCGCATCGCCATCGGCAAGCATTCCTCGGCCGCCGGGCTCGCCCGGGCGCTGGCCGAGGCGGGGCTTCCCGCCGACGCGGCGACGCTCGCGGCCCTGATGCCCGCGCTGCGCGACTGGGCGGCCATCACCAAGCGCGCGGCCGCCCCCGAGGATCTTGCGGCGCTCCTTGCCGCGCAAACCGAAACCGCCCGTTGAGGAGACAGAGATGACCCCGGGAACCGCCGTGCTCGAGGAGCTGAAGCGACTGTCCTCTGCCGAGGAGATCTTCGACGCCCTCGACCATCCCTACCGGCCGGAGGTGGTGCAGGTCGCGCGCCTCCATATCATGAAGCGGCTGGGCCAGTATCTCGCCGCCGTCGATTTCGCGACGCTGGATCCGGCCGACGCCCGCGCCGCCGCGCGCGACGCGCTCTCGCGGGCCTATACCGACTTCGTGGACAGCTCGCCCCTCGAGCAGAAGGTGTTCAAGGTCTTCGCCAAGCCCTCGCGCGCCTTCGTGCCGCTCTCGGGCCTGTCGGTGGTCGAGGACTAGCCCCCGGGCCGGGGCCCCGCGGGGCCCCCGCCGCATGACCCAGGCGAGGCTGCGACCCCGTGCGCAGTCAGGACTCAGGAAGCTGTGCTAGGGTGCGCCCATGGACATGATGCAGTTCCAGCGTCAGACGACCCAGCTGGCCATGACCCAGCGGATGCAGGAGTCGCTGCGGATCCTGCAGATGAGCAACGCCGATCTTGCCGACTATCTGACGGCGCAGGCGCTGGAAAATCCCTGCCTCGAGGTGCGCGTGCCCGAGGGGGCCTCGGTCGCCCCGGCGCTGCCCTCGCGCGGGATTCAGGCGGGGCTCGACCGCGATGCCTTCGCCACCGTCGAGGGCCAGCCGCCGAGCCTTCTGGCCCATGTCGAGGCGCAGATCGATCTGGCCTTCTTCGATCCGGGCGACCGGCGCACGGCCCTGGCCTTCGCCGAGGCGCTGGAGCCCTCGGGCTGGCTCGGCCAGCCCGTCTCCGAGGTCGCCGCCGCGGCCGAGGTGGAGGAGGAGGAGGCGCTGGTCATCCTCGAGCGGTTGCAGGCTTTGGAGCCCGCGGGCCTCTTCGCCCGGTCGCTGGCCGAATGCCTCGCGCTGCAGCTCGAGGATCTGGGGCTGCTGACCTGGGAGCTGCGCACGATGCTCGACCATCTGCCGCTTCTGGCCGAGGGGCGGATCGCCGATCTCGCCCGCCGCTGCGACTGCGAGCCCGAGCATATCCGCGAGAATCTGGCGCTGATCCGCAGCCTGAGCCCCAAGCCGGGCGAGGCCTTCGCGGCCGACCGCACGCCGATCCAGCCGCCCGACGTGCGCGTGCTGCGCGGCCCGGAGGGCTGGGAGGTCGAGCTCACCCGCGCGCAGCTGCCCCGCATCCGGGTCAGCGAGGCAGGGGACACCGGCGACCGGCAGGCCGACGCCTGGCTCGCCCGCGCCCGCTCGCAGGCGCGCTGGCTGGAGCGGGCGGTCGAGCGGCGGCAGGCCACGCTCCTGCGCACCGCCGTCTGCCTCGTGCGCCATCAGGCCGACTTTCTCGATCAGGGGCCGCGCGCGCTCCGGCCGCTGTCGATGGAGGAGGTGGCGCTGGAACTCGATCTCCATCCCTCGACCATCAGCCGCGCCACGGCCACCCGGCTGATCGAGACGCCGCGCGGGCTGATCCCGCTGCGCGCCTTCTTCAGCCGCTCGGTCTCCTCGGACGGGCCCGAGGCGCCGCAGTCGCAGGATGCGCTGATGGCGCTCGTGCGCGAGATCATCGCGCGCGAGGATCGCACGAAACCCTTCTCGGACGATGCGATCGTGAAGCAGGCGAAGCTCGCGGGCGCGGTTCTGGCCCGGCGCACCGTCACCAAATATCGCGAGACGCTGGGGATCCCCTCCTCCTACGACCGCAAGCGCGCCGCCGCCGCGGCCTGACGCAGGGCAGGGGGCCGCGCGGCTTGTCCGGCTCAGAGGCCGAGGAGCCGCGCCGTGCCCTCGTCGGACCGGCCCCCGAACCAGCGGCCGAGGGCCGCGCGGAAGACGGAATGGGCGCTGCCGTCCGCCGCGTCGAAGAGGCTCATCGAGGAGTGGAACTTCAGATCGTCCGGTGAGCCGAAGAGGGTGTGCAGCGAGGGCGGATCGACCGAGAGCACCGTCTCGGTCGCGAACTCCAGCCGCTTGCCCAGCACCGGATGGGCGAGATAGGCGCGCGCTTCCTCCAGCGAGGCGATGCCGTACCGCTCGGCCGTCGCGGACCGGCCGAGGCAGCGCAGCTGGGGGAAGACGAACCACATCCAGTGGCTCTCCTTGCGCCCGGCGCGCAGCTCCTTCACCGCCGTGTCGAAGACAGGCATCTGCGCGGCCAGAAACCGCTTCAGCTCATGGGGGTCGTCCTGCACCTGGCCCTCTCAGTCGGCCGCCGTGCCGGCCACATGGATCATCACCGCGGCGTAGAAGATCACGCTCGCCGTCAGGACGAAGAGATGCCAGATCGTGGTGTGGAAGGGCAAGCGTTCGCACAGGTAGAAGACGACGCCCACCGTGTAGAGCAGCCCGCCCGCCGCGATCAGCGCCAGAACGGGGCCGGTCAGCGAGGCGAAGAGCGGCCAGCCGAGGGCGACCCCCGCCCAGCCCATCCCGAGATAGAGCGCGAGCGCCCCCCAGCGGTATTTCTCGGGCGAGTGGAGCTTCAGCGCCGTGCCGCAGAGGGCCGCGGCCCAGATCCCGGCCAGCAGCGTGAGCCCCTGTCCCGAGATCAGGGTGAAGGCCGAGTAGGTGCCCGCGATCTTGCAGTAGATGGCGGAATGGTCGAGGCGCCGCAGGAGCGCCGTCCAGTCCGGGTGCGGGACCATGTGGTAGACGGCCGAGCAGAGGATCATGAGCAGGAGCGTGGCCCCGTAGATCGAGGCGCCCGCGACGGCCATCCCGTCGCCGCGCCAGAGCACGGTCAGCGCGATGAGGACGGGCACGCCGCAGAGCGCCGCGGCGATGCCCGAGACATGAACCGCCGCGTCCGAGAGGCGCTCGGCGCGGCTGTAGCCGGATCGGGGGGTGCGCTGCGTCAACATGTCTCGAGCCTAGCACGGGGCGGCCTGCGCCGGGGGCTGATTCTTCGCGCGCCGCCGCCTTCCGTCGCGGAACAATCGCCCCCGCTCGGGCTTCCTCCGCTGCGGTCGGAAGACCGGCGCCGCGGCGTCGGCCTGCGGCAGGCGCACGAGGGAGGTCTCTGATGCCGAGAGCGATCTGGAAGGGCTGGCTGGCGGTGGGAGAGGTGAGCTGTGCCGTGGCGCTCCATGCTGCCGCCTCGACCTCGGACCGGGTGAGTTTCCACACGGTCAACCGCAAGACCAGGAACCGCGTGCGGCGCGAATTCGTCGATGCGGTGAGCGGCAAGCCGGTCCCGCGCGAGGATCAGGTGAAGGGCTACGAGGTGGCGCCCGACGAGTTCGTGCAGATCGACCCCGACGAGATCGCGGCCACGATCCCCGACAGCGACAAGTGCCTGCGCATCGATGCTTTCGTGCCCTGCCGCGAGGTGGACGGCGCCTATTTCGACAAGCCCTACTATCTCACCCCCGCGGGGGATGCGGCGCTGGAAGCCTTCGCGCTGATCCGCGAGGGGATGCGGGCGCGCAAGGCCGCGGCGCTGGCGCGGACCGTGCTGTTCCGGCGGCTGCGGACGGTGATGGTGCGCCCGTACGGGGCGGGGCTGATCGCGAACACGCTGAATTTCGACTATGAGGTGCGCTCCTCGGCCGAAGCCTTCTCGGAGATCCCGAAACTGAAGGTGAAGGGCGAGATGCTGGAGCTTGCCAAACACATCATCGGCACGAAGGCCGGAACGTTCGATCCGGCCGCCTTCGACGACCGCTACGATGCGGCGCTGGCCGATCTGGTGAAAGCAAAGCTCGAGGGGCGGAAGCCGAAGCGGAAGGCCGCGCCGAAGAAGGCGCGCGAGCCGTCCGACCTCATGGCCGCGCTGCGCGAGAGCGTGGCGGCGACCGAGCGGCCCCGGCGTCGGAAGGCGGGGTGAGACCGGCGGGGGGGGCCGCCCGCGGGGGCATCGAACCCCCGCAGGCGGCGCTGCCGCGGCCCGGGCCGGCGGACGGGGCGCAAGGCTCCGCCAGAGCCGGGCTCAGCCCTTGCCCTCGATGCTCTTGCGCAGGGCGTCCATGATGCTCACCACATTGTCGCCGCCCTTCGGCGCCTTCGCACCCGCCTTGCGGCTGCGCTTCTTCGGCTTCTTCGACCGGATCAGTTCGAGCAGGTTCTCCTGCACCGGATCCTCGACCATGCCGGGCTCCCACGTCCGCGTCCGCTCCTCGATCAGGCGCTTGACGAGCGTCAGCGCCTTCGGGTCGGGTTTCCCGGCCGCGAGATCGCCGAAATAGGCCTCCTCGGGGCGCACCTCGTCGCCATAGCGCAGCGTCCAGAGGATGATGCCCTCGCCACGCGGCATGAGGAGGACGGCGCGCTCGCGCCCGCCCAGCACCAGCCGGGCGACCCCTGAGCGGTCGGTGGCCCGCATCGCCTCGCGGATCACGGCGAAGGCCTCCTCTCCGATCGGATCGGCGGGCATCAGATAGTGCGGACGGTCGTACCAGATCCAGGCGATCTCGTCGGACGGCACGAAACAGTCGATGTCGATGGTCCGCGCGCTTTCGAGAGCCACCGCGTCGAGTTCCTCCTCCTCGAGGATCACATGCTCGGTCTCGCTGCGGGGATAGCCCTTCACCTGGTCGTCATCATCGACCACATCCCCGGTTTCCGCATCGAGATAGCGGCTGACGACCGGGTGGCCGGTCCTGCCGTTCAGCGTGCGGAAGCGCACCCGCTCGGCCTCCGAGGTGGCCGGCATCAGCGTCACCGGGCAGGTGACGAGCGACAGTTTGAGATAGCCCTTCCAGTAGCTGCGCGGTGCCATGAGGGGTCAACCGCCCGCGGGGGTGCGGGTTCCGGCGGCATGGATACGGTCGAGCACCTCGTGCAGCGTCACCAGATGACGCGCCTCGGGATCGAACCCCTGTCCTGCGGCCAGCCGCTCCGCCCAGTCGAAGAGCGCCCGCCCGCCCCAGTCGTCGGGCGGCGCGGTCAGGGCCTCGCTCGTGGTGCCGCGATGGCGGTGGGCCGCGAAATCGTAGAAGGAGCCGTCGATGTTGGTGAGGGCCGCGCCGCCCTCGGTGCCGTGGAACTGCGCCTCGATCACCGCCTCGCGCCCGGCCTGAAGCTTCCACGAGCAGGCGAGCCGGATCACGCAGCCGGAGGCGGTCTGCAGCGTGGCCACGGCATAATCCTCGACCTCGTGGGCGGCGGCCGGGCGGCCGCCCGCCAGCATCTGCGCCTCGACGCGCGTCACCTCGGGCCAGCCGAGCGACCAGAGGGCGAGGTCGACCAGATGCACGCCCAGATCCATGACGCAGCCCCCGCCCGAGAGGGTGCGGTCGTAGAACCAGGGCTTGTCGGGGCCGTAGGCGTTGTGGAACGTGAGATCGACCGCGAAGACCCGGCCGAGCTCGCCGGAGGCCACGAGCGGCCGGATCGCGGAAGTTGCGGCTGTCAACCGATAGGAGAGATCGACGCCCAGCAGCCGGTCGGCCCGCGCGGCCGCGCCCACCACCGCGCGCACCTCGTCGGCGCTGCGCCCGAGCGGCTTCTGGCAGAAGACCGCGCAGCCGGCCTCGAGCGCGGCCAGCGTCTCGGCGGCGTGGCGGGCGCTCGGCGTGGCGATCACCACCCCGTCGGGCCGATGCGTGAGAGCCTCGGCCAGCGAGGCCGCGGCGACGGCCTCGGGGGCAAGCTCCTGCGCGCGGGCTATGGCTGCGGCGTCGGGGTCGGTCAGCGCCACGATCTCGGCCCGGCCGGTGCGGGCCAGCGCCTCCATCCGGGCGCGGCCGATCCAGCCCAGTCCCACGAAGGCCAGACGCGGACGGGTGCGGACGGGCAGGCTCAGCTGCATGTCACCACCGCCTTCACGAAGCCCTCGGGCTTGTCGCGCGTGGCGTCGAGCGCTGCGGCCAGATCCTCGAGCGGATAGCTGTGGGTGAGGAGGCCCGAAAGGTCGATCCAGCCCTTCTGCACCGCCTCGACTGCCTCGTGCATGCCGCGAAGATAGGTCTCGGGGCGGCGCTCGTGGGCGTTCACCACGTCGATCCCGCGCCAGTTCCACTGCTGCATGTTCACCTGCCGCGGCCCGTCCTGATGATAGCCCGCGATCACGAGCCGCCCGCCCTCGGCCACCAGCTCTCCGGCCAGATCGAGCGGCCATTGCTTGCCCACGGCCTCGATCACCACCTCGCAGAACGAGCCGTTCGTCAGCTCGCGCACCTCGTCGACGATCTCGTGATGGTCGATCATCGGCACCGTGCGGGCAGCCCCCATGCGGCGGGCGAGGGCCAGCGTCTCCTCGCGCCGGGAGATGGCGATCACCTCGGCGCCCGCATCCGCCGCCAGCCGGGTGAGGAGCGCGCCGAGAAAGCCCACGCCGATGATGGCCACCCGGTCGCCGCGCCCGATGCCCGAGCGGCGGAAGATGTTCAGCGCGCAGGCCACGGGTTCGGCCGGGAAGGCGGTGCCCTCGGGCAGGGGCACGAGATGGGTCGCGGGCACGATCTCGTGGCTGGCATAGCTGCGCTGGCCGAGGAAGGCCGCGCGCTCGCCCACCGTGACGCCCGTCACATCCGGCCCCAGCGCCTCGACGATGCCCCAGCCCTCGTGGCCCATGCCGCCCGGCTCGGTGGGATAGGTCATCCAGTCGGGCGCCGACCATGGGCCGAGGTTCGAGGCACAGACCCCGCACGCCTCGACAGCGACGCGCACCTCGCCCGGTCCGGGCTCGGGCAGGGGCAGCGAGACGATCTCGATCCGGCCCGGGCCGATCAGCCGTGCCGCGCGCATGGACTGGGAGCCGGCGGGCCGTTCGCGGGCCGGCGTCAGGGAGACGTTCATGGGTCCTCCGGTCTTCGGGTCAATCCCGGCACGATCTTCTTCGGGATCGGCCCGGAACCCTGCCGACCGCATTCTGTTCCGGAGGCACCCTCCGGAAGGTCGGCGCGCCAACCGCGAAGCGCGAATGGCAGAGGACTGCCGGGATCGTTCCCGATCTTCGGCGGCGTCGGAACATTCCCGCGATCCTCCGGTTCCGCGGTGCATCTACAGCATCATTGACAGCTTCAGGATCTTCTCATGGCGAGGATACTCATCACTGGCGGCTGCGGGTTCATCGGCCGGCATGTGGCCGAGGAACTGCTGGCGCACGGCTATGAGGTGCGTCTCTACGATGCGCTGATCGACCAGGTGCACGGCGGCACGTCGGCCGAGCTGCCCGAGGGCGCCGAGGTCGTGCGTGGCGACATGCGCGACGTCGACCGGCTCCGCCCGGCGCTGAAGGACTGCGATGCGGTGCTGCATCTGGCGGCCGAGGTGGGCGTCGGACAGTCCATGTACGAGATCGCGCGCTATGTCGGCGCGAACGACCTCGGCACGGCGGTGCTGCTCGAGGCGCTGATCGACCGGCCGGTGTCGCGGATCGTCGTGGCCTCGTCGATGAGCGTCTATGGCGAGGGGCACTATGCCCGCGAGGACGGGTCGCGGCTGGAGAAGGTGCGGCGCAGGGCGGCGGACATCCGCGCCGCCCGCTGGAACCCGGTGGATGCGGACGGCCGGTCGCTGATGGCCGTGCCCACGGACGAGGAGAAGCGGGTGGATCTGGCCTCGATCTACGCGCTCACCAAATATGTGCAGGAGCAGGCGGTGCTGATCCATGGCGAGGCCTATGGGGTCGATGCCGTGGCGCTGCGGCTCTTCAATGTGTTCGGCGCGGGGCAGGCGCTGTCGAACCCCTATACCGGGGTGCTCGCGAACTTCGCCGCGCGACTGGCCAACGGCGAGCGGCCTACGATCTTCGAGGATGGCGAGCAGAAGCGCGATTTCGTCCATGTGCGCGACGTGGCCCGCGCCTTCCGGCTCGCGCTCGAGACGCCGGACGCGGCGGGCGAGGTCATCAATGTGGGGTCGGGCGCGGCCTACACGATCGCCGGCGTGGCGCGCCTTCTGGCCGAAGCGATGGGGCGGCCCGAGCTCACGCCCGAGATCCTCGACCGCGCCAGGTCGGGCGATATCCGCAACTGTTTCGCCGATATCTCGAAGGCGCGGTCGATCCTCAACTTCGAGCCGCGCCACCGGCTCGAGGATTCGCTCGGCGATTTCGTGGCCTGGGTGGCGGGCAGCGCTGCCGAGGATCGCGGCGCCGACATGCGACG
Organism: Cereibacter sphaeroides 2.4.1; assembly: GCF_000012905.2. Lineage (NCBI taxonomy): Bacteria > Pseudomonadati > Pseudomonadota > Alphaproteobacteria > Rhodobacterales > Paracoccaceae > Cereibacter > Cereibacter sphaeroides. Next base: position 2,258,216 of record NC_007493.2, on the reverse strand, counting down.
CCAGCTCGAGGAGCGGGGGCTCGTGACATGAGCCGCGACTTCGGCTTCGTCGAATGGTTCCGCCCGGGCGATCAAGAGCGGGTCGAGGAGGCGCTGGAGGGTCTGGCCACCAGCGGCGCGCGTTATCTGCGCACGCACCTGAGCTGGGCCGACTTCGTGACGCCCGGCGGCTCGGATTGGTTCGACTGGCTGATCCCGCGGCTCGGCCGCGAGATCGACCTCTTGCCCTGCATCCATTACACGCCGCCGTCGCTGTCGCGCACGGGCCGCAGTTCGGGCCCGCCACGCGAGCTGAAATCCTACGCCGATTTCGTCGACCATGCGCTGACCCGCTACGGGCGGCATTTCTCGCATGTCGAGCTCTGGAACGAGCCCAACAATCTGCTCGACTGGGACTGGCGGCTGGACAGCGACTTCCTGCTCTTCTGCGAGATGGTGGGGGGCGCCGCCTGGTGGGTGCGCGAACGCGGCTGGAAGCCCGTTCTGGGCGGGCCCTGTCCGTTCGATCCGCTCTGGCTCGACCTGATGGGCGAGCGCGGCGTGCTGGCGCACTGTGCGGCCGCGGGCTTCCACGGCTTCCCCGGCACCTGGGACAGCGAGGAGAGCACATGGGGCGGGTGGGATCTGCATCTGGGCGAGATGCGGGCCATCCTCGACCGGCACAATCCCGCGTGCGAGATCTGGATCACCGAGACCGGCTATTCCACCTGGCGCAACGACGAGCTGGAACAGACGCGGCGCTTTGCGGGGGCGCTGAAGGCGCCTGCCGACCGGATGTACTGGTATGGCTGGCGCGACCTGCCGCGCGACGTGCCGGTGCAGGAGGGGCTCTGGTTCGATCCGCGCCACTACCACATGGGCGCTGTGGTCGAAGCGGGCAAGCCCAAGCTCCTCGCGCGGCTCCTGAGCGCCGAGGGGGTGGAGGGCGTGCGGTCGATGGCCGGGCTCTGCGCGCCCTCGCTCTCGCGGGCGGTGCGGCCTGCGGTCATCACCGGGGGGGCGGGCTTCATCGGCTCGAATCTCGCCGATGCGCTCCTGTCGGACGGCGAGGAGGTGATCCTGCTCGACAATCTCGGGCGGGCGGGGGTGGAGGACAATCTCCGCTGGCTCAAGGCGCGGCATGGCGAGCGGCTGCATCCGGTGATCGCGGATCTGCGCGACGAGCGCGCCATGGCCGATGCCGCCCGCGATGCGGCGGCGGTCTATCACCTTGCAGGGCAGACGGCGGTGACGACGAGCCTCGAAAGCCCGGTCGCCGATTTCGAGATCAATGCCCGCGGCACGCTGAACCTGCTCGAGGCGATCCGCGCGACGGGGCGTCCGGTGCCGCTCCTGTTCGCCAGCACGAACAAGGTCTATGGCGCACTCGAGGATCTCGAGATGCAGCCGGGCGAGCGCCATGTGCCGGCCGACCCGGAGATCCTCGCCCACGGGATCGGAGAGGGGCGGCCGCTCGATTTCTGCACGCCCTACGGCTGTTCGAAGGGCGTGGCCGACCAGTATGTGATCGACTATGCCAAGAGCTTCGGGCTGCCCACGGCGGTCCTGCGCATGTCCTGCATCTATGGGCCGCGCCAGTTCGGCACCGAGGATCAGGGCTGGGTCGCCCATTTCCTGATCCGGGCGCTGAAGGGCGAGGGGATCTCGGTCTTCGGCGACGGGCGGCAGGTGCGCGACGTGCTGCATGTGAGCGACGCGGTCGCCGCCTACCGGCGGCTGATGGCGGAGGTGAGCGCCGGGCGTGTCCGCTCGCAGGCCTTCAATCTGGGCGGCGGGCCCGGGAATGCGGTGAGCCTGCGGCAGGTGCTGGAGGAGATCGGGCGCCTGACGGGCGGGCCGGTCGCGGTGACCGAAGAGGACTGGCGGCAGGGCGACCAGCTCTGGTTCGTGGCCGACACCCGGGCGCTGGGGGCGGCGATCGGCTGGTCGCCGACCGTCGGCTGGCGCGAGGGCCTGGCCGGGCTCGCCGCGTGGCTGGCCGAGCACCGCGTCGGCCGGGTGCCGGCGGCAGAGGCCGAGCCGCCGCGCGCGCGGAGATCCGCATGAGCGGGGCGCGGCTGACCATCCTCATGACGGTCGATGCCGTGGGCGGTGTCTGGCGCTACGCGATGGACCTCGCGGCGGGGCTGCGGGGGCAGGTGGACGTGGTCTTCGCGGGCTTCGGCCCCGAACCGTCCGAGGCGCAGCGGCGCGAGGCCGAGGGGCTGGGTCCGCTCGACTGGTGCGATGCGCCGCTCGACTGGCTGGTGGGCGGCGAATCCGAGCTCGCCGTGGTGCCGAAGATGATCGCGGGCGTCGCCCGGCGCCATCGGGTGGATCTGATCCACCTGAACCTGCCGTCGCAGGCGGCGGGTCTGTCGGTGCCGGTGCCGGTGCTGGCGGTCTCGCATTCCTGCGTCGTGACCTGGTTCGCGGCGGTGCGCGACGGCGTGCTACCCGCGGGGTGGCTCTGGCAGCGGCGGCTGAACCGGCAGGGCCTTGCCGCGGCCGATGTGGTGGTCACGCCCACGCGCGTGCAGGCCGACCTGATGGCGCGGTCCTACGGGCCGATGCCCGAGGTGCGGGTGGTGGCCAATGCCAGTCGCGTCGCGGCCCCCGCGCGGCGGATGGCGCGGCCGATGGTGCTGTCCGCGGGGCGCTGGTGGGACGAGGGCAAGAATGCCGCCGTGCTCGACGCGGCGGCCCCGCTCATCGACTGGCCGGTGGTGATGGCCGGCGCTGCCGCCTCGCCGAAGGGACAGGCCGTGGCGATCCGCGCGGCCGAGGCCCGGGGCGAGATCAGCCATGCCGAGATGCTCGAACTGATGTGCGAGGCCTCGATCTTTGTCTCGCCCTCGCGCTACGAGCCCTTCGGTCTGGCCGTTCTGGAGGCCGCGCGGGGCGGGCTGCCGCTCGTCCTCTCGGACATCCCCACCTTCCGCGAACTCTGGGACGGGGCGGCCGTCTTCTTCCCGCCCGAGGATCCGATGGCGCTGGCCGAGGCGGTCAACCGGCTCATCCGCGACCCGGCCCGTCGCCGCAGGCTGGGGCAGGCCGCGCAGGCCCGCGCCGCCCTCTACACGCCCGAGCGGCAGGCGCGCGCCATGGCCGCCATCTATGCCGAGCTCTGCCCCATTCCCGAAACTCTCCGCGCCGCGAGGTGACATGAAGGTCCTGTTCTACACCCATTCGCTCGTCTCCGACTGGAACCACGGCAACGCGCATTTCCTGCGCGGGGTCATGCGCGACCTGATCCACCGCGGCCACGCGGCGCGGGCGGTCGAACCGCAGGGGGGCTGGAGCCGCCAGAACCTGCTGGCCGATCAGGGTGCGGGAGCCGAGGCAGCCTTCGCCCGCACCTTCCCCGATCTTCCGGTCGAGACCTACGGGGCGGGCTTCGATCACGAGGCCGCGCTTGCGGAGGCCGATGTGGTGGTGGTGCACGAATGGACGGAGCCGGCCCTGGTCTCGCGCCTCGGCCGCGCGCGGGCTGCGGGCGGGCGGTTCCTGCTTCTCTTCCACGACACGCATCATCGCGCCGTCAGCGCCGGCGGCGAGATCGGCAGGCTCGACCTGTCGGGCTATGACGGCGTGCTGGCCTTCGGCGAGACCCTGCGCCAGACCTACCTTGCTGCAGGCTGGGGGCGGCAGGTCTTCACCTGGCACGAGGCGGCCGACGATACGCTCTTCCGCCCGATGCCTTCGGAGATCGAGGGCGACCTGATCTGGATCGGCAACTGGGGCGACGGCGAACGCAGCGCGGAACTGTCGGAGTTCCTGATCGAGCCTGCCGGGCGGCTGGGCCTGCGCACGACGGTGCGCGGCGTGCGCTATCCGGCCGAGGCGCTGGTGCGGCTGGCGGGCGCGGGCATCTCCTACCGGGGATGGATCCCCAATGCCGAGGTGCCCGCCGCCTTCGGTCGCCACAGGGTGACGGTTCATGTTCCGCGCAGGCCTTACGTCGAAGCGCTGCCGGGCATTCCCACGATCCGGGTCTTCGAGTCGCTGGCCTGCGGCATCCCTCTGATCTCCGCGCCGTGGTCGGACAGCGAGGGTCTTTTCCGCACCGGAACGGATTTTCTCGTCGCCCGCGACGGCGCCGAGATGGAGCGCCACCTGCGCGCGGTCCTGCACGACCGCGACCTCGCGGAGGCGCTGGCGGAACATGGGCTGGCCACCATCCGGGCGCGCCACACCTGCCGGCACCGCGTGGATGAGCTCTTGTCGATCGTTTCTGAGCTGGGCCTGCCGGCCGACCGGGCGGAGGTGGCCTGATGCGCAGCATTGCCTTCTACGGATCGAGCCTCGTCTCGGCCTACTGGAACGGGGCCGCCACCTACTATCGCGGCATGATCCGCGCGCTGGCCGGGCTGGGCTACCGCGTGACCTTCTACGAGCCCGACGTCTACGACCGGCAGAAGAACCGCGACATCGATCCGCCCGACTGGTGCCGGGTGGTGGTCTATGACGGCACGTCCGAGGCGCTGAAGCGGGCTGCGGCCGAGGCGGGTCAGGCGGACATCGTGGTGAAATGCTCGGGCGTGGGCTACGAGGACGACCTCCTGCTGGCCGAGGTGCTGCGCGCCGCACGGCCCGATGCGCTGCGCGTCTTCTGGGATGTGGACGCGCCCGCGACGCTGGCCGAGATGCAGGCCGCACCGGACCATCCGCTGCGGCGGGCTCTGGGATCGCTCGGTCTGGTGCTGACCTACGGCGGTGGCGATCCGGTCGTGGCGGCCTACCGCGCGCTCGGGGCGCGCGAGTGCGTGCCGATCTACAATGCGCTCGATCCCGAGACGCATCATCCGGTGGCGCCGCAGGACCGGTTCGTGGGCGATCTGGCCTTCCTCGGCAACCGGCTGCCGGATCGCGACGCGCGCGTGGAGGAATTCTTCACGCGTCCGGCCCACGCGGTGCCGGGTGCGCGCTTCCTTCTCGGGGGCTCGGGCTGGCACGACCGCCCCTTCCCGCCGAACGTCCATCGGCTGGGCCATGTCGGCACGGCGGACCACAATGCGCTGAACGGCTCGCCGCGGATGGTGCTCAACATCGCGCGGGACAGCATGGCGGCCAACGGCTTCTCGCCCGCCACGCGCGTCTTCGAGGCGGCGGGCGCGGGCGCCTGCCTCGTCACCGACGCCTGGGAGGGGATCGAGCTGTTCCTCATGCCCGACCGGGAGGTGCTGGTGGCGCGCGACGGGCAGGATGTGGCCGACCTGCTGCGCAGCGTGGGCCACGAGCGCGCGCGGCTGATGGGGGAGGCGGCCCTCCGCCGGGTGCTGTCGGAACATACCTACGCGCACCGGGCGGCACAGGCCCATGCCTTGTTCGAGCGGCATCCGGGCCGGATGGAGGCGGCGGAATGAGCCTCGACATCGTCATCATCGGCCTGTCGCTCTCCTCGTCCTGGGGCAATGGCCATGCCACCACCTACCGGGCCCTCCTGCGCGGACTGGCCGAGGAGGGGCACCGCACGCTCTTTCTCGAGCGCGACGTGCCCTGGTATGCCGACAACCGCGACCTGCCCGAGCCCGACTTCTGCCGGCTGGCCCTCTATCACGCGGTGGCGGACCTGACCGGACCCTGGGCCGAGCGGATCCGGGCGGCGGATGCGGTCATCATCGGCTCCTACGTTCCCGAGGGGCGTGAAGTGATCGATGCGGTGGCGGCGCTGCGCCCGAGGCATCTCGCCTTCTACGACATCGACACGCCGGTCACGATGAGCCTCCTCGACGAGGGTCAGGAGGAGTTTCTCGCCGCGCGGCAGGTGCCGCTCTTCGATCTCTACTTCTCCTTCTCCGGGGGCGAGGTGCTCGACCATCTCGAACGGGTGCGCGGGGCGCGCGCCGCCCGTGCGCTCTACTGCTCGGTCGATCCCGAGCGCTATCTCCCCGTCCCGGGGGCGCCGGAGTGGGATCTGGGCTACCTCGGCACCTTCAGCCCGGATCGGCAGCCCACGCTCGAGGCCTTACTGATCGAGCCCGCCCGGCGGATGCCCGACCGGCGCTTCGTGGTGGCGGGCCCCTCCTATCCGGCCGAGATCGACTGGCCCGCCAATGTCGCGCGGATCGAGCATCTGCCCCCGTCCGATCACGCGGCCTTCTACAGCCGCCAGCGGTTCACGCTGAACGTGACCCGCGCGGCCATGCGCCGGATGGGTTGGTCCCCCTCGGTGCGGCTCTTCGAGGCCGCGGCCTGCGCCACGCCCGTCATCTCGGATGACTGGCGCGGTCTGGGTGAGCTTCTGCCGGACGGAGAGGCGATCTGCATCGCACACGGCACGGAGGAGGTGGTCGAGATCCTCGGCACGATGGGCGAGAAGGCGCGGCGCGCCATAGGGCTTGCGGCCCGGCGGCGGGTGCTCGCGCAGCACACGGGCCGGGCCCGGGCCCGCGAGCTGGCGGCGGCGCTGCGGGATCTGCGGGCGGCGGCGGCCTGAGGCGCCCTGGGACGGTAGGCGGTGACGGGGCGCAGGTGGCGCCGGGACAACGGAGGCAGTCATGCTCAGGAGAACCGCACAGACCACCATCCTCGTGGCCGGCGGTGCGGGCTTCGTCGGCTCGCATCTCTGCGAGGCGCTGCTGCGGCAGGGCCATCGCGTGCTCTGCCTCGACAGCTTCCTGACCGGCTCGATGGAGAATGTGCAGGCGCTCTGCACCTTCCGCGACTTCCGCCTCATCCGGCAGGACGTGGTCGAGCCGATCCGGCTGAGCGAGACGGTCGAGCGGGTCTATAACCTCGCCAGCCCCGCCTCGCCGCCCCAGTATCAGGCCGACCCGGTCCATACGATGATGACGAACGTGGTGGGCACAGGGAACCTTCTGGCCCTGGCCGAGGCCCATGGCGCGCGCTTCCTGCAGGCCTCGACGTCGGAAGTCTACGGCGATCCCGAGATCCATCCGCAGCCCGAGGACTACCGCGGCAACGTGAGTTGCACCGGCTCGCGCGCCTGTTACGACGAGGGCAAGCGCGCAGCCGAGACGCTCTGCTTCGACTACAGCCGCCGCGAACGGGCGGACGTGCGGGTGGCGCGCATCTTCAACACCTACGGGCCGCACATGCGCCCCGATGACGGGCGGATCGTGTCGAACCTTCTCGTGCAGGCGCTGCGGGGCGAGCCGCTGACCGTCTATGGCACGGGCGAGCAGACGCGCTCCTTCTGCTATGTCTCGGATCTCGTGGCGGGGCTCATGGCTTTGATGGAGGCCGAGGAGACGCCCGACGGCGCGGTCAACCTCGGCAATCCGGGCGAGTTCACCATTGCCGAACTGGCGGCGCTGGTGCAGAGCCTCGTGCCCACGGCCGCGGGCGTCGTTCACCGGCCGCTGCCCGAGGACGATCCGCGCCGCCGGCGGCCGGACATCGGGCGGGCGAAGCGGTTGCTCGGATGGGAGCCGCAGGTCCCGCTGTCCGAGGGCCTGCCCGAAACGGCGGCCTGGTTCGCGCGGCATCTGGGCCGGAGCCTGCCGCCGCCGGTGCGCGCCGGCCGGTCCGTGCCGGCCGTGCCCGTCTGACGCGCGGGCGCCGCAACGCGGGAGGACGGCCGTCCCATCCAGATGGGACAGCCCTCCTGCCGTAAGTATGTCCCCTTGTCGAAGTCCTGTCGTTCTTCTGCCCTGCCGAACCGCTAGTCAGGATTGCGCGTCAGGGTTGAGTCGCCTCGCCCGCCGCAGGGAAGGACGAGGGACCGGCGGATGTATCTTCGGCATGGCGGCAAGGACTTTCTGGTCTCCACCTGGGACGCCGGGCAATCCTACCTGACCAGCTGGTCGGGCGAGAATGTGCGGCTGCTCGAGGATGAGCGCATCGCCCTGATCCTGAACCGGTCGCACGACAGCGCCGCGCGGCCCTGGCTCGGCGGGGAGCTCCAGTCCGAGGCCGCCTTCACCACCGGCTCCTGGAGCTGGATGGCCCAGGCGCCGCGCATGGTCGACGGCACGGTCTTCGGCCTCTTCCTCTATCAGGACGATTATCGCGTTCAGCCGTGGCGGGAATTCGATATCGAGTTCGTGGGCGGCGACACGACGCGAATCCACCTCGCCGTGCATTTCGAGGACGGGGCGGGCCATCACGTCTCGCTCCGCCAGCCGATGATCGTGGATCTCGGGTTCGACGCGGCCGACGCGCCGCATGTCTACGAGATCGAGGTGACAGAGAAGGCCGCCTTCTTCCGGGTCGACGGCAGGACCGTGGCGCGGATCGGCCCGGAGCATGTCGAGGGCGGCATCTGGGATCTGGGCCCGCTCGCGAGCCTCGCGGATCTCTGGGCGACCCCGCCCGAGCTGACGCCCTGGGCAGGGCAGATGGCGCAGCCGCCCGACCGGCTGACCGCCTATGTCGAGAACATCCGGCTGCCCTCGGACAGCACGGTCTTCGGCAAGGGCGGCGCAGACGACCTGCGTGGCACAAGCGGCGAGGATCTGCTCTACGGGTTCGGCGGCAACGACACGCTGCGGGGCGGCGGTGCGGCCGACCGGATGATCGGCGGCACGCGCAATGACACCTACATCGTCGATCACGCAGGAGACGAGGTCGTCGAGCGGGCAGGCGAGGGGCTGGACCGCGTCTGCGCCTCGGTGAGCCACCAGCTCGCGGCGCATGTCGAGCGGCTGGTGCTGACGGGAACGGCGGCGATCAACGGGGCGGGCAACGGGCTTGCGAACGTCCTGTGGGGCAACGGGGCCGCGAACCGGCTGTCGGGCGGCGGCGGCAATGACCGGCTCGAGGGGCGCGACGGCTCGGATGTGCTGAACGGCGGAACCGGGCATGACACCTTGATCGGAGGCGCGGGCCATGATCGGCTGGCGGGCGGGACCGGAAGCGACCGGCTCGTCGGGGGGTCCGGCAACGACCGTCTGGATGGCGGGATCGATCGCGATGTGCTGACCGGCGGGGCGGGGGCCGATACGTTCGTCTTCGCCGCGGGATACGGGCGCGAGGTCATCACCGACTTCCGGGTCGGCAACGGCGGCGACCGGCTGGAAATCCATGACTATGCGGCCCCGCTCGAGCTGCGTCAGGTCGGCGGCGGCACCCTGATCGTGTTCTCGGAGACCGACTCGATCCTGCTGCAGCACGTTCGGGCCACAGCGCTCGATGCCGAGGATTTTCTCTTCTGCTGATCCCTCGCGGCGCTAGCCCGCCTTCGCGCCGATCGCGCGCTCGGCCGCGTCGAGCAGTGTTGCGCGGCCGAGGGGCTTGCCGAGCTCGGCAGTGAAGCGGGGCGCCGGAGCGCTGATCCGGCTCCGCCAGTCGGGCAGGGCGGTGATGAGCAGCACCGGAAGATCCGGCGCGAGGTCATTGGCGGCGCGGCAGAGGTCGGCCCCCGAAATCTGCGGCATGTCGTAGTCGGTCACCAGCAGGTCCCAGATCCGCGGGTCGTCCTGCAGGGCCGCCAGCGCGTCGCGCGGATCCGAACAGGGCACGACCTCGGCGCCCGCCCCCTCGAGAAAGGCCACCAGCACCCGCAGCACATCGGCATTGTCGTCCGCCACGAGGATGGTGCGCCCGGCGAGGCGACCGGCAGGCCGCATCTCCGGCCCCGGGGCGGGCTCTGCGGCGACCGGCAAGGCGAAGGTCTGTGCGGAGGCGGCAGGCTCTGCGATGGCCGGCAGGGCGAAATGCGGCGCGGGCTCGTCGGAGGGGGCCGCCGCGTCCGGCGGCTTGACCGGCCAGAGCACGGTGAAGCGCGTGCCTTCTCCGGGCGCGCTCTGCAGCGCGATGGCGCCGTGGTTGGCGGTAAGCACCCCCGTCACGATGGCGAGCCCGAGCCCGGTGCCCGCGGCGCCCTTGGTCGAGAAATAGGGCTGGAACACCTTGGCCTGCATCGCAGGTTCGATCCCGGGGCCGCTGTCGCTGACCGTCATCGAGACATAGCGCCGGTCGGCGCAGGGCGCGCCCACCGCGTAGGTCTGCACGAGCTGAGCGGGCCCGGCCGGCGCGAGCGTCACGCTGATCTCGTGGCCGCCCTCGCGCGGGGGCGCGGTCGAGATCGCGTCGCGCGCATTGATGACGAGGTTCAGCACCACCTGCAGGATGTCGGTCGGATCCGCCTCGATCCAGATCGGCGCATCGGGCAGCGCGAGGGTGAGCCGTGTGCGGTTGCGCAGGCCCGCCTGCACCAGATCGGCCGCCTCCTGCAGGAGGGGGCACAGGTCGATGCGCGAGCGGTTGCTCTGCCGCTTGCCGAGGGTGAGGAAGCGGCGGACGAGGGCCCCGGCCTGCTCGGTCGCGGCCAGAATGCGCTGCGCATGGACCTCGGCCGCGCCGGACTGCATCTCCTGGATCAGCAGCGCCGAGCCGCCGATGGCCGCGAGCAGGTTGTTCAGGTCGTGCGCGAGGCCGGAGGCCAGCTGCCCGATGACCTCGCGCCGCTGCGCCATCTGCAGCTCCTCGCGCAGGCGCATGCGTTCCTGCTGCTCGCGCAGCCGCTTGGAGATGTCGCGCGAGATGCAGATGATCCCCCCGTCCGCCTTGAGCGTCAGCGACACCTCCTGCGGCAGGTCGCTGCCGTCGCGGCGTCGGCCGATCAGCTCGCCGCGCCAGCCGCCGGTGCTCAACAGCGCGGGCAGGGCCGTGGTGGCGATATGGTCGGCCACGTCGCCTGAATAGAGCTCGCGCCAGGACCGGCCGAGGATCTCGTCCTCGGTGGCGATGCCGAACATCTCGCGGTGGGCCGGGTTCATGTAGATGTAGCGCCCTTCGGGATCGGTGAAGGCAATCCCGTCCTGCGACGCGTCCATCGTGGCCGAGAAGTCGATGCGGGTCCGCTGTTCGGCCAGTTTCAGCGCCGTCACATCGACCCTGAGACCCACGCGGCCGCCGTCAGGGGTCTGCCGTTCGATCACGCGCAGCCAGCGCCCGTCGGCCAGCTGCTGCTCCTGCTGGTTGCTGCCGCGGTGGTGGGCGGCGAGACGCGCGGCCAACCACTCTTCCTCGCGGCCGCGCGCCTCGAGGATGTCGCCGGACTGCACCGCCTGACGGAGGATCTGCTCGAAACTCGCGCCCGGCACGATGGCCGCCGCGGCGCCGGGGTAGCAATCGCGGTACTGAGGGTTGAAGACGACGAGCCGGTCCTCGGCGTCGAAATAGGCGAAGCCGTCCGGCAGGACGTCGACGGCGGCCGCGAGCCGCGCCCGGGTGGCGCGCGCTTCGGCCGCCATGGCGGCCAGCTGCTCCTCCTGTCGCTTGTGAGCGGTGATGTCGCTGGCCACGGCCATGTAGCCATCGAGCGCACCCTCGTCGTCGAGAAGCGGCTGGAGCGAGACATCGAGCCAGAAGCGGCGCCCGCAGGCGGCGGTGGCCTCGACCTCGGCCCGTGCCGTCCGACCCTCGGCCAGCATGGCGCGCAGGCGATCGCCGCATCCGCCCGGCGCGGGCTCGCCCTGCAGCACCGCGCAGAGCGGCTGGCCGCGCACAGACGGGCCCGAGTGGCCGGTCTGCTGTTCGAAGGCCGCATTCACCCATTCGATGCGCTGGTGGGGATCGGTGACGATCACGAGGTTGGTGGTGAGCTGGGCGAACTTGCCCAGCCTGTCGGCCTGCTTGCGCTGAGCGTGCAGCTCGGTCGTGTCGCAGATCATGACCGCATGGCCGGGCCGCCTGTCCGGCGCGAGCGGGGGCAGGCGCGCGGCAGAGATCGCAAGCCAGACGCGCGCGCCCGCCTGCCGCACCTGCCAGTCGCGGCTGACCGGGGCGCCGGTCGTCTCGACTTCGGCCAGCACACGGCGCACCTCCGTCGCGAGGTCGACCGGCAGAAAGTCCTGCAGCCCTTGTCCCGGAGCCATGGGCCCGAGCGTGGGCAGGCGGTCGAGCCAGCCCGGATGCCCCCGCAGCAGCCGTTCGTCGGCGTCCAGCTCGATCAGCATGTGCGGCATGACCTGAAGTGCGGCCTGCGTCCGGCTCCGCTCTTCCTCAAGCGCGCGCTGCTGATCGCGCGACGCGCCGAGACGCGCGGCCCAGGCAGGCATCATCGCCGCACCCGTCGGGGGCCGGGTCGGGTCGGAACGGCACTCGTCACCTGCAGGTCTCCTTCCCGGGGACGACCCGCACCGCAGGCGCGAGTCACCCCAGCATCCTGCCCCGGATCCTTTCCCGAAACCTTAACCCTGACAGGCCAGCGGCGAAGCCCGGCCTTTCGGATCCGCGCCCGTTCTTTCGCAAGCCTGTCCAGCCGGCTGGAGGTCTCAGACGAGACCCCGGCGCCGGGCGGCCAGCACTGCCTGCGTCCGGGTGGAGACCTCCAGACGCGCGAACAGCGCCGCGAGGGCCGTCTCGAAGGCCTCTCTCCCGAAGCGGGCCGCAAGCTCTTCGGTGGCCTCGCCCGCGACCAGCATCTGCAGAAGCTGCCGCTCGGCCTCGGGGAGGGCGGGCCGGTTCCTTCGGCCCGCTTCGCGGACGGTCGCGGCAATGGCGGCGAACCGGGTCTTCGGCAGCACCCCCGCCACGCCCAGACGCTGCGCCTCTGCGAGCATCTCCTCGGGCAGGTTGCCGGACATGAGCAGGACCGGCCGGCCGCCGTTCGCCGCCATCGCCCGCGCGAGCCCCTCGAGCCCGTTCATCCCCGGCATGACGAGATCGAGCAGGACGACATCGAAGGGCCCGTGCGCGGCGATCCGCGCCAGCGCCTCGGGCAGGTCCTCCACCCCCTCCGGCGCCAGATCCGGCTCGCGCGCAAGAAGGCCCAGGATCAGCTCGCGCACGAGCGGCTGGTCGTCGGCGACGAGCACCGAGAGGGGGGGGCGGGACAGGTCCTGATCCATGGCGGGCCTCCGGGGATGAGGCGGCCCGGGCGGGTCCGCCCTGACGGCCGTGTCAGCAGGCGGGGCAGGGGGAGGGCTGGTAGCCTTCGCGGACAAGGCGCCCCAGCCCGCCCGCCACGTCGATCACCGGATGATCGGTCCGGGCCGCGATGGCCGCGGCTGCGGCGGCCGACCGCCGGCCGGAGCGGCAGAGGAGCGCGATCGGCTGGCCGGGCTTCAGCTGCGGCTCGATGCGGGCGAGAAATCCCGCGGCATCCCGATAGGTGAAAAGGACAGCCGTCGGCAGCACGCCCGTCTCGCGCCATTCCGCAGGCTCGCGGATGTCGACGACCAGCGCCTCACCCGAGAGGAGCTCCGGCGCCGAGGGCGCGGCCGAGACCGGATCGCCCGCCCGGGCGCCGGACGCCATCGGCAGGGCGGCCGCCAGAAGCATCAGCAGACGTTTCATCGCGATCTCCGCACATATGCAGCAAGGCTGATGTGACAGGCCGGAGGCGGCCGGTCAAGCCGCGGGCTCAGCAAATGCGGGGCAGTTGCTCGCCCACCAGCATGTCGACGATCCGGCTGCCGCCGAAGCGGGTGGTCATGCGCACCTGCCCCGGATGGTCCGCGACCGCGCGGCCGATGGCCACCGCGCCCGCGCCCTCGGGGCAGGCTCGCATGGCCCCGAGGGCCGCCTCGGCCTCCGCCTCCGGCACCACAACCACGAGCCGCCCCTCGTTGGCGAGATAAAGCGGATCGAGGCCGAGGATCTCGCAAAGACCCACGACCTCGGCCCGCAGCGGCAGCGCCTCCTCCTCGATGACGAGCCCCACGCCCGAGGCCTCGGCCATCTCGTTCAGCACCGCCGCGACCCCGCCGCGGGTCGCATCCCGTGCGGCCCGGGCACCGGGCGCGGCCTTGAGCACGGCCGCCATCAGATGCCCGAGGGCGGCGCAGTCCGACTGCAGATCGGTCGAGAGCGCCAGATCCCCGCGCGCGGCGAGGATGGTGGCGCCGTGATCGCCGAGGCCCCCGTTCACGAGCAGCCGGTCGCCCGGCCGGATCGCCGCGGCCGACAGCTCGCGCCCGGGCGGGATCACGCCCACGCCGGTGGTGGTGATGAAGAGCCCATCGGCCGCGCCGCGTTCCACCACCTTCGTGTCGCCCGTCACGATCCGCACGCCGGCCGCCCGGGCCTCGTCCGCCATGGTGGCCGCGATCCGGCGCAGCAGCGCGATCTCGGTGCCCTCCTCGATGATGAAGGCGGCCGAGAGCCAGAGCGGCTCTGCGCCGCCCACCGCGAGATCGTTGACCGTGCCGCAGATGGCGAGCTTGCCGATGTCGCCGCCGGGGAATTCGAGCGGGGTCACGACGAAACTGTCGGTGGTGAGCGCGAGCCGCGCGCCCGGCGCGGCCAGCGCCGCCGAGGTCAGCCGCGCCTGATCCTCCATCCCCGGCGGCTGGAAGAGGCTCGTGAACACCTCCTCGATCAGATCGCGCATGGCTTTCCCGCCGCCGCCGTGGGCGAGCGTCACATGGCTGTCCCTGAGCGCCATCCTGTTCCTTCCGTTCTGCCCGTGCCGGGCCTTTCCTGACGATCCGGGGTCTATTCCGCGGCCAGCCCGCGCGCGCCGGCATATTGCCAGTAGGCCGCGCAGGCGCCTTCCGAACTCACCATCAGCGCGCCGAGCGGCATCTCGGGCGTGCAGCCGCGGCCGAACTGCGGGCAGGCGGGGGGCTTGATCCGGCCGGTCATCACCGCGCCGCAGGCACATCCCTCGGGCTCCTGCCGGGGCGCGGCCGGAGTGCCGTAGCCGATCCCGAACTTCCGTTCGGCATCGAAGGCTGCATAGGTCTCGCGGATACGCAGGCCCGAGGCGTCGATCTCGCCGAGGCCCCGCCATTCGAAGCTCGGCCGCCGCTCGTAGACGTCGGCGATGGCGGCGAGGCTGACCGGATTGCCGTGCTCGGGCACCACGCGGGCATACTGGTTCTCGATCACCGAGCGGCCCTCGGCGATCTGGTCCAGCACCATCAGCACCGATTGCAGGAGGTCCGTGGGCTCGAAGCCCGCCACGACGAGGGGCTTGGAATAGTCGCGGGCCACGAAATCGTAGGCATGGATGCCGATCACCATCGAGACATGGCCGGGCCCGATGAAGCCGTCGAGCCGCATGTCGGGATCGTCGAGCAACGCCCGGATCGGCTCGGGCACGGTGATGTGGTTGCAGAAGACGCTGAAGTTGAAGAGCTCCTCCCGCGCCGCCTGCTGGATCGAGAGGGCGGTCGAGGGCGTCGTCGTCTCGAAGCCGAGGCCGAAGAAGACCACCTCGCGCGCAGGATTGCGCCGCGCGATCTCGAGCGCGTCGAGCGGCGAATAGACCATGCGGATGTCCGCGCCGCGTGCCTTGGCCTGCAAGAGCGAGCCGCGCGCCCCCGGCACGCGCATCGCATCGCCGAAGGTGGTGAAGATCACCTCGGGCCGCTCGGCGATGGCGATGCATTCGTCGACCCGGCCCATCGGCAGGACGCAGACCGGGCAGCCGGGGCCGTGGATGAATTCGATCCCCTCATGCACCAGCCGGTCGAGCCCGTAGCGGAAGATCGCGTGGGTGTGGCCGCCGCAGATCTCCATGATGTGCAGCGGGCGGGCGCGGGTGGCGCCGATCTCGTCGGCGCGCGCGGCGATGGCCGCCAGAAGGCTCCGCGCGAGGGCGGGATCGCGGAACTCGGACGCGAATTTCATGCCTGCCCCTCCAGTGCCCGGTCGCCGGCCGCCATCGCTTCCAGCGCCTCCTGCGCCTCGCCCAGCTCGCGCAGCGCCTCGAGCGTGCGCGCCGCCTCCTCCTCGTCGATGAGGCTCATGGCGAAGCCCACATGGATCAGCGCCCAGCGGCCCACCAGCGCCTCGAGCGGGCCGTAGGCGACGCAGGCGAGGTTCACTTCGCGCCGCACGCCGGAGACCTCGGCCAGCGCCATCAGGCGCGCCGGATCGGTGATGGCCGCGATGCGGCCGGGAATGCCGAGGCACATGTCAGTCTTCCTCCTCTTCGGCGGCCAGCCGCCCGGCGGGATCGGCGATCCCGTAGCGGTCGAGCTTGGCGCGCAGCCCCACGCGGCTCAGCCCCAGCTCGGCCGCGGCGCGGCTCTTGTTCCAGCGGTGCCGGGTCAGCGTCTCGCGCAGGATGCGCATCTCGATCAGCTCGACCCGGTCCTTGAGCGTGCCGTCGGCGGTCAGCACCGCTTCGGCCGAGCGGTCCGCGCCGCTCTCGGAGGGAGTGGCCTGCAGGATCGGGCGCGAGATCAGGTCGGCGGTCAGCACCTTGCCCTGCGTGAAGACCAGCATCCGCGTGATCTCGTTCGAAAGCTCGCGCAGATTGCCCGGCCAGTCGTAATTCTCGAGGAATTCGAGGGCGGCGGGCTCGATCTCGTGGATGGGCTTGCCGTGGGTCGCTGCGAGATCGGCGAGCATCACCTGCGCCAGCAGAGCCACATCCCCGCGCCGGGCGCGCAGCGGCGGCACCGCGATCTCGCCCGCCGAGAGCGCATAATAGAGGTCGGCCCGGAACTGCCCCTCGGCCACCAGCCTGCGGAGGTCGCGGTGCGACGAGGCGATGAGCCGGAGGTTCGTGGTCAGCGTCTCCTGCCCGCCCACCGGGCTGAAGCTGCCCGTGCCCAGCATCCGCATCAGCGCCATCTGAAGCGCGGGCGAGGCCGTGTCGATGGCGCCCAGATGGAGCGTTCCGCGGTCGGCCTTCTGCACGAGGCCCACGCGGCTCGCATTGCCCGCAGCCACCCCGCGCTTCGCCCCGAAGAGCTCGATCGCGGCCAGCTCCTCGGGCACGCCCTGCAGGTTGAACTCGTGAAACGGCCGGTCGGAGCGGAGCGAGCCGTAATGCATCGCGCGCGCGAGCTGCGCCTTGCCCGTGCCGGGCTCGCCCGTCAGCAGCACCGGCAGATCGAAGCTCGCGAACTGGCGCGCGGCCTGCACCACCGCATTCATGGGCGAGGAGGGCGCGCGCAGGATGCTCTCGAACCCCATGCCCTCGCGCAGCGCCCGCCGCCGCTTCTCGAGCCGCGTCTCGACGGTCGAATTGAGAAAGCGCATTTCCAGCGCCAGCCGCTCGTTCTCGCGCGCGAGATGGAAGAGGCGGGTGGCATTGCGCGCGGCCATGGCAAGCTGGTCGGGAATCCAGGGCTTGGTCAGAAACTGGTGGATGCCCGCCTCGTTGATCGCGGCGACCATCGCGGAGGCGTCGGTGTAGCCGGTGAGGATGATCCTCACCGTCTCGGGCCAGCGCTCGCGCGCCTGCGTGAGGAACTGGACGCCCGTCATGCCGGGCATCCTCTGATCCGAGATGATGACCTGCACCCACTGATCCTCGAGGATCCGCAGCGCCTCCTCGCCCGAGGCGGCGGTGGCGATGTCGAACTCGTCCTCGAGCGCCATCCGCATCGCAGCCAGCGCATGCGGCTCGTCGTCGACGAGGAGGACCAGCGGCCGCGACATCAGCCGCGCGCCCCGAGCATCTTGGCCGTGCGGCGGGCGGAAAGCCATTTCACCCAGCCCTCCATCCCCTCGCCGGTGCGGGCCGAGACGCGCAGCACCTCGATCAGCGGGTTCACCCGGCGCAGGTTCGCCTCGTAGAGGTCGAGATCGACGTCGCAATGGGGTGCAAGATCGACCTTGTTGAGGATCGCAAGCCGTGCAGCGGTGAACATGTCTGGGTATTTCAGCGGCTTGTCCTCGCCCTCTGTCACCGAGAGGATCGCCACCTTGGCATCCTCGCCCAGATCGAAGGCGGCGGGACAGACAAGGTTGCCCACGTTCTCGATGAAGAGATGGGCGCCCGCCCCGAGTGGAAGGTCCTCCATCGCATGCCCGACCATATGGGCATCGAGATGGCAGCCCTTGCCCGTATTGATCTGCACCGCCGGGGCGCCCGTGGCCCGGATCCGGTCGGCATCGTTCGAGGTCTGCTGGTCGCCCTCGATCACGGCGAGCGGCGCGCCCGCAAGAAGTGAAATGGTTTTGCACAGTAGCGTCGTCTTCCCCGAGCCGGGCGAGGAGACGAGGTTGACGGCATGGACACCCAACTCGCGCAGGCGGTGCCGGTTCGCCATGGCATAGATGTTGTTCTTGGCGAGGATGTCGGTCTCGACCTCGATCAGCCGCTCCTGGCTCATCCCCGGCACGCTCACCCCGGCAGGCCCGAGGCCATGGTGATGCGCGTGGCCCGTGCCCGGAGTCCCGTGCGAATGATGCCCGGCATGGCCGTGGGGAAAGCTCGCATGATGAGAATGCCCGTCCGCGCCATGGGCATGGCGATGCCCCGCCTCGAAGGTCACATTGCCGCCGCAGCCGCACACCGTGCACATCACTGAACCTCCATGTCCTTGATCCGCATCTCGTCGCCCCCCACCGGCATCAGACGGCCGCCGCCGCAGAGCGGGCAGGGGTCGAACCTGTCCTCGATAGCGGCTTCCTCGCCGCAGTCATAGCAGAGCGCCCGGCCCGGCAGGTCGAGGATCTCGAGCCGTGCCCCCTCGGCGGCGCTGCCCCGCATCACTACGTCGAAGGCGAAGCCGAGGGCCGCCTTTTCGACGCCGGCAAAGCGGCCGATCTCAAGCCGCAGCACCTTTACCGTCGCAAAGCCGTGGCGGCGCGCCTGATCCCCGACGATGCCCCGGATCCCTTCGCAGAGCGACATCTCATGCATGGGTGGCCTCCTCGACGGTGACGGGCACGCAAGGGTCGAGGAGCGCGAGCAGCACTGGCACCAGACGGCCGCTGTCGGCGGGCAGGGTGGCAACGCTGCGCTCGAGGATGCCGCCCGGGGCGATCAGATGGTCGGTGGGCGTCATGCGCGCGAATGCGGTCACTCGGCCGCCCTCGATGCGGGCGCGCACGGCATAGCTGCCGCGGGCGGCCGGCACGACGGCCGCGCCGCAGGCAAGCCTGACGGGCGGAGGAGGAGGCGCCAGATCGGCCAGACGGCCGAGCGCGCGCCAGAGCGGCCCGCGTCCCCAGAGGCGCGCCGCGGCCGCAAGGGTCGGGTGATCCTGCCGGCGCGCGGCAGGGGAATTGTCGCAAGGGACGGGCGCGAACATGGTTTCCGGCGTCGCGACGGGCAGACCGGCCACCGCAGTGCCGGGCGGAAACAGCCGGGCGAGAGCGGAGAAGAGCGGCTGCCGCGCGACCCACCCGGTCAGGTCTGCAGGGGCGGGCAGCGGTCCGGGATCCGCGGCGGGCAGGTCCAGCAGGCGGGGCCAGAGGAGGGTCAGCTTCTGCCGATGCTCGCGCGCGATCTCGGCGGCAAGTTCCGCGGGATCCGGCAGTGGCAGGTCGAGTGCCAGCCGGACGGCCGTGGCCTGCGCCATGGGGCAGAGGTTGAAGAGACGCGGCAGAAGGTCGGCCGCAGCCTGCGGGGATCGGCCGATCATCAGGGCCGCCACCGGCAGATCCGGCCCCCGCAGGAGGCGCGGACCCTCGGGCCCGAGCCGGAGGGTCAGAGCCCCGCTCATCCTGCCTGGCCGAGACTGGCGGTGATGACCGCCCTGCGGCTGGGTTCGGGATCGGCGGCGGGCGGCGCCAGATCGGCTTCGCGGGCGGCGCGGATCTCGGCCGCCCGGTCGGTCTCGGCCCGGTTCTCCGGATCGAACAGGGCGGCCATCACGGCCCGCGCCACTTCGACCGCCTGAAGCTGGCTGGAAAAATCATTCATCGGCGAGAAGAGCGAGCAGGCCTTGTAGCCGCCGCCCATCGGCCGGACATTGTGCAGGAACTCGTAATCTCCGGACGGGAAGGCGATAATCTCCTTCTCGCCGGGCGCGAGGGCCGACCAGTCTTCCCCTTCGGCGGGCAGCAGCACGAGGTTCATGAACCACGGCGCCACCAGAACGCCCAGCGGGCGCCCCTCGTGCAGCCGGAAGCCCACCGCCTCGACATGGAGCGCCTTGTTCACCAGCGGCACGTCGCGCATCTTGCTGTGCCAGACATCCTCGAAATCCGCCACGAGCCGCGCCACCCGCTCGGCCACCGCGGCGGAAACCGCGTCGGCCTCGGGGTCGGACAGGACCATGAACTGGTTTTTCGGCGCGCCGCAGTGCGGGCAGCTCCAGTCTTCGGGCAGGGCCGTGAAGGGCGTACCGGGCAGGATCTGGCGGAAGTCGTCGCCCATTGCCGGATCGTAGGGCGTCCAGCAGATCTTGCATTCCATGACAGCCGCCGGACCGATCCGGTCGTTCGCGCCGAGATAGGAGCCCTCGAAGCCGCTCATCGGATCGCCTCCAGCACTTCGCGGATTCGGGCGGCACTGTCCGCGAGATCCTCCGGCGCGGCGAGCGCCACCTGCGGCATGGTCGTGACCTCGAACGTGTCGAGGATCAGGCTGTCCATCGAGTTGAAGAACTGCACGCGCCAGACCTGCGGCAGGGCCGTCGCGGTGATGCGGCAGTTGCCGTAACCGCGCGAAAGGATGGTGACGGCCCCTTCGCCCAGCATCCGGTCGAGCCAGAGGAGATCCTCCTCGGTATGGGGCAGGAGGGTGAGGTTGACCACATGCGGCTCCTCGCCCGGCCGCCATGTCGCGGATTTCTCGACCAGTTCCGCCAGCAGGGCGGGCGCGTTCACCACGCCCTGCGGCCGGTGGCCCGAGGCCTTCAGCGCCGCGCGGAAGGGGGCGAAGGCGCGGGTGAGCGCCGCCTGCGGCACGGGGCCTATCTCCAGCCGGTCGATGCCCGCGCCCGCCACCGCCCAGACTCCGGCGAAGACGCTCTCCTGCACCATGAGGGCGGGCACGCCGCGCAGCCGCATCGCGACCTCGCCCTGTCCCAGCGTCTCGGCGATGAGGCGGCGGTTCGGCGCGTCGAGATCGCCGAGATCGAACAGGCCGCTCCCTTGGTCGCAGGCCTCGGACACGCGCTCGAGGAGCGTCAGGGCCGCGAAGAAGGGCTCGGTATTCTCGATCTCGGGCAGGTGCGTGGAATAGGTCCGCATCCCGGAGGGCAGCGCCATGAAGGCAAGATCCGCATCCTCGTCACCGGGCTGCGAGCCGGGGCCGAAACCTGTGGGCGGCATGTGGAAGGAACTCATGGAAAACCCTTTCAGGCGGAGATGCGGCCGAGGAGATGCGGGATGCGGGTCATGTAGTCGCTCCAGTCGCGGATCTTCTCGATCGCGCCGAGGAACCGGCCCTCGCGGTAGAAGAGGAAGCCCGGCGTGCGCAGCGCCCGGGTCGCGTCGCGGAGCGCGGCCTCGATCGCATCGTCGACGAGGGCGCAGTCGAAGGCGCGCTGGAAGGCGATCACCAGCTCGGGCAGGATCACGGCCGCGTCGGCGGTCTCGAGGTTGCGGGCGGGGTCGCCGGGGATGAAGAGGCAATGGGCGCCCGGGCGGCCGGTGAAGGCCTCGACCTCGGCCAGCGTCGCGAGGCGCGGCCAGCCGCAGTCGGTCTCGAGCCGTGCGATCAGGGGATGGGTCACTGGCATCATCCGTGGTTGCGGCCCGCGTCGAGCGCGGCCTGCAGGTGGGGGGGAAGCGACGGCGGGCGGTCGAGATCGGCGAAGGCGTCTCCGACCGGCCCTCCGGTCATCACCGAGCGCAGCGCCGCCAGTGCGGCCGAAATCCGCGCGGCCTCGTCCGCGGCGATGACCGCACGGGCGGTGCCGAGGAAGGAGAGCACCCAGTCGCCCGGCCGTGCCTCGGGCACGAGGCTGAGATCGACGAGGCAGGTGCCCGCCCCGTCTTCGGCGGTGCCGGCAATGCCCTCGACCGCGATCAGGCGCAGCGGATCCCCGACGCACATCAGCAGGGTTCCGGGAAGAAGCGGGCGTCGCCCGTGCGGCAGGCCTCGTCGGGGCCGGGGCGGCCCGTCTCGTAGGCGTCCCGGCGCAGCGACGGATCGGCGAGCCCTTCGGCCGGGCTGCGGCCGGGCAGCGGGGTCACGCCCCAGTGGGCGAGCTCGGCCAGCGCGAGGCCGATCGCCGGTGCGATCTGGGCCGCCACGACCGGGCGCAGCGAGCCGCCGTAATCCTCCAGCTCCTCGGGCTGGCAGCCGATCAGCGTCAGCCGCGCCGGGCAGCGCCCGAGAAGCTGGGCCGTGGCCAGCACGTCCTGAAAGCCGGTCTGGTGCAGGCTCATCTTCTTGGCGCCCATGAAGGCGGGCACTTCGTCGTCGCGCGCGATCATCAGCGTGCCGGGCACGAGACCGTAATCGACCGCGTCGAACACGAGGAGGGCGTCGGCCTCTTCGAGGAAGGGCAGCAGGTAGAGGCCCTGCGTGCCGCCGTCGAGCAGCTTGACCTGCGAGGGGAAGGCGTGGCTCTCGGCAAGGATCTCGATGCAGCGGGGGCCGAATCCCTCGTCTGCCCACAGCACGTTGCCGATACCGAGAATGAGCACCCTTGCGGGTGGAGATGCTGGCATTGGTCCCTCCCTCCTGACCGCTGCTGGCAACGGGCTTTTCGCCCCGGCCGTGCTTCGACAATATGGTTTGCAGTTTTCGGAAGAAGCCGGAAATGCGACCCTGCCGCGACATTTTGGCAGGCCCTTGGCAGTAAACGGTTAATTCCTCCTGAAACGGCCATGGAAGAGCCTGGAAGTGGAAGCTCACCTTCCAGTCCCGGCGTGGCAGTGGTTTTAAGCGTTGCAGAATGCAGAAGGGCGCGGCGTTGCGCCGCGCCCCTCCGGAGCCCAAAGATTCTCCTTGGGTCGACCTATTCCACGCGGTCGTCCTTGAAGGTCCGCCAGCCCGAGACGATGGTCGAGATCATCGACTGCCGGGACATGATGTCCTCGCGGACGGCGGCATAGATGTGGATGATGGTGAAGACCACGATCGACCACATGCCCAGATGGTGCAGCGTGTGCAGCCGCTGGCTGTTGCCGACCAGCCCCAGCACCCAGCCGAAGAGGGTGTCGTAGACCGAGCCCTGACCGGCGCCCTCGGCATAGAGCGCGAAGCCCGTGACGATCATGAAACTCATGCCGAGCGTGATGAAGAAGAACATCGCGGCATGGGCCAGAGGGTTGTGGCCGACGTATTTCCGCGGCTCGGGCACGAGGAAGAGATACCATTTCAGCTCGTAGATCAGCTCGCGGATCCAGCGCAGGTTCCAGACCGGCAGCTTGAACATCTGCCGCGAATGGACGTTGCCGAAGAAGGCCCACAGGATCCGCGCCGCGAAGGCCACGGTCAGCACCTGTCCGGCCGCGAAATGGGCGAAGCGGATGTAGCCGAAGACGAACTGGTCGGTCGCCTCGGCCATCTCCATGGTCGGAAGCGGCCGGGCGATCAGGTATCCCGAGCCGATCAGGATGAAGATCATCGCGGCATTCAGCCAGTGCCAGAGCCGCACCGGCACTTCGTAGACATAGACCGAGGTCTTGTAGAAGATGCTCTCGATATCCTCGGGCCGCGCCGTCCCGGTCTTGCGCGAGGCTTCGAGCGGGGGGGGGCGTTCGGGTTCGGGACGTGGATCGTGACGATCTCGGTGTCCATGGCCTCACCCCGCCATCAGAAGGAGGCCGGACCCGGCGAGCGCCGCGCCGAGCGCCCCCTGCAGGATCCGCCCGCCGCGCGCGGTGGCGAGGGCCACGCCGATGCCCGCGGCATGGAGGCCCGCGGTGGCGATGAGAAAGCCCGCGAGATAGGCGCCGATGGCGCCCGTGGCCTCGGTCGCATGGGCATGGCCGTGGCAGGCCGCGAAGGTCGCGATGGCGCCGAGCGAGAGGCCGGTCACGAGCCGCGCCTGACCCGCACGGGCGGTGGCGACGAGCAGCCCGGCCAGGACGACCGAGCCCACGATCCAGGTCTCGACCATCGGGATGCCCACGCCCGCCCACGAGAGCGCCGCGCCCACCGTCATGGCCGCAAGGAAGGTCGCAGCGCCCCCCCAGAGATGGCGCGGAAGCGCGATGCCCGACCAGATCCCCACGCCCAGCATGGCGAGCAGATGGTCGGGCCCGAGGATCGGGTGCAGGAGCCCGTGGGCGAAGCCGGACGCATCGCCGTGGCCGGTATGGGCCAGCGCCGGGGAGGCCGCGGCCGAGAGGACGAGAATGGCGAGCAGTTTCTTCATGGTCTTCTCCCTCAGCGGACCTTGACGGTGGTGAGTTCCTGGCCGTCCGGCGACAGGACATGGGTGGAGCAGGCGAGGCAGGGGTCGAACGAGTGCAGGGTGCGCAGGATCTCGACCGGCTCCTCGGGGCGCTCCATCTTGGTGTCGAGCAGGCTCGCCTCGAAGGCGCCGATGTTGCCGGCCGCGTCGCGCGGGCTGCCGTTCCAGGTGGTGGGCACCACGCACTGGTAGTTCTCGATCCGGCCATCCTTGATGCGGATCCAGTGGCCGAGCGCGCCGCGCGGGGCCTCGGTCATGCCGACGCCCTTGGCCTCCTTCGGCCAGGTGCGCGGCTCCCACTTCTCGACATTGGCGGTGCTGCTGTCGCCGTTCTTCACGTTGGTGATGAGCTTGTCGAAGAAGTGCTTCTGCAGGCGGCAGCAATATTCCGCCTCGAGCGCGCGGGCGGCCGTGCGGCCCAGCGTCGAGAACAGTGCCGAGACCGGCAGGTCCATGGTGCGCAAGAGACCCTCGACCTGGTTCTTGATGTCCTCGTGGCCCTTGGCATAGCCCACGATGTAGCGGGCGAGCGGGCCCACCTCCATCGCGTGACCCTTCCAGCGCGGCGCCTTGATCCAGGAATATTTCGCCGCCTCGTCGAGCTCGAGGATGTTCGTCCGCGTGCCCTTGGCATTGGGGCCGAGTTCGTAGCGCGGCTCGGTCACGCCGTCCCAGGGGTGCAGCCCGCGCCCCGGCTCGCCATAGGCATACCAGGAGTGATCGACGAATTCCTGCACCTGCTCGGGGTCGCGCGGGTCGACGTCATGCACTTCCTCGAGATTGCCGTTGATGATCGCGCCCCGCGGCAGATGGAGCTGTTCGGGCGAGAAATCGTTCGGATGCTCGGGGATGTCGCCATAGGCCATCACCGACTTCGACGAGAGCCCGCCGCCATAGAGCCAGTTGCGGTAGAAGCCGCCGATGGCCACCACGTCGGGCAGATAGACGTTGTTGGTGAACTGGATGCACTGGTCGATGATCGAGGAGACGAGATTCAGCCGCTCCATGTTGATCGCGCCGACCGCGCCCACGCCGTCGATGTTGATCGGGCAGGGCACGCCCCCCACCAGCCAGTTCGGATGCGGGTTCTTGCCGCCGAAGATCGTGTGGACCTTCACGATCTCCTTCTGCAGGTCGAGCGCCTCGAGATAGTGGGTGGTGGCCATCAGGTCCGCCTCGGGCGGCAGCAGATAGGCCGGATTGTCCCAGTAGCCGTTCTTGAACAGGCCCAGCTGCCCCGATTCCACGAACTTCTTCAGCCGGTTCTGCACGTCGCGGAAATAGCCCGGCGACGAGAGCGGGTGCGAAGGCGAGACCTTCTGCTGCAGCTCGGACGTGGCCTTCGGATCGGCGCGCAGCGCATTGACCGGGTTCACCCAGTCCAGCGCGTGCAGATGGTAGAAATGGACGATGTGGTCGTGGATCTGCAGGTTCAGCTGCATCATGTTGCGGATCGAGTTCGCATTGTCGGGGATCGAGATCCCCAGCGCATCCTCGACGGCGCGGACGGAGGTGAGCGCATGGGTGCCGGTGCAGACCCCGCAGATCCGCTCGGTGAAGGCCCAGGCGTCGCGTGGGTCGCGGCCCTTGAGGATGACCTCGAGCCCGCGCCACATCGTCCCCGTCGAGACGGCATTGCGGATGATGCCCTGATCGTCCACGTTCACTTCGCAGCGCATGTGACCCTCGATGCGGGTCACCGGGTCCACCACGATACGGCGGCCGGTGTTGTCCAGGTTGAAACCGTTCGGTGTCGCGACCATGGCTCAGGCCTCCGTCTTTTCGTCTGTCTTCGCGGTATTGGCCGCCTGCGATTTCTTCTGCGCGCTCTTGAGGGCGGTGGCCGCGATATGGGCCGCCACGCCCGCGCCGAGCGCGCCCACGGCCGTGAGGCCGATCGTGTCGGCATTGGCCTCGACGCCGAACTGCTTGATGGTGGTCAGCCGGTCGTAGAAGGATCCCTGATCCCAGAAGCCGTCCTCCGAGCAGCCGATGCAGCCGTGGCCGGACTGGATCGGGAAGCTCACGCCCTCGTTCCAGCGCACGGTCGAGCAGGCGTTGTAGGTGGTCGGCCCCTTGCAGCCCATCTTGTAGAGGCAGTAGCCCTTCTTGGCGTAGTCGTCGTCCCAGGCCTCGACGAACTGGCCCGCGTCGAAATGCGGGCGGCGGTAGCATTTGTCGTGGATGCGCTGGCTGTAGAACATCGCCGGGCGGCCCTGACGGTCGAGCTCGGGCAGCCGGTCGAAGGTCAGCATGTAGGTGATGACGCCGGTCATGACTTCGGCGATGGGCGGGCAGCCCGGCACCTTGACGATCGGCTTGTCGAGGATGACCTTGTGCACGGGCGTGGCCCGCGTGGGGTTGGGGGCGGCCGCCTGCACGCAGCCGTAGGAGGCGCAGGCCCCCCAGCTGATGATCGCCTTGGCATGTTCGGCCGCCATCTTCAGCTGCTCGACGAAGGGCTTGCCGCCGATGATGCAATACATCCCGTCCTCGTTCAGCGGCGGGTTGCCCTCGACGGCAAGGATGTAGTTGCCCTTGTATTTCTCGATCGTGTCCATCAGCGCGGCTTCGGCCTGATGGCCCGCCGCCGCCATCAGCGTGTCGTCATAGTCGAGCGAGATCATCGACAGGACGACGTCCTTGGCCAGCGGATGGGCCGCGCGGATGAAGCTCTCCGAGCAGCAGGTGCATTCGAGCCCATGGACCCAGATCACCGGTGTGCGCGGCTTCGTCTCCATCGCGTGCGCGATCTTCGGCACGAAGGAGGGGCCGAGCCCCAGCGCCGCCGCCGTGAGCGAGCAGTATTTCATGAAGCTGCGCCGGGTGATCCCCTGGCGGCGCATCACATCGTAGAAGGTTTCGATCTGGGGCAACGCATTCCTCCCTCGCTGGCGGCTTCCCCGGCCGCTGGCCTCTGCGGCTTGGGCCTCTCGGGCCCGCCGGCTTCGTATGCCAAGGAATGCGGTGAAGGCTCGGGGCCGCGCAAAAGAAATGCGCGGGAAGGGGTGAAATCCGTTAACCCTCTGTTGACGAAGTTCTTTTCGAGGATTTCGCGGGTGCGGGCAGGGAGGGGTGAGGAAAGCGCGTTACCAGCCCTTCCACCCTCCGGTCACAGGCCTTCCGCCGCGCCCATATGCCGCGCCGCGGCAACGAGCGCCTGCCCGAGCGCCAGCCCGCCGTCGTTCGCAGGCACCGCCCGGTGGGTCAGAACCGGCACGCCCGTGAGCTCGGCAAGGCAGGCGGCGAGCAGCCGGGCATTCTGGAAAGCGCCCCCCGTCAGCGCCACCGCCTCGGCCCGGCCCTCGGCCACGAGCGCGCGCGCGGGCGCGCAGAACGCGCGGGCGAGGCCACGGTGGAAGCTGTCCGAGATCGCGCCCGGCGGCACGCCCGCGGCCAGATCCGCGGCCAGCGCCCGGAACATCGGCGTGGGATCGAGGCCCGCGAACGGATAGGGCGCGCCGGTTCCCTCGAGCGCCTCGAGCCGCATCGCGGCCTCTCCCTCGTAGCTCTGCCGGTCCGCGGCCAGACCGAGGCAGGCCGCGACCGCATCGAAGAGCCGCCCCGCCGAGGAGGAAAGCGGCGCGTTCACGCCCGCCGCCACCGCCCGCCGCAGGGTCTCGCGCGGGCGGTCGGGAAACAGCCGGTCGGCCAGATCGCCAAGGCCCGCCGCATCGAGCCGCACCAGCGCATTCCGCCAGGGCTCGCGCGCGGCCGCCTCGCCGCCGGGCAGGGGCGCCGGTGCCAGATGCGCCACGCGGAGCACCTCGCGGTAGCTGCCGAGCAGGAGCTCGCCGCCCCAGATCGTGCCGTCACTGCCGAGGCCGGTTCCGTCCAGCACGATCCCGGCCACCGGCCCGGCCCCGAGCGGCCAGAGCGCGTCGCCCAGACAGGCCGCGAGATGGGCGTGGTGATGCTGCACCTCGGCCACAGGCAGCCCCATCCGCCGCCCCGCTTCGGTCGCGCGATAGCCCGGATGGAGGTCCACCGCCACGAACTCCGCCCGATGGTCGAAGAGCGCCGCATGATCGGCGATGGCCCGGGTGAAGGCCTCGAAGCTCTGCGCCTCGTCGAGATCGCCCAGATGATGCGAGAGCAGCGCCTGCCCGTCCTTCACGAGGCAGATCGCCGCCTTCATCTGCCCGCCGAGCGCCAGCACGCGCGGCGCGCGACCGAACCCTTCGGGCAGAGGCAGCGTTCCGGGTGCGCGGCCGCGCGCCCGGCGCAGCACCATCGGCGGGCGGGCGCGTTCCACGCTGTCGTCGAGCCGCCGGACGATGGCCCGGTCGTGCATGAGGAACGCGTCGGCGATGCCCGCCAGCTCCGCCCGCGCCTCGCCATTGCCGATGACCTGCGGAGCGCCCGAGCGGTTGGCCGAGGTCATGACCAGCGGCCCGCCGAAGGCCTCGATCAGCCGATGGTGCAGCGGCGTGTAGGGCCGCATGATCCCGAGCGTGGTCATGCCGGGCGCCACCTCCTCGGGCAGGCGCCCGCGGCCGCGCACCAGCACCACCGGGGCAGCCGGATCGCGCAGAAGCACCCGGTCGGCCTCGGCCGGATCGGCGATCTCGGCCGCCATCTCCTCCGTGGCCATCAGGGCGAAGGGCTTGCCGGGCCGCCGCTTCCGCAGGCGGAGCCGCCGGAGCGCGTCCCTGTCGCGCGCATCGCAGGCCAGATGGAACCCGCCCAGACCCTTCACGGCGAGGATGCCCCCCTGCGCCAGCAGGCGCGCCGCTTCCGCAACCGGATCGCTGGCGCGGGGCACCCCCTGCGGCGCTTCCGCGCCCTCCGCCCGCACCGGCCCGTCGACGAGGCAGATCCCCTCCGCCTCGAGCCAGAGCCGCGGGCCGCAGGCCGGGCAGGCGATGGGCTGGGCGTGAAAGCGCCGGTCGGCCGGGTCCTCGTACTCCGCGCGGCAGTCCGGACACATCGGGAAGGGCGCCATCGAGGTCCGCGCCCGGTCATAGGGCAGCTCGCGCAGGATCGTGTAGCGCGGCCCGCAATGGGTGCAGTTGGTGAAGGCATAGCCGTGCCGCCGCCCGGTGCCGCGGATCTCGGCGAGGCACGCGGGGCAGGTGGCGGCATCCGGCGTCACCCGGGTCGCGACGGTGCCGCCCGCGCTCGGTGCGATGCGGAAGGGCCGGCGTTCCACTCGCGCGGGCCGCGCCTCGATGGCATCCACCCGCGCCAGCGGCGGCGCTTCCGCCCCGAGGGCTGCCAGAAATTCGCCGAGCCGAGCGCCCGTGGCGCGGATCAGCACGCCCGCCCCGTCGTTCAGCACTTCGCCCTCAAGCTCCAGTCGCCGC
Source organism: Cereibacter sphaeroides 2.4.1 (assembly GCF_000012905.2). NCBI lineage: Bacteria > Pseudomonadati > Pseudomonadota > Alphaproteobacteria > Rhodobacterales > Paracoccaceae > Cereibacter > Cereibacter sphaeroides. Next base: position 2,229,067 of record NC_007493.2, on the reverse strand, counting down.
GCGAGCTGCCAGACGAAGGGGCGGAACCCCACCCCCTGCACCTGTCCGCGCACGCGGATCTCCTGCCCCTCACTCTGGTCCAAATATCCATCTTCGCTCTCCGGAGCGGAGCGGCCTCCGGTCTCCTGCGACGCGGCGCTGGACAGGGCCCCGTCCCTGGAAGCCCCTTCCGAAGCCGAAGCCGAAGCCGAAGCCGAAGCCGAAGCCGAAGCCGAAGCCGAAGCCGAAGCCTGAGCCGAAGCCCGGGGCCTCGGGCCGCCACCATCCGCAGGGCGCGCGGGGTCCTTGGCCATCAATGTACCGTGCAGACCATGCAGGGATCGAAGCTGCGCACCACATGCTGCACCGAGAGCGGCGTCGTCTCGCCGGGCTCGACGGGGGCGCCCACCAGCGCGGCCTCGAGCGGGCCCGGCACCCCTGCCGCATCGCGCGGGCTGAAGTTCCAGGTGGTGGGCGCCACGATCTGATAGCGGTCGATGAGCCCGCCCCGCAGCCGGACCCAGTGGCCGAGCGCGCCGCGCGCGGCCTCGACCAGTCCCGCCCCCTGTGCATCCCGGGGCAGCGGCCCCATCGCCACCATGAAGCGGGCCGCAGGATCGATGCCCTGCGCCAGCTCTTCCATCAGGATCTGCGTCCGGGCGAGCTCCAGCAGCCGCGCTCCCACGCGGGCGAGCACGCCGCCCTGCCGCGCCAGATCGCGCGCGAGCGGATGGCCCGCCACCACCTGCCGCGCAAGCGCCCCCGTCTCCATCGGCCGCCCGTCCAGACGGGGCGCCTTGCACCAGCTGTAGGCGGCCTCGCGCATCTCCTCGTCGGGCAGGGTGCGGCCTTCGGAGGGATGGGCGGCCTCGCCCAGCATCCAGGCATGGCTCAGATCCTCGCGGATGAGGCCGGGGTCGAGCGGGACGGGCGCCCCCGCCTGCCAGGTGCCCGCGGCGAAGGCCGGCCCCTCGGGCAGGGGATAGGCGCCGAAGCTGAGATAGCGCCCGGCGCCGCAGCCGAGGCCGGCAAGCCCGAGATCCGCCGCGATCTCGAGAAACAGCCCGGCATCTCCGCGGCCCCAAGACAGGAGCGCCGCTTCGATCTCGAGCGCCGCGAAGGCCTCGAGCGGGCCGCCGAAGAGCGTGCGTTCGAGGTGGCGGCGGAAGCTTCGCAGGCTGGAGAGGATCCGCATCCGCTCGGCCGCGCCGGGCGCGCGGGTGACGCCGCCCGGCTGGACGGCCAGCGTGTGCGGCCATTTCCCGGCCAGAAGCCCGAGGATGTGGAGGAGATCCGCCCGCGCGGCCACCGCCTCGCGCTGCGCGCTGCCCTCCATCGCCGTGAAGCGGGCCAGCGCGCGCCCGTGCCAGCTCCGACCGGCATAGGCGGGGCGGGTGAAGTCCGGCATGAAGAAGAGGTTGAAATGGGTCAGGTGATCGGCCGCATTCTCGACCGCATGGATCAGCGCCGCCACCCGCTCGCCCGCCGGTGCAGGCGCGAGACCCATCGCCGCGCCGAGCGCGCGCGCTGCCGCGACCGACTGGCTGATCGAGCAGATCCCGCAGATCCGCGGCGTGATGGTCAGTGCGTCGCGGGGATCGCGGCCCTCGAGCATGCGCTCGAAGCCGCGGTAGAGCGGCGCATTCACCCGCGCCGCCGTCACAGCGCCCTCCGCCACCTCCAGATGAACCTCGAGATCCCCCTCGACCCGGTTGAACGGGCCGACCACCAGCCGCGTCATCGCTTCGGCATCCGGAGCGTGGGGGGCACCTCGATCCGGTCGGAGGCCGCGTTCCGCCGTATGCGCTCGGGCGTGGCGGCCTTGGACAGGCTCGCCAGCGCCATGAACCAGGCCTTCGGCATGTCCGAGGGCAGGCCCACCGGGATGCCGCCGATCTTGGGCGTCTCGGAGTAGGGGTGGCGCGGCTCCTCGAATTCGGGCGCGGTGCAGGCGATGCAGGCATAGCCGCCCGAGGTGCAGGAGCCGCTGCCGTTCCAGGGCCGGATGTTGCAGTCGCCCACCGCCTGCGTGCCGATGCAGCCCATATGTTCCATCATGCAGCCGATCTCGCCGGGGGTGCGGGCGCTGGCCTTGTATTCGTAATATTCGTTGCGCGAGCAGCCGTGATGCACGAGATGATCGGCGTAGAAGCGTGGGCGGCCGAACCGGTCGAGATCGCCGGCCGCCAGTGCGCTGCCGCCTAGCAGCATCAGCGTCTCGGTCACCCAGCCCGGATGGGTCGGGCAGCCCGCGACATTCACCACGGGCAGGCCGTCCCGCGCCCGGAACTCGGGCGGAAGGATGCCGCCCTCGTGGGTACCCTCGTACTGGAGCCCCGTCGCGTCCGAGGGGTTGCCGCCCGCGCTCGTCATCCCGCCGAAGGCCGCGCAACTGCCCACCGCCACCACATGCCGGGCAAGGGGCGCGAGCCGCGTGACGGTCTCGAGCATCGAGCGCCCGGTGCCCGCGAGCATCTGGAACCGTCCGGTGCCGCGGGGCCCGCGCGCGATGGCGCCCTCGACGCAGAGGATGTCGAGCGGCTGCGCTCCCGCCTCGATCCGGTCGAGGAGCGCCCGCACCTCCGCCCCGGACTCGACCGAAAGCGAGGGGTGCCACAGGAAGCACAGGCCCGCATCCTCGAGAAGGTCGAAGAGGCCCGGCGCCTCGGCGCAGAGGAGCGACATGGTGCAGCCGCCGCAGCCCGAGGCCTGAAGCCAGAGAATGTTCATCGGATCTCCCGGTCGAGCGGCAGTTCGAGGCGGAAGGCGGCGCCCGGACCCTCCTCGCCGAGCACGAGCCGCCCGCCATGCTCTTCGGCGATCTTGTGCGAGATGGGCAGGCCGAGGCCGGTGCCGCGCCCCACCGGTTTCGTGGTGAAGAACGGATCGAAGATCGCCTGCGCCAGCGCCTCGGGCACGCCCGGCCCGCTGTCGCGTACCGTCAGCACCGCGCGGTCGCCCTCGATCCGGTGCTCGATGGAAATGCGCGGCTCGGGCACCTCCTCGACCGCGTCGAGCGCGTTCTGCACGAGGTTCATCACCACCTGCTGCACATGGCCGGGCCGCCCCCGCACCGGCAGATGGGCCTCGCCCGTGACCTCGACCGCCACCGGTCGGCGCGCGCCGCGCAGGACCCAAGCGGTGGCCACCTGCGCCACCGCCACAAGGTCGAAGCCCTCCATCTCGCCCGATCCTTCGGAGGAGAGCCGCCGCAGGTCCTCGACGATGTCGCGCACCCGCTCGGCCCCGTCGCGCGCGCCCTGCACCGCATCGCGCAGGTTGCGCACCTCGCGGTCGAGCTTCAGCTCCTCGCGCAGCCGGATCAGCGCCTCGCGCGGGGCACCCGCCTGCACCTGCTCGAAATACTGCTCGAACTTGGTGGCGTAGCGGCCGAGCGCATGGGCATTGGCATAGACGAAGCTGATCGGATTGTTCAGCTCATGCGCCACGCCCGCGAGGAGGCGGCCGAGCGAGGCGAGCTTCTCGTTCCGCACCAGCAGCGCCTGCGCCGCCTTCAGCTCGTCATGGCTCTCGGCCAGTTCGGCATAGGCCTGCCGCAGCTCCGCCACCGACCGGCCGGTGAGCACGAGGCCCGCCGCGCGGCCACGCTCGTCGAAGCGGGGCGACAGCGAGAGCTCCACCGCGCTCGGGCCCTCGGGGGTCTCGAGCCCCGCCTCGAGGGTGAGGGCGCTGCGCGCGTCCGTGGCGCGGCGCATCGCCTCCTGAAGCGCGGGACGGTCGGCCTCGGCGAAGAGGTCCGACGCGGGCCGCCCGCAGAGTGCCGCGCGGGGCAGGCGGGTGCGGGCCGGGACGGAGGCCGAGACCTCCTCGATCAGACCCGCGCGCGAGACGACGATGAGAATGTCGGACACCGAGGCCAGCACCGAGGCATGGAACGAGCGCAGGCTTTCGAGTTCGGCATTCTGCCGCTCGAGCCGCTCCTGATAGTCCACGAGATCGGCATAGGTCCGGTCGACGGCCGACATGACGTCCATCCAGACCGAGTCGGCCCAGACCGGATCGCCGTCTCCCTCGCGCGGTGCCTGCGGTTTCGCCATGGGTGCCTCCCGCGCCGATCATAGACCTGTTGGCCTCGGGGTGGAAAGGCCGGGCGCTCGGCGTCCTCTCCGGGGGTCGAGGCAGCCGGGGCCCCGCCGGCTGGCAGGTCGCGAACAGACGGAGACGAGGATGCGGCGCGCGCGGGTTTCCGGGCCGATCATGCCGTGACACGAGCTCTGCTTCCCTCGATCCTCGGGGGATGACCCTGTCCGGGCCCCTTGTGCTTGGCTTCCCACCGCTGTGGACGCGGTGGCTTGGCTCAAGTCTTGAGCCGGGCCAGCGGGTGATCGGGCCGTTCCCGCACCGCTGCCCGAGGGCGCGGATGTGCGGGACCGGCTGATGGAGAGTCTCGATCGCATCCGGCGGGAGGAGAGCGGGCGGCACCTGACCTGACGGCACCCGTGCCGAGGGGGCCTGCGGCCGGTTCAGGTCACCAGCGCGCCCCGCTGCCCGATCACGCGGGCGGCGAGACGGGCTCCGGCGCGGACGGCCTCGGCCAGCGGCGCGCCCGCGATGTGGGCGGCAAGGAAGCCCGCGTTGAAGCTGTCTCCGGCCGCGGTCGTGTCGACCACCTGGCTCACCGTCTCGGGCGCGTGGCTCTGCTGGCCTTCGGGTGTGAGCGTCACCATCGGTCCCGCCCCGTCCTTCACCACCACGAGCGCGGCGCCGGCGGCGGCATAGCGCGCGGCGGTCGCCGCGGCATCCTCGTCGCCGAAGAAGGCGGCCTCGTCCTCGTGCGAGGGCAGCACGATGTCGGCGTGCCGCGCGGCCTCCATGATGGCCGCGCACATGGTGGCGGCATCGGGCCAGAGCCGGGGGCGGAGGTTCGGATCGAACGCCACTGCGCTGCCCGCGGCCCGCGCTGCCGACAGAGCGGCGAGAAGCTGCGACCGATCCGCCGGTTCGAGGATCGCGAGCGTGATGCCCGAGAGATAGATCATCGAGGCGCCGGCAAAGCCTGCCGCCAGCACGGCCGGATCGCGGGCGAGAAGGCGCGCCGCGCTCTGGCCGCGCCAGTAGGCGAAGCTGCGCTCGCCGTCGGTGAGCTCGATCAGATAGAGCCCCACGGTCCGGTCCGGGATGCGCGCGACGCGGCTTGTCCCGAGACCCGCGTCGCGGAGAAAGCCGAGCATCCGGTCCGAGATCGCATCGGTGCCGACGGCGGTCAGATAGTCCACCTCCGCCTCGGGGGGGGAGGGCGCGGCGCAGATACCAAGCGGTGTTCAGCGTGTCGCCCGCAAAGCCCATCGCGAAGGTGCCTTCGCCCGTCGGCGCCATCTCGACCATGCACTCGCCGACCGAGATGATGCGCGGGTTCAAAGATCGGGCAGACATGCGTCCTCCTGTGCGAAATAGGCCTGATGATCGAGCCGGATGCGCTCGATCTGGATCTTAATGCGGCTGAGGTGACTGTGCATCCGCCGCATGGCCTCGGGCGCGTCGCGCGCCTCGATGGCCTGCATCACCTCGAGGTGGTCTCCATAGGCGTCCTGGGAGGCGAAGGCCAGCGAGAGATAGCGCACCCGGTCCATGTGGGACTTGTTCTCGCGGACGATCTCCCAGGCGAATCCGCAGCCCGACCGGTCGCAGAGTTCGCGGTGGAACTGGTCGTCGAGCGCATGGAAGCGCAGCCGGTCGCGCGCCTCCGAGGCCTCGCGCTGGAGGTCGAGGAGCCGCCAGAGCGCGGCATGATCGGCCTCGGTCAGCCGCTCGCAGGCCACGCGCACCGTCTCGGCCTCTATCGCCGCGCGGATGAAGCGCGCCTGCATGACGCTGCGGGTCGAGATCTGCGAGACCGTCGTCGCACGCTGCGGGCGGATGGACAGGAAACCCAGCTTCGACAGGCGGTAGAAGGCATCGCGCACCGGCTGGCGCGAGACGCCGAACTGCCGCGCGACCTCGATCTCGGAAAGCTTGGTGCCGGGCGGCAGGTCCAGCTCGATGATGCGGTCGTGCAGTTGGTCGAACACCTGATCGGTGACCGACGGGCGGAGGGGCGCCTCGAGGGCAGGCAGCGTGATCGCGTCGGTCATGTCCACTCCGTTGACAGGTGAAGCATACTAGCATATTAGTCAGACACGGCGGCTGAATGCCACCGATAAATGCAGGCTTGACGCAGGGAGGAGGCGGAAGGCAATGGGGCTGCTGCAGGAAGATCGGCTGTTTCCGGTCGATGAGGGCACCCGGGCACTGGCCCGCTCGCTCTATGCGACGGTGAAGGATCTGCCGATCATCTCGCCGCATGGGCACACAGACCCGCGCTGGTTCGCCGAGAACGAGCCCTTCCCGGACCCCGCGCAGCTCTTCGTCACGCCCGACCATTACGTCTTCCGCATGCTCCATTCGCAGGGCATCCCGCTCGAGGCGATGGGGGTGCCGCGCGCCGATGGCGGCCCGACCGAGACGGACGGACGCAAGATCTGGCGGCTCTTTGCCTCGAACTTCCATCTCTTCCGCGGCACGCCCTCGCGGCTCTGGCTCGATCATGCCTTCTCGGAGGTGTTCGGCGTGAACGAGCGGCTGTCGGCCGAAACGGCGGATGCGGCCTACGACCAGATCGCCGATTGCCTCGCGCGGCCCGAGTTCCGTCCCCGCGCGCTCTTCGAGCGGTTCGGGATCGAGGCGATCGCCACCACGGAAAGCGCGCTCGACGACCTGCGCTGGCACCGCATGATCCGCGAGAGCGGCTGGCAGGGCAGGGTGGTCACGGCCTACCGTCCCGATGCGGTGGTCGATCCCGAATTCGCGGGCTTTGCGGAGAATGTGGCGCAACTGGGCCAGCTGACCGGCGAGGATACCGCGACCTGGGAAGGCTATCTCGCCGCCCACCGCAAGCGCCGGTCCTATTTCAAGGAGTTCGGCGCCACCTCTTCGGACCATGGCCATGCGACGGCGCGGACCGAGGATCTGCCGCAGGCCGAGGCGGCCGCGCTCTTCGCCAGGGCGCTTACGGGCGCCTGCACGGCCGAGGAGGCGGATGCGTTCCGCGGCCAGATGCTGACCGAGATGGCGCGCATGAGCCTCGAGGACGGGCTGGTGCTCCAGATCCATCCGGGCAGCTTCCGCAACCATTCCCGGCCCGTGCTCGACCGGTTCGGCCGCGACAAGGGCTTCGACATTCCGACCCGCACCGATTACGTCCGCGCGCTGCGCCCGCTTCTGTCGGCGGTGGGGGGCGATCCGCGGCTGACGGTGATCGTCTTCACGCTGGACGAGACCGCCTATGCGCGGGAACTGGCGCCCCTCGCCGGGGTCTATCCCGCGCTGAAGCTCGGCCCCGCCTGGTGGTTCCACGACAGCCCCGAGGGGATGCGCCGCTTCCGCGAGATGACGACCGAGACGGCGGGCTTCTACAACACCGTGGGCTTCAACGACGACACCCGCGCCTTCTGCTCGATCCCGGCCCGTCACGACGTGGCCCGGCGCGTGGATTGCGCCTTCCTGGCGACGCTGGTCGCCACGGGGCGCCTCGACGCGGAGGAGGCGCCGGAGGTGGCGCACGATCTGGCCTACCGCCTCGCGAAAGAGGCCTACAGGCTCTGAGACGATCATCAAGGGAGGAGAGACCATGAAAAAAACAATGATCGCGACCCTGCTGGCGAGCGCCGCGCTCGCGGCACCCGCCTTCGCCGAGTGCGAGGTGACGCTGCGGTCTTCGGACACGCACCCGGACGGCTATCCGACCGTCGAGGGCGTCAAGTTCATGGCCGAGCGCGCCAAGGAACTGTCGAACGGGCGCATCTGCATCGAGGTCTTCCCCTCGTCGCAGCTCGGCGAAGAGAAGGACACGATCGAGCAGACCCAGTTCGGCGTGATCGACATGGTGCGCGCCTCGTTCGGCTCGTTCAACGACATCGTGCCCGAGGCGCAGCTCCTGTCGCTGCCCTACCTCTTCCGCTCGGAAGAGCATCTGCACAATGTGATGGACGGCCCGATCGGCGACGAGCTCGCCAAGGCCTTCGAGGCCAAGGACCTGATCGCGGTGGCCTACTATGACGGTGGCTCGCGCAGCTTCTACAACAGCCAGAAGCCGATCACCAAGGTCGAGGACCTCAAGGGCATGAAGTTCCGCGTCATGCAGTCGGACGTCTTCGTGGACATGATGTCCGCGCTCGGCGCCAATGCGACGCCGATGCCCTACGGCGAGGTCTATTCCTCGATCCAGACCGGCGTCATCGACGGGGCCGAGAACAACTGGCCGTCCTACGACAGCTCGGGCCATTTCGAGGTGGCGAAATACTACACGCTCGACCAGCATCTGATGGTGCCCGAGCTGGTGGCGATCTCGAAGATCAAGTGGGACGCGCTCTCGCCCGAGGACCAGCAGGTGCTGCGTCAGGCGGCCGAAGAGTCCGAGCCCGTGCAGCGCAAGCTCTGGGCCGAGCAGGAGAAGGCCTCGGAAGAGAAGGTCGTGGCCTCCGGCGCCGAAGTCGTGCGCGAGATCGACAAGACCCCCTTCATCGAGGCGATGGCTCCGGTCTACGAGAAATATGTGACCAAGCCGGAATATCAGGATCTCGTGAAGCGGATCCAGGAAACCCAGTGACCTGACATTCGGACCCGCGATGCCCTGGCGCCGCGGGTCCGTTTCTTCCGGCGAGGTGCAACGTGCAGGACGGATTGAAGAGACTGGCCCTCGTCATGGGGGGGCTGGCGCGGATCGCGCTGTGGATCGCGGGCGGGGGCCTCGTGCTGATGACGGTCTTCGTCTTCGCGCAGGTTTTCGTGCGCTATGTGATGAACGACAGCCTGCACTGGGCGGAACCGGCCGCGGTCATGATCATGGCCTGGTTCATCTTCCTCGGCGCGGCCGTGGGCGTGCGCGAGGGCTATCACCTGTCCTTCGACGTGCTGCTCTATTTCCTGCCCAAGGCTGTCGCGCCCTGGCTGCACACGATCTCGGACTTCTTCGTGGCGGCCTTCGGCTTCGGCATGGCGTGGTATGGCTGGTCGCTCGCCGCGCGGGCCGCCAACGATCTCATGCCCGGCCTCGGCATCAGCCGCGGCTTCGAATTCGCGCCGCTGATCTCGGGCGGCACGCTGCTTGTCCTCTTCTCCATCGAGCGCGTCCTGCGCCGCGCCGCGGGCCTTCACACCGCCCGCTTCGGCGAGGATGCGCCGGAAGAGCCCGAAACCACCACCACGGGGGCCTGACGTTGGAGCTCTTCATCCTGTTCGGAAGCTTCGTCTTCCTTCTCCTGATCGGCACGCCTGTCGCCTTCTGCCTCGGCGTGTCGAGTTTCCTCACCGTGCTCTATCTGGGCCTGCCGCCGGTCGTGGTGTTCCAGCGCCTCAACTCGGGCGTCTCGGTCTATGCGCTGATGGCCATCCCCTTCTTCATCTATTCGGGCGATCTGATGGTGCGGGGCGACATCGCCCGACGGCTCGTGGCGCTGGCAGGCGCGCTGGTCGGCCACCTCCGGGGCGGGCTCGGACAGGTGAACGTCGTGGCCTCGGTCATGTTCGGCGGCGTCTCGGGCTCGGCCGCGGCGGATGCCTCGGCGGTGGGCGGCCTCATGGTGCCGCAGATGAAGGCCCGCGGCTACGGCGTCGACTATGCCGTGAACCTGACCGTCGTGGGCTCGATCATCGCGCTGATGATCCCGCCCTCGCACAACATGATCATCTATTCCATCGCCGCGGGCGGCCGGATCTCGATCGCGGACCTCTTCACGGCAGGCATCATCCCGGGCCTCCTGCTCGCGCTGGGGCTGATGGTGGCGGCCTATTTCGTGGCCCGCCGCCGCGGCTATCCGACCGAGCGCTTTCCGGGGCTGCGCGCGCTCGGTGCCATCTTCGTGAGCGCCGTGCCGGGGCTCATCCTCGTCGCGCTGATCTTCGGCGGCGTGCGCTCGGGCATCTTCACCGCCTCGGAAAGCGCCAACATCGCCGTGGTCTATGCGCTGCTCGTCACCATCCTGATCTACCGCACTCTCACGTGGTCCGAGTTCGTCCATGCCACCATCGGCGCGGTGCGCACGACGGCCATGGTGCTGCTCGTGATCGGCTGCGCGGCCTCGTTCGGCTGGCTTCTGGCCTATCTCAAGGTGCCGACGGCGCTGGTGGCCTTCATGCAGGGGCTGTCGGACAATCCGCTGGTGATCCTGCTGCTCATCAACGTGGCGCTCCTGGTGCTCGGCACCTTCATGGACATGTCGCCGCTGATCGTCATCACGACGCCGATCTTCCTGCCGGTGGCGCAGGCCTTCGGGGTGGATCCGGTGCATTTCGGCGTCATCCTGATCCTGAACCTCGGGATCGGCCTCTGCACGCCGCCCGTCGGGGCCGTGCTCTTCGTGGGCTGCGCCGTGGGGCGGATCTCGATCTGGACGGCGATGCGCACCATCTGGCCCTTCTACGGGGCGGCCCTCGCCGTCCTGCTGCTCGTGACCTACATCCCGGCGCTGTCGCTCTGGCTGCCGGCCCAATTCCGCTGAGGTGCCCATGTATTCCGTCGTTCCCACCGATCCGGGCGTGACCCGTCAGGTCCTTGCCCAGGATCCCGCGCTGATGCTGGTGGCCTTCCGCTTCGAGGAAGGCGCCGAGGGCAGGCTGCACAGCCATCCGCATGTGCAATCGACCTTCGTCCAGTCCGGCCGCTTCGCCTTCGTCCTTGCGGGCGAGACGCACGAGATCGGCCCGGGCGAGAGCCTGATGATCCCGTCGGGGATCGAGCACGGCTGCCGCTGCCTCGAGGCGGGCACGCTGATCGACAGTTTCGCACCCCGGCGCGACGACTTCCTCTGACGCGCGGCGCGGGAGACGCCCGCGCCCGTTCCCGAAAGGCCCCGCAGGCCCCTCCGCATGGCGTCGGGAGCATTGCGGGGCCGTCCCCTTCCTGTCGCCCGGGATCTCCTGCGGCGGCGCGATCCCAGAAAGGACTGTCTCATGACCCATGTCGAAATCCGTCACGCAATGGACCCGGTCTCCGCGCGCCAGCTCGACACGGCGGGCCTGCGTGAGGCCTTCCATATGGGCGACCTCTTCCGCTCGGGCGAGATCCGCCTCGTCTACACCCATTACGACCGCATGATCGTGGGCGGCGCCGTGCCCGCGGGCGAGCCGCTCGTCCTCGACGAGGTGAAGCCCACCGGCACTGCCTCGATCCTCGACCGGCGCGAGATGGGCGTGGTGAACGTGGGCGCCGCCGGCACCGTCTCGGCGGGCGGCGAGAGCTGGGAGATGGGCCGCGGCGACGTGCTCTACCTGCCGATGGGCGCGGGCCCCGTGACCTTCGCGGGCGAGGGACGGTTCTACATCCTGTCCGCGCCCGCCCATACCGCCCATCCGGCGCGGCTCGTGAAGCTCGAGGATGCGAAGAAGGTGAAGCTCGGCTCGCCCGAGACCGCCAACGAGCGCACCATCAACCAGTTCATCCACCCCGAGGTCATGCAATCCTGCCAGCTCGTGGTGGGCTATACCCAGTTCCACGGCGGCTCGGTCTGGAACACGATGCCCGCCCATGTCCACGACCGGCGGATGGAGGCCTATCTCTATTTCGACCTCGCCGAAGAGGCCCGCGTCTTCCACTTCATGGGTGAACCCTCCGAGACGCGGCATCTCGTGATGAGGAACGAGGAGGCCGTGGTCTCGCCGCCGTGGTCGATCCACTGCGGCTGCGGCACCGGCTCCTACACCTTCGTCTGGGCCATGGCGGGCGACAATGTCGACTACCGCGACGTCGAGATGGTGGCGATGGAGGATCTGCGGTGATCTCCTTCTCGCTCGAGGGGCAGCGCGCGCTGGTGACCGGCGCCAACACCGGGATCGGACAGGCGATCGCGGTGGGTCTGGCCGGGGCGGGGGCCGAGGTGATCGCCGCCGGCCGCTCCTCCTGCGCCGAGACGGTGGCCATGACCGGCGGGCGCGAGCTGCGGCTCGACTTCGCCGATCCGATGGCCGCGCGGGACGTGTTCGAGGCCGAGCGCATCGACATCCTCGTGAACAATGCGGGCATCATCCGGCGGGCCGATGCGGTGGAGTTCACCGAAGAGGACTGGGACGCGGTGATGGATGTGAACCTCAAGGCCCTCTTCTTCACCTGTCAGGCCTTCGGCCGCGCGGCGCTGGCGCGTGGAACGGGCGGGCGGATCGTGAACATCGCCTCGCTCCTCAGCTTTCAGGGCGGCATCCGCGTGCCCTCCTACACGGCCGCCAAACATGGCGTCGCGGGCATCACGAAGCTGCTCGCCAACGAATGGGCGGGCAGGGGCATCAACGTGAACGCCATCGCGCCGGGCTATATCGAGACCAACAACACCGAGGCGCTCCGCGCCGACGAGGCGCGCAACCGCGCGATCCTCGAGCGGATCCCGGCCGGGCGCTGGGGCAAGGCCGACGACATCGCGGGCGCCGCGGTCTTCCTCGCCTCGCCCGCCGCGGCCTATGTCCATGGCGCGATCCTCAATGTCGATGGAGGCTGGCTTGCCCGCTGATCCGATCCCCGCCGGCGTGGGCATCGTCCATCTCGGCCTCGGCGCCTTCTTCCGGGCCCATGGCGCGGTCTATGTCGCCCGCGCCATGGAGAGCTCGGGCGGCGACTGGGGTATCCTGGGCGTGAGCCTCCAGTCGCCCACGATGCGCGATGCGCTGGCGCCGCAGGGCTTTGCCTATCACGCGGTCGAGCAGGGGCCGGAGGGCGAGACCGTCCGGCGGATCGACGTCGTGCGTCAGGTGCTGGTGGCCCGCGAGGACCCCGAGGCGGTGCTGGCCGCCATGGCCGATCCGGGCGTGAGAATCGTGAGCCTGACCGTCACCGAGAAGGGCTATTGCCACAATCCGGCAACAGGCGCGCTGAACCCCGATCATCCCGACATCGCCCATGACATGGCCGACACGCTGCCGCGCTCGGCGCCGGGCTACATCGTCCGCGCGCTGGAGCGGCGGCGGGCGGCGGGGCTTCGGCCCTTCACCGTGCTCTGCTGCGACAACCTCCCCGAGAACGGGCGCGTCGTCCGCGGCGTGGTGCTCGATCTCGCCCGCCGCCTCGATCCCGCGCTCGCCGACTGGATCGCGGAGGAGGGACGCTTCCCCTCGACCATGGTCGACCGCATCGTGCCCGCGACCAAGCCCGAGGATATCGCGCGGCTCCGGGCGCAGGGCATCGAGGACAACCTGCCCGTGATGCACGAGCCCTTCAGCCAGTGGGTCGTCGAGGACGATTTCGTGGACGGCGCGCGCCCCGATCTCGGCGCCGTGGGCGTGCAGCTCGTGGGGGACGTGACTCCTTTCGAGCACATGAAGCTCCGGATGCTGAACGGCACCCATTCCTCGCTCGCCTATCTCGGCTATCTCGCCGGGCACGAGACGATCTCGGAGACGGTGGCCGATCCGGTCTTTGCAGTCTTCGTCCAGCATCTCTGGCGCGAGGAGATCATCCCCGCGCTTGCGCCGCCGCCGGGGGTGGATCTCGCTTCCTATGCCGACGAGCTTCTGGCGCGCTACCGCAACCCGGCGATCCGGCACCGCACCTGGCAGATCGCCATGGACGGCAGCCAGAAGCTGCCGCAGCGCATCCTCGGCACGCTGGCCGAGAATGCGGCCGTGGGGCGCGCCTCGCCGGGGCTGATGCTCGCGGTGGCAGGCTGGATGCGCTACGTCTCGGGCACGGACGAGAAGGGCCAGCCCATCGAGGTCAAGGACCCGCTGGCGGACGATCTTCGCGCGCGGGCGGCCGAGGGGGTGGAGGCGCTCCTTGCCCTCCGCGCCGTCTTCCCCGAGGCTCTGGCTGCGCAGATCGCGCCCGGCGTGGCCGCGGCCCATGCCCGGCTGATGCAGCTGGGCGCCCGCCGCGCGGCCGAGGAGATTTCCGGGACGTAATTCAGCCTTCTCCCGGAATGAGGAAGGGGCGCCCTGCGGGGCGCCCCTTCTGCATCTTGGCGACAGCGCTCCGGAGCGGCGCGAGGATCAGTCCTTCGCGCGCTCGACGTAGCTCAGGTCTTCGGTGTTGATGACGATGCGCGTGCCGGCCGAGATATGCGGCGGCACCATCACGCGCAGCCCGTTGGTGCACATGGCGGGCTTGTAGGAGGAAGACGCCGTCTGGCCCTTCACCACAGGCTCGGTCTCGGTGATCTCGACCGTGACCTTCTGCGGGAATTCGATCGAGATCGCCACGTCGTTGTGGGTCTGCAGATAGACGCGCATCCCTTCGGTCAGGAACACCTTGCCGTCGCCCACCACGTCGGGCGAGACCACGACCTGATCGTAGCTCACCGGCTCCATGAAGTGATAGCCCTCGCCGTCCTCGTAGAGGAAGTCGTATTCGCGCTCGTCCACCGTGGCCCGCTCGACCTGTTCGGTGGTCTTCCAGCGTTCCGAGACCTTGGTGCCGTCCGAGATCCGCCGCATGTCGACCTGCGTCACCGGCGTGCCCTTGCCGGGATGGAAGTTCTGGGCGGTGAGGACGACATAGAGCCGGCCGTCGATGTCGACGACATTGCCCTTGCGGAGGCTCGAGGCGATGACTTTCACGGGTCTCTTCCTTGCGATGGGAGGGGGCGCGTCGTAGAACGCGCAGCATTGGCCGTGCGCCTATCCCATCCGCGCCAGAATTTCCAGCCGAAAGCCGCCGAATGTCCGCTTCCTCGTGGTGGCAGCCCCACCGTCACGCCGACCGCCGCCCGCTGCTTCTGGCGCGCAACCGCATCCAGTCCGCGCTCCGCGGCTGGCTCGGGGCCGAGGGGTTCGTCGAGGTCGATCCGGCCGCTCTCCAGGTCTCGCCGGGCAACGAGGCGCATCTGCACGGGTTTGCCACCGAAGCCATCGGCAATGACGGGCAGGGGCGGCGGATGTATCTGCATACCTCGCCCGAATTCGCGATGAAGAAGCTGCTGGCCGCCGGCGAGACGCGGATCGCGGCCTTCTCCCATGTCTGGCGCAACCGCGAGCGGGGCGTTCTCCATTCGCCGGAATTCACGATGCTCGAATGGTATCGGGTGGGCGAGGGCTACGAGGTGCTGATGGCCGATTGCGCGGCCTTCCTGCGGCTGGCCGCCGAGGCGGCCGGCGCGCGCAAGCTCCGCTTCCGCGACCGGACCTGCGATCCTTTCGCGGCGCCCGAGCGGCTGTCGGTGGCCGAGGCCTTCGCGCGCCATGCGGGCATCGACCTGCTGGCCACGGTCGATGCGCAGGGCCTGCCCGATGCGGAGGCCCTGCGGCGGGCGATGGCTCACGCGGGCCTGACGGCCGGGGCGGACGACGGCTGGTCGGACATGCTGAGCCGGGTGCTCGTCGAGAAGGTCGAGCCGCACCTGGGCCAAGGGCGCCCCACCATTCTCGACCGTTACCCGGCGGCCGAGGCGGCGCTGGCCCGCCGTGCGCCCGACGATGCCCGGGTGGCCGAGCGGTTCGAGCTCTATGCCTGCGGCGTGGAGCTCGCCAACGGCTTCGGCGAGCTCACCGATCCCGCCGAGCAGCGCCGCCGCTTCGAGGCCGAGATGGCCGAGAAGGAGCGGGTCTATGGCGAGACCTATCCGCTCGACGAGGAGTTCCTCGAGGCGCTGGCCCTCATGCCGCCGGCAAGCGGCATCGCGATGGGCTTCGACCGTCTGGTGATGCTGGCCACCGGCGCGCCGCGGATTGATGAGGTGATCTGGGCGCCCGCGGGCTGACGTCGGGGTTGAAGGCGGGAAACGCGGACATCCCCTCCCGCAGGCTGAGAGCGGACCCTGCGTCCGGGGCGCGACGGATCGGATTCCCGGATGCCGGACCTGTTCCGGTTCTCGGAACCGCCTCCGCTCTTCAGAAGACGAGCCGCGAGGCTGCGCCGAACAGCGGTGTCGAGGCGGCGAAGGACCAGGCCAGCACGAGGCCCAACCCGAGACCGATGGTCATCGGGCCGGTGAAACGGCCGATCCAGCGGCCCATGCTGCCGAAGACGAGCAGGAACAGCAGGAACACGGGCAGGACGGTGAAGGAGAGGCCGAGCCGCTCGGGCTCGACCGCGATGGCGCCGCCCAGAGCCAGCAGCGGGGCGAGGGCGAGGAGGATCCGCCGCGCGATCCCCGCCTCGCGTGCCAGATGGGCATGCGCCAGCATGAAGGGCAGTGTGCCGCAGGCCATCAGCGCCATCAGCGGCACCCGCGGTCCCGTGGGCAGGAAGGCCGCCGCATAGCGGTCCATGGCAAGCGCGAAGAGGAGGCTTGCGCCGAGGAGGAGCGCCAGCGCCGCCGCGTCGATCCGCCGGTCGAGCCCACGGTAATGGGCAAGGAGCGCGAGCTGCACCCCGCCCCAGACCCCGAAGAAGAGCGCGATCCGCCCGATCCCCGCAAGCCCCAGCACCGACGCACCGAAGTTCAGCGCAAGCAGCGCGGCGGGCAGGGCGGGCGCGAGCAGGAGGACGGCGAAGAAGCGCCACCCCACGTCCGGCCCGGGCCGCCCCCGCGCGGGCAGAAGGGCCGCTGCGGGCCAGACCAGCGCCACGATCCCCCCGAGGAGAAGAAGGATCCAGGGCCCCGTCGCCGCCACCGGCGTGTCGCGTCCGGGCGCGAGCCAGTCCCGCAGCTCGCGGAGCGTGGTGGGGCTCCAGAGCACGCCCGCATGGCCCACATAGGGCGCGACCGATGCGCGCCGCTCGACGGCGCCCGCCCGCACCGTCTCGCCTTCGGCCGCGTCGGGCGCCACCTGCCGCGCCATCTCGAGCGCGACCTCGCGCAGGCCGCCCTCGCGCTGGCCCGAGAGGATCAGGAGCCGCGCCGGCGTCTCGGGCGTCACCTGCCGCGAATAGGCCGAGATGAGCGCGACAGGCCCCACCTCGGGCAGCCGGTCTGCGGCGCGCACGAGGATGTCGGTCGCCATGGAATGGCCGATCAGCGCCGGAGGCCCCGCGATGCCGGGCAGCGCGCGGGCTGCCTCCACCACCTCGAGCGTCTGGCGCACGAGCTGGACGGTTGTGCCGCTCGATCCCGCCTCGTTCGGGAAGGCGTCGGGCGACATCGGGATCGCGCTCCGCCCCTGACCGCGGAAGTCGAAGGAAACGACCGCAAGGCCCGCCCGGGCGAGCGTCAGCGAGATCGCCTCCATCATCTGGCGCGAGCCGCCGAAGCCATGGGTCACGACGGCGAGCGGCGCCTCTGCGTCACCTTCGAGGCGGTAGAGCGTGGCCGGGGTGTCGCCCACCGCGAGCGGGATCCGCTCGATCCCGATCCGCGCCCGTTCGAGCTGCACGAGCGCGAGAAGGATGGCGGCGAGGGCCACGATGGCTACGGCCAGTCTCGGACGGGAAAGCGGCGCGGGCACAGGTAGAACCTTTCAGGGACACTGACGACGCTTGTCCCCGCGCCACGTCGGAAGGTCAAGCGGCGGCCGGGCGCTCGAAGCGCGGGAAGAGCACTTCATTCTCCAGATGCATGTGCGCGACCAGATCCCCGGCGAACTTGCGTAGGCACGCGCGACGACCCCGACGTTGCGCCAGCGCACGGTCGGCGCCGATCACGGGCCGGGCCGCAGGCGCACCCGGCGGGGCCACGTCGCCTCAGGGTGACTGGCCTCTGGGTGGCGGCTCTCCCGGTCAGGCTGCCCGTGCGACGTCGCGCGGCTTTGACCCGGGCGGGGACCGGGTCTAGGCCTGCGCCCGGGATGCAGGAGGCTGTCATGGACGCGGACGAACGGACGAAGCGCGAGGCGATCATCGCGGCCTGCCTCGAGATGAACCGCTCGGGGCTCAATCAGGGCACCTCGGGCAATATCTCGGTGCGGCATGGCGAGGGACTGCTCATCACCCCCACCGCCATCGCCTACGAGAAGCTCGCGCCCGAGGACATCGTCTTTCTCGCCATGGACGGGACGGCCACCGGCCGCCACCGGCCCTCGAGCGAATGGCGCTTCCACCGCGACATCCTCGCGGCCCGGCCCGAGGCGCAGGCGGTGGTGCATGCACATCCGCTGGCCTGCACCACGCTCGCCATCCTCAATCGCGAGATCCCGGCCATTCACTACATGATCGCCGCGGCGGGCGGGCCGACGATCCGGGTGGCGCCCTATGCCATCTACGGCTCGGAAGAGCTGTCGCATCATGCGGTGGCGGCGCTGGACGGGCGGCTGGCCTGTCTCCTCGAGCATCACGGCATGATCGCCATCGGCCCGTCGCTGGCGCGTACGCTCTGGACGGCGGTCGAGGTCGAGACGCTGGCCCGGCAGTATCTGGGCTGCCTGCAACTGGGCGAGGTGCGGATCCTGTCGGAGGCGCAGATCGCGGCGGTGATCGAGAAATTCTCGGGCTACGGGCTGCAGGTCTGAGGCCCGGGGCGCGGGAGGGGCGCCCCGAAAGGCGCCCTTCAGCGGTCAACCGCGGCGGACGGTCTTGCGGCCGGTCAGCATCGGCCGGATCAGATCCTCGTGCTTCCAGAGCTTGTAGAAGGCGATGGCGCCGAGATGGAGCGCCACGAGGGCGAGCGTCAGGTTGCCCAGCAGCTCGTGCCAGCCGGGCGCGCTTCCCGAGACCCAGGAGGGCACCGAGGCGGCCAGCGGCCCCACATTCACGAAATCGTCCGGGTCGGCCACGAGCCCCGTCAGCGCCTGCAGCGCGAGCACCGCGATGAGCACGACGATGAAGAGCCCGCCCAGCGGGTTGTGCCCCCGCCAGTAGGAGGGGCGCGGCCGCCAGGCCTCCGCCGCATAGGCGAGGATCTCGCGCGGGCGGTAGACGAAGCTCGAGAAGCGGGCAGGGCGCGGCCCCACCAGCGCCCAGAGCAGGCGGAAGGCGAGCAGCCCGATCACCGCATATCCCGCGTAGAAATGCAGCGTCATGATGTCCGGGCCGAACTTGCCGAGGCCCCAGGCCAGAACGACCGTGGCGGCCAGTGCCCAGTGGAAGAGCCGCAGGAGCGGGTCCCAGATGCGGACGGTCTCGACGGCGGGGGAGGGGATGTCCGGGCTGCTCATGGCTTATCTCTTCACCCGGAAGTCGTCGTGGCAGGATTTGCAGGTGCCGCCGACCTTGCCCACGGCGGCGGCCAGCTCCTTCTGGCCCGCGCCGGCCGCAGGTTCGAGGGCCGCCACCGCCTCGAAGAAGGCCATGCCCTTCGCCTGGAAGCCATCTGCATCCTGCCAGATCGCGGCCTTCGCGGCCGTGCCCTTCACATCGTCCGCCGAGGTGCCGGGGGCGTAGAGGTCGGAGGGATCGTATTTGGTCAGGGTCACGAGATCGGACGCATGCGCCTTGGCGGCCGCGGCATCATAGGGCATCTCGCCCTTGGCCATCGCGGCAAGCGGCCCGAATTCGAGAGCCACGAGGGAGAAATAGCCCTTGCGGGCCTCGACCACATGTTCGGCATCGGCAGCCATGGCTGCGGCGGGAAGGGCGGCCATCAGGGTGGCTAGAAGAACTCGTCTCATTGGTCTTTCCTTGCTACAGGCCCGCAACGGGCGGGCGAACGTCACACGGTGACGCCCCCGAAATCCGTCGCGATTAGGCAAGGTTTCAACTGCGGCAGCTTGCCGCACGGCCCTCAGGCGGCTTCCGATTTGCCAGTAATTACAGGCGAAAGCAGACTTATTCTCATCCTCGAATATTTTTGAAGGGAGGGCGGTTCACGACCCCCTCGGACGCCAGCCTCAGAGGTAGCTCTGGATCGGCAGATGCCCCACCACCCAGGAGACGGCCCGCAGCGCGGGGGGCGAGTCCGGCTCGAACCGGGCGAGGGCGGCGCGTCCCTCCTCGGTCACCGACCAGCGCAGCCGGCCCTTCTCGAGCGACAGGCGGTGCGCCTCGTCGGGCGCGCTCTGGCGGTCGAACATCGCCTCGAGCTCGGCAAAGAGATCGGGTTCCTCGAAGAGCACGCCCAGCTCCGTGTTCATGAAGGCCGAGCGCAGGTCGAAGTTCAGCGACCCCACCACCGCCTGCCGCCCGTCGATCAGGAAGACCTTGGTGTGCAGCAGGTCGCGTCGTCCGCAGGGGCGCGGCGGGGGGCCGAATTCGTAGAGCTCCGCCCCGGCCTTCAGGAGCGGCAGCCGGTAGTGGCGATAGGCGCCGTGCACCAGCACCATGTCTGTCACCGACAGGGCATTGGTCATGATCGAGAGCCGCACCCCCCGCTGCGCGAGCTCGGTCAGCAGGTCGCAGCCGTCGTTGCCGGGCACGAAGTAGGGCGTGATGAGCCGCACCTCGCGCTCGGCCGCGCGCAGGAGCGCGGTGATCGCCTCGCCCATCCAGGGCCCCGACCTCTGGCCCATCGCCTTGTCGGGAGGGTCGGCCAGCAGCGTGACCTTGTCGGTCCAGCGCAGGCGCGCGGTCAGAAGCGTCGGCCCGTCGCGCCCGGCCATGGTGCGGCGCAGGAACGAGACCGCCTCGGGCGCCCGGTTGTGGCGCATCATCCGGCGCTGGAAGCTGCGGACATTCACCTTGAACTCGGGCCAGAGCGTCAGGATCGGCAGCGCGAGACCGAGGTTCCAGTAGCTGTCGAAGAGCCCCTCGACCTCGGCCACCACGGGGCCCGCCAGCATCACATCGGCATCGCGCGACATGGCAAGGCCGCTTTCCTCGGCGTCGTAGTAGGTGTCGCCGATGTTGCGCCCGCCCACGATGGCCAGCCGACCGTCGGCAATCCAGGCCTTGTTGTGCATCCGGCGGTTGAAGCGGGACAGGCCCAGCAGCATCTCGAGCGTGCGGCGCAGGACATGGCCTCGATTGCGGATCGGGTTGAAGAGCCGCACCTCGACGTTCGGGTGCTGGTTCAGCGCGAGGAAGGCGCGGTCGAAACCCTGCACATTCACGTCGTCGAGGAGAAGCCGCACCCGCACCCCGCGGTCGGCGGCCGCCAGCAGCTCCTCGATGAGGAGCCAGCCGGTGAGGTCGGTCCGCCAGATGTAATACATCAGGTCGAGCGAGCGCCCGGCCATCCGGGCCGAGAGCGCCCGGGCGGCGTAGGCGTCGGGATTGTCGAGCAGCGCGAGCAGGCCCGAGCGGCCGGGATGGTCGGCCTCGAGCGGGGCGAAGAGCGCATCGAGCTCCGTCTCGGGGCCGGTGCGCGGCAGGGCCGTGGTGACGGCGCCGCGAGCCTGGCGGGCGAAGCGCCGCCACGAGCGCCAGGTGAAGGCCGAGAGACCTGCCACCGCTGCCACCGCGGCCAGAACCCAGGCGAGGACGCCCAGCCAGTCGTCGATCATGATGCGGCCGCGATCCGATCAGGCAGATGCAGGCGCGCCTTGATCGGCAGGTGGTCCGAGGCGCGCCGGGCGAGCGGCGTGTCGTGGGTGCTCACGTCGTGGAGCTGGCCGTGTTTGCAGGTCATCAGGCGGTCGAGGGCAAGGATCGGAAAACGCGAGGGAAAGCTGCGCACCATTACGCCGCCGGTGAAATGGCGCGCGAGATGGCCCATCGCCGCGCCCGTGCCGCGCCACTCGTTCAGATCGCCCATGAGCAGCGTCGGGCGCGGGGTGCTTGCTTCGATCCGCTCGAGGAGATGGCGCGTCTGCGCCGCGCGCGAGGCGGGCAGGAGGCCGAGATGCGCCGCGATCACCCGCAGCGGACGGCCGCGGATCATCATGTCGATCATCAGCGCGCCGCGCGGCTCGAAGCTCGGCAGGACGATCTTCTGCACCTCCTCGACCTCGGCGTCCCGGACCAGAAGCAGATTGCCGTGCCAGCCGTGCGCGCGGCCGCGCCCCTCGACCTTCACCGGCACGAGGCCCGTCTCGTCCTTCAGATGCTCGAGATCGAGGAGCCCCGCACGGTCGCCGAAGCGCCGGTCGGCCTCCTGCAGCGCCACGAGATCGGCGTCGAGTTCGGCGATCACGGCGGCGGTCCGCCGCAGGTCGCGGCGGCGGTCGGTGCCGACGCCCTTGTGGATATTGTAAGAGGCGACGGTGATGTCGGCTGCGGGCATGGCGGTCTCACGAGGCTCCGGTCATCGGCAGAAGATGGGGCCTTTGCAGCCGATGACAAACCCCAAGGCGCGGATCCTTGCGCGCCGCACCGCCCTTCCGCGGCTCAGTCGGTCCGGATCCGGACCGTCCGCTCCAGCGCCTCGCGCCAGATCCCGGCCATCCGGCCAGCCTCCTCGGCATATTGATCCATCGCCCGCTGCACCCATTGCGCGCGCAGATGCGCGAGCTCGGACAGGCTGTGGCAGTGCATCATCTGCTGCTGGGTCTTCACCGTCTCGCAGATCCGGTCGGCCGCGAAATGCGAGACTTCATGGGCGAAGCGCAGCCAGAGCTCGTAGGCGCTGGCGGTGCTGCCCTGGAAGGCCATGCTCACCTGCCGCAAGCCTTCGGCATCGAGCGGGGGGAGGGTGTCCTGCGGTCTCTTCGGAATAGCCATCCTGCGCTCCTCCTCTGAGGGGGCCTGCTCCGGGATCGTGACTGTCGCCCAGCCTTTCACGCGATGCGGGCTGCGTCATTGACTTCAGTCAAGGCGACGGCGCGACGCCTTGACTTGGCTGCGGGCAGGGTCAGGCTCGGGGGCGAAGGGAGACGGCCGATGCAGGACCAGACCGAGGCGGTGCGCTTCCTCTCCGATCCCGCGACCCATGGGGGCGCGCCGGTCGAGCGGGTCGAGACCCATGGCGCCTTCGTCTTTCTCGCCGGATCTCAGGCCTTCAAGATCAAGCGGGCGGTGCGCTACGACTACATGGACCTCTCGACGCTGGCGCTGCGGCACCGGATGCTCGCCCGCGAGTTGGAACTGAATAGGCCCGCCGCGCCCGCGATCTACCGCGATCTGGTGGCGGTGACCCGCGAACCGGAGGGGCTCGCCCTGGGCGGGCCGGGCGAGCCCGTGGAGTGGGTGCTGCGCATGTGGCGCTTTCCGGCCGAGGACGAGCTCTCGGCGGTGGCCGAGCGGGGCGCGCTCGACGACCGGCTGGCCGCGCGGCTCGGCCGGAGCCTTGCCGCCTATCACCGCGCGGCGCCCGTGCGCAGCTCCGACGGCGCGGCCCTCGTGGAGGCGATCCTCGACGAGCTCGGGCGGGTCTTCGCGGGGATGGAGGATGGTCTCGGCGCGGAGCGGATCGCGCGCTTCGGAACGCAGGCGCGGGACATGCTCGCGCGGACGAAGCCCCTTCTGCGGGCGCGGTCGGAGGCGGGCCGCGTGCGGCGGGGCCATGGCGACCTGCATCTGCGCAATCTGGTCCTGATCGAGGGCGAGCCCGTGCCGTTCGACGCGCTCGAGTTCGACGAGACGCTCGGCACCTGCGACATCCTCTACGATCTGGCGTTCCTCCTGATGGATCTCGACCACCGCGGCCTGACACGCGCGGCGGGGATCGCGCTCGCGGCCTGGCTCTTCGAGATGCGGGGCGACGAGGACGGAGGGCTGGCCGCGCTGCCGCTGTTTCTCGCCGTCCGCGCGGCGATCCGGGGCATGGTGCTGGTGCAGACCGATGCCGCGCGCGGCGCGCCGGGTCACAGCGATGCGGAGGCGCGAGGCCTGCTCGACGAGGCGCTCCGGGCGCTCTCGCCGCCGCCGCCGCGGCTCCTGGCCATCGGCGGCGTCTCGGGCAGCGGCAAGACGGTGCTGGCGGCAGCGCTCGCGCCGCGGCTCGGGCTGCCGCCCGGGGCGATCCACCTGCGCTCGGATCTGGAGCGGAAGTCGCGGGCCGGGGTTCCGACCGACCGCCGCCTCGGCGGCGCGGCTTACGGCGAGGACGCGCGTCATGCGGTCTACGGGCAGATGCTGGCGCGTGCCGGAGCGATCCTCGCCGCGGGCTGGCCGGTGATCCTCGATGCGACCTTTCTCGATCCGGCGGACCGGGCGGCGGCGCGGGCGCTGGCCGCCGAGCGGGGCGTGCCGCTCGAGGGCCTGTGGCTGGAGGCGCCGCCCGATCTGCTCGTCGCCCGCGTTTCAACGCGCCGGAGCGATGCCTCGGATGCGGACGAGGCCGTGGTGCGGGCGCAGCTTGCCCGCCAGCCCCGCGCCGGGGATTGGCGGACGCTCGACACCGGCCGGCCGCCGGAGGAGGTGGCGCACAGCGCCTGCCGCGCCCTCGGCCTCGACTGAGCCTCATCCTCCCGGATGAATTTCCGTCCTCGCGCGGCGCGGTGCGCATCGGGCCTTGTGCGCAGGGGGCAACCTGCGCTGAAATGGGAATCGTCCATTTCGGAGACAGTCATTTGACCAGCAGCGATTTTGTCATCACCGGCGGCGGCATCGTGGGCCTCGCCACCGCCCTCCGCCTTCAGTCCCTCCATCCCGGCGCGCGGATCTCGGTGCTCGAGAAGGAGCCCGCCGTGGCCCGCCACCAGTCGGGCCGCAACTCGGGCGTGATCCATGCCGGCGTCTATTATGCGCCGGGCAGCCACAAGGCCCGCTTCTGCGCCCGCGGCGTCTCCTCGACCCGCGCGTTCTGCGACGAGCACGGCATTCCCTACCGCATCTGCGGCAAGCTGATCGTGGCCACCGACGCGGCCGAACTCGAGCGGATGGGCACGCTCGAGACGCGCGCGCGGGCCAACGGCATCGTCATCGAGCGGCTCTCGGGCGAGGAGGCGCGGCGGCTCGAACCCAACATCAAGGCGGTCGGCGCGCTTCTGTCGCCCACGACCGGCATCGTCGATTACGGCCGCGTGGCCGAGCGCATGGCCGAGCTCTTCCGCGACCGGGGCGGCGAGATCCGGCTCGACACCGAAGTGACGGGCGGGGCCGAGAGCGAGGCGGGCGTGCGGCTCGAGACGACGGCGGGCGAGATCTCGGCCGGCAAGGCGGTGTTCTGCGGCGGCCTTCACGCCGACCGGCTGGCGCGGGCCTTCGGGGCGAGCCTCGATTTCCGCATCGTGCCCTTCCGCGGCGAATATTTCGCGATCAAGAACCAGCCCGAGGATCTGGTGCAGCATCTGATCTACCCGGTGCCCGATCCGGCGCGGCCCTTCCTCGGCGTCCATCTCACGCGCAAGATGAACGGGGGCTTCACCGTCGGGCCGAATGCCGTGCTCGCCATGGCGCGCGAGGGCTACACGAACGGCATCATCTCGGTGAAGGATCTGGCCGACAGCCTGAGCTACAGGGGCTTCTGGAAGCTCATGCGGCGCAATGCGGGCGCTGCGGCGGAGGAATTGTCCGCCTCGCTCGTCCGCCAGCTCTACCTCCGCAAGGTGCACAAATACTGCGACCGGATCCGGCTGCAGGATCTCGCGCCCTACCGGGCGGGGGTGCGGGCGCAGGCGGTGGGGGCGGACGGTCGCATGATCGACGATTTCGTCTTCGTGCGCACGCGCCACGCCCTCCATGTCTGCAACGCGCCCTCGCCGGCCGCGACCTCGGCCCTGCCCATCGCCGAGCATATCGTGGACGAACTGCTCGCCTGAAGCCCGAGGGGCCCGGTTCGCCGGGCCCTGCGCCCGGCACCGAAGGGATGTGCCTGCCGTCGCGGGGCGGTGTGAGGACCCGGACGTCCCCGGCTTGTCCCGGTCCCCGGGATCGGACGCCGAGAGGCTATTCCCAGGCCTGCGCCTGCGGGCGGCCGAGGCCCAGAAGGTCCACCGCGCGGGCCGCGATCTGCTCGACGGCGGCCGCAAGGCTCTCGGGGCGGAGGTAGAAGGCGGGCACCGGCGGCGCCACGATCCCGCCCATCTCGGTGACGGCCGTCATGTTGCGCAGGTGCGCGAGCGTCAGCGGGCTTTCGCGCGCGAGGAGCACGAGCCGCCGCCGCTCCTTCAGCTGCACCGAAGCCGCGCGGGTCAGGAGGTTGTCGTCGAGCCCGTGGGCGATGGCCGCAAGCGAGCGCATCGAGCAGGGGGCCACGATCATCCCCGCCACGGGCGCCGAGCCCGAGGCGATGGCCGCGCCCACATTCATGATGGCGTGAACCCGCGTCGCCTGCGCGCGGAGCGCGTCGGCCGCCTCGAGGCCGATCTCCTCGACCAGCGTCCGCTCGCCCGCCTTCGAGATCACGAGGTCGATCTCGGCCCCCAGAGCCGACAGGTGCCGCGCACAGGCGGCGGCCAGCGCCGCGCCCGATGCGCCCGAGACGCCGAGGACGACCCTCATGCTCCGATCCTCAGCTTCGCGATCAGCCGGTCGGCGAAGGCTTCGGCCTCGGGCGACTGCGTCATGACCTCGCCCCATTCGCGATGGGTCTCGGGGCCGATCTTGTTGGTGGCGTCGATCCCGATCTTGCCGGCAAGGCCGGGCTCGGGCGAGGCGAAGTCGAGGTAATCCATCGGCGTCTTCTCGAGCAGCACCACGTCGCGCGACGGGTCCATCCGGGTCGCCATCGCCCAGGCCACATCGTCCCAGTCGCGCGGGTTGATGTCCTCATCCACCACGATCACCATCTTGGTGTAGGAGAATTGCGCCAGCATCCCCCAGAGCGCCATCATCACCCGCCGCGCCTGACCGGGATAGCGCTTGTCGATCGAGACGATGGCGATGCGGTAGGAGCAGGCGGCGGGGGGCAGGTAGAGATCCTTCACCTCGGGGATCTGCTGGCGGAAGACCGGCATGGCGAGATCGTTGAAGACCTCGCCGATGACCGAGGGCTCGTCCGGCGGGCGGCCCGTGTGGGTGGTGAGGTAAAGCGGATCCTTGCGGTGGGTGATGGCCGAGACCCGCAGCACGGGAAAATCCTCGACCGAATTGTAATAGCCGGTGTGGTCGCCGAAGGGGCCCTCGGGCGCCATGTCGCCGGGGTGGACCCAGCCCTCGACCACGATCTCGGCGGTGGCGGGCACCATCAGCGGCACGGTGCGGCCCGCCACCAGCGGCGTCCGCGCGCCCCGGAGCACGCCCGAGAAGGTCAGCTCGGACACCTGCTCAGGGAGGGGCAGCGCCGCGGCCAGAAGGAGCGCCGGATCGCAGCCGAGCGCCAGCGCCACCGGCATCGGCTCGCCCGCACGCATCCAGCTGCGGCAGTGCCCGGCGCCGCCGCGATGGGCGAGCCAGCGCATGATGAGCCGGTCGCGCCCGATCACCTGCGCGCGGTAGACGCCGGCATTGTAGTGCAGCGTCTCTTCGGCGGAGGTGCCGTGCGGCCGCGTCAGCACGACGGGCCATGTCACCAGAGGGCCCGCATCGCCCGGCCAGCAGGTGGGCACCGGGATCATGCCGAGATCGACCGCGGCACCCTCGTGGACCACCTCCTGCGCCTCGGCCGACCGCACGATCTTCGCGCGCGTGTTCAGCGCGGCCTGAAGCTGCGGCCAGCGCGAGAGCGCGTCGCGCATCCCCGCCACCGGAGCAGGGGCTCGCAGGGCGGCGAGGAAGGCGCCGAGCTCGGGGATCTGCTCGAGCCCGAGGCCGAGACCCGCCGCCACCCGCTCGCGCGTGCCGAAGAGGTTGGCCACGAGCGGCATGGTGGCCGAGGTGTCGCGCAGGCTCTCGAACCGCAGCACGGGGCCGCCGCCGCGCAGGATCTTCGAGGCCACGGCTGTGGTTTCATGCCGCAGCGAGACCGGCTCGGCGATCCGGGAGAGGTCGCCCTTTCGGGCGCACCAGTCGAGAAAGGCCCGGAGATCCGGGAAGATGGGCAGGCTGCGCATGAAACCTCACATGTCTGGCCTCGGGGCCTAGCAGCCGAGCCGGGTCAATGGCTTGACCTACATCAATATGGTCCTGCGGCATGGATGTTAGAGCGGACCCCGATCCGATCGGAACAGGTGTGCCATGACCAGTCTGCCCACGCTCGCCCCGCCGCTTTCGCGGCTGGTGGGGCTTTTGCCGAAGCCGCCGGCCTCCGTCGCGCTGACGCTGCTCGCCCGCCGCATCGCCGCCCGCCACCCCGAGATCGTCGGAAGGCTGGGCACGCATGTGAATGCGAGCTTTGCGCTCGACCCGACCGACCTGCCGGTGGTGATGATCCTCACCCTGCCTGCGGGACAGCCACGCATCCGGCTGCAGAAGGACGCCTCGGGCGCCGATTGCCGCATCGCGGGCAAGCTCTCGGCGCTGCTCGCGCTGGTGCACGGGGCGGTGGACGGAGACGCGCTCTTCTTCTCGCGTGATCTCGTGATCGCGGGCGACACGGCGGCGGCGCTGGCGCTGCGCAACGCCATCGACAATGCCGAACTCGACCTGCTGGAGGAGATCCAGCATGTGGCGCCGCCGCTTGCGCGCGCCCTGGCCCCCATCGCGGCCGCCCTTGAACGTCAAACCGGCGTGGCCCTGCGCCGCGCCTCGGGAGTGATCTGATGGAACTCGTCTGCCCTGCCGGCACCCCTGCCGCGCTGCGCGCCGCCGTGGAAGCCGGTGCCCATTCCGTCTATTGCGGCTTTGCCGACGAGACGAATGCCCGCAACTTCCCCGGCCTGAACTTCTCGCCGAAGGAACTGGCCGAGGGCGTGGCCTTCGCCCACAAGCATGGCGCGCATGTTCTGGTCGCGATCAACACCTTTCCGCGGGCGGGAGACGAGTCGCTCTGGCATCGCAACATCGCCGCAGCCGAAGCCGCGGGCGCAGATGCGGTGATCCTCGCCGACATGGGGCTTCTGGCCTATGCCGCGAAGAACCATCTGAACCTGCGGCGGCACCTCTCGGTGCAGGCGGCGGCAGCCAACCCGGATGTCATCAACTTCTACAGCCGCGAGTTCGGCGTGAAGCGCGTGGTGCTGCCGCGTGTGCTGACCGTGGCCGAGATCGCCGCGATCAACAAGGAGACGCCCGAGGTCGAGACCGAGGTCTTCGTCTTCGGCGGTCTCTGCGTCATGGCCGAGGGGCGCTGCTCGCTCTCGTCCTATGCCACCGGCAAGTCGCCCAACATGAACGGCGTCTGCTCGCCCGCGACCGAGGTGCAATATGTCGAGGAGGGCGACGAGCTCGCCGCGCGCCTCGGCGAGTTCACCATCCACCGCGTGGGCAAGGATCAGCCCGCGCCCTATCCGACGCTCTGCAAGGGCTGCTTCACCTCGGGCGATCAGGTGGGCCACATCTTCGAGGATGCGGTCAGCCTCAACGCGCAGGACATCCTGCCCCAGCTCGCCAAGGCGGGCGTCACCGCGCTGAAGATCGAGGGGCGGCAGCGCTCGCGGTCCTATGTCGCGCAGGTGGTGCGCAGCTTCCGCGCCGCCGTCGATGCGCTGGCCGCGGGCCAGCCCATGCCGCAGGGGGCGCTGGCCGCCCTCTCGGAGGGGCAGGCGACCACGACGGGCGCCTATGCCAAGACCTGGAGATAAGGCCATGGATCTCACACTCGGACCGAACCTCTTCTTCTGGGAAGCCGAACGCGTGCGCGACTTCTACGCGCGGATCGCCGACGAGGCGCCCGTTGCCCGCGTCGTGCTGGGCGAGGTCGTCTGCTCGAAGCGGCTGCCCTTCTGGCAGGGCGAGATCCCGGTCGCGGTCGAGCGGCTGCGCGCGGCGGGCAAGGAGGTCTGGCTCTCGTCGCTGGCCCTCGTCACGCTGAAGCGCGAGCGGTCCTTGACCGAAGAGCTGATCGACGCGGGCGCGGGTATCGAGATCGCCGACCTGACGGCGCTGGCCTACATTCCAGAGGGCGCGGCCTTCTCGGTCAGCCCGCTCATCAACTGCTACAACGTGGGCACGCTCGACTGGCTCGCCTCGCGCGGGGCCAGGCGCATCTGTCTGCCGAACGAGCTGCCGATGGAGTCGGTCGAAACCCTCGCGCGGGCCGGCAAGGAGCGGGGCGTGGCGGTCGAGGTCTGGGGCTTCGGTCGCCAGCCGCTGGCGATCTCGGGGCGCTGCTACCATGCGCGGCTGCACGACCGGATCAAGGACAGCTGCCAGTTCATCTGCAACGCAGACCCCGACGGGCGCGAAGTGGACACGCTCGATGGCGAGCGGTTCCTCGCGGTGAACGGGGTGCAGACACTCTCCTGCGCGACCTCCTTCGCGGGCCGCGAGATCCCCGATCTGCTGGCGGCCGGCGTCTCGGCGCTGCGCCTCTCGCCCCACACCGGCGACATGGTGGCGCTTGCCCGGGCCTTTGACGCCGCCATCGCGGCAGGGGGGGCGACGGAGGATCTCGAGGCCGCGGCGCGGGCCGTGGCGCCGGGGGGGCAGCTGGCCAACGGCTATCTGCATGCCCGCGCGGGCGCCGAATGGATAGACGCCTGAGATTGCGAGACATTCTCAAGTCAAATCAGGTGCTTGCCTGATCTGCCCGAATCCTGCTAGAGCGGCCGCCTCGAAAAGGCGGCCGCGTTCGTTCAGGCTGTCGCGCCCTTCAGCCCTCCGGAGCCGGCCCATGTCCCAGACCCTCAAGCTCGCGGTGGGAAGTCTGATCGTCGGGGTGGTCGTGCTCGGCCTCAAGGCGCTGGCCTGGTGGATGACGGGCTCGATCGCGCTCCTGTCGGATGCGATGGAGAGCATCGTGAACGTGGCTGCGGCGGGCGTGGCGCTGGTGGCGATCCGGGTGGCGGCCATTCCGGCCGATGCCAACCATCCCTACGGCCATCACAAGGCCGAGTTCCTGAGTGCGGTGCTCGAAGGGGCCATGATCATCGTGGCGGCGCTCCTGATCCTGCGCGAGGCGACGCTCGGGTTTCTCGATCCGAAGCCGCTGGTCGCGCCTGTCGAGGGGCTTCTGGTGAATGGCTCGGCCACCCTCCTCAATGCCTTCTGGAGCTGGATCCTGATCTCGCGTGGGCGGCGGCTGCGCTCGCCTGCCCTGATGGCCGACGGGCGGCACCTGCTGGCCGACGTGGTCTCGTCGATCGGGGTGACCGTGGGTGTGCTGGCTGCGATCTTCACGGGCTGGCCGTGGCTCGATCCGGCGCTGGCGGCTCTGGTGGCGGTCAACGTCCTCTGGTCGGGCTGGGTGGTCGTCTCCTCCTCGGTGAGCGGGCTGATGGACGAATCCGTCTCGGACGAGGTGCTGGTGCGCGTGCGCGAGGTGATCTCGCAGGAGGCGGTGGGGGCGGTCGAGGCGCATGACCTGCGGACCCGTCACGCGGGGCAGGCGACCTTCATCGACTTCCACCTCGTGGTGACGGGCGAGACCACGGTCGCTGCGGCGCACGACATCTGCGACCGGATCGAAAGCGCCCTGCACCGGCTGATCCCGCACAGCCGCGTGAGCATCCATGTCGAGCCCGAGCACAAGGCCAAGCACAACGGCATTGTGGTGCTCTGAGATCGCCGTGCGCGGCGCCGGCAGTTTGCCCTCACGTCAAGCGAGGGCTTCGGGGCACGGGGCTACCGCCGGCGCTGGGTCTTGGCCGCGGACATGGGGCAGGGCGGCCGGGAATGCCTTCCGCGAAGCCGGGTGAAGGCCGCTCCCTGCGCCTCGACGGAGATGCACTTCGGGCCTTTCGGTCTCGTGAAGGGGCGCGTCTGTCCGATCCCATGCAACTTGGCGGCCTTCCGGAGGAGGCTCAGGTCAGCGGCCCCCGCGCTTCCTTGAGGGATGCGCAGGCGCGTCTGTCCGATCCCGTCGGATGTGGCGGCCATCGTGAGCGCGCGCGAGAATCCGGCCGCGTCAAGGCCGGTGCGGCTTGAATGGAGGCCTCGAGTATTATATTCGTCAAATCGAATATAACCGCCGCCTCTGGCCTCGCCCCGGACATTCGTCATGACACGCCTGATCCTTGCGGCCCTGCTGTCGCTCCTGCCCCTGCAGCTTCTGGCCGAGCCCCTGCGGCCGGTGACGGTGACCGAGTGGAAATCCGTCTACGGACGGATCGAGGCGCGCGACCGGATCCCGGCGCGGGCGAGGCTCGGCGGCACGCTCGTCCGCCTGTCAGTCACCGAGGGGGACCGGGTCGAGGCGGGGCAGCTCCTGGCCGAGGTGGTGGACGAGAAGATCGGCTTCCAGCTTGCCGCGATCGATGCCGAGGGCGCGGCGCTCGAGGCGGAACTGGCCAATGCCCGCACCGAACTGGGCCGGGTCGAGGATCTGCTCGCCCGCGGCGTCTCGACCTCGCAGCAGTCGGATGCGCTGCGCACGCAAGTGCAGGTGCTCACGGGCAGGATTGCGGCCAACGCGGCCCAGCGGAAGGTGCTGGAGCAGCAGGCGGCCGAGGGCCGGGTGCTGGCGCCCATCGCGGGGCTCGTGCTCGACGTGCCGGTGGCGGCGGGGGCGGTGGTGCTGGCGGGCGAGGCGGTGGCCACCGTGGGCGGCGGCGGCTTCTTCCTGCGCCTCGCGGTGCCCGAGCGCCATGCGGGTGCGCTGAAGGAGGGCGACGGGATCGTGATCGAGGGAGCCGAGGGTCCGCAGGACGGCCGCCTCGCCCGGATCTATCCGCAGATCGAGAATGGGCGCGTGATCGCCGATGTGGATGTGCCGGGCCTGTCCGAGCGGTTCGTCGATGCCCGGGTGCTGGTGCGGCTGCCGGTGGGCGAACGCGAGGCGCTTCTGGTGCCCGAGGCGGCGGTCCTGCGCCGCGCGGGTCTCGACTTCGTCGCGGTCGAAGGGTCGGGCGGTCCGGTCGAGCGGACCGTGGTGCTGGGCCAGCGCCAGGACGGGATGGTCGAAATCCTCTCGGGTCTCGAGCCGGGCGACGTGCCGGTGGCCGTCCATGAGTGACCGCCGCCCCGGGCTCGGCCTCGCCGGCCATCTCACCCGCTCGTTCATCGGCTCGTCGCTGACGCCGCTCTTCATCCTCGCGGCGCTGGCGGTGGGGCTGGTCGCGCTCTTCTCGCTCCCGCGCGAGGAAGAGCCGCAGATCTCGGTGCCGATGGTCGATATCCATGTCCAGGCGCCGGGCCTGCGCGCCGAAGATGCGGTCAAGCTCGTGACCGAACCGCTCGAGACCATCGTCAAGGCCATCGACGGGGTCGAGCACGTCTATTCGCAGACCTCGGACGATCGGGCGATGGTCACGGCCCGCTTCGTCGTGGGCACCTCCTCCGATGCGGCGGTGCTGCGGGTCCATGACAGGGTGCGGGCCAACCTGGACCGCATCCCGAAGGGCATCGCCGAGCCGCAGATCGTCGGCCGCGGCATCGACGATGTGGCGATCCTGTCCCTGACCCTCGTGCCGACCGTTCCGGGGGTGACGGCCAACGACCTCACGCGCGTGGCGCGCGAGCTGCGCACCGAGGTCGCCAAGGTCGAGGACGTGGGCCTCACCTATCTCGTGGGCGAGACGCCCGAGGCGATCCGCGTGGCCCCCGATCCCGAAAAGCTCGCGCTCTTCGGCGTGACGCTCCAGAGCCTTGCCGCGAAGGTGGGTGGCGCGAACGAGGCGCAGGATGCGGGCCTTCTGCGGCAGGAGGGCGGGCAGGTCGCGCTGATCGCGGGCCGGACGCTCACGACGCCCGCAGAGATCGCGAACCTTCTGCTCACCACGCGCGACGGGCGGCCGGTCTATGTGGGCGACGTGGCCGAGGTGGGGGTGGTCTCGGACATGACCGAGGCGCTGGTCGCCAACGTCACGCGGGCCGAGGATGGCACGATCCTCAGGACCCCCGCCGTCACGCTCGCCGTGGCCAAGCGCGCGGGCGCCAATGCGGTGGTGGTGGGCGAGGCGGTGCTGCACCGGATCGAGGCGCTGGAAGGCAGCCTCATCCCCGACAGCATGGCCGTTACCGTCACCCGCGATTACGGCGAGACGGCGAATGAGAAGGCCAACGAGCTTCTGTTCCACCTCGGGCTCGCCACGATCTCGATCATCGCGCTGGTCTGGGTCGCCATCGGCTGGCGCGAGGCCATGGTGGTGGCCATCGTGATCCCGGTCACGATCCTCCTCACGCTCGCCGCCGCCTGGCTCATGGGCTACACGCTGAACCGGGTGTCGCTCTTCGCGCTGATCTTCTCGATAGGGATCCTCGTCGACGATGCCATCGTGGTGATCGAGAACATCGCCCGCCACTGGGGCATGGAGCGGACGAAGCCGCGGGCCGAGGCGGCCGTCGAGGCGGTGGCCGAGGTAGGCAACCCCACCATCGTGGCCACCCTGACCGTCGTGGCGGCGCTGCTGCCCATGCTGTTCGTTTCCGGGCTGATGGGGCCCTACATGAGCCCGATCCCGGCCAATGCCTCGGCCGCGATGATCTTCTCGTTCTTCGTGGCCGTCATCATCACGCCCTGGCTCATGCTGAAGATCGCGGGGCGGGCGCCGCTCCATGGCGAAGACCATGCCGCGCCCGGCGGGCGGCTCGGGCGGCTTTATGCGGCGGTAGCGCGGCCGGTGCTGAGGACGAAGGGCAGGGCGCTCCTCTTCCTCCTCGTCACGGTGGTCGTCTCCTTCGGCTCGATGGGGCTTCTCTACACCCAGCATGTGACGGTGAAGCTCCTGCCCTTCGACAACAAGTCCGAGCTCGCTGTGGTGATCGACCTGCCCGAGGGCGCGTCGGTCGAGGCCACCGACCGGGTGGCGCAGGACGCGGCGCGGGCGGTGCTGGCGCTGCCGGAGGTGATCTCGGTCCAGACCCATGCCGGCGCGGCGGCGCCCTTCAACTTCAACGGGCTGGTGCGGCACTACTATCTGCGCGGTCGGCCGCACGAGGGCGACCTGCAGGTCAATCTCGCGCCCAAGGCCGCGCGGGACCGCGAGAGCCACGAGATCGCGCTCGAGATCCGCGAGCGGCTGAAGGCGATCCCGCGCCCCGAGGGGACGGTGCTGAAGACGGTGGAGCCGCCGCCCGGTCCGCCGGTGATCGCGACGCTTCTGGCCGAGGTCTACGGTCCCACGCCCGAGGCGCGGCGCGAAGCGGCCAGCCGCATCCGCGACGCCTTCGAGAGCGTGCCCTTCGTGGTCGATGTGGACGACAGCTTCGGGACCCCGCCCGCGCGGCTGCGCGCGACCATCGAGCCCGACGATCTCGAATTCTTCTCGGTGCAGGAGGCGGATGTGTTCGACACGATCCAGCTTCTGAACGGCGAGAGCGTGGTGGGCTATTCGCACCGCGGCGAGGGGCGGCATCCGATCCCGATCGTGCTCGCCCGGCCCAAGGGAGACCGGGTGCTCGACGAGCGGTTCCTGTCGACGCCGATCCCGGCGGATCTGCTGCCCGGCGCGCGCGGGGTCGTGGAGCTGGGCGATGTGGTGCGGGTGACGGAGGAGCGTGCGTCATGGCCGATCTTCCGCCACAACGGCCGCGCCGCCGAGATGGTCACGGCCGAGCTCGCGGGCGATTTCGAGGCGCCGCTCTACGGGATGCTGGCGGTGGATCGCGCGCTCGAGGCGATGGACTGGCCCGAGGGAACGCAGCCCGAGATCGCGCTCCACGGCCAGCCCGAGGACGAGACGCGGCCCGTCCTGCTCTGGGATGGCGAATGGGAGGTGACCTGGGTCACGTTCCGCGACATGGGCGGGGCCTTCGGCGTGGCGCTTCTGGGGATCTACATCCTCGTGGTGGCGCAGTTCGGCAGCTTCCGCCTGCCGCTGGTGGTGCTGACGCCGGTGCCGCTCACGTTCCTCGGCATCATGCTCGGCCACTGGCTCTTTGCCGCGCCCTTCTCGGCCACCTCGATGATCGGCTTCATCGCGCTGGCGGGGATCATCGTCCGCAACTCGATCCTCCTCGTGGATTTCATCCGCCATGCCGATCCCGCGCGCGACCGGCTCGAGGTGCTGATCGAGGCGGGAGCCATCCGGTTCAAGCCGATCCTGCTGACCGCGCTCGCGGCCATGATCGGAGCCGCGGTGATCCTCGCCGACCCGATCTTTCAGGGGCTCGCCATCTCGCTTCTCTTCGGGCTGATGAGCTCGACCCTGCTCACGGTGCTGGTGATCCCGGCGATCTACAGGGTCTTCCGGACCTGAGCCGGGGGGCATGGGGCGGCGCTCCCGCCCGCCCCCTGAGGCGCGGCGTCGCACCGGGGCCGCCCGTTGATCCGCATCAACGAGCGGTCTTCGCAAACCGACCAGATTTTGAGCAGAGGAAACAGCAGAACGAGCATGTCATGACCGCCCTGACCACCGCTGCCGTCCAGAGCCTGATCGGACTGATCGGCGGCCTGCGCGATGTCCGGCACCCGGCGCCCTGGATGCGCAACCGTGCCAGCGAGGAAGAGCTGGAACGGCTCCGCATCGCCGAGAGCCACATCCCCTATCGGTTCTGAGGGTCAGGACGGGGACGTGCCCGAAGCCGGGCACGTCCGCAGGGTCAGCGCGGGGCCGCCTCGGCCTCGGGCAGCTCTCCGGCATGCTGCCGGTTCCAGCGGATCGAGGACCAGAGCGAGATCCCGATCAGCCCCGCACCGCCGAGCCCGGTGATGACCTCGGGAATGTGGGTCAGCGTCTGGACATACATGATGACCGAGAGGATCAGGATCGCGTAGAAGGCGCCGTGCTCGAGGTAGCGGTATTGCGCCAGCGTCCCGCGCTCGACCAGCATGATGGTCATCGAGCGCACATACATCGCGCCGATCCCGAGGCCGATCGCGATCACGAACAGGTTCTGGCTAAGGGCGAAGGCCCCGATCACCCCGTCGAAGGAGAAGGAGGCGTCGAGCACCTCGAGATAGAGGAAGGCGCCGAACCCGCCCTTGGCCGCCGCGTCGAGCGCCTGCTGGCGATGGTCGAGAAAGCCGCCCAGCACCTCGACGAGGAGGAAGGTGAGCAGCCCGTAGAGCGCGCTGTTGATGAAGACCTGCTGCTCGGCCCCTTCGAGGAGCCGCGAGAAGCCCAGGACCGCGCAGAGCACCACCGCCACCTCGACCCCGCGGATCGAGGAATAGCGGCTGGCCTGTTCCTCGATCCAGCGCACCCAGTGGATGTCCTTCTCCTGGTCGAAGAAGTAGGTCAGGCCGACCATCATCAGGAAGGTGCCGCCGAAGGCCGCAATGGGCGTGTGCGCCTCATGCATGATGCGGGAATATTCCGCGGGCTGGGTGGCCGCGAGCTTCAGTGCCTCCCAGGGGCCGAGGTGCGCCGCGATGACGACGATCAGCAGGGGGAAGATGATCCGCATCCCGAAGACCGCGATGATGATGCCCCAGGTGAGGAAACGGTGCTGCCACTCGGGCGTCATCGTCTTCAGCTTGTTGGCATTCACGATGGCATTGTCGAACGAGAGCGAGATCTCGAGCACCGCCAGCACGCAGCAGATGAAGAAGATCGTGGCGGTGCCTTCGATTGTGCCGGTCGTCTGCCAGCCGAGGAAGCCGCCGAGGGCCAGCCCCACGAGCGTGAAGGCGAAGGCCCAGGTGAAATAGGAGATCGTGCTTTTCCCGGAAGCCGTGGTCATGCGTGCTTCTCCGGACGGAGAAAGCGCACAGAGGCGCCCGCACGGAAGGGGGGAGTGGCTTTGCACATGATGGAGAGTCGCGTCCTGGCGGCCATTGACGCTTTGGGTGCCGACATCGCGAGAGCGCCGCATTCTCTCGCCAGAGGGGCCCGGTCACCAGAATACGCCCCATGCGGAGCTCGCGGAAATATGAGCCTTCCGGGGACGGATGCAAGGGATTCGGACGACGGCTGCCGAAGCCATGCTTGCCAAATGACCGTGAGAGGCATAAATCTTGCCAAAAGGAGACCGTCATGTTCGCCCTCCGCCCGCTGGACAAGACCCCCGCAGATCCCGGCACTCCCCGCATCACCGATGCGGAAGCGGCCGCCATGGCGCGCGCGGTCGTCAATCTTTTCCGCCTCTGGGAGGTCTCGGACCGCGAGGCGGCGATCCTGCTGGGCGAGCTTTCGCCGCGCACCTGGGCGCGCTGGAAGGGCGGTGCTCCGGGGCGGATCTCGCGCGACCAGAAGACGCGGCTGTCGCTTCTGATGGGGATCCACAAGGCGCTCCGGCTGATCTTCCGCGAGCCCGAGCGGGCCTATGGCTGGGTGCGGCGGCCCAACGAAGCCTTCGGAGGGGCGCCCGCGCTACAGGTGATGCTGGGCGGCGAGATCACCGACCTGCTCCGCGTGCGCAATTACCTCGATGCCGAGCGCGGAGGCTGGTGAGATGGCGCGCCGCCGCGTGACCTGGGACCGGACCCACCGGATCATCCGCTCGCGCTTTCCGCCCATCGACCTCTTCGAGGACATCGCCGATCCCGCCGACTGGGAGGCCATTGCCTCGGCCGAGGCGAAGAGCAATCCCCGGCTCCGCGAGAGCCTGGGCAGGCTCGATCTGGTGCCGCCGGCGCGGCGTGTCTCGGGCGCTGGCGCCTCATGGGCTATGGCGCCCTTCACCCATGTCTCGCCCGACCGGCCGAGCCGTTTCTCCGACGGCAGTTTCGGGGTCTATTACGCGGCCGAGACGCTCGAGACCGCGCTCATCGAGGTGGCTCACCACCATGGGCGCTTCATGGCGGCCACGAACGAGGCCCCGGGCTGGACATCGGAGTTCCGCCAACTGGTCGGGCGACTCGATGCCGAGCTCGAGGTGGTGGGGGCCGAGCGGGCGGATCTGCTCGATCCGGAGGATTACCGCGCCGCGCAGCGCTTCGGCGCCGAGCGGCGGGCGGAAGGAGCCGAGGGCATCCTCTATCCCAGCGCCCGCGCGCCGGACGGGCTCTGCGTCGCGCTCTTCTGGCCGGACGTGGCCGGGGCGCCGGCTCAGGGCGACCACTTCGCCTTCGAATGGGACGGCTCGCGGGTCTCGCGCATCCACAATCTCGCGACCGGCGCGCTGCACGCGCTCTAGGCGGACGGGATCGCCTGATCCGCCACGGTGACCGCGGTCTCCCAGCTCTCGCAGCGGCGCGCCAGCTCCTCGGGCAGGGGGCTGTCCGTGAAGACGGCGTCCAGCTCCTCGAGCGAGCCAAGCCGCACCGGGGCCTTGCGGTCGAGCTTGGAGCTGTCCGTGACGAGGAACCGCTGCCGCGACTGACGCAGGATCGCCTTCGAGACCCGCACCTCGGCCAGGTCGAAATCGAGCATGTCGCCCTCGCGATCCAGCGCCGAAGCGCCGATGATCGCGAAATCCACCTTGAACTGCTCGATGAACTGGATCGTCAGATCGCCCACCAGCCCCCCGTCCGAGCGGCGGAGCTGTCCGCCCGCGACCATCACCTCGCAGGAGGGGTTGGTGGCGAGGATATTGGCCACGTTCATGTTGTTCGTCACGACCGTGATGTTGCGGTGGTTCAGAAGCTCGCGCGCGACGGCCTCGGTCGTGGTGCCGATGTTGATGATCATCGAGGAATTGTCCGGGATCGCCCGGGCGCAGGCCCGCCCGATGGAGGCCTTGGCGGCCTCGTTCATGCGGCGCCGCTCCTCGTAGCCGATGTTCGACACGCCCGTGCGCAGCACCGCTCCGCCATGCACCCGGTCAAGGAGGCCTGCGTCCGACAGTTCGGTCAGGTCGCGTCGGATGGTCTGGAGCGTGACCGCGAAATGTTCGGCGAGCTGCTCGACCACCACGCGCCCCTCGCTGCGGGCGATCTCCAGGATTTCGGTCTGCCGGAAATTGAGCGCCATTCCACCCTCGCTGCCGTTCGAGTTGCTGTTTGCCATGCCCCGCCGCCCGTGTCATGCCTCCGCAGCCCGCTTCCCGCCGGAGTTTCCGCCATGACGCCCGCTGCCCGCCTCTCCGCCGCCATCGGCATCCTCGACCGGATCCTCGGCGGCACCCCAGCCGAGCAGGCCCTGACGAACTGGGGCCGGGCGAGCCGGTTCGCGGGCTCGGGCGACCGGGCCGCGGTGCGCGACCTCGTGTTCGACGCGCTGCGCTGCCGGCGCTCCTTCGCGCGGGCGGGCGGAGCCGAGACAGGGCGGGGGCTCGTGCTGGGCGGGCTGCGGATGGCCGGGCAGGAGGTGGGGGATCTCTTCACCGGCGAGGGCCATGCGCCCGCGCCGCCCGCGGGATCCGAGCTTAAGCCGCAGGCGCCCGCCGAGCTCGAGGCGCTCGATTGTCCCGACTGGCTCGCGCCGGCGCTGCGCGACAGTCTCGGCGCGGACTTCGCCCCGGTGATGGAGGCGCTCCGCCATCGCGCGCCCGTCTTCCTGCGCGTCAATCTCGCGCGGACCGACCGGGCGGCCGCGGCGGCCGAACTCGCGGCCGAGGGCATCGTCACGCAGCCGCATCCCCTGGCCGAGACGGCGCTCGAAGTGACGGAAAACCCGCGCAGACTGCAGGCCTCCGCCGCCTATCGCGAGGGGCGGGTCGAGCTGCAGGATGCCGCTTCTCAGGCCATCGTCGCGGCGCTGCCGCTCGCCCCGGGCGACCGTGTGCTCGACTACTGCGCCGGCGGCGGCGGCAAGAGCCTCGCCATGGCCGCCCGTGCGCCCATCGATCTCTCGGCCCACGATGCCGACCCGCGCCGCATGCGCGACCTGCCCGAGCGGGCCGCCCGCGCCGGCGTCAAGGTGCGGCGGCTCGCACCGGGAGACCCCGCGCGCCGCGGCCCCTTCGATCTCGTGCTGGCGGACGTGCCCTGCTCGGGCTCGGGCAGCTGGCGCCGTGCGCCGGAGGGCAAATGGAGCCTCACGCCGGAGCGTCTGGCCGAACTCCGGGCGATCCAGTCGACGATCCTCGACGAGGTGGCCCCGCTGGTCCGCCCGGGCGGGCATCTCGCCTATGCGACCTGCTCGCTTCTCGCCTCTGAAAATGCGGGCCAGACCGAGGCTTTCCTCGAGCGGACCTCCGGCTGGACGCGGGTGCACCAGCTGCGACTGACCCCTCTCGACGGCGGCGACGGCT
Organism: Cereibacter sphaeroides 2.4.1; assembly: GCF_000012905.2. Taxonomy (NCBI): domain Bacteria; kingdom Pseudomonadati; phylum Pseudomonadota; class Alphaproteobacteria; order Rhodobacterales; family Paracoccaceae; genus Cereibacter; species Cereibacter sphaeroides. The sequence goes on along the minus strand of NC_007493.2, from coordinate 2,188,671 downwards.
TCTTCCTCGACCTGTTGCAGAGAAACGGCTGAGTTTCCGGGCTTTGCGAGCTGGATCCTCGCGCAGATTAAACAGTGCTTAACGATTTCAGGGCCGAATGTCCGCGGGGCGAATCCGGCTCGGGGATGTCAGTGCACAGGCAGTCAGCAGATCTCGTGGGGGCGGCGGAAGGTCTCCGCTCAAGGCACTGGCTTCTGCTCGCCGTGGCCGGCGGGGCCCTGGTGACCGCTCTCTTCGCCTCCGACCTCGACATGCGGCTCGAAGCCGCCATGGTGGCGCTCACCTTCGCGGCCATCGTGCTGATCGCCCGGGGGCTCATGGTCTGGGAGCGGGTGCGCGACCATGGCCTCGATCTGCGGTTCGCGCGGCTGCTGGGCGAGGATGCGGCACCCTGCTTCACCACGGACGCGGTGGGCCAGGTCGGCTACCAGAACCGCGCGGCCATCGCCCGTTTCGGCGAGCGCAGCGGCAGCACGCTCGTGGCATCGCTCGGCGATCACTTTGCAAGCCCCGCCTCCGTGCTCTTCCGGCTGCAGGCCCGCGCGGCCAATCTCGGCTCATCGCGCGAGGATGTGGTGACGCGCCGCGGCCATGTCCGGCTGTCCGTGCACCGGATCGGGCCCGGCCGCTTCCTCTGGCGGCTCGAGGAGTTCCAGGACCGCTCCGTGGTGGCCGGCCGCGGAGCCGAGGGGCTGAGCCTGCCGATGCTGGTCGCGAACAAGTCGGGCGTGGTGCTTTTCGCAAATGAATCGCTGCGCCGGCTGGTCGGCGAGCGGCCGAAACGCCTGGACCGCGTCTTCACCGATCTCGCGCCCCGGTCGGGCGAGGAGGTCGAGGTGGCCACCGTTGACGGCCCCGTGCGCGCGATCCTGGCCGAGGTCGAAGGCCTGGGCGAACGGCGGGAAATCTACCTCATGCCGGTGCCTTCCACGACCGCGCTGGGCTCCGCTCACGCGGATTTCGAGCATCTGCCGGTGGCCCTGATGAAGTTCGGCAGCGACGGCAGCCTGCGCGTCGCGAACCGCGCGGCGCGCGATCTGCTCGGCCTCGGCCACGATGCGCAGCCGGATTTCTCCGATCTGTTCGAGGGCCTCGGCCGTGCGGTCCGCGACTGGCTCGCCGATGTCGCCGCCGAGCGGATGCCCGGAGGCGCCGAAGTGCTGCGCCTGCGCCGATCCGAGGAAGAGGTGTTCCTCCAGATCGCGCTGCGCCGCATCGTCGAGCACGGGCGTCCGCTTGTCCTCGCGGTCCTGAATGACGCCACGGCGCTCAAGACGCTCGAGGCTCAGTTCGTCCAGAGCCAGAAGATGCAGGCGATCGGCCAGCTTGCCGGCGGCATTGCCCATGACTTCAACAATTTGCTCACCGCGATCTCGGGCCACTGCGATCTGCTGCTGCTGCGCCACGATCGCGAGGACCCGGAATTCGCGGATCTCGTCCAGATCCACCAGAACGCCAATCGGGCCGCGAGCCTCGTCGGTCAGCTCCTCGCCTTCTCGCGCAAGCAGACGCTGAAGCCCGAACGGATCGACCTTCAGGAGGTTCTGGCCGACCTGACCCACCTTCTCAATCGTCTGGTGGGCGAGCGCGTGACGCTGCGGCTGTCACATGCACCCGACCTCGGGCCGATCCGTGCCGACAAGCGTCAGCTCGAGCAGGTTCTGATGAACCTCGTTGTCAATGCTCGCGACGCCATGCCCGAGGGTGGGGTGATCGGGATCGAGACCGAGGATCTCGTGCTGACCGAAGAGCTGCGCCGCGACCGCGCCGCCGTACCGCCCGGGCGCTATGCCGCAATCCATGTGCGCGACGAAGGTGTCGGCATACCGCCCGACCGGCTGCAGAAGATCTTCGAGCCCTTCTTCACCACCAAGCGCGTCGGCGAGGGAACGGGGCTCGGCCTCTCGACGGTCTACGGCATCGTGAAGCAATCCGGCGGCTTCATCTTCGTGGACAGCGAAGTCGGGCGCGGCAGCGTCTTCCACCTCTATTTTCCCATCAATGAAGAGCCGCTTCCCGTCGAGCCGGTTCCGGCCGCCCGTCCCGAACCCGACGGCTCGCGCCGCGGCGAGGGCGTGGTGCTCCTGGTCGAGGATGAAGCGCCCGTGCGCGCCTTTGCCTCCCGTGCCCTGCGGATGCGCGGCTACACGGTCATCGAGGCCGAGAATGCCGAGGAGGCGCTGCGGGCTCTCGAGGATCCGGCGCTCGAGGTCGACGTGTTCGTGACCGATGTGGTGATGCCGGGGATGGACGGACCGACATGGGTCCGTCAGGCGCTGCAGCAGCGCCCCGATGTCCGCGTCATCTTCGTCTCGGGCTACGCCGAGGAATGCCTGGCCGAGTCGCAATCACGCATCCCGAATTCGGTGTTCCTGCCCAAACCCTTCTCGCTCAACGATTTGACCTCTACAGTGCAGGAGCAGGTGCACTGACCCTCAGTCGAGCGAGGCATACAGGTCGAAATCGCGCGAAAGGACGTTCCGCAGGCTCTCCTCGCTGTCGGCGCTGAGATCGAGCGGCGCACAGGGCGAGACGTTGAGCCGGGGCAGGATAATCTCGCACCCAAGACGCTCTTCCAGAAAGTCGATGAACAAGTCGATGGCTTCGTAGCGAAAGAGTCGATCCACCCCGCGTGCCTCACCGGAGTCCAGGAAGCGGGCCTGGGAGCTCACCGCCGCGAACTCGGGCTGCGGGTCCGACGCATAGGCCCTTACGAAAGCGTCGAAATCCAGATGGGCGGTGCTCCTCGCGGCTTCCACGACATCTTCCCGCTGGCGGTGGCGGAACCAACTGCCAAGCCAGGCCCGCGGCTCGCGCATCAGGGCCACCAGTGTGAAAGGCTCTCCTGCCGTGCTGTCGAGGTAGGGGCCGATGAACTGCCGATACTGCTGAACCGTGGTGTGCTTCAGGAGGGGCGGTCGCTGGACCGACACGGTTGCCAGCGATTCGAGAGCGGTCTCGATCGCGGTCGTCCCCGTCTTTGGCGTGGCAAGAAACGCCAGCCGTTGCTCCCAGAATACCAGCATCCCGTCCCTTTTTATCGCCCGGGTGCCAAGTACCCGCGGCCTTAAACTAGCCCTTAACCGCTTTGGTCGAAAGCTGCATCTGCCGGAGAAACCGGTTGCAATGTTCGCCTTATGATCCCATATTGCTTCGGAACATAGGGCGAACTCGCGAAGCGATTGCTGCCTTGGCGCGGCTATGGAATAAGGAACAGGACATGGCGACGGCGAACCTGCTCGACTTGAACGGAAGGCGCGAGATGGACAAGGCGAAGGCGCTCGAAAGCGCGCTGGCACAGATCGAACGGCAGTTCGGCAAGGGCTCGATCATGAAACTGGGGGCCAACAGCCCGGTCATGGAGATCGAGGCGACTTCGACGGGCTCGCTGGGTCTCGATATCGCGCTCGGCATCGGCGGTCTGCCCAAGGGGCGAATCATCGAGATCTACGGCCCCGAAAGCTCGGGCAAGACCACGCTGACCCTGCATGTGGTGGCGGAAGAGCAGAAGAAGGGTGGCGTCTGCGCCTTCGTGGACGCCGAACATGCTCTCGACCCGCAATATGCCAAGAAGCTCGGCGTCAACCTGGACGAACTCCTCATCAGCCAGCCCGACACGGGCGAGCAGGCGCTCGAGATCGTCGACACGCTGGTCCGGTCCGGCGCGGTGAACCTGATCGTGGTCGACTCGGTGGCGGCGCTGACGCCCAAGTCCGAGATCGAGGGCGACATGGGCGACATGCAGATGGGCTCGCAGGCCCGCCTGATGAGCCAGGCCATGCGGAAGCTGACCGCATCCATCGGCCGGTCGAACTGCATGGTGATCTTCATCAACCAGATCCGCATGAAGATCGGCGTGATGTTCGGCAACCCCGAGACGACGACGGGCGGCAACGCGCTGAAGTTTTACGCCTCCGTGCGCCTCGACATTCGCCGGACCGGTGCCATCAAGGACCGCGACAATGTCATCGGCAACACGACGAAGGTGAAGGTGGTCAAGAACAAGGTGGCCCCGCCCTTCCGCGAGGTCGAGTTCGACATCATGTATGGCGAGGGCATTTCGAAGACGGGCGAGCTCGTCGATCTCGGCGTCAAGGCCGGCGTGGTCGAGAAGTCGGGCTCCTGGTATTCCTACGGCGACGAGCGGATCGGGCAGGGGCGCGAGAATGCCAAGGCCTTCCTGCGCGCGAACCCCACGGTTGCCGGCGATATCGAAGATCGGATTCGCGCCTCGCATGGGCTGGACTTCTCGACCGGGGAAGACGGCAAGGGCGACGATCTGGTGGACATGTGACGCTCGCGCGCGTCGAGGTGGACAGCCTCGGCGCGCAGGGCTAAACGAGACGGCGAACCGCAGATCTGCCTGACAGAGGCTTCCTCATGCCGTCCTTGAACGATATCCGCTCGACGTTCCTCGATTATTTCCGACGCAACGGCCACCGGGTCGTGGAGTCGAGCCCGCTCGTCCCGCGCAATGACCCGACGCTGATGTTCACCAACTCGGGCATGGTGCAGTTCAAGAACTGCTTCACGGGTCTCGAGCACCGCGACTACACCCGCGCGACCACGGCGCAGAAATGCGTCCGCGCGGGCGGCAAGCACAATGACCTCGACAATGTGGGCTACACCGCGCGGCACCACACCTTCTTCGAGATGCTGGGGAACTTCTCCTTCGGCGACTATTTCAAGTCGGACGCGATCCCCTTCGCCTGGGAGTTGCTGACCAAGGACTTCGACATCCCGAAGGAGAAGCTCCTCGTCACCGTCTACCACACGGACGATGAGGCGGCCGAGATCTGGAAGAAGGTCGCAGGCCTGCCCGACGAGCGGATCATCCGCATTCCTACCAACGACAATTTCTGGATGATGGGCCCGACCGGGCCCTGCGGGCCCTGCACCGAGATCTTCTTCGACCACGGCCCCTCGATTTGGGGCGGTCCCCCGGGCTCGGCGGACGAGGATGGCGACCGGTTCATCGAGATCTGGAACCTCGTCTTCATGCAGAACGAGCAGCATCCGGACGGATCGATGACGCCACTGCCCAAGCAGTCGATCGACACCGGCATGGGGCTCGAGCGGATCGGCGCTCTCCTGCAGGGCAAGCACGACAACTACGACACCGATCTGATGCGCAGCCTGATCGAGGCCTCGGCCCACGCGACCTCGACCGATCCGGACGGCCCCGGCAAGACCCACCACCGGGTCATCGCCGACCATCTGCGCTCGACCTCCTTCCTGATCGCGGACGGGGTGATGCCCTCGAACGAGGGGCGCGGCTATGTGCTGCGGCGGATCATGCGGCGCGCCATGCGTCACGCGCATCTGCTGGGGGCGCAGGATCCGGTGATGCACCGCCTCGTGCCGGCCCTCGTGCGGCAGATGGGCGCAGCCTATCCGGAGCTCACGCGCGGTCAGGCGCTGATCGAGGAGACGCTGAAGCTCGAGGAGACGCGATTCCGCCAGACGCTCGAGCGCGGGCTGCGGCTGCTCGAGGATGAACTCGGCCATCTGCCGGAGGGCTCGCCCCTGCCGGGCGAAGCCGCGTTCAAGCTCTACGACACCTACGGCTTCCCGCTCGATCTTACGCAGGATGCGCTGCGCGAGAAGGGGCGCAAGGTGGATGTCGAGGGCTTCGAGGCCGCGATGGCGGAGCAGAAGGCCAAGGCGCGCGCGAGCTGGTCGGGATCGGGCGAGACCAAGGATGCCGCGATCTGGTTCGATCTGGCCGAGACCCATGGCGCGACCGAATTTCTCGGCTACGACACCGAACAGGCGGAGGGCCAGGTGCTGGCGCTGGTCGCCGCGGGGGCCGAGACGGCCTCGGCCGGCGCGGGCCAGACGGTGCAGATCATCCTGAACCAGACGCCCTTCTATGCCGAGTCGGGCGGTCAGGTCGGAGACACGGGCGAGCTTCGGACCGACACGGGCCGCGCGCGGATCACCGACGTGAAGAAGGGGCAGGGCCTCTTCCTGCATTTTGCCGAGGTGGTCGAAGGCGAGATCCGGCAGGGTCAGGGCGCCACGCTCGTGGTGGATCATGCGCGGCGCTCGGCGATCCGGGCGAACCACTCGGCCACCCACCTCCTGCACGAGGCGCTGCGCCGCGCGCTGGGCGATCATGTGGCACAGCGCGGCTCGCTGAATGCGCCCGACCGGCTGCGCTTCGACTTCAGCCATTCCAGGGCCCTGAGCCCCGAGGAGCTGGCGGCGGTCGAGGCTGAGGTCAACGGCTTCATCCGCTCGAACGGCGCGGTGGAGACGCGGATCATGTCGCCCGACGATGCGCGGGCGCTGGGGGCGCAAGCGCTCTTCGGCGAGAAATACGGCGACGAGGTGCGCGTGGTCTCGATGGGCACCCTCGCCGGCTCGGGCAAGGGGACGGATGGCCAGACCTACTCGCTGGAGCTCTGCGGTGGCACCCATGTGTCGCGGCTGGGCGACATCGGCCTCTGCGTGATCCTGGGCGACTCGGCCTCGTCGGCCGGGGTGCGGCGGATCGAGGCGCTGACCGGTGAGGGCGCGCTCGCCTATCTCAACGAGCAGATGAAGCGGCTGACGGATGTGGCGGCGGCCTTGAAGGCCGCGCCGGCCGAGCTGGTGGACCGGGTGAAGGCTCTGGTCGAGGAGCGGCGCCAGCTGCAGAACGAGGTGGCGCAGCTGCGCCGCGAGGCCGCGATGGGCGGCGGCGCGGCCTCGGAAGCCAAGGAGATCGGCGGGGTGAAGTTCCTCGCCCAGGTCGTACAGGGCGTGCCGGGCAAGGACATGCCGGGCCTCATCGACGAGATGAAGGCGCGCGTCGGATCCGGTGCGGTGCTGCTGATCTCGGACACCGGGGGCAAAGCCGCGCTGGCGGCAGGCGTGACGCCCGACCTGACCGACCGTCTGTCGGCCGTGACGCTGGTCAAGGCCGCGGCCGAGGCGCTCGGCGGGCGCGGCGGCGGCGGGCGGCCGGACATGGCGCAGGCGGGGGCGGCCGATGCCTCGCAGGCCGACGCGGCGATCCGCGCGGCCGAAGCGGTGATGGGAGGCTGACATGGCGACCGCGCTCTGGATTGCGAATGTGGAAGTGACGGACGCGGAGGCCTACGGGCGTTATGCCAAGGGGGCGGGGCCCGCGATCGCTGCCCATGGCGGCGTGTTCCTCGCCCGGGGCGGCCGCCACGTCCAGCTCGAGGGGCGGGATCGCTCGCGCAACGTGGTGGCGCGTTTCCCCTCGGTCGAGGCGGCGGTGGCCTGCTACAACTCGCCCGAATATCAGGCCGCTCTCGATCATGCGCGTGGCGCCTCCGTCCGCGATCTCGTCGTGGTCGAAGAGGCCGAGTGAGCGGGTCCCTTGCCCGAAGGGCGCTCTGTCGCGGGCACCTATTGTAACGGTTTGAGGATGCCAAGGCCCGCGGCCCGCGTTATGCTGGCCGCGAGCAGATGATGAGGCAGGTCAACATGCCGGAACCCGTCCGCGCCCGTGGAGCACGCTGAGACATGTGCCGCTGGGCCGCCTATATCGGAGCGCCGATCTTCCTCGAGGAGGTCGTGAGCCGTCCGGGACACTCCCTGATCCATCAGAGCCATTGCGCCACGGAATGCGGCACCGCCATCAACGCCGACGGCTTCGGCATCGCCTGGTATGGCGAGCGGCCGGAGCCCGGGCTTTACCGCGACGTCTATCCGGCCTGGAGCGATCCGAACCTGCGCAGCCTGACGGCGCAGGTCAAGTCCGGCCTCTTCCTCGCTCATGTGCGTGCCTCGACCGGCACGGCCACCAGCCGCAACAACTGCCACCCGTTCGTGGTGGGCCGCTGGAGCTTCATGCACAACGGCCAGATCGGCGGCTACGACCGCTTCCGCCGCGACGCGGACATGCTGATCCCCGAGACGCTCTACGGCTACCGCAAGGGCGCGACGGATAGCGAGGTGCTGTTTCTGGTGGCGCTGGCCGAAGGGCTGGAGCAGGACCCGAAGGGCGCGCTCGAGCGCGCGGTCCTGAGGCTCGAACGGCTTTCGCGCGAGAAGGGGGGCGTGCCCCACGTCCGCCTGACGGCGGCCTTCTCGGACGGCGAACGGCTCTTCGCGGTCCGCTATGCATCGGACGAGCAGGCGCCGACCCTCTACCACCGCTGGAGCCTGCGGCGCGGCGGACGCGCCGTGGTCTCGGAGCCGCTGGAGCAGGACGAGGGCGACTGGCTGCCGGTGGCGCAGGGCTCCTTCTGCCTCTTCGAGGGCGACCGCGTGCGGGTCGAGCCCTTCCGGCCGGATCCGCTCGCCGTAGCGGCCTGAGCCACCCACCGGAATGGAAAAGGGCGCCGCAGGGGCGCCCTTCGCTTATTCCGCGGCCTTGGCAGCGCGCTTTCTCTCATGCGGGTCGAGGTAGCGCTTGCGCATCCGCACAATCTTGGGCGTCACCTCCACCAGCTCGTCATCGTCGATATAGGCGATGGCCTGCTCGAGCGAGAGCCGGACGGGCGGGGTGAGGCGCACCGCCTCGTCCGTGCCCGAGGCGCGGACGTTGGTGAGTTTCTTGCCCTTCAGCGGGTTGACCTCGAGATCGTTCTCGCGGCTGTGCTCGCCGATGATCATGCCGACATAGACCGATTCCTGCGCGCCGATGAAGAGATGGCCCCGCTCCTCGAGGTTCCAGAGCGCGTAGGGCACCGAGCTGCCGTTCTCCATCGAGACGAGGACGCCGACGCGGCGGCCCTCGATCGGGCCCTTGTGGGGCGCCCATTCGTGGAAGACGCGGTTCAGCACGCCCGTGCCGCGGGTGTCGGTCAGGAACTGGCCGTGATAGCCGATGAGCCCGCGCGAGGGCACATGGGCGATGATCCGGGTCTTGCCGGCCCCTGCGGGCTTCATCTCGACGAGGTCGCCCTTGCGCGGCCCGGTCAGCTTCTCGATCACGGCGCCGGTGAACTCGTCATCCACATCGATGGTGACTTCCTCGATGGGCTCCATGCGCTGACCGTCCTCCTCGCGGAAGAGCACGCGCGGGCGCGAGATCGACAGTTCGAACCCTTCGCGGCGCATGTTCTCGATCAGCACGCCCATCTGCAGCTCGCCCCGCCCGGCAACCTCGAAGGCCTCGCCGCCGGGCGTGTCGGTGACCTTGATCGCGACGTTGATCTCGGCCTCCTTCATCAGCCGCTCGCGGATCACGCGCGACTGCACCTTGTTGCCGTCCTTGCCGGCGAGCGGCGAATCGTTGATGCCGAAGGTGACCGAGATCGTCGGCGGGTCGATGGGCTGGGCCGGGAGCGGCACGTCCACCTCGGGGGCGCAGAGAGTGTCGGCGACGGTCGCCTTCGACATGCCGGCGAGCGTCACGATGTCGCCGGCCTCGCCCAGATCGATGGGGGTCTGCGACAGGCCGCGGAAGGCCAGCACCTTCGACACGCGGAACTGCTCGATCCGGTCGCCGGTGCGCGACAGCGCCTTCAGCGTGTCGCCGGCCTTGACCGTACCCGCCTCGACGCGGCCCGTCAGGATGCGGCCGATGAACGGGTCGGCCGAGAGAGTGGTGGCGAGCATGCGGAACGGCTCCTCGCGCGCCGCGAGCTGCTTCGGCGCCGGGACATGGCGCAGCACGAGCTCGAACAGGGCCGACAGATCCTTGCGCGGCCCGTCGAGCTGTTCGTCCGCCCAGCCGGAGCGGCCGGAGGCATAGAGGGCGGGGAAGTCGAGCTGGTCGTCGGACGCGCCGAGGTTGGCGAAGAGGTCGAAGACCTCGTTCAGCGCGCGGTCGGGCTCGGCATCGGGCTTGTCGACCTTGTTCAGCACCACGATGGGCCGGAGCCCGAGGGCCAGCGCCTTCGAGGTGACGAACTTGGTCTGCGGCATCGGGCCTTCTGCGGCATCCACGAGGAGCACCACGCCATCGACCATGCTCAGGATGCGCTCGACCTCGCCGCCGAAGTCGGCGTGGCCGGGCGTGTCGACGATGTTGATGCGCTTGCCGTTCCACTCGACCGAGGTGCATTTGGCGAGGATCGTGATGCCACGCTCGCGCTCGATGTCGTTGCTGTCCATGGCGCGCTCGGCCACGGACTGGTTGTCGCGGAAGGCGCCGGACTGCTTGAGGAGCTCGTCCACCAGGGTCGTCTTGCCATGGTCGACGTGCGCGATAATGGCGATGTTGCGAAGCTCCATCGGGGTGCTCTCTCGGGTAGGGGATTAGGGGTTCGAGCGCGGCGTTACAGGACGCAGCGCAGAAACACCAGAGCTTTCCGGCAATGGCGCGAAGATCCGTCAGGTCGCGAGGTAGCGGTCGCGGCGGTGGTTGATGGCGATGACGAGGTTCACCACCAGCGCCCCGAGGAAGGACCAGGCGACGAGATGCCAGTCACGCAGCGTGAGGGCCACCGCAAACAGCCCGGCGTCGAAGGCGAGCTGGGTCCAGCCCGCGCGGAATCCGGTCTTGTCCTGAAGGTAGAGCGCGAGGATGCCGATGCCGCCGAGGCTTGCCCCGTGCCGGAAGAGGGCGAGGAGCGCCGAGCCTGAGGTCAGGCCGAAGAGCACTGCGCCGAAGGCCGGATGGAGATGCGCGAAGGAGATCCACTGGGGCATGACCTGCGCAAGGGCCGACATGAGCGCGACCGACAGGAAGGTCTTCAGCGTGAAGGCTGGCCCCATCCGCCGGTAGCCAAGCCAGTAGAAGGGAATGTTGATCGCAAAGAAGACCGGCGCGAAGCCCCAGCCCGTTGCGTAGGAGATCAGGACTGCGAGGCCCGCCGTCTGCCCCGTGACGAGCCCCAGATGCGTGAGGATGGTGATCCCGAAGGCGGCCATCGTGCAACCGTAGGCGAGGGCCTGGGCATCTTCGAGCTTCGTGTGGGTGGTAGGGTCGGCCATGGGGATCCTGCGGCAAGGCCGGGGGCTCTGCCCCCGGACCCCCGGGATATTTGGGCCAGAATGAAAGGGCAAGAGGGGCGTCGGATCCGAGGGTGCCTGGTCGGGGGCTGCCGCGGGAGGACGTGTCGAGGCGGACGGACCTGCTCTGTCCGGGCGGACCCGGCGAAGCCGGCGGGAGTCGGGCGAGGGCCGCGGGGCTCGGTCCCCGGCATGGGAGGCTTGGGTGGAGCGCGCGCCACAGCCCTTCCATCCTCACTCTGGGAAAATATCCTCGGGGGGTCCGGGGGGCAGACAGCCCCCCGGCCTTCGCTCAGGCGCCGAGCGCGCGGTCGAGATATTCGTCGACCTTCTCGAGATAGCCGATCGTGGTCAGCCACTTCTGATCCGGGCCCACGAGGAGCGCGAGGTCCTTCGTCATGAAGCCGTCCTCGACCGTCTGCACCGTGACCCGCTCGAGCGTCTCGGCGAAGCGGGCGAGATCGGCATTGCCGTCGAGCTTGGCGCGGTGCTTGAGGCCGCCCGTCCAGGCGTAGATCGAGGCGATCGAGTTGGTCGAGGTCTCCTTGCCCGCCTGATGCTGGCGGAAGTGCCGCGTGACCGTGCCATGCGCGGCCTCGGCCTCCACCGTCTGCCCGTCCGGCGTCATCAGCACGCTCGTCATCAGCCCGAGCGAGCCGAAGCCCTGCGCCACCGTATCCGACTGCACGTCGCCGTCGTAGTTCTTGCAGGCCCAGACATAGCCGCCCGACCATTTCAGCGCCGAGGCCACCATGTCGTCGATCAGCCGGTGCTCGTAGGTGATGCCCGCCGCCTTGAACTTCTCGGCGAATTCCTCCTCGTAGACCTGCTGGAAGAGGTCCTTGAAGCGCCCGTCATAGGCCTTGAGGATCGTGTTCTTGGTCGAGAGGTACACCGGCCAGCCGAGGTTCAGCCCGTAGTTCATCGAGGCGCGCGCGAAGTCGATGATCGACTGGTCGAGGTTGTACATCGCCATGGTCACGCCCGAGCCCGGCGCGTCGAACACCTCGCGCTCGATCACCGCGCCGTCCTCGCCCACGAATTTCAGCGTGAGCTTGCCCTTGCCCGGGAAGCGGAAGTCGGTCGCGCGATACTGGTCGCCGAAGGCATGGCGGCCGACGACGATGGGCTTTGTCCAGCCCGGCACGAGGCGCGGGACGTTGCGGCAGATGATCGGCTGGCGGAAGATCACGCCGCCGAGGATGTTGCGGATCGTGCCGTTCGGGCTCTTCCACATCGATTTCAGGCCGAATTCCTCGACCCGCGCCTCGTCCGGCGTGATGGTGGCGCATTTCACGCCCACGCCATGCTGCTTGATCGCATGGGCCGCGTCGACCGTGATCTTGTCCTCGGTGCGGTCGCGCTCCTCGATGCCGAGGTCGTAGTAATGCAGGTCGATGTCGAGGTAGGGCAGGATCAGCTTCTGCTTGATGAAGTCCCAGATGATGCGGGTCATCTCGTCGCCGTCGAGCTCGACGACGGGGTTCGCTACCTTGATCTTCGACATGGAGAGGCTCCCGAATGGTTGGTCAGGCGAGGCATAGCGGAAAAGGGTGGCCGAGGGAAGACCGGTATGCCGCGGTATACCGGATCAGCCCGCCGCCCGGTCGAAATAGGTCCGCGTGAGAGCGCGCACATGCGCCCAGAGGCCGGGGGCACCGCGGGCGATCTTCGCCCCCACCCGCGTGTCGAGCTGCTCGGAGGTGACGGCGAACTCCTTCCAGGTGCCGCCGCCCGACTGCAGGTTCTGCATCACCGGCTGCACCCGGTCGATCGATTTCGCAAAGACGGCGTCGGGCGACAGGCTCGCCTCGAACTCCTCCCAGAGCGCGCGAAACTCGGCGGCCTGATCCTCGGGCAGGAGGCGGAAGATCCGGTCGGCGGCAGCGCTTTCGGCCGCGGCCACCGAGGCCGCGTCGTGGCTGCCGTGAATGGGCGTGTCGCCGCAGTCGATCTCGACGAGATCATGGATGAGCAGCATGCGCAGCACACGGTCGATGCGCACATCGGGGCCGGCCTGATCGGCCAGAATCAGCGCGTAAAGCGCCACATGCCACGAATGCTCGCCCGAATTCTCGCGCCGCGAGCCGTCGGCCAGCGTGTTGGCGCGCAGGACCGTCTTCAGCCGGTCTGCCTCGGCCAGGAAGGCGAGCTGCCGGCCGAGACGGTCGCTCACCGCGAGCCCTCGGTGAGGCGGCGCTTCACATAGTCCGAGACCTTGGAGATCATCGGGGTCATGTGCGCCTCTTCGTCCTTGAAGAAGTGGTCGGCGCCCTCGATCTGCTCGTGGGTGACGGTGATGCCCTTCTGCTCGTGCAGCTTGCCCACCAGCGTCACCGTGTCCTTGGGCTGGGCCACCCGGTCGGCGGTGCCGTTGATGATGAGGCCCGAGGAGGGGCAGGGGGCGAGGAAGGAGAAGTCGTACATGTTGGCGGGCGGGGCCACCGAGACGAAGCCGGTGATCTCGGGACGGCGCATGAGGAGCTGCATCCCGATCCAGGCGCCGAAGGAGAAGCCCGCGACCCAGCAGTGTTTGGCGTTCTGGTTCATCGACTGCAGGTAATCGAGCGCGGCCGCCGCATCCGACAATTCGCCGATGCCCTGATCGTACTCGCCCTGCGACCTGCCGACGCCCCGGAAGTTGAAGCGCAGCACTGTGAATCCCAGCCGATAGAAGGCATAGTGCAGGTTGTAGACGACCTTGTTGTTCATCGAGCCGCCGAACTGCGGGTGCGGGTGCAGCACGATGGCAATGGGCGCGTCGCGATCCTTCTGCGGGTGGTAGCGGCCTTCGAGCCGGCCCTCGGGACCGGCGAAAATCACTTCGGGCATCGCCTCGCCTTGCCTGTTTCTTCCGCGGCGTAATCTTGACAAAAACGCTCGGATAAATTAGAACCATTCCACCTGGGCGGTGCATCCGCCCGGAACCGTAACGAGTTAAGCGGCCTGCCGCTTGGCGTCAATGGATTTGGCGGGAACCGGAAAATGAAACTCTCGACCAAGGGTCGGTATGCGATGGTGGCGCTGGTGGATCTCGCGCTCGCCCAGAAGTCGGGCAACGAGCTTGTCTCGCTTGCCGAAGTGTCGAAGCGGCAGGACATTTCGCTGCCCTATCTCGAGCAGCTGTTCGTCAAGCTGCGGCGGGCGGGGCTGGTGGAGGCGGTGCGAGGGCCGGGGGGCGGCTACAAGCTCGCGCGGCCCGCGGAGTCGATCCGGGTCAGCGAGATCATGGAAGCGGTGGAAGAGACGGTCAATGCGATGCATACCGGTGCTGGTGCAAGTGGAGGCGTTTCCGGCTCGCGTGCACAATCCTTGACCAACCGGCTGTGGGAGGGCCTCTCGGCGCATGTCTATGTCTTCCTGCACCAGACCCGTCTGTCGGACATCATCAAAAACGAGATGCGTCCATGCCCGGCGGTGCCGGCGCTGTTTCGAGTGGTTGACGAGGACTGAGGCGGTGGCTGTCGTGGCGGGCCGCCGGGGGCGGCTGCCCCCGGACCCCCGCGGATATTTCCGCCAGAGTGAAGGGTGAAGCGTGGGCTCGCGGGTCTATCTCGACTGGAATGCGACGACCCCGCTGCGCGCCGAGGCGCGGGCGGCGATGCTGGAGGCGATGGATCTGGTGGGCAACCCCTCCTCGGTCCATGCCGAGGGGCGCAGGGCGCGCGCGCTCGTGGAGCGGGCGCGGGCTCAGGTGGCGGCGGCGCTCGGCGCCGAGGGGGCGGATGTCGTCTTCGTGTCCGGAGCGACCGAGGCGGCGGCGCTGGCCTGTGCCGGGCGCGGGCTCTTATGCGCCGACGTGGAGCATGAGGCTGTCTCGGCCTGGTGTGCGCCGGAGCTGGCCGTGGATGCCTCGGGGCGCGTGGCAGTGGCCGAGCCGGGGCGCTCCGCGCTGCAGCTCGCCAATTCCGAGACCGGCATCCTGCAGGATCTGCCCGAGGGGCTGGCGGTCTCGGACCTGACGCAGGCCTTCGGCAAGGTGCCCTTCGCCTTCAACTGGCTCGGCTGCGCCATGGGATTCGTCTCGGCGCATAAGATCGGCGGGCCGAAGGGGGTGGGGGCGCTGGTGATCCGGCGCGGGCTCGACCTCGAGGCGCGGATCAAAGGGGGCGGGCAGGAGATGGGCCGCCGCGCGGGCACCGAAAACCTGATCGGGATCGCGGGCTTCGGCGCTGCGGCGGAGGCTGCGGCGCGGGATCTGGCCGAAGGTCTCTGGGAGCCTGTGCTTCAACTTAGAAATATTCTAGAATCGGCGTTGTGCGACGACGGAAAAGGGACTATTTCTGTCGGGAAAGCGGTTCCCCGGCTGCCGAACACGCTCTGCCTCGTCACCCCCGGCTGGAAGGGCGAGACGCAGGTGATGCAGATGGATCTGGCGGGCTTCGCGGTCTCGGCGGGATCGGCCTGTTCGTCGGGCAAGGTGCGGGCCAGCCGCGTCCTGCGGGC
The DNA here is from genome assembly GCF_000012905.2 of Cereibacter sphaeroides 2.4.1. Lineage (NCBI taxonomy): Bacteria > Pseudomonadati > Pseudomonadota > Alphaproteobacteria > Rhodobacterales > Paracoccaceae > Cereibacter > Cereibacter sphaeroides. The sequence goes on along the minus strand of NC_007493.2, from coordinate 2,173,365 downwards.
GATGGGGCTCGGAGAGGAAGAGGCCGGCTCGGCGCTGCGCCTCTCGCTGGGGCCGGGCGTGACCGAGGCCGAGGGGCTGCGGTTCGCCGAGGCCTGGATGCGGGCGCGGGATCGCCACCGGGCGCGGGCCGCCTGAAGGATCAAGCCGTCCGGTCAGGGCGGCACAAGAGACACGACGGGGCCGTGCCCCCTGGAACGGAGACTGAGACCGATGGCAGCACTGGAAGAGACTGCGGTTCCCGAGGTTCGCGACGGCGTCGACCGTGAGACGATCGAGACGGCCCAGGCGATGGCCGGCAAGTACAAGTACGGCTGGGAAACCGAGATCGAGATGGACTTCGCGCCCAAGGGGCTGAACGAGGACATCGTGCGGCTGATCTCTGCGAAGAACGACGAGCCGGAGTGGATGACCGAGTGGCGGCTTCAGGCCTATCGCCGGTGGCTGCAGATGGAAGAGCCGCGGTGGGCGATGCTCGATTATCCCGAGATCGACTATCAGGACATCTATTATTACGCCAAGCCGAAGAGCATGGATGTGAAGCCGAAGTCGCTCGACGAGGTCGATCCCAAGCTGCTCGAGACCTACAAGAAGCTCGGCATCCCGCTGAAGGAGCAGGCGATCCTCGCCGGCGTCGAGGGCGCCGAGGTGCCGGATGCGCCGCGGCAGGTGGCGGTGGATGCGGTCTTCGACTCGGTCTCGGTCGGCACGACCTTCCAGAAGGAGCTGGCCAAGGCCGGCGTCATCTTCTGCTCGATCTCGGAGGCGGTGCGCGAGCATCCCGAGCTCGTGAAGAAATATCTGGGCTCGGTCGTGCCCCAGTCCGACAACTATTTCGCGACGCTGAACTCGGCCGTCTTCTCGGACGGGTCCTTCGTCTATATCCCGCCGGGCACCCGCTGCCCGATGGAGCTGTCGACCTATTTCCGCATCAATGCCGAGAACACCGGCCAGTTCGAGCGCACGCTCATCATCGCCGACAAGGGCGCCTATGTGAGCTATCTGGAAGGCTGCACCGCGCCCAAGCGCGACACCAACCAGCTTCATGCCGCGGTCGTCGAGATCGTGGTGCTGGAGGATGCCGAGGTGAAATATTCCACGGTGCAGAACTGGTATCCGGGCGACGAGGAAGGCCGGGGCGGCATCTACAACTTCGTGACGAAGCGGGCCGACTGCCGCGGCGCGCGCTCGAAGGTGATGTGGACGCAGGTCGAGACCGGCTCGGCGATCACCTGGAAATACCCCTCCTGCATCCTGCGCGGCGACGACAGCCAGGGCGAGTTCTATTCCATCGCCATCGCCAACAACGCTCAGCAGGCCGATACCGGCACCAAGATGATCCATCTGGGCAAGAACACCCGGTCGCGGATCGTCTCGAAGGGGATTTCGGCGGGCAGGGCGCAGAACACCTACCGCGGCCTCGTCTCGATGCACCCGAAGGCCACCAACAGCCGCAACTATACCCAGTGCGACAGCCTGCTCATCGGCGACAAGTGCGGGGCGCACACCGTCCCCTACATCGAGGTGAAGAACAACTCGAGCCGGGTCGAGCACGAGGCCACCACCTCGAAGGTCGATGATGACCAGCTCTTCTACTGCCGCTCACGGGGCATGGACGAGGAGGAGGCGGTGGCGCTGGTCGTCAACGGCTTCTGCAAGGAGGTGCTGCAGGCCCTGCCCATGGAATTCGCCATGGAGGCGCAGGCGCTGGTGGCGATCTCGCTGGAAGGGTCGGTCGGGTGAGCCGCGGCTCGCCCCTCCGCCGCGAGGTCCGGCCATGATCGTGACCACCACCCCCAATATCGAAGGCTACCAGATCGCCACCTACCACGGCATCGTGACGGGCGAGGCGATCCTGGGCGCCAACGTGATCCGCGACCTCTTCGCCGGGATCACCGATTTCATCGGCGGGCGCTCGGGCGCCTACGAGAAGGAACTGGGCCGCGCCCGCGAGACCGCGCTCTCCGAGATGGAGGAAGCCGCGCGGGCGAAGGGCGCGAATGCCGTCGTCGGTGTCGATCTCGATTACGAGGTCATCAACAACATGCTGATGGTGTCGGCCTCCGGCACCGCCGTCACCATTGCCTGAGGAACAGAGATGCTCGAGATCAAGAACCTGCACGTCAAGCTCGAAGAAGAGGACAAGGTCATCCTCAAGGGCGTGGATCTGACGGTCGAGGCCGGCAAGGTCCATGCGATCATGGGGCCGAACGGCTCGGGGAAATCGACGCTCTCCTATGTGCTCGCGGGCCGCGACGGCTATGAGGTCACCGAGGGATCGGCCACGCTCGACGGCGAGGAGCTGCTGGAGATGGAGCCCGAGGAACGCGCGGCGGCGGGCCTCTTTCTGGCCTTCCAGTATCCGGTCGAGATCCCGGGCGTGGGCAACATGACCTTCATGCGCACCGCGCTGAACGCGCAGCGCAAGGCCCGCGGGCAGGAGGAGATGAGCGCGGGCGACTTCCTCAAGCTCGTGCGCGAGAAGGCCAAGGCGCTGAAGATCGATGCCGACATGATGAAGCGCCCGGTCAATGTAGGCTTCTCGGGCGGCGAGAAGAAGCGCAACGAGATCCTGCAGATGGCGATCCTCGAGCCGCGCATGTGCATCCTCGACGAGACCGACTCTGGCCTCGACGTGGATGCGCTGAAGCTCGTGTCCGACGGGGTCAACGCGCTGCGCGACGCGGGCCGCGGCTTCCTCGTCATCACCCACTATCAGAGGCTGCTCGATCATATCCGCCCGGACGTGGTGCATATCATGGCCAACGGCCGCATCGTGAAGACCGGCGGCCCCGAGCTCGCGCTCGAAGTCGAGAAGAACGGCTACGCGGACATCCTGGCCGCGGAGGAGGCGTGATGGCCGAGGCACTTCCGCAGGACGACGCGCTGGCGGCGCGGATCGCCGGCCTGTCGTTCCCGAGCGAGGGCTGGCAGGCGCCGGCCCGGTTCGATGCGCTGGCGCGGCTGACCGCGATGGGCCTGCCCAAGCGGCGCGACGAATACTGGCGCTACACGGACCCCGCAAGCTTCAACTCGGCCGAGCCGGTGCCGGCCACGACCTTCGACGACGGCGAAGAGGGGATGGTCTTCGAGGCCATCGACCGGCTGAAGCTGGTCTTCGTCGATGGCGTGTTCGATGCGGCGGCCTCGGATCCGCTCGCGCTCGAGAATATCGAGATCGGGCTCCTTTCCGAGGCGCAGTCCGACATCCACTGGGCGCGCGACCTCTACGGTGTGCTCGAGGCGCGCGGTCAGGTGCCGGTGAAGCGGCCCTTCGCGGCGCTGAACACGGCCTTCGCCACCGAGGGCGTGCTGATCCGCGTGACGGGCTATGTTCCGCGGCCGATCGCGCTGATCTACATTCATTCGTCCGACACCTCCGACGCGGTTCTGCACCATTGCATCCGCGTCGAGCCCGGGGCGGATGTGACCGTCCTCGAGAACGGACCGGCGGCGGCACGTTTCACGAAGGTGATGGAAGTGGATGTGGCCGAGGGCGGGCGCTTCCACCATATCCGGGCGCAGGGCCGCGACCATGACCGGCGCGCCTCGACCCACATCTTCGCGCGCGTGGCGGGCAAGGGCCTCTTCAAGTCCTTCACGCTGACGGCCAACGGCGTGATGACCCGCAACGAGGCGGTCATCGAGCTGGTGGGCGACGAGGCGGTGGCCCATGTCGCGGGCGCGGCGGTGGGCGACGGCAAGTTCCACCACGACGACACTGTCTTCGTGACCCACGAGGGCGAGGCCTGCGAAAGCCGTCAGGTCTTCAAGAAGGTGTTGAAGAACGGCGCCACCGGCGTCTTCCAGGGCAAGATCCTCGTGAAACCCGGTGCGCAGAAGACCGACGGCTACCAGATCAGCCAGTCGCTGCTGCTGGACGAGGATTCGGTCTTCCTCGCCAAGCCCGAGCTCGAGATCTATGCCGACGACGTGAAATGCTCGCACGGCTCGACCTCGGGCGCCATCGACGAGACCGGGCTCTTCTATCTCCGCTCGCGCGGGGTGCCGCTGAAAGCCGCACAGTCGCTTCTGGTCCTTGCCTTCCTCGCCGAAGCCATTCAGGAAATCGAGAACGAGGAAATCGCCGAGGATATCCGGCAGCGGCTGGAGAACTGGCTGGCGCGTCACGAGCATTGAATGGCAGTTACCACCGACATCGTCCAAAGCTACCGCCACCCCCGCACGGTCATCCGGCGGTATCTCGATGCCGGTGAGAACGAGGGCAGGGCGCTCATCATCCTGATGGGCGCCTGCCTGCTGATCTTCGTGTCGCAATGGCCGATTCTGGCCCGGCAGGCCTTCCTAGACCCGTCCCAGCCGCTCGAGGCGCGGATGAGCGGGGCGCTGATGGGCACGGTCTTCCTGCTGCCGCTGCTCTGCTACGGGCTTGCGGCGCTGAGCCATCTGGTTGCCCGGCTCTTCGGCGGCAAGGGCAGCTTCTTCGGGGCGCGGCTCGCGCTCTTTCTCGCGCTGCTGGCCACCGCGCCGCTCATGCTGCTCAACGGGCTCGTGGGCGGCTTCATCGGCGAGGGGCCGGGCGTGCTGATCGTGGGCTTCCTCGTTCTGTCGGGCTTCCTCGCCATCTGGCTTCTCATGCTGATCGAGGCGGAACGATGAGCGTTACTCTCGGTGGTCTCCTGCGTCTCGTGCGCTTCACGGTGGCGAACCCGCGCGAGGGGGCCCGCGCCGTCCTCGCGATGGACCTGCCGATGCAGGCGCGCTGGCTCGCGCTCATCTTCACGGCGGTCGCTGCGGCGCTGGTGACCTTTGCCGGCCTCACCCTCCTGCCGCGCGACGTGCGCCAGCTGATCGGCGACGACCTGCCCAGCCCGATCTTCAGCGCCGCGCTTCAGGTGGGGCTTCTGGCTTTCTCGGCAGGCCTGATCCACCGGATCGGCGTCTGGCGCGGCGGGCGCGGCACCTTCCCCGATGCGGTCCTGCTGGTGGCCTGGCTCCAGTTCATCCTGCTCTGCCTCGAGGTGCTGCAGCTTCTGGCGCAGCTCGTCCTGCCGCCGCTCGCCGACGTGCTGGGCGTGGTGGGGATCGTGCTCTTCTTCTGGCTGCTCACCCATTTCGTGGCCGAACTGCACGGCTTCACCTCGACCCTCGCCGTCCTGGGCGGCATCCTTCTCGTGATCTTCGGCATGGCCTTCGTGCTGGCCGCCGTCCTGATGCCCTTCATAAGCGGCTGAGGTTTTCCCATGTTCGACGTCGCCTCCATCCGCCGGGACTTTCCGATCCTTTCGCGCGAAGTGAACGGCAAGCCCTTGGTCTATCTCGACAATGGCGCCTCGGCGCAGAAGCCGCAGGTGGTGATCGAGGCGATGAACCTCGCCTACAGCCACGAATATGCGAACGTCCACCGCGGGCTGCATTATCTGTCGAACCTCGCGACCGACAAATATGAGGCCGTGCGGGCGACCATCGCGACCTTCCTCAACGCGCCCTCGCCCGAGGAGATCGTCTTCACCACCGGAACCACCGAGGGCATCAACCTCGTCTCCTACGGCTGGGCCGCGCCGCGGCTTCAGCCGGGCGACGAGATCGTGCTCTCGATCATGGAGCATCACGCCAACATCGTGCCCTGGCACTTCCTGCGCGAGCGGCAGGGCGTGGTGCTGAAATGGGTCGATGTGGATCAGAACGGCGATCTCGACCCGCAGGCGGTGATCGACGCGATCGGCCCGAAGACGAAGCTCGTCGCGGTCACCCAGATGTCGAACGTGCTCGGCACCGTGGTGGATGTGGCCGCGATCTGCGCCGGGGCCCGCGACAAGGGCGTGCCGGTGCTGGTCGACGGGTCGCAGGCGGCCGTGCACATGCCGGTCGATGTGGCGGCCATCGGCTGCGACTTCTATGCCATTACCGGCCACAAGCTCTACGGCCCCTCGGGCTCGGGCGCGATCTGGATCCGGTCGGAGCGGATGGAGGAGATGCGCCCCTTCATCGGCGGCGGCGACATGATCCACGAGGTGACGCGCGATACCGTCACCTACGCGCGGCCCCCGATGCGGTTCGAGGCGGGCACGCCCGGCATCGTGCAGCAGATCGGCCTCGGCGTGGCGCTGCACTACATGATGAATGTGGGAATGGCCGAGATCGCCGCGCATGAACGCACGCTGCGCGACTATGCGCGCGATAGGCTCGCGGGCCTCAACTGGCTCGACGTGCAGGGCAATTCGGCGGGGAAGGGGGCGATCTTCTCCTTCACGATCCGCGGCGGGGCCCATGCGCACGACATCTCGACCGTGCTCGACCGCAAGGGCGTCGCGGTGCGCGCCGGCACCCACTGCGCCATGCCGCTCATGCAGCACATGGGGGTGGGCGCCACCTGCCGCGCTTCCTTCGCCATGTACAACACCCCCGACGAGGTGGACCGGCTGGTCGAGGCGCTGGAGCTCTGCCACGAGCTCTTCGGCTGAAGAGCAGACCTCCGCCGCGGCGCGGCCGGCGGCGGAGCGGGCAGGGGCCTTCCCTCCTTGACGGGCCTCCGGGTGGGGCGAAGCCAGGCTCTCAGGCTCTCAGGCTCTCAGGCTCTCAGGCTCTCAGGCTCTCAGGCTCTCAGGCTCTCAGGCTCTCAGGCTCTCAGGCTCTCAGGCTCTCAGGCTCTCAGGCTCTCAGGCTCTCAGGCCGCCGCGGGGGCGACGGGTCAGGCCACCGCGACCAGCAGGAAGAGCGCTGCAAGCAGCACCATGCCGCGGCGATAGAGCGCGAGGCCCTGCCGCAGGTCGGCCGGGCCCGGATCCGGCGCGCCGGCATTGAGCCACGGTTCGGCCGAGACCCGGTCGCCATAGATCCGCGGCCCCGAGAGCCGCACGCCGAGCGCACCCGCCATGGCGGCCTCGGGCCAGCCCGCGTTGGGCGAGCGGTGCGCGCGCGCATCCCGCCGCATGACGGCCAGCGCCCTCCGCGGCCGTCCCGACGCGAAGGCGAAGAGAACGCCCGTCAGTCGCGCGGGGATCAGGTTCACCCAGTCGTCCGTCCGGGCCGAGGCCCAGCCGAAGGCCTCGTGCCGGGGCGTGCGGTGGCCGATCATCGAATCGAGCGTGTTGATCGCCTTGTAGGCGGCGATCCCGGGCAGGCCCAGCAGCACCCCCCAGAAGAGCGGAGCGACGATCCCGTCCGAACTGTTCTCGGCGAGGCTCTCGAGCGCCGCCCGGGCGACGCCGGTCCCGTCGAGCTGCGAGGGATCGCGGCCGACGATCATCGAGACCGCCCGCCGCGCGCCCGGCAGGTCGCCCGCATCGAGAGGGACCGCCACCGCCTCCACATGCTCGTGCATCGAGCGGAGCGCCACGAGCGGCCAGGCCAGGAGCCCCGTCAGCACCGCGCCGAGGAGGCCGCCGGGCAGCAGCGACTGGAGGAGCGCCGCAGGCAGGGCCGCCGCCAGCACGGTGACGAGGAGAGCGGCCACGCCGGCGCGCCGGCGCTCGGCCGCCGAGCCACGGTTCCAGCGCTCATCGAGCGCCGAGATGATCCGGCCGATCCAGACGACGGGATGGCCGATCCGGGCATGCAGCCGGTCCGGCCAGCCGAGCGCCACATCCGTCGCCATCGCCACCAGCATGGTGCCCGCATGGAACATGCTTCTGCCTCCTTCGGAGAGCGGCTCCTGCGGCGCGCTCACGTCTCGATTTCGGAGAATTCCCCTCCTTCTGCAAGGGCGGAGCCATCCGCCGGAGGGCTGGCCTGTCGGTTTGGGCAGGTCGCGTTCTTCGCAGAAAGAGGTAAGAAGAACGCAGGGAAATTGCTTTGACTTCCCCCTGTCGCTCGTTCGCCGGAGATCCTCCATGCCGCAGTCCCATCACCGCGAAACCGCCCGTCTGGTTCGTCACCGGCGCTGGGTTCTCGGCCTGTCTCAGGAAGATTTTGCCGCACGGCTGGGGCTGGATGTGACCGACGTGCGGGCGCTCGAAGCCGGCAGGCCCAATGCGAAGATGTTCTCCTCCACGAGCCTCGAGACGCTGCTTTCCGCGGGTTCGGCGGGTGGCTCCCCCATCGGCCGCGGCTGACGCCTCGCCCCGTCGGCTGCGGTCACCTGTACCCGGCCGCCTGCAATTCGAACAGTTCCGCATAGCGGCCCGGCTGGGCCAGAAGCTCCTCGTGGGTGCCGCTGGCCTCGACCCGACCGCCCGCCAGCACGAGGATCCGGTCGGCCATGCGCACCGACGAGAACCGGTGCGAGATCAACACCGCCGTCCGGCCCGCCGACAACTCCTTGAACCGCTGGAATACCTCGAACTCGGACCGCGCATCGAGCGCCGCCGTCGGCTCGTCGAGGATCAGCACCTCGGCGTCGCGCATGTAGGCCCGCGCGATGGCGAACTTCTGCCATTCGCCGCCTGAGAGATCCACGCCCTCCCGGAAACGCTTGCCCAGCATCTGGCCGTAGCCGTCGGGCATCCGCGCCACGATCCGGTCGGCGAGGCTGCGCCGGGCGGCCTCGGCGATGCGGTCTTCCTCGGAACGCGCCTCGATCCGGCCCACGGCGATATTCTCGCCCGCACTCATCGAGTAGCGCACGAAATCCTGAAAGATGACGCCCATCGCGCCGCGCAGCGCCACCGGATCGAAGCTGCGCAGATCCTGTCCGTCCAGAAGGATCCGCCCCTCGTCCGGATCGTAGAGCCGGGCCAGCAGCTTGACGAGCGTGGTCTTGCCCGCGCCGTTCTCGCCCACGAGCGCCAGCGTCTCGCCCGCCTTCAGCGTGAAGCTGAGATCGCGCACCGCCCAGCCGCCGGCCCCCGGATAGCGGAAGCCCACCTTCTCGAAGCGGAAGCCCTCGCGGATCGGTTTGGGCACGGGGCGCGGCTCGGCGGGGGCGAGGATGGTGGGCTGCTGCCGGAAGAAGCCGAACAGGTCCTCGAGATAGAGCGCCTGCGCGGCGGTGGTGGAGAAGCCCGTGAGCAGTCCTTCGACCAGCCCGCGCAGCCGGAGGAACGAGCCTGCAAGAAAGGTCAGATCGCCGATCGAGAGCCGGCCCGACAATGTGGCGCCGATCATCCAGAGGTAGGCCAGATAATAGCCCGCCGTCCCCAGCGCGCTGAAGAGCGTGCCCCAGACCGCCCGCGCCGAGGCGATGCGCCGCCGCGCGGCATAGAAGCTCTCCGAGAGGGTGCGGTAGCGCTCGATCAGGAAGGGCGCGAGGCCGAAGATCTTGATCTCCTTGGCCGTTTCCACTCCGGCCGCGGTCACGCGGATATAATCGAGTTCCCGCCGCTCGGGCGTGCGGCGGAAATCGAGGTTGTAGTTCTGCGCGTTGAAATGCGCCTCGCCGAGGAAGGCCGGCACCAGCGCCGCGACCAGAAGCAGGATGAGCCACGGGTTGTAGAGCAGGAGCCCGCCCGCAAGCGAGGTCACGGTGACCGCATCCTGCATCAGCGAGAGGATCTGGCCCGTCAGCGTCATGCGCCCGCCCGACTGCCGCCGCGCCCGCTCGAGCCGATCCTGAAACCCCGCATCCTCGAACGCGGCCAGATCGAGGCTGGCCGCGTGGTGCATCAGCCGCACCGAGGAGGACATGGTGAGCCGTTCCGTCAGGAGCGTGTCGGTGAGGCCGCCGAGCCGTCCGAGAAGATCCGACAGGATGGCGAGCAGGAACTCCGCTCCGAGCAGCAGGACGAGCGTGCTCGCGCCTTCGGCTCCGATCCAGCCGAGCGGGCCCGCGGCGGGCAGCGGGCTTCCCGCGAGGCGCACCACCTCGTCGATGATGAGCTTGCCGAACCAGAGCGCCGTGACCGGGATCAGCGCCCGGGCGAGTCTCAGGACGAGGCTCAGGACCAGAAGGCCGGGGCTCGCCTGCCAGACCATGCCGAGGAAGGGCGCGACATTGCGCAGGGCCGCCCAACGGGCGCGAAATCCGGGCAGGTCGGGGGCGGGATCGGGTCTCATCGGCGGACCTTTGGCCCCTTCGCGGCGGAAGTCAAATCAGCTCTGGCGTCCCGCCCTCCGGCCTGAAGATCGGACGGCCGACCTCGGATCCGCCCGGCCGCACATCGGGCAGGGTCCGCAGTCCCGTCGCAGGGTCGGGCGGGGGGTACGACGGATGCCTTCCGCAGACCAAGTGATCCAACGCGCCGCCGCGGGGCAGGATCCGCCCTGCGACCCTCTGCCGCAAGACATTGCGGAGGCTTCCGATCCGCCGGGGCGACTGCCTAGAAGGCGGGATGCAAGAGACGCCTTCCCGCTTCGCCGACGCGTGCCCCGTGTCGGGCGCTTTGCCCGCCCCGCCTCCGGTGGGGCGGATCGAGCGGGCCGGCCTCTGGCTGCGCGACCATCCGCGCGCGGTGTCGGGGCTGCAATGGGCGGCGGTCGCGCTCTACTTGCCGCTCGTCTTCCTGCCGGTCGTCCTGCCGCCGCCCGGCCCGGACGCGCGGATCTGGACCGACCTGACCCTCCTGTCGCAGGCGCTCCTCTGGGGCGTCTGGCTGCCGGGGGTGCTGGTTTCGGTCCTGCTCTTCGGCAGGCTCTGGTGCGGCCTCTTCTGTCCCGAAGGGACGCTCAGCGCCGCCGCGTCGCGCCACGGGCGGGGAAGGGCCATTCCGCGCTGGATGAAATGGCCGGGCTGGCCGTTCGCGCTGTTCTGCGCCGTGACACTCTACGGCCAGATGATCGCGCTCTACGACGACCCGCGGGCGGCGGCGCTGCTCTTCGGCCTCTCGACGAGCGCCGCGCTGCTGGTGGGCTGGCTCTACGGCAAGAACAAGCGGGTCTGGTGCCGCTTTCTCTGCCCGATGAACGGCCTCTTCGCCCTGCTGTCGCAGCTCGCCCCGCTGCACTATCGCGTCGATGCCCGGGCCTGGGACAATTGTCCGCCCGCGCGCGCCCGGACCATGCGCTTCAATTGCGAGCCGATGGTGCCGGTGCGGATGATGGAGAGTGCGGGCCCCTGCCACATGTGCGGGCGCTGCGCCGGCTTTCGCGACGCGGTGCGGCTCGAGGCGCGCGTGCCGGGCGAGGAGCTGGTGCGGACCTCTGCGACGTCGGGCGAAAGCCTCCTTCTGCTCGGAGGGCTCCTCGGCCTCGGCTCGGCGACTTTCTGGTGGCCCCATGCGCCCTGGCTCGCGGCCCTGTCGGAGGCGGTGGGGGGACAGGGGACGGCGCCGTGGTTTCTCGTCGGTTCCGGCGGCGACGCCATGAGCTTCGGCGCAGGAGCCGCGCGGCTTCTCACGATCCTGACGATCGCCGCGGGGATCGCGCTGTGGGCGGCCCTGCCCCTGGCCCTCGCCGCCGGCAAGGAGAATCTTCCCCGGCTCGCACGGGCGCTTCTGCCGCTGGCCGCCGCGGGGCTTCTCGTCGGGTTCGGGCAGCGCACCGCGGCCCTGCTGGAGTGCGACGCGCGCGCGTTCTGGTCGGCGATCCTCGCGGGCTCGGCGCTCTGGTCGCTCTGGCTCGCCGCGCGATTCTCGCGGAGATGGCGCGTACGCGGGGCTGTGGCCGTGGCGCTTTCGGTGCCTCTGGCGGGCTGGGGATGGGTGATCTGGTCATGACCCTGCCTGCGAAAAAGGCGCTCCGCGCGTCCCCCGCCGCTCGACCGTCCGGTGGTCGGTTCGCTCGATCATGGCGCGACTGCTTGTCCGCGGCATTCTTCCGGAACGCGAATGCGTTGTTTGGAACAGGTTTTCAGCCTGACATCCAGCCGCCGTCGCTGCCGTCCGGCCGTCTCGTCGGCCTCTTCGATGCCGGGCGGATGCAAGTTGCACCTATAGACAAATTGGCGCGACATTTTGACGCTTGCCAAGAGATCGGGAACCTCGGCTAATGTATGTCGCGCTAGCCGATTTTAATTTTTATTGAAGACAGTTAGGGGGAGTAAAGGTGGACGGAAGCAAGATGGACGAGCGGATGACCGCCTCGCGGCGTTTCCACAGCGTCGCGCAGCTCAGAGAGCTTCTTCTTGGACTTGAACATGATCTTGGCATCGCAGAACTTTCTCGCAATGAGCTGGATGTGCTCTATGCGGTGAAGCTTCTGGGCGAGACCGAAGATACTGTCGTCCGTTCGGACGCGATCCGGCGCCACACGCTGTGCAACGCCATCGCGACGCCGACGTTCCACCGCGCCCTGCGCTCTCTGGTGGAAAAGGGCTTCGTCGATCATGCGCCGATGACGAAGGCGCGGGCCTACAAGCTCGGCAGCCGCGCCGCGCAGATCGCGCACTGAACCGGACGCCCCGTCCACAGGACCTGCGCGGTGGCGGGTTTTCCCGGCGCCGCGAAGCGCCTATCACACCTCCATGAACATCGTCCTGCTCGTCACGGCCCTTGCGGTCCTTTTCATCGTGATCGCCGCCTGCGAGCCCGTCGCGGCCCGCCTCAGGCTGCCCTATTCGGTGGTCCTCGCCGTGGTGGGGGCCATGCTCGGCACGCTCGCGCTCTGGCTTCAGCGCAGCGGGGTGGCGGCGAGCTTCCCGCCCGAGGTGGCCGACCTTCTGGCCCTCCCGATCCGGTCGAGCGTCTTCCTCTACATCTTCCTGCCCACGCTGCTGTTTCAGGTCTCGCTCAGCCTGAACATCCGGCGGATGATCGACGACTGGGTGCCGATCCTCGTGATGGCCGTTGTGGCGGTGCTGGTCTCGACCCTCGCCATCGGCTTTGCGCTGCAACCGTTCAGCTCCATGTCGCTCGCGGCCTGCCTCCTGCTCGGCTCGATCGTCTCGACCACCGACCCGTCGGCCGTGGTCAGCATCTTCCGCTCGATCGCGGCGCCGCAGCGGCTCACGAGGATCGTCGAGGGCGAGAGCCTCCTGAACGACGCGGCGGCCATCGCGCTCTTCGGCTTCTTCCTCACCTTCGTGATGGCGGGCGTGCCCGACCCGACCCTGCGTCAGGCACTGGTGGAGTTTCCGCTGCTGATCCTGGGCGGTCTGGGGCTCGGCTACCTCATGGCGCGGATCGCGCTCTTTCTGATGACGCGGATGGCGTCCCATCCGACGGCGCAGCTCTCGCTGAGCCTCGCCTTGCCCTACCTCACCTATGTGCTGGCCGAGCAGGGCTTCCATGCCTCGGGCGTGATCGCGGTGGTGACGGCGGGCATCGCGATGAATCTCACCGGACCGGGCCGCCTCAGCCCCGCCACCTGGAAGCTGCTCAGCGACATCTGGGAGATGCTGTCGCACTGGGCGGGCTCGCTCATCTTCATCGTCGCGGCGCTCCTCATCCCGCGGCTGATCGGGCGCGCGACGGGATGGGACCTGCTGCTCATCGGCGTGGTGGCGCTGGCCGCGGTCGTGGCCCGCGGCGTCATGCTCTCGGGGCTCCTGCCGCTTCTCACGCGCTTCAACCTCTCGCCCCGGGTCGAGCGGCCCTACCGCGTCGCGATCCTCTGGGGCGGGCTGCGCGGCGCCGTCACCCTCGCGCTGGCGCTCGCGGTGACCGAGAACCCGATGGTCCCGCCGCATGTGAAGCGCGAGGTGGGCATCCTCGCCACGGGCTTCGTGCTCTTCACGCTCCTCGCGCAGGGGACGACGCTGCGCTGGGTGATCCGGCGGCTCGGCCTCGCGCGGCTCACGCCGCTCGATCTGGCGCTGTCGAACCAGGTGATCGCGGTCGCGCTGCAGAACGTGCGCGAGGGCGTGGCCGAGACGGTGCGCGAGCGCGAGCTCGACCCCCAGATCGTGCGATCCGAGGCCAAGGGCTTCGGCCAGCGGCTCGCCCGCGCGGTGGAACTGGCCGACGACAGCGCCGACGACATTCCCGACCGCGACCGGATCACGCTGGGGCTCGTGGCGCTGGCCGGGCGCGAGCGCGACGCGATCCTCGCGGCCTTCCGCCAGCAGATCATCTCGCCGCGTCTGGCCGAGGCGATGCTGGTCGATGTCGACCGGCTGATCGAACGCACGCGCCTGCAGGGCCGCGACGGCTATCGCGCGGCGGGGCGGCGGGCGCTGGGGCTCGGGCGTCAGCACCGGATCGCGGTCTGGGCGCACAACCGGCTGAAGATCACGCGCTGGCTGAGCCAGCTCACCTCCGACCGGTTCGAGATGCTGCTGACCCAGCGGCTGATCCTCGGCGACCTGCACGGGCTGATCGACGGCAAGATCCGCCGCATCCACGGCCGGCGCGTGGCCGAGATCCTGCACGAGATGCTGAAGCGTCGCGAGGAAGAGACCGAGCAGGCGCTCGAGGCGCTGCGGCTGCAGTATCCGGGCTATTCCGAGGAGATGGTGCGCAGCTTCATCCGCCGCACCGCGCTCCAGCTCGAGCTGCGGGAGTACGAGATGCTGCACGACGACGGGCTGATCGGGCAGGAACTCTTCATGACCCTGCGCCAGCGCATCCAGGTGGCGCGCGGCAAGAAGGAACGCCGCCCGCACCTCGATCTGGCGGTCCAGAAGGTCGAGCTCGTCCGCCAGTTCCCGCTCTTCGCGGAGATGGAAGAGGATCAGCTGCGCGCGCTCGAGCGGCTCCTGCAGACGGTCTATGTCCGGCCGGGAGACGTGCTCCTGCGCCGGGGCGACGTGCCGCGCAAGGTGTTCTTCATCGCCTCCGGCGCGGTCGAGTCGGATGTGGCGGGCCAGAAGGTCCGCCTCGGGCGCGGCGAGATGTTCGGCCAGCTCGCGATCCTGACCCGCAAGACCCGCAAGGCGCAGGTGACGGCGATCAGCCATGGCACGCTTCTCAGCCTCGACGAGGCGCGCTTCCTCGAGCTTCTGCGCCGCAACAGGACGCTGCAGGAAGCCGCTGTGGAGAGTGCCGCCCGCCGCAATGTCACGATCGACCTCAGCGCGATCTGACGGGGCAGCGCCCGGGCTTCCCTCCCGCCCGCCCCCTCCGGGGCCGCCCGGCCAGGGGCGCACCGCCTCCGCAGAGCCACCCCGGGCGAAGCGCGCCCCGTCAGGCCCTACGCCCGGCAGCCCTGTTCATTCTGGCGCAAATATCCTCGGGGGGAGCCCGGCCGCAGGCCGGGCCGGGGGGCAGACAGCCCCCCGCTTCGGACCGCCAGCAATAAGAGGCCAGCCGCACCGCATCACCGCCGTTTCCGGAACGGCCTCGGCCCGAGCCGCGCCGCTCAGCTCCGCACGCCGGAGAAGCGCGTCTGCCATTCGGCGCGCTCCTCGTCGGTGATCTTGCGGAAGAGAACCTCGGGCGTGGTGAAGCCATGGCCTGCGGGCAGCACCTCGAGCGCGCGGCCGACATCGGCGGGCCAGCTCCAGTCCTCGCAGCCGAGCGAGGCCATCATCGAGGCCGCCGCATCCGGGATGAAGGGCCGCGAGATCACCGCATAGAGCCGGATCAGGTTCAGCGCGAGGCGGATCATCGCCTGCGCCTGCTCGGGATCGGTCTTGACCACCGTCCAGGGGGCGGCGGACTGCAGATATTCGTTGCCCGCCACCCAGAGCGCGCGCAGTTCGGAGGCGGCCTTGCGCACCTCCATCGCCTCCATGCAGGCCTCGTAGGCCGCCAGCCGCTGCTGCAGCTCGGCCACCAGCTGATGCTCGCGCTCGCCCGGGCTGCCGCCCGCGGGAACCGTCTCGCCGAATTTCGAGCGGCAGAATTTCGTAACCCGGCTCACGAGGTTGCCCAGCACGTCGGCCAGATCCTTGTTCACCGAGCTCTGGAAATTCTCCCAGGTGAATTCGCTGTCCGAATTCTCGGGCGCGTGCGACAGGAGCCACCAGCGCCAGTAGTCGGCGGGCAGGATCGAGAGCGCCTGATCCATGAACACGCCGCGGCCCTGGCTGGTCGAGAACTGGCCGCCGTCATAGTTCAGGTAATTGAACGACTTGATGTAATCCACGAGCTTCCAGGGCTCGCGCGAGCCCATGATCGTGGCCGGGAAGGAGAGCGTGTGGAAGGGCACGTTGTCCTTGCCCATGAACTGGACGTAGCGCACGTCCTCCGCGCCCCTGTCGGTGCGCCACCAGCGCTCCCAGTCGGCGTCGGCCTTGCCGTTGGCATCGGCCCATTCCGCCGTGCCCGCGATATATTCGATGGGCGCGTCGAACCAGACGTAGAAAACCTTGCCCTCCATGCCGGGCCAGGGTTCGCTGCCCTTGCGCACCGGCACGCCCCATTTCAGGTCGCGGGTGATGCCGCGGTCCTGCAGCCCCTCGCCGTCGTGCAGCCATTTCTTCGCGATCGAGGTGGTCAGCACCGGCCAGTCGGTCTTGCTGTCGATCCAGGCCTCGATCTCGTCCTTCAGCGCCCGCTGGCGCAGGTAGAGATGCTTCGTCTCGCGCAGCTCGAGCTCGGTCGAGCCCGAGATGGCGGAGCGCGGGTCGATCAGGTCGGTCGGGTCGAGCTGCTTGGTGCAGTTCTCGCACTGGTCGCCGCGCGCCTTGTCATAGCCGCAGTTGGGGCAGGTGCCCTCGATGTAGCGGTCGGGCAGGAAGCGGTTGTCGGCCACCGAGAAGAACTGGCGCTCGACCACTTCCTCGATGAAGCCGTTCTCGGCCAGCGCCCCGGCGAAATGCTGGGTCAGCCGGTGGTTCCGCGCGCTCGACGAGCGGCCGAAATGGTCGAAGGAGAGCCGGAAGCCCGCGGCGATCTCCTTCTGCACCTCGTGCATCTCGGCGCAATAATCCTCGACCGGCTTGCCGGCCTTGGCGGCGGCGAGCTCGGCCGGGGTGCCGTGCTCGTCGGTGGCGCAGATGAACATGACCTCGTGGCCGCGGCCGCGCATGTAGCGGGCATAGAGATCCGCCGGAAGCTGGCTTCCGACCAGATTGCCCAGATGCTTGATCCCGTTGATGTAGGGGATCGCCGAAGTGATGAGTATCCGCGCCATGCCCAGTAATCCCTGTGTCCCGACCGCGGGCTGTTTAGCGCCGGACGCTCGCGAGGGCCAGAGGATGATTTCGCGCCGGCGCGCCGCCCGCGAAGGCCCGTTGGAGGTCGGGGCGCCCGAGCGCGGGTCGGGCAGGGTCGGGGTCAGTCGGCGGCCCGGCCCTCGATCTCGATCCCGTCGCGGCCGCGGTGCAGGATCCATCCCGCGGGCGGCTCCATCCGGGACCGGAGCCGGTCGAGCCGCCAGCGGTCGCGGGGCGCATAGGCCATGTGCCAGCGCGTCTCGATCCCCGGCGCGCCGCCCCGGCCGGGTGTGAGCAGGATCCCGAGCGGCGGATCGATCCCCATCTCTGCGGCGGCCTCGCTTCCGGTCTCGGCCGCCAGATGCTGCCGGCGCACCGGCGTCAGCGGCGGCGGTTCGATCAGGTCGACCACCACGAGCGGCACCGTCCCCGAGCGCAGCGTCTCTTCCATCGACCAGAGCAGATCCTCGGGGCGGCGGGTGCGGGCAAAGATCATCCGGCCGGGCTCGACGAACTCGTGCATCCCGTCGGGATAGAGCCGCTCGGGCCGCCAGCCGGGATGGATCCAGATCACCGGGCCCTGACAATGCGCCATCAGGGACATGGCGAGCACCCGGCGCGCCGGCCCGCAGAATTCATGCACCCGCGCGCGCGAGATCGCGAGATCGCCCACCAGCCGCTGCATCGGCCGGACCCGGGCTCCGTGGCGGTCAAGAAGCTGAGTCGTCATGCGGGCACCTTGGCATGTTCCGCCTATGTTCTCAATCCCTCATGCAGGGGCGAGCGGAGGGATGAAACGCATCATCGCGGCCCTGCGTCGGGCGCCCATCTTCTCGATCTCCGTGCGGCGACGAGGGGACGCTCTCGCGCCTGCCGCGCGTCGAACCCTCCTGAGGGAAGCTGCTCTCCGCCGACGCGCCGGCGCGCAGACCGGCGCCCTGCCTTGCCATCGCAGGCAGGCGGGCTAGGCTGCAACCGCAGAACAGGAGACCCATATGAAGCGCATCCCCCTCGGCCGCACCGATCTGACCGTTTCCGAACTCTGCCTCGGCACGATGACCTGGGGCAGCCAGAACAGCGAGGCCGAAGCCCATGCCCAGATCGACCTCGCCCTCGACCACGGGGTGAATTTCCTCGACACGGCCGAGATGTATCCGACCAATCCCGTGACGGCCGAGACGGTGGGCGGCACCGAAACCATCATCGGCCGCTGGCTTGCCGCGCGGGGCGGGCGCGACCGGATCGTGCTTGCGACCAAGATCACCGGCGAGGGCAGTGCGGCGGTGCGCGGCGGCGAGCAGGTGACGCCCGAGAGCCTGCGCCGCGCGCTCGAGGGCTCGCTCGCGCGGCTCGGCACCGATCATGTCGATCTCTACCAGATCCACTGGCCGAACCGGGGCTCCTATCACTTCCGCAAGATGTGGGCCTATGTGCCGCCCACGGGGGTCGAGGCGGTGCGCGACAACATGGTCGCGGTGCTCGAAGAGGCGCAGAAGCTGGTGGCCGAGGGCAAGGTGCGCCATTTCGGCCTTTCGAACGAGACGGTCTGGGGCGCGGCGCAGTGGCTGTCGCTCGCCGACCGGCACGGGCTGCCGCGCATGGCCACGGTCCAGAACGAATATTCCCTGCTCTGCCGCCAGTTCGACACCGACTGGGCCGAGCTGTCCGCGCTGGAGGAGATGCCGCTTCTGGCCTTCTCGCCCCTCGCTGCGGGGCTTCTGTCGGGCAAATATGCCGGAGACGTGACGCCCGACGGCTCGCGCCGCGAACGCAATGCCACGCTGGGCGGGCGCGTCACGCCCACCGTCTTCGAGGCGGTGGCGGGCTATCTCGGGATCGCGGCGCGCCACGGGCTCGACCCCTGCCAGATGGCGCTCGCCTTCTGCCGCAAGCGTCCTTTCCCGGTGATCCCGATCCTCGGCGCGACCTCGCTCGACCAGCTGCGCACCAACCTCGGCGCCTGTGACCTCGAGCTGTCCCCCAAGGTCGAGGCCGAGATCGCGGCGGCCCATCGCACCTGGCCCGCGCCCTACTGAGCCCTTGCGGAAGGCGCGCGCTTCGCGCCATCTGGCGGGGCGCCGCGCCTCTCGCGCGGCCCGGAGGACGAGACAGACATGCGCCGACCGCTTCTCCTGCTTGCGCTCCTCGCGCTCGGAGCCTGCCGGCTCGCGGCGGATGCAGGCGGGCCGCCCGCCCTAGATCCGCAGCCGCTCGCCGCCCCTCCGGTCGAGGTGACGACCCTGACCGATCCGGCGCCGGCGGCCGTCCCGCCCGCACCCGGCCCCGGCAGCGCCCCGGAAACCACGGCAGAGCCGCCGCCCGCGGTCGTCTCGCCCAGCCAGCTTGCCTGCGAGAAGGCCGGGGGCAGCTATGTGACGATGAAGGCGCTCTTCACCTGCGTGAAGACGCCGCCCGACGCGGGCAGGCGCTGTGCCCGCGAGTCCGACTGCTCGGGCCGGTGCCTCGCCCGCTCTCAGACCTGTGCGCCCCTTGATCCCCTCCTGGGCTGCAACGACATCCTGGACGACGAGGGGCGGAGGATCACCCTGTGTCTCGACTGACGGCCCTGCCTCTCCTGCTGCTCGCGGCCTGCGCCCCCAAGGTGCCGGAGCCGCCGCAAACCTTCCGCGACACGAACCAGCCGATCTGGTCGAACGCCGTGTTCGAGCCGGCGCGGATCGCCGGCGACTGGCAGGAGGTGGCGGCCTTCGCGCAGCCGGGCGCCTGCCGGCCCGGCGGCGTCGCGATCCGGCCCACGGCGGCGGGGCTCGAGATGACCGGACGGCTCTGCCTCGGCGGACGCGAGACGGCGCTGGCGGGGCCTCTGGCGGTCACCGGCCCCGGGCGCCTGCTGCCCGCCGGCGCGACCGAGCCCTGGTGGGTGCTCTGGGTCGATACCGATTACCGGACCCTCGCCCTCGGCACGCCCTCGGGGCGGTTCGGCGTGCTTCTGAACCGGGGCGGGCCCCTGCCGCCCGATCGGCTGGCCGCCGCCCGCGAGATCCTCGAATGGAACGGCTACGATCTCGGGCGGTTGACCCGGTTCTGAGCTTCAGGAGGCCCCATGCTGCGATCGACCCTTCTTCTCTGCTGCCTCGCGGGCCCCGCCCTCGCCGACGACAGCCCGTGGATCGGCGACTGGGCCGCCGATCCGGCCTGGTGCGCCGCGGCCGGCCGGACGGGCGAGGTGCCCGAGGCGCCGATCCGCATCACCGCCACCGAATTCCAGGGCTACGAGAACCGCTGCAAGATCACGGAAACCGATCCGCTCACGGTCCTGCCGGGGGCCGAGCTGGTGCTGGAGTGCGAGGCCGAAGGCGAGACCTTCGCGGATGCGCGGCTTCTGGTGATCGACGCGGCCGACTCGATGCTGATGCTGGTGCCGGGCGCCGAGCCGCTCCGCCTCAGCCGCTGCGCCTCCGCGGTGGCGCCGGGCTAGGTCCTGTCAGGCCGGTCCGATGGGGTGCGGCAGGCGCCTCTCCCGACCGGCCGTCGAGGAAGCGATCCTCACTCCAGCCTGCGGAAGGTCGGAACGGGGCCGGAATTGTCGAAGAAGGGCACGCCCGGACCGGCATCGCGGCCCTGAGCCAGAGCCGAGACCTCGGCCAGCACCACCTCGGTGATGAAGGGCAGGTCGAGCCGCCGCGCCTCGGCCAGAGGCAGCCACTGGAGATGCGAGAGCTCGTCGCAGGCCGCCGAGAAATCGTCGGGGTCCGCGGCCAGCCGCGCGGCCTCCGCCACGAAGAAGCGCGCATCGAACCGCCGCGGGCGGCCGGGCGGCGTGATGGCGCGGAAGACGAAGCGCAGACCGGACGCGTCGGGCCGAAGGCCGCGGCCGGCAAATCCTTTCCAGCCGTCCGGGGCGGTCCAGGCGCCCTTCACGCCGAGGGGCAGGCCGGTCTCCTCCCAGAGCTCCCGGATGGCGGCCGCGGCGAGCGCAGGCCCCTCGTCGCCCAGTCGCCGCAGACAGACCGGGGCGGGCAGGCCCGCCAGCGGCACACGGGCGTCGGCCTCATCGACCGCGCCGCCGGGAAAGACGAATTTGGACGGCATGAAGGCCGCCGAGGCGCCGCGCATGCCCATGAGCACTTCGGGGCCGGAGGGCCCGTCTCGCAGCAGGATGACGGTGGCCGCAGGCCTTACCCGCGTCTTGTCATCCCCGCCCGCTTCCGCTGCCAAATCCATGCATCCTCTTCGCCCATTGCAGCGCCACCATGGCGCCTTTGAGGCGGGGCAGCAAGAAGAGCGAGAGGGCCACGGTCCCGATGCCGAAGATGGTGGCGAGAATGGCCGGATCGGGCCGGAACTCGACGAAGGCCCAGAGGATCACCGGTGCCATCAGATGACCCACGATCAGGATCGTCAGATAGGCGGGCCCGTCATCGGCCCGCTGGTGGTGCAGGCTCTCGCCGCACACCGGACAATTGTCCCGCACCGTCAGATAGCCGCGCAGCATCGGCCCGGAGCCGCAGCGCGGGCAGACGCGGTTCCAGCCACGCCAGAGGGCCGGGCCGAGGGGGCGTTCCTCCTCCTCGGTCTCGAAATCCACGGTTCCATCCCGCATGCGCTGCCTCCGACTCGCAAGCACTTCTCACGCGCAACGCCCCGTGGGGCGTCCTGTTCCGGCGTGGGGGCAGGTTAATCACCCTCCGCCGGACTCATCTATTGCGATTTTCGGTCAGGGGCGACGGAAGCGGCGGGGCGTGGCGTTTGAGATGCATGAACCAGGCAGCAACGGCTGCCGCGACCCCAGGAGAGACCGCCATGACACGATTTGCCATTCTGAGAGCCGCCGCCGTGACCGCCCTCACGCTTGCCGCAGGGACCGCGCTGGCCCAGACGGGTCCTGCTCCGGCGCCGGGCCCGGGGACGTGCGTCCAGGGCGCAGACTGCCCCGCGGGCGGCATGGGACCGGGCGCCGGCATGGGCCCCGGTGCGGGCATGGGACCGGGTGCCGGCATGGGTCCGGGCGCCGGGATGGGCCCGGGTGCGGGCATGGGCCCGGGTGCGGGCCGTGGCCGAGGGCCGATGTTCGACTTCGACGCGCTCGACACGGACGGCGACGGGAAGGTGACGAAGGCCGAGCTCGAGGCCGCCCGCGCATCGCGCGTGGCCAATGCGGATGCCGATGGCGACGGGCTTCTGTCGAGCGAGGAGCTGACCGCTCTCCATGTCGCGCGGATGATGCCGCGGATCGAGGCCAAGACGCGGCGCATGATCGAGATGTTCGACGCGGATGGCGACGGCAAGCTGTCGGTCTCGGAACTGGCGGCGGGTCCCGGCCCGATGATGTTCTTCGACCGGATGGATGCGGACGGGGACGGCACGCTCACGGCCGACGAGGCGGCGCAGGCCGGGCCGAAAGGGCATGGGCACGGACGCGGCGGCCACGGCCACGGCTGGCGCATGTTCGACCGCTGAGCCCGCCTGCTGCCCGGCGCTCCGGCGCCGGGCGGAAATTGCGCGCCGGATGCGGTTGCGCTACTTCGGGATCAGGATGGACATGCCGTTCGACGCCCTTTCCGACGTCTCCGACGAGGCGTTGCTCGTGCTTTATGCCAACGGCGATTCCGCCGCCGCCCGGGCTTTGACCCTGCGGATGGCGCCGCGGGCGCTGGCCGTGGCCACCCGCGTCCTGTCCGACCGGGCGGAGGCCGAGGATGTCACGCAGGAGGCGATGCTCCGGCTCTGGCGCATCGCCCCCGACTGGCGTCAGGGCGAGGCGCGCGTCTCGACGTGGCTCTACCGGGTGGTGTGCAACCTCTGCACCGACCGGCTGCGCGGGCGACAGCGGCGGGCCTCGAGCGCGCTCGACGATGCGCCCGAGGTGGCCGATGCCGCCCCGGGCGTCGAAGAGGCGCTGATCGAGGGCGACCGGATGCGGGCGCTCGATGCGGCGTTGGCGGCCCTGCCCGAGCGGCAGCGGCAGGCGGTGGTGCTGCGCCACATCGAGGGCCTCTCGAACCCCGAGATCGCCGAGGTGATGCAGATCGGCGTCGAAGCGGTGGAGAGCCTGACCGCGCGGGGGAAACGGGCATTGGCGGCGCTGCTCTCGGGGCAGCGCGCCGAACTGGGGTATGGGGAAGGCTGAGATGCGCGACCGCGATCTGGACGATCTTTTTGCCGAAGCGCGGCGCGAGGCGCCGGTGCCCTCGGCCGATCTCATGGCGCGGATCCTTGCGGATGCCGCAGCCGAAAGGCCCGCGCCCGCACCGGCCCGCTCCGCGCCGCGTCGGCGACTGAGGCCTTGGCTTCTGGCGCTTTTCGGCGGCGGGGGCGTCTTTGCGGGCCTCGCCACCGCGACCCTCGCCGGGGTCTGGATCGGCATGGCCCAGCCCGCCCCCGTGGCCGAGGCGCTCTGGGGCGGCACGTCGGGCGATCCGCTGGAAAGCGTGGATCTCCTGCCCGGCTACGACCTTTTTGCAAGCCTCGAGACGCCGGTGGAAGGCTGAGATGACCGACATGACCCCCACTCCCCCCTCTGCTTCGCGCGCGCCCCGCTGGATCAAGGTCGCGCTGGCCCTGTCGGTTGCGCTGAACCTCGCCGTCGTGGGCATGGCCGGGGGCGCCCTCTGGCGCTTCCGGGCCGACGACGACATGCACGGCCCGGTGCGCGATCTCGGCTTCGGCCCCTTCGCCGAGGCGCTCGCGCTCGAGGATCGCAAGGAGATGCGGCGCGCGTTCCTCGACGAGCGCGGCGATTTCCGCATGATCCGCCGCGAGATGCGCGAGGATTTCCGGGCAATGCTCGCCACGCTCAGGGCCGAGCCCTACGATCCGGCGGCGCTGCAGGCGGTGCTCGACCGGCAGCAGCAGCGCGGCGCCGAGACCGCGGCGCTCGGCTCGCGGCTTCTGGGCGCGCGGATCGAGGCCATGGCACCGGAGGAGCGGCGGGCCTTCGCCGACCGTCTCGAGGCGAGCCTCACCCGCAAGGGGCATCATGGCGAGCACCGCGGCGAGCGGGGGCATCCGCACGACTGAGGCCGCGCCCGCAGGACCACACGCGGGGCGCCTCCACGACTGAGGCTGCGCACACAAGGCGAGCCGCGGCGAGCGGGGTCGCCCGCATGGCTGAGACCGCGTCCGTAGGACGAGCATCGCGGCCGACGGGGCCGCACGCAGGCCTGAGGCGGTGCCCGCGGTCAGGCCACGGCGCTCCGCTCGATCGTGACCTGGTTCCGGCCCGCCGACTTGGCGAGGAGGAGCGCGCTGTCGGCCCGCTGCACCACCGCATCGACCGGCTCCGCGCGCCGTCCGGCCTCGTCGGGCGAGAGGGCAAGGCCCACCGAGATCGTCACCCGCAGGCTGCCGCCGCCGGGCAGGGGCACCGGCTCCTCCTCGACCGCCTCGCGCAGCCGCTCGGCCACCGCATGGGCATCCTCCGGGCGGGGCACGTCGGGCAGCGCCACGAGGAACTCCTCGCCGCCGATGCGCGCGATCAGGTCGCCGGGGCGGAGGTTGGCATGCAGCCGCCGCGCCACGGCCACGAGCACCGCATCGCCCGCGCCGTGCCCCCAGCGGTCGTTCACCGACTTGAACCGGTCGAGATCGATCACCATCACCGCGAACCGCTCGTCCGCCGCGCGCGCCCGTTCGGCCACGGCGGCGAGATGGGCGCCCGCATAGCGGCGGTTGTAGAGCCCGGTCAGGGGATCCACGACCGCAAGCCGGAGCCCGTTCTGCAGCGTGGCGCGCATCTCGTCGCCCCGGCGCTTGCGGCGCAGGAGGTTGCGCAGCCGGAGCCGCGCCTCGCGCGGATCGAAGGCCGCGGGCAGGAGGTCGTTCGCGCCGAGATCGTAGATCATCGCCGCACCCTCGCCGCCCATCTGTCCGCGGACGATGCAGACCGCGGCATGGCGCGAGCCGGCCCGGCTGCGGAGGTCGGACATGAGCCTGAGCCCGCCGCCCGGCCCGTCGAGATCGGCATCGATCACGAAGATGTCGGGCACCGGACCGGCCTCGGCCAGCGCCTCCTCGCGGGTCTGAAGCACGATCCGGTCGGGCATCAGCGCCTGAAGCTCCTTCCGCCAGCGCAGGCCCGTCTCGGGCCGTGCCGCCACGAGCGCGATCAGGCCCGGCCCCTCGAAGGACTCCGCCCGTTCCGCCAGACCCAGCGCGCGGAGCGCGGCCCCGCGCACCGCGCCCTCGCCCGAACTGTCGCGCAGCCGCAGGAGGCTGCGCAGCCGCGCCATCAGCACCGGATCGTCCAGAGGCTTGGCGAGAAAGTCGTCGGCCCCCTCGGCCAGCGCCTGCAGCCGGATCGCCGGATCGCGCGAGGCCGAGATCATGATGACGGGAATGTCGCGTGTCGCCGGATCCGCGCGCAGGTGCCGCAGCACCTCGAGGCCCGGCACGTCCGGCAGCGCCCAGTCGAGCAGGATCAGATCGGGCAGTTCCCCGCGCGCCAGCGACAGGCAGCTGGCCCCGTCGCCCGCCATCAGGGGCAGGTAACAGGCCGCCGCGAGCTTGACCTTGAGGACGATGCGGTTCGTGGCCACATTGTCGGTGATTAAGACCTTGCCGCCCATGCCCCTGCCGCCCTGCCTCGCTCTGGCCCCACTCTGGCGGGGAACTGGTTAAGGTTTCCTTTCCCGGCTTCCCCCTGTCACCCGGATGTGCTCTGACCGAGCTCTGCGGACAGACATGAGGGATCGACATGCAGCGACAAGCCGCCGAGACGCTGGCTCTGCAGGCGCTGGGCTGGATCGCGGCGCAGGAGGGGCTGCTCGATGCCTTCCTGCACATGACCGGGGCCACGCCCGAGGATGTGCGCCGCGATGCGGGCAAGCCCGCCTTCCTGATCGGCGTGCTCGACTTCCTGATGGCCGAGGATGCCCGCGTCATGAGCTTCTGCGACGAGGCGGGGCTCGACTACGAGGCGCCGATGCGCGCGCGGGCGGCCCTTCCCGGCGGCGCCCAGACGCATTGGACATGATCCCTTTGCATCTGCCGCTCAGGATGGCACGTTCGGCCGGGGCAGGGAGGTGGACATGATCCGCGGCATCATCTTCGACAAGGACGGCACGCTCTTCGACTTCCGTCGCAGCTGGGGCGCCTGGTCGGCGCATCTCCTGCGCGAGCTCGCGGAGACCGAGGCGCAGGCGCAGGATCTCGCTGCGGCGCTCGGCTACGACATGGAGACCGGCGCCTTCGCCCCGTGGAGCCCGGTCATCGCCGCGACCGCCGAGGAGATTGCCGAGCTTCTGCTCCCGCTGCTTCCCGGCTGCGACAAGCAGGAGTTGGTGGCGCGGATGAACCGGCTCGCGGCCGGGGCGGAGATGTGCGAGGCGGTGCCGCTTCAGCCGCTTCTGGCGGGCCTCCGGGCACGCGGGCTGAAGATCGGGCTGGCCACGAACGATTCCGAGCTTCCGGCGCGGGCGCATCTGGGCCGGCACGGGCTGACCGACCTGTTCGATTTCATCGCCGGGGCGGATTCCGGCCACGGGGGCAAGCCCGAGCCGGGGATGCTTCTGGCCTTCGCCGACCGGCTGGGCCTCGCACCGGCGCAGGTGGTGATGGTGGGCGATTCCGCGCACGACCTGATCGCCGGGCGGGCGGCCGGGATGCGGACGGTGGCGGTCCTGACCGGCATCGCCGTGGCCGAGGATCTCGCGGGGCTGGCCGATGCGGTCCTGCCCGACATCGGAGAGCTCGCGGACTGGATCGACGGTCTGGCGGCCTGACGGCAGGCCCTCCGCCTCGGGAGCCCGGCTCCTGCGGCTTCTGGGCCGCTTCCCGCCGGGTCGACTGGAAGAGCCCCGGGCTTCGCGCTAGCGTCCCCGCGCGGCAGCTTCGGGAGGCGCGATGGAACGGCACATGCGGCAGCGGTTGGTGATGACCGCCATGGGCGGGCTCGCGGGGCTGTGCCTGCACCTCCTGCTCAAGGTCGCGGAACAGCAGATCCTGCCCGACCGCGCGGCCTTGGGCGCCACGGGCTTTGCCGCGGTCTTCTTCGGCGGCTGGCTGAGCCTGACCGGCCCGCTCCCCGCCCGGCGCGCGGCGGCCGGGGCGGCGCTCGTCGCGGCGGCGGTCACGGTCTTCCTTCTCGTCGCGAGCCTCCGGTTCGACGGGATCGAATCGATGTTCAGCGTCGCGGGCAGCGTGCTGCCGGTGCTGATCCTCGCCCTCGTGCCGCTGCCCTTC
Organism: Cereibacter sphaeroides 2.4.1; assembly: GCF_000012905.2. Lineage (NCBI taxonomy): Bacteria > Pseudomonadati > Pseudomonadota > Alphaproteobacteria > Rhodobacterales > Paracoccaceae > Cereibacter > Cereibacter sphaeroides. The sequence continues at coordinate 2,146,471 of NC_007493.2, read as the reverse complement.
CTCGTGGCCGCCGATCAGGGCAACTGGCGCGACTATCCCGCCCTCTTCACCGCCGCCTGGACCCTGACCGTACGCATGGCCGCGGCCTGGCTCTTCACGGCGCTGGTCTGGGGGCTCCTCCTCCTCTCCAACGCCCTGCTCGAGCTGGTGGGCGTGGATGTGATCGGCCGCATCACCGACACCGACATGGGCCCCTGGCTCGTCACCGGCCTCGCGCTCGGTCTCGCCCTCGCGGTGGTGATGGAATATTCCGACCTGATCTCGCCCGCGCTGGTGCTGAAGCTCCTGCGCATCCTCCTGCCGCTCGTCCTCTGCGTCGTGGCGCTCTTCATCCTCGGCCTGCCGCTCCGGGGCCTCGAGGCGGGGTTCGGCACGGTCTCGGTCGCGCAGACCCTGATCGCGATGGCGGCGGCGGCCGCGCTCCTCGTCACCATCGCCATCGACCAGAGCGATGCCGAGGCGGTGGAGGGCGCCTTCATGCGCCGCGCGACGCAGGCCCTGGCGCTCCTCCTGCCGGTTCCGGCGGCGGTGGCGGCCTGGGCGCTCTGGCAGCGCGTCGCGGCCTATGGCTGGACGCCCGACCGGCTGGCCGGGGCGGTGGCGGCCGCGCTCGCGCTGGCCTACGGGCTCCTGTATGCCGGTTCGGTCCTGTCGGGGCGTGCCTGGATGGCGCGGATCCGGGCGGGCAACATCGGCATGGCGCTTGTGCTGCTCGTCACCGCGGCCCTCTGGCAGACGCCGCTCTTCGACCCCACCCGGATCGCGGCGCACGACCAGCTGGCCCGCGTCCTCGACGGCCGGACCGAGCTGCCCGATCTCGATCCCTATGCCATCGGCCGCTGGGGCCGCGCAGGATCCGAGGCGCTCGAGGCGCTGCAGCAGCGCGCCTCCGAGCCCGGTCAGGAGGCGCTGGCCGACCGGCTGGCCCGGCCGGGTGTGCCGGGGCGGATGCGGGCCAGCGAGGATCTGGCGGTAGAGCTCGCCACCCTGATGGAGGTGCGCCCCCCGGGCAAGGAGGCCATGCGCGCGGCCGTCGTGGCCCGCCTCGCGCCCGCCGAGCGCAGGGTCTGGCGCGACGGCTGCCGCATCGCGCTGCCCGACGGCCGCCCGGGCTGCGTGATGATCGTGGGCGACTTCCTCACCGACCGTCCGGGCGAGGAGGCGCTGGTGCTGATGCTGCGCCCGCGCGGCGGTCTTTCACAGCAGGGCTTCGGCCTGAGCGAAGGCCGGCTCGACACACTCACGGTGCAGGACCTGACGCCCACCACGGCGGAGGCGCCCGAGGCCATCATCGCAGGCCAGCTCGACGCAGGCCCCGATCTCGGCCCGGCACCGGTCAACCGGCTGCGCGCGGGCGGCAGCGCCTTCGTGCTGATGCCCTGATCTCCTTGGGATCTTGTTAAGCGCTGCCGGCTAGTCTTCGGATCCTGAGGAGGATCCGGCGGCGTGCATGGCTTGGTGAACAGGGCGATCGAGTGCTTCCTGCGCGACACATACAGTCCCGCGCTCTGGGCCGATGTCGCGCGCGATGCGCGGCTCGGCTTCGACACGTTCGAGCCTATGCTGACCTACGAGCTGTCCGACACGGAGGCGGTCATTGCCGCCGCCGCCCATCGCCTCTCCCGCTCGCGGGACGCGCTTCTCGAGGATGTGGGCACCTATCTCGTCTCGCATCCGACGACGGCGCGCCTGCGACGCCTGCTGCGCTTCGGAGGCGTGACCTTCACCGACTTCCTTCATTCGCTCGATGACCTGCCCGACCGGGCGCGGCTGGCGCTGCCCGATCTCGACCTGCCGGACCTGCAGATCACCGACCTCGGGCCGAACCGCTTCCGGCTCATCTGCGCCTCGCCGCTCGAGGGCATGGGCCATGTGATGCTGGGGCTGCTGCGCGCCATGGCCGACGACTACGGGGTGCTCGTGATGCTCGTGCATCGCGGGCAGACGCCCGAGGGCGAGGCGGTCTCGATTGCGCTCCTCGATCCGGCCTTCTCGGCGGGCCGGCCCTTCGATCTGGCGGAGCGGCTGGGCTGATGGGCAATCTTTCAAAGCCCGTCGGCATCGGGGCAGGGGGGCTCGACCTCCTCATGCCCATGCATCTGCGTCTCGATCCGCTGGGCGAGATCGCGGGCTGCGGCCCGACCCTGCGCAAGCTCTTCGCCGAGTCGCCGGTGCGCCGGCCCTTCTTCGACCTCTTCAAGGTGCGCAGACCCACGGGCATCGAGACGCCGGCGGCGCTCGCCGCGCGCACCGGCGTGCGCCTCCATCTCACCACGCTCGACGGCGGCGTCAGCCTGCGCGGGGTGGCCACGCCGAAGCACGAGGGGCGGGGTCTTCTGCTGAACCTGTCCTTCGGGATCTCTGTGATCGAGGCCGTGCGCCGCCACGGCCTGACCGACGGAGACTTCGCGCCGACCGACCTCGCGGTCGAGCTGCTCTATCTGGTCGAGGCCAAGACCGCCGTCGCCGAGGAACTGCGCCGCCTCAACGGCCGGCTCGAGAGGGCCCGCCGGCTGGCCGAGGAGGAGGCGCTGACGGACGAGCTTACGGGGCTCCGGAACCGTCGGGCCATCGATCAGGCCCTCGAGGCCGTGATCGCCACGCGCCGGCCCTTCGGGCTGATGCATCTCGATCTCGATTTCTTCAAGGAGGTGAACGACAGTTTCGGCCATGCCGCGGGCGACGAGGTGCTGCGCGCGGTGGCGCAGGTCCTGTCGCGCGAGACCCGGACGGGAGATACGGTGGCCCGGATCGGGGGCGACGAATTCATGATGCTCTTCCCCGGCCTCTCCGATCCCGCGCCGATGAAGCGGCTGGCCGCGCGGGTCATTGCCGATGTGGCCCGGCCCATCCCCTTCGGCGGCGGTGTCTGCCGCGTCTCGGCCAGCATCGGCATGACGCTCTCGGTGCGGTATGACCGGCCCGACCTCGCGCGGATGCTCGCCGATGCGGATGAGGCGCTCTACGCGGCCAAGCGCGCCGGCCGGGGGACCGCCGTGCTGAGCGAGGGGATGCGACCGGAGCGTCGGCGCGATCCCTAGAACAGGCCGCAGCCCCCGCCTCAGGCCGGGGACGTCTCCCCTCGCGCCTGCCCTTCGCCCTCGCGCCACCAGATCGGCGCCGCGGCGGTCTGCGACCAGAGCGCACCGGCCGTCTGCATCGCCTCTCCGGCGGCGTCGGCGTGGTGCGTGTCCAGCGCGCCCTCGCGGCGCAGCATCGCCAGATCGTTCAGATGGCCGAGCGCATCCTGAAGCGCCTTCATCCGTCCGAGGAAACGGGCCTGCGCCTTGCCCGCCCAGAGCTCGCCAAAGAACTCGACCGTGTAGCGCATGGTCTTGAGATCCTTGCGCATCTCGTGCCGCTCCTCGTCCGACATGGCCGCAAGATCGTCCCCGTGCGCGAGGCAGGCGGCCCAGGCGTCGCTCAGTGCCCGTCCTCCGAGACGCGTCGCCGGTTGCGTGGCCAGCGCCCGCGCCCGCCGGTTGCCGCGGAGCCACCGGCGCGCATCGAGCCGCCGCGCCAGCTTCGGCGCGAAGGTCTCGGCCTCTGCCCGCCGCAGCCGCTTGCGCACCTTGCGCCGCATCCGGTCCGCCTCGCGCGCGGCGGCCGAGGCCTCGGGCCCGTCCGTCCGGTGGCCCGCCAGCACGTCGGCATCGCGCAGCTCGCCCAGAATGCGAAAGAGCCTGCGCGCCCGCCGCCCCGTCTTCCGCGCGAAGCCTGCGTCGAGGATCTGATCGAACGCCGCCAGCGCCGAGCGCAGCCGCCGCAGGGCCACCCGCGCCTTGTGCGGCCCCTCGGGATCGTCCTCCTCCATCGTGCGGGCGTGGCTTGCCGCAAAGGCTTCGCCGCACTCGAGGGCGATGCGCCGGAAAGCCTCCTCGGCCGTCTCGCAGCCGATCCCCTTGTCGTCCCGCGCCATGCGTCCTCTCTGCCGTCTCACCCCCGGAACAGGCGCAGCGTCGCCATGCCCGCGTCCGCAAGATCCATCATCCGCGCCAGATAATGCTCGCGTGCAACGAAACCGTGACGGCCCGACCCGGTGAACTCGTCCTCCAGCGCATCGATCAGCCGGTTGAGCCGCCGGTCGTGGATGCCGAGGCGGGTCTGGATCGGATCGGCCACCACGCCGGCGAAGGCGGCAAGGATCGAGCCCGTCATCATCAGCGACACCACCACCGCGCCGGTCTGCAGCGGCGAGGCCGCCACCGGAAAGAGCCCGAGCCAGACCGAGCCGAGCGCGCCGCCGAGGGGAAAGGCCGCCAGCGCCGCCTGATGGGCGAGGATCGCCGACAGGGCCGGGGCCAGCGACAGCACCCCCGGCGTCAGCGCATTGAAGGCCAGCGCCCCGGCGCCGAGCGTGCCCATGGCGGTGGTCATCTCGGCCACCGCCGAGCGCGTGCCGGAATAATCGCCGAGCCGCGCCGCGACCCGCGCCTCGACCCCGGCCTCGAGCCGCCGCTGGATCAGCGCCCGCAGCGCGGGCTCGGCCAGCATCGCCTCGGCCAGCGCGTCGCGCGAGGAGCCGCTCCCGCCCTGCCGCCACGGGAGTTCCAGCAGATCCGCCACGATCCGCCGCTCGGTCTCGCGGGCGACGGCGGTGGGCAGCAGGATGCGGCGCGCCCGCAGCCAGCGCGCGATCCCGCGCGCGCTGAGCCCATCGGCGGCGAGGGCGCCGAGCCGGCTTGCCACGAAGAGCGGAGAGAGCGCCACGTTGATCGGGGCCTTCAGGATGTCCCAGCCGAGCGCGTGGCGGTGGAGGCCGAGCGTGCCCCTCAGACCGAAGGTGCGGCGCACGAAGCCCGGCACTTTCGCGCGCCGGTCCGCGAAGTAGCGGTGGCCTGCGGCAACGAGCGCAGCCTCGGTCTCGGCGTCCATGTTTCCGGCCCCCCTTTCCCGGGGGCTGAGATGGGAAGCGGCCCGAGCCTCCGCAAGCCGGCGCGGGGGCGATCCCGGACCCTGCGGCCCGCCGCAGCATTGGGCAGGAGGCGCAGCCGTCGCCCCGCGAAGACCACCCGGGGTTGACGGACCCCCGCGCCATCGCATTAGCCTTTCGCGAAATGATCGGAAGGAGCCTGCCTTGGACGTCGCCATCTTCAGCGCCAAGCCCTATGACCGCCAGTTTCTCGCCGCCGCCAACGAGGGCCGGCACCAGCTGGCCTTCATCGAGGCGCGCCTGTCCGACGAGACGGTGCGCTTCGCCGGCGGGGCCGACTGCATCTGCGCCTTCGTGAACGATCAGGTGACGGCGCCCGTCATCGCCGAGCTGGCCGCGGCCGGCACGAAGCTGATCGCGCTGCGCTCGGCGGGCTTCAACCATGTCGATCTGGCGGCCGCCGAGGCCGCCGGGATGACGGTGGGGCGCGTGCCCGCCTATTCGCCCCACGCGGTCGCCGAACATGCGGTGGCCCTGATCCTCACGCTCAACCGCAACACCCACCGCGCCTTCAACCGGGTGCGCGAAGGCAATTTCGCCCTTGAGGGGCTCCTCGGCTTCGATCTCTGCGGCAAGACCGTGGGCGTCGTCGGCACCGGCCTCATCGGGAGCACCTTCGCGGGCATCATGCGCGGCTTCGGCTGCCGCGTGATCGCCTCGGACCCCTATCCGTCCGACGAATGCGCGGCCCTCGGCGTGACCTATGTGCCGCTCGAGCGGCTTTTCGCCGAGGCCGACATTCTCAGCCTGCAATGTCCGCTCACGCCCGACACGCATCACCTGATCGATGACCGGGCCATCGGCCTCATGAAGCGCGGCGTGATGATCGTGAACACCAGCCGCGGTGCGGTGGTGGATGCCAGCGCCGTGATCCGCGGGCTCAAGAGCGGCGTGATCGGCGGGCTCGCGCTCGATGTCTACGAGGAGGAGGCCGACCTCTTCTTCGAGGACCTGTCGCAGAAGGCCATTCAGGACGATGTCTTCGCCCGGCTCCTGACCTTCCCGAACGTGCTCATCACCGGCCATCAGGCCTTCTTCACCCGCGAGGCGCTGAGCGGCATCGCCCGCACCACGATCGACAACATCACCGCCTACGAGGATACGGGCCGCGTTCTCCATCCGGTGACTGCCCCCCGCTGAGGCGCCGCGCCGTTCGCGCTTCGCGAATGGCAGGGGCGCGGATGCCCCGGCGCATCCGGCCCCGACTTCTCATCCCGAGCATCTCCGCGGGGGTGCGACACGGTTGCGGAGCCCGTCCGGTTCGGGCAAGAGTCGCCGCAGGCGGCGCATCCGCCGGTTGATCCGGGCAGCAACTGGTGGCTCTCATTCTCCATCTGATCAACAGCTTTGCCATGATGGGCATGATCGCCCTGATCTACGGCAGCGTGCAGAGGCTGGGGCTGTCGCGCCGCCTGCGGCATGTGCTGCTGGGCCTCGCCTTCGGCTTCGGGGCGAGCGTGCAGATGATGCAATCGATCGCCGTGGCCCCCGGGGTCATCGTGGACAGCCGCGCGCTCTTCATCGGCTTCGCAGGTGCCTTCCTCGGGCCTCTCGGTGCGACGGTCGCCCTCATGGTCAGCCTCCTCTTGCGGATCTCGCTCGTCTCGACCGCGATGCCCGCGCTGGCCGCCGGCTCGATGGCCGCATCGGCCCTGATGGGATCGCTCTGGCCGGTGCTGCGCCGCAGGCTCGGGCTCGGCCATTTCACGGGGCTCGTCTTGCTCGCGGTGATGATCTCGCTGCCCCTCGTGCTGCTGGCCTGGCTGCCCGTCGGGCGCACCGACTCGCTCGAGGTGCTCGCCGCCATCCTCGTCCTGCTCAATCTGACAGGGGCGCTGGTGTTCGGCACCTTCCTCCAGCGCGAGAGGGCGGCCGCGCAGCGCGAGCGGACGCTGCTCACCGAGACCCAGACCGATCCTCTGACCGGCGTGCTGAACCGGCGCAGCTTCGAGCGCCGGTTCGCGGAGGCCGACAGCCTCGCGCGGTCGCGGGGCACCGCGCTCATGATCGTGGACATCGACCATTTCAAGCGGGTGAACGACATCCACGGGCATGAGGCGGGCGATCATGTGTTGCGCGCGATGGCCGAGCGGTTGCGCCGGGCCGTGCGGCCCGGGGACAGCGTGATCCGCCTCGGCGGCGAGGAATTCGCGGTGCTCATGCCGGATGTCGATGCGCCCGAGGCCGGCCGCGCGGCCGAACGGCTGCAGCGGATGCTGACCATGAGTTGCCGGATCGGAGATCTGACGCGGGTGGATGTCACGGTGAGCATCGGCGCCACGCATCTGCCGCCGGGCCGCGTCGACCTCGGCGAGGCGAGCCGCACTGCGGACGGGGCGCTCTACCGTGCCAAGCGCGAGGGCCGCGCCCGGTCGATCTTCGAAGCCTGCGCCTGAGCCGGATCCTGCGCGACAACTGCACCCCTCGAAGGGGAATACTTCAGCAAATCAAGGGGAAGGAAGTGGCAGCCCGTAGGGGAGTCGAACCCCTCTTCCCAGGTTGAAAACCTGGTGTCCTAACCGATAGACGAACGGGCCACTCGGGACAGGCGCGGTCATATTTCGGCGCAGGGAGCAGCGCAAGAGGGAATTTCGCGCTTCGTGAAAATCATGCGCGCGCCGCGTCTTCGAGGCGCATCTGCACGCGCGCGCTGCCGCCCCAGGTGTCGATCTCGAGCCGGCCGGCGAGGTGGAAGCGGCCTGCGCCGCCGCCTTCCAGAAGCGGGCCGAGCGGCCCGTCGAAGCAGCCGAAGGCCACCGCCTCGAGCCGGCCCTCGGCGCCGCCGATCGTCAGCCGCATGTGCTTGTCGCCCATGCGCCGGCAGGTCACGCGCTGATCTGCCAGGGCGAAGCGCGGCGCGGCGGCGCCCGCCCCGTAGGGGCCTGCGGAGTCGATCTGCTCGACGAATTCCGCGGTGGCGGCCGAGGGCATCAGGAGTCCGTCGAGCCGCAGGTCCGCCGGACCCGCCTCGGCCGCCCCCTGCCGCGCCAGCAGCTCGCCCAGCCGCTCCATCGCGGCCTCGAGGCGGCCTTCCTCGACGGTGAGGCCCGCAGCCATCCGGTGCCCGCCGCCCTTCAGAAGCAGCCCCTCATGCGCCACGCGGTGGATGGAAGCGCCCAGATCCACACCGGCGATCGAGCGGCCCGAGCCCTTGCCGATGCCGTTCTCGAAGCCGATCACCACGGCGGGGCGGTTGGTGGCCTCCTTCAGCCGGGCGGCCACGATGCCCACCACGCCGGGGTGCCAGCCCTCGCCCGCGGCCCAGACGAGCGGGCCCGAGATGCCGCGCGCCTCGGCCTGAGCCAGAGCCTCCTCGCGGACGCGGGCCTCGATCTCGCGCCGCTCGGTGTTGAGCTGGTCGAGCCGCTCGGCCAAGGCCTGCGCCTCGCGCGGGTCCTCGGTGGACAGCAGCCGTGCGCCGAGATCCGCCTGCCCGATCCGCCCGCCGGCATTGACGCGCGGGCCGAGAAGGAAGCCCAGCGCATAGCTGTTGGGCGCGGTCTTCATCCGCGCCACATCGGCCAGCGCCACGAGGCCCGGCCGCTCGCGCCGCGCCATGACCTTGAGGCCCTGCCGCACGAGCGCGCGGTTGACACCTGTCAACGGCGCGACATCGGCCACGGTCGCCAGCGCCACGAGGTCGAGCATCGCCATCAGGTCCGGCCCCTGCACGCCCTCGGCGCGCAGGCGGCGGTTGGCCTCGACGAGAAGCAGGAACACAACGGAGGCCGCACAGAGATGGCCCAGCGCCCCGTCCTCGTCCTGCCGGTTGGGGTTCACCACGGCGAGCGCGGGCGGCAGCGTCTCGGCGCCGAGGTGGTGATCGAGCACCACCACATCCGCGCCCTTCGCCGCCGCGATGGGCTCGTGCGAGAGGGTGCCGCAATCGACGCAGAGGATCAGGTCGTGCGCCTCGGCCAGCGCCTGCATGGCGGGCACGTTCGGGCCGTAGCCCTCGTCGATCCGGTCGGGGATGTAGAGCGTGGCCGAGCGCCCGAGCGCCCGGAGCCAGACGATCAGCAGCGCGGCGGAGGAGCCGCCGTCCACGTCGTAGTCGGCGAAGATCGCGATCCGCTCGCGCCGGGCCACGGCCTGCAGCAGCCGCGCGGCGGCGGGCGCCATGTCCTTCAGCGTCAGCGGGTCGGGCAGGAGGTCGCGCAGCGCGGGCGCGAGGAAGCTCTCGGCATCGGAGGCCGGGACGCCCCGCCGCACCAGCGTGCGGCAGAGCGCGAGCGGCAGGCGCGTGGTCTGCGCCATCGCCTCGGCCAGCCGGTCCTCCTCGGGGGAGGGGCCAACCCAGCGGCGCCCGGTCGCGGAGGCCTCGACCCCCAGGAAGGCGCGCGCCGCCGGGCCCGTCATTTCACCGGGCTGCGGTAGCTCATCCGCCGGACCGAGCCGGTCTTCGACCGCATCAGGATCGTTTCGGTGGTCACCCAGCCCGGCTCGCGCTTGATGCCGGCGAGGATCGAGCCGTTGGTCACGCCGGTCGCGGCGAAGATCACGTCGGCCGTCACCAGCTCGTCGCGGGTGTAGATCCGGTCGAGATCCTGGATGCCGGCGCGGCGGGCGCGCGAGCGCTCGTCGTCGTTGCGGAACAGGAGCTGGCCATACATCTGGCCGCCCATGCATTTCAGCGCGGCGGCGGCGAGCACGCCCTCGGGAGCGCCGCCCGAGCCCATGTACATGTCGATGCCGGTCAGATGCGCCTCGGCGCAGTGGATCACGCCGGCCACGTCGCCGTCGGTGATGAGCCGGATCGCGGCCCCGGTCGAGCGGACCTCGGCGATCAGCTCCTCGTGGCGCGGACGCTCGAGAATGCAGACCGTGACATCCTCGGGGGTGCCGTCCTTGGCCTTGGCCAGCGCATGGACCCGCTCGGCGGGGGTCATCTTCAGCGTCACCGTGTCGGGCGCATAGCCCGGGCCGATGGCGAGCTTTTCCATGTAGACGTCGGGGGCGTGCAGCAGCGTGCCGCGCGGCGCCATGGCGATCACGGTCAGCGCGTTCGGCATGTCCTTGGCGGTCAGCGTCGTGCCTTCCAGCGGGTCGAGGGCAATATCCACGGCCGGGCCATGGCCGGTGCCGACTTCCTCGCCGATGAAGAGCATCGGCGCCTCGTCGCGTTCGCCCTCGCCGATGACGACGACGCCGGCGATGTCGAGCAGGTTGAGCTGGTCGCGCATCGCGTTGACCGCAGCCTGGTCGGCGGCCTTCTCGTCGCCGCGCCCGATCAGGCGAGCCGAGGCGAGGGCAGCGGCCTCGGACACACGGGCGAGGCCCAGCGAAAGCATTCGGTCATGAAATTGTGCGGCGTCTGCCATTGGTCACTTTCCTCGAGGGTGCAAGTTCTCCGACCCCTCCCTAGCGGAACGGGAAGGGGGGATCAAACCTCTTCGATGCGGATCGCCACAGGTTCGCCGACGAGGACGCCCGTGGCCCCGAACCGGCTGATCGCATGGGAAATGTCGTCGCGAGAGGCCTTGTGGGTGACGATCAGCACCGGGGCGTGGCCGCCCTCGTGGCCATACTGGCGCATCCGGTCGATGGAGATGCCGGCCTCGCCGAGCGCCGTCGCGATCTTGGCCAGCGCCCCCGGCTTGTCGAGGAGCGTCATGCGCAGATACCAGGGCGCGGGCGCCGCGACCTTGGCGGGCACCGCCTCGACGAGGCTCGTGGCGGGGCGGCCGAAGGTGGGCAGGCGCAGTCCGCGCGCGAGGTCGATCACGTCGCCCATCACGGCGCTGGCGGTGGGGCCTTCGCCCGCGCCGGGGCCGCGCAGCACGATCTGGCCCACCGCGTCTCCTTCGAGCACCACCATATTGGTGCCGCCCTGAAGCTGGCCGAGCGGGCTGTCGGCGGGCACGAGGCAGGGGGTCATCCGCTGCTCGAGCCCGCGGCCCGACACCTGCGCCACGCCCAGAAGCTTGATGCGGAAGCCGAGATCGCCCGCATGGCGGATGTCGTCGATCGAGATCTGGCCGATCCCCTCGAGCTGCACGTCGTCGAAGCTGACGCGGGTGCCGAAGGCGATCGAGGCCAGAAGCGAGAGCTTGTGGCCCGCGTCGATCCCTCCGACATCGAGGTTCGGGTCGGCCTCGAGATAGCCGAGCTGGCGGGCCTCCTCGAAGACATGGTCGTAGGGCAGGCCCGCGGTCTCCATCCGGGTCAGGATGTAGTTGCAGGTGCCGTTCATGACGCCCATCACCCGGCGCATCTGGTTGCCGGCGAGCCCCTCGGTCAGCGCCTTGATGACCGGGATGCCGCCCGCGACGGCAGCCTCGAACCGGATGGCGAGGCCCGCGGCCTCGGCCATCTCGGCCAAGGCCTGCCCGTGATGAGCGAGGAGCGCCTTGTTCGCGGTCACCACATCCTTGCCGGCGGCCAGCGCGGCCTCGGTCGAGGCGCGCGCCGCCCCTTCCGAGCCGCCCATGACCTCGACGAACACGTCGATATCCGCGCGCTGTGCCAGCGCCACCGCATCCGTCTCCCAGGCGTAGCCCGAAAGATCGGCATCGCGGTTCTTCGACCGGTCGCGGGCGCAGACGGCGGTGATGGTGACCGGGCGTCCTGCGCGGGCGGCGATCAGGTCGGCGTGACGCTGGATGATCTTGACCACCCCGATACCGACGGTGCCGAGACCGGCAATACCAAGACGCAGGGGGGCAGCCATGAAACCTCCGAAATCTGTCTGACGGCGCGGCGGCGCCGGGCTGGATGCGCTGGTCTGTTAGCCGGTCGCGGGCGGAAGAGCAACGCGGCTCAGGGCTCTGCGGGCGCGCTTTGCAGGCTGGCGGCTCGCGCGCGAAGGGCGGCGGCGCGCGCTTCGAGGCTGGCTTGCGTCTCGGGCGTCACGGTGGGGGTTCCCGCCCGCGCCAGAAGCTCGTCGAGCGGCAGGAGCGGCGGGGCAGGCTCATCGGCGCGGCTCGTGCGGGCCTCCACCTCGGGAAAGGCCGTGCAGCCGGCAAGGGCCGCCATCGCGGCGAGGATCAGGGCAAGGCGCATCGGAGGCTCCGTTGGGGCGTCCGCAGATTAGCCTTTGCGCCGCAGCGGCGGCAAGGCCCCTCGGCCGGCGGGGGAGTACGCGGCAGCGGCCGTCGGACCGAAGGGACCGGCCTGCCGGCTCGGAGGGTGCTTGAATTGAACCGGCGTTCAGATAATCCTGCGGCCATGGCGCGAACGGCAGGATCTCATGCGGAGACGACGGGCCCGCGGGTCCGGGCGGCGGCCCAGCGGCTGATCGCCCGGCACGGCTATGCCGCCGTCTCGATGCGCCAGATCGCGGCCGAGGTGGGGGTGCAGGCGGGCGCGCTCTATCTCTATACGCCCGACAAGCAGACGCTGCTCTTCGACCTGATGCGGCTCCATATGGAGGAGCTGCTCGCCGCCTGCGAGGCGCTGCCCGAACCCTGCGACCCGCGCGCGGCGCTGGCGCAGTTCGCGCGGTTCCACATCGGCTATCACATCGACCGGCCCGAGGCCGTCTTCATCGCCTATATGGAGCTTCGGAACCTGAGCCCCGAGAATTTCGCCGTCATCGAGGGCCTGCGGCGGCGCTATGAGGAGCGTCTTGAGGCGATCCTCAGGGCCGGCACGGCGGTGGGGGTGTTCGCTCTGCCCGATCTCCGCCTCGCCACGCGGGCCATCATCGCCATGCTGACGGGCGTCACGCACTGGTTTCGCGACATGGGGCCGATGGGGCGCGACGAGGTGGCCGACCAGTATGCCGAGATGGTGCTGAAGACCGCCTCGGCCCGGTGAGCGCCGAGCCGTCGAGGGGTCCGGCTCGGCGGGCGAGGGCCGGGGCTTTCCCTCTGCCCCGCGGTCAGCCGGTGAAGTCGAGCTTCGGCATGAAGCGCGGCCGGGTCACGGTGAATTCGGTGAAGGTGAACGGGTCGAGGAACTGGAGGAAGAGCGGCGTGTAATCCATCCAGGTCTCGACCAGGATGAGGTAATCGCCCTCGGGCAGCACCGGGATCCGGTCCTCATAGTCCCCGATGGTGGCGTTCGTCTGGATGTCGGGGCCCCCTTCGGCGAAGGACCATTGCACCTCGTAGCTCTGGCTCGTCTCGTCCCAGGTGATGCTGCTCACGCGGATGGAGGTCGCCCGCGCGCCGGTGAGCCAGTCGAACAGGCCATGGGCATTGGCGAGGAAGGTCCCGTCGACCGAGCTGCGCTGGCGCGAGAGCATGTCCGAGATCGTGTAGGTGGCCTTGGACGAGACGGTGATCTTCGCAAAGGCGTCGAAGAAGACATAGATCCCGAGATAGGCCCAGACCAGCAGGGGCAGCACCAGCACCATCTCGACGGTGGCGCTGCCGCGGCGGTCGGACCAGAAGGCGCGCAGAAGGGGGCGGCGCATGGCTCAGCTCTCCGGGTTCGTGCGCCGCGGCTCGTTCACGAAGGCCGAGGTCGAGATGAGGCGGACGCCGCCCGACGGGTCCTTGGGCAGGTAGAGCCCGAGGCCCAGGCGCGGGAACAGCGGATCGACCACCACGCAGACGCGCACCAGCATCAGCTCGTTCTCGGCGCCGAGCGTGAAGGCGTCGGGCGGATTGATCTCGGCGGCGCGGTTGATGCACTCGGGGGCCGCGGTCGGCAGCGCCCAGGTGCCCGTGGTGGCGATGGGGGCCAGTTCGAGCCGCAGCACGTTCAGGCAGTCCTTCACCCAGGTGTTGCGGGCGCAGATATGTTCCCTGACGAGGTCCGGGGTCGGATTCTCGATCTGCGACAGCCGCAGCTCGCGCACGGTCATGTCGAGGGCGCGGTCGAGCAGCACCTTGCGCGACAGCAGCATCCCGCTTTCGAAGCCCGAGAAGACGACTGAGAGGATCACCGGGACGGCGATCACGAATTCCACGGTGGCGCTGCCGCTCTCGCAGGCGAGGCGCAGGCGGAGACGATCCAGCAAAGAGCGGATCATTGCGTCAGCCTCAGCTGGGTGATGTGGCTTGCGATGGAGTGGAAGACGGTGCGGATCTGCGGTCCGACGGTCGCGTAGTAATGGCCGGTCGTGCTCGCGCAATATTGCAGCAGCGCCTGACCGCCGGCCTCGGCCTCGAAGGCGACGGAATAGACCGTGATGCCCTGGGCGCGCGCGGCGTCGCAGATCTGCCTGGTCCGCTCGTTCTTGACGGTCGGATCCAGCGTCGAGACCCACGAGGAATATCTGCCGCTGACGCCTGCACTGGAATAGAGGCCCGACACCCAGCCCACGCGCGCCTGATGCCAGAGGTCGGGGTAGCTCAGCCGGTGGGCCGTGACGGTCGAGGGCGTATCGGTGCAGACCTGCTGATCCTGCCACCGCGTGCAAGATCCGTTGCGCGTGCGCGTGCAGACCTGCTCGACGGTGCAGCTCCGGGTGACGATGGTCGTGTCGGGGCCGGAATGTCCGCCGGTGCCGTCGCGCTTCCAGTAGTAGGTTCCGTTCGAGAGCCGGACGGACCACGAGCGGTTGGTGTCGGTGGCGGAGCCGGTGGCCCAGATGTCGGAGTCGCCGGTCTTCACCGCATTCGACAGCCGCGGTTCCTGGTTGACGTGCTGGCCGTCGGTCATCAGCACGACGACCTTCATCACATTGCCGCTCTGGTAGGCGAGGGGGCGGCCCGCGAAGGCCCCGTTCACCTTGCCGTCCTCGATCAGCGCCGCGACCGAGGGCTGGGTCGAGGGATCGAGCAGCGTGACGCCCCATTTCATCCCCGTGTCGATGGCCGTCGAGCCCTCGCCGCTCAGCCTGTCGATGGCGAGCTTCAGCGCCTCGGGATCGTGCGAGAAGGGCGTGACGGTCGGGTTGCCGGCCGCGGTCTCTTCGGGGCACCAGTAGTAGGTGGGCGCCTGCGTCGAGGAGGAGCTGGAGAAGAGCTCGCTGTTGCCCGAGCCGGTGAGGGGGGCGCCGTTGGCCAGCGCCGTCGTGGTGAAGTCGCTCGCCGCGAACTCCACGCAGCTGGAGTAGGGCTGGCGATGGGAGACGTTGGGATAGGTCGAGAGCAGGTCCGCGCCCGCATTGACCTGTCCGGTATAGGGCACGATCGAGACCGATATGACGGGCGCGCCGTCGAGGCCGGAATTGGCCCCCGCCATCACGATGTCGATGAAATCCCTGGCGGCGACCTTCAGATTGTCCAGCCGGTCGCGCGGGTTGGTGCCGTCGGTCACCATCGAGTTCGACATGTCGAGCACGAGCGAGATCTCGACGTTGGAGACGCGCTCTTCGGCGGTGCTGACGGCGGGGGCCTCGAGCCTGTCGATGTCCAGAAGCTTCATGAAGACGGTGGGCATGGAATAGGCGGCGGTCGCGGTCACGCTGCGGACATTGAGCGTGTTGGCATTCACCACCGGCTCGTCGAGATAGTCCGCGAGGCCCGCCTTGGTCACATAGTCGCGCACCACCTCGGCGGGCGAGCGGCTCTGCGTGAGGCTGGCCGCCGCCAGAACCGCGCGGTCGAGCGTGCCCTGCAGGCGCGCGCGCTGGAACTCGAAGCGCATGACATCGACGGCGAGGCCGCCGATCATCAGCATCAGGATCAGCATGAAGATCCCGAAGATCAGGATCGAGCCGTCCTCGCTCCGGCCGAACCGGCGGAGGGCGGACGGACCGGAAGATCGGTCATGTCGGGTCATGCAGAATATCCTTGGCCGCGCGGGGGGGAAGGGGCCCGCGCGTCACCTCCAAATCATGGTCCGGGCGTCATTTTGAGGGAGGGTTGGGGCGGAATTATGGCCTGTCATGCGCCCTGGCGCGGCGTCTTGCGCCCCGAGACGCGGCGGACGGAAAGGGCCGTTCCCGCGGTCCGGAGACGGGAGGACCGTCCGCGCGGAACGGCGAAGGCGCGGTCTGTCCCCTCCGCGCGGAGCGGCGGCGGCTGGCGCGCCGGGCCGCCGCTTTTCGCCGACGTGACGGCAGCGGGTGCAAATCCCGCGCGGGCGGTCTAGCTTCTCCTCCGGGGGCGCAATCCGCGCCTCGTCTCGAGGAGGAGGCCTGACATGCAAGCCGCAGAACCCAGTTTCCGCGAATCCGTCGATCTGATGTTCAACCGCGCCGTGGCGCTGATGGACCTCTCGCCGGGCCTCGAGGAGAAGATCCGGGTCTGCAACTCCACCTATACCGTGCGCTTCGGGGTGCGGCTGCGGGGCAAGATCTTCACCTTCACCGGCTACCGCTCGGTCCATTCCGAACATATGGAGCCGGTGAAGGGCGGGATCCGCTATGCCCTGTCGGTGAGCCAGGACGAGGTCGAGGCGCTGGCTGCGCTCATGACCTACAAATGCGCGCTGGTCGAGACGCCCTTCGGCGGTTCGAAGGGCGGGCTCTGCATCGATCCGCGCGAATGGGACGAGCATGAGCTGGAGCAGATCACCCGGCGCTTCGCCTACGAGCTGGCCAAGCGCGACCTGATCCATCCGGCGCAGAACGTGCCCGCCCCCGACATGGGCACGGGCGAGCGCGAGATGGCCTGGATCGCCGACCAATATGCGCGAATGAACACGGCCGACATCAACGCGCGCGCCTGCGTGACCGGCAAGCCGATCAATGCGGGCGGCATCCACGGCCGGGTCGAGGCCACGGGGCGCGGCGTGCAGTTTGCGCTGCGCGAATTCTTCCGCCATGCCGAGGACAAGGCGCGCGCGGGGCTCTCGGGCGATCTCGACGGCAAGCGGATCATCGTGCAGGGCCTGGGCAATGTGGGCTATCACGCGGCGAAGTTCCTGACCGAGGAGGATGGCGCCAAGGTCACGGGCGTGATCGAGCGCGACGGGGCGCTGGTCAATCCGGCCGGGATCCCGGTCGAGGAGCTGCGCCACTGGATGATGAAGACCGGCTCGATCCGCGGCTTCTCGCAGGCCGACTTCGTCGAGGACGGGCGCAAGCTGCTCGAAGAGGAGTGCGACATTCTCATCCCCGCCGCGATGGAGGGTGTCATCACCCGGGAGAATGCGGCGCGGATCAAGGCGCCGCTCATCATCGAGGCGGCGAACGGCCCGATCACCTTCGGCGCGGACGAGATCCTGCGCCAGAAGGGGACGGTCATCGTGCCCGATCTCTATGCCAATGCGGGCGGCGTCACGGTCTCCTATTTCGAATGGGTGAAGAACCTCAGCCACATCCGCTTCGGCCGGATGCAGCGGCGGGCCGAGGAGGCGCGCTCGCGCGCGCTGGTCGAGGAGCTCGAGCGGCTTTCGGCGGATCAGGGGCTGGGCTGGCAGCTCGCGCCCGACTTCAAGCAGAAGTTCATGCAGGGGTCGGACGAGCTGGCGCTGGTGCGCTCGGGCCTCGATGACACGATGCGCATCGCCTATCAGTCGATGCGCGAGGTCTGGCACGGGGCGGAAGGCGCGCAGGATCTGCGCGTGGCGGCCTATATCGTGGCGATCCGCCGGGTGGCGGCCACCTACCGCTCGAAGGGGCTCTGAGGCAGGAGTGGGGGCGCTGCCCCCACACCCCCGGGATATTTGGGCCAGAATGAAAAGAGGGCGGGGGTCGTGGGCGGCGGAGGCCGCTGGACAGAGGTGCCGGGGGGCACGATAACCGGACCATGAGCCTGCCACCCGGATTCCTCGACGAACTGCGCAATCGCGTCCCGCTCTCGCAGGTGGTCGGGCGCAAGGTGACGTGGGATCTGCGCAAGTCGAACCAGGGCAAGGGCGACTTCTGGGCGCCGTGTCCCTTCCATCAGGAGAAGTCGGCGAGCTTTCACGTCGACGATCGCAAGGGCTTCTATTACTGCTTCGGCTGCCATGCGAAGGGCGATGCCATCGCCTTCGTGAAGGACACCGAGAATGTGGGCTTCATGGAGGCGGTCGAGATCCTCGCGCGCGAGGCGGGGATGGCGATGCCGGCCCGCGATCCGCGGGCGGCCGAGAAGGCCGACCGGCGGAGCCAGCTTGCCGAGGTGATGGAGGAGGCGGTGAAGTTCTACCGCCTGCAATTGCGCACCGGGGCGGCATCGGCCGCGCGCGACTATCTCGCACGGCGCCGGCTGTCCGAGGAGGGGCAGGAGCGCTTCGGCATCGGCTTCGCGCCGGACGGACGGCAGGCGCTGTTTCAGGCGCTGACCGGCAAGGGGATCGCGCCGGATCTGCTGGTCGAGGCCGGGCTCTGCGCGCGCCCCGAGGATGGCGGCGCGCCCTATGACCGGTTCCGCGGCCGTATCATCTTTCCGATCCGCGATGCGCGGGGGCGGGCGATCAGCCTCGGCGGCCGGGCGATGGATCCGGCGGCGCGGGCGAAATATCTCAACGGGCCCGAGACGCCGCTCTTCGACAAGGGGCGCAACCTCTACAATGCGGGGCCGGCGCGCGAGGCGGCGGGCAAGGGCCAGCCGCTCGTGGTGGCCGAAGGCTACATGGATGTGATCGCGCTCTCGGAGGCGGGGTTCCGGGCCACGGTGGCCCCGCTCGGCACCGCCATCACCGAGGACCAGCTGCGGCTGATGTGGCGCATCCATCCCGAGCCGGTGATCGCGCTCGACGGGGATGCGGCGGGCATCCGGGCGGCGCTGCGGGTGGTGGATCTGGCGCTGCCGCTTCTCGAGGCGGGGCAGGGGCTGCGCTTTGCGGTGCTGCCGCCGGGGCTCGATCCCGACGATCTGATCCGCGCCGAGGGGGCTTCCGCCATGGGGCGCGTGCTCGAGGCCGCGCAGCCGATGGTCGGGCTTCTGTGGCGGCGCGAGACCGAGGGCCATGTCTTCGACAGCCCCGAGCGGCGTGCGGCGCTCGACAAGCGGCTGCGCGCGGCGGTGCAGCGGATCGCCGATCCGAGCATCCGGCGCCACTACGGCGACGAGCTGAACCGGCTCCGGATGGAGATCTTCGGCACCTCTGTGCCGCGGCGCGCCTTCCACCGCGGCGGCAAACGCGAGCCCCTGGCGGTGGCGCCCCATCCTTCGACGCGCGCCTCGCTTCTGGCCACGGCCGCCGGCGAGCGGATCGAGGAGGAGATGCGGCTCGGCGTGATTCTCGCCACCTGCGCACTGCATCCGACGCTGATCCACGAGTTCGAGACGGCGCTCGAGGCGCTGGAGCTGTCCGATCCCGATCATCGGGCGCTGCACCGGGTGCTCCTTGCCGCCGCCGGCATGGCCGAGGCCGACACGGCGCGGGGTGCGATCCGTGCCGAGGCGGGCCCGGCCCTTGAAAGGCTGCTGGCGCTGACCCATGTTCGCATCTGCCCGTCGGTGCGCCACCCCGGGGATCTCGAGATGGCGCGCATGTGCCTGGCCGAGGAGCTCGCGAAGCTCGAGGCCCGGCGCGGCGCACGGCAGGAAATCGAGGAGGCGGTCGAGGATCTGGCGGGTCTCGTGGACGAGGGGCTGACGTGGCGCCTGTCGCAGGCGGCGGAGGCGCGGCATCGTGCCGAACGGGCCCGTCTTGACGACTCGTCCGACCTTGGCGAAGACCGGGCCGCCCTGTCGAGATCGCTGCAGGAGATGATCGATCGCCAGATCTGGGTAAAGAAAAGGGGCTGAGGCGCTTCCCCCTCCTGTGATTCGAGCTATTGATTCGCTATATCGTCCCGACGATTCGACCTTCGCTTCGGCAAGACCACCCTCCGCGCTTCTGAGGAGCATCCATGGCAGTCAAAGACACTGACGACGGCAAACCCGAGGATCAGGACGCCGAAACCTCGCTGGACATGAGCCAGGCCGCCGTCAAACGGATGATCGCGGAGGCGCGCGAGCGCGGCTATATCACCTACGATCAGCTCAACACGGTTCTGCCGCAGGACCAGGTCTCGTCCGAGCAGATCGAGGACGTGATGGCCATGCTCTCGGAGATGGGCATCAACGTCATCGAGAACGAGGAGGCGGAGGAGGGCGAGCCCGCGGGCGAGCTCGTCGAGCAGGGCTCGGGGTCGCGCGAGATCGCCGTGGCGGGAACGCAGGGCGAGACGCTCGACCGCACCGACGATCCGGTGCGCATGTATCTGCGCGAGATGGGCTCGGTGGAGCTTCTGAGCCGCGAGGGCGAGATCGCCATCGCCAAGCGCATCGAGGCCGGCCGCAACACGATGATCGCGGGTCTCTGCGAGAGCCCGCTGACCTTTCAGGCCATCACGATCTGGCGCGACGAGCTTCTGTCCGAAGACATCCTGCTGCGCGACGTGATCGACCTCGAGGCGACCTTCGGCCGCTCGCTCGACGGCGATGGCGACGACGAGATCGACGGGCCGGAGATCGACGAGGTCGAGGTGGCCGCGGCGCCCGCGCCGGCCCCGCGCCGGTCGACCTCGTCCGAGCCCGAACTCGATGCCGACGGCAACCCGATCAGCCGCGCCGAGGAAGAGGACGAGGACGACGAGGCCTCGGCCATGTCGCTCGCCGCGATGGAAGCGGCGCTGAAGCCGCGCGTGCTCGAGACGCTCGAGCTGATCGCGCGCGACTACGGCAAGCTGGCCGAGATGCAGAACCGGCGCATGTCGGCCACGCTGAACGATCATATCCGCTTCACGACCGAGGACGAGGCCGCCTATCAGAAGCTGCGCTCCGAGATCGTGCTTCTGGTGAACGAGCTTCATCTGCACAACAACCGGATCGAGGCGCTGATCGACCAGCTCTACGGCATCAACCGCAAGATCATGTCGATCAACTCGGCCATGGTGAAGCTGGCCGATGCGGCCCGCATCAACCGGCGCGAGTTCATCGACGAATATCAGGGCTACGAGCTCGACCCGATGTGGGCCGAGCGGATGGCCGCGAAGTCGGGCCGCGGCTGGCAGACCCTGATGGAGAAGAGCCGCGACCGGGTCGAGGATCTGCGGGGCGAGATGGCGCAGGTCGGCCAGTATGTCGGCGTGGATATCTCCGAGT
Organism: Cereibacter sphaeroides 2.4.1; assembly: GCF_000012905.2. NCBI lineage: Bacteria > Pseudomonadati > Pseudomonadota > Alphaproteobacteria > Rhodobacterales > Paracoccaceae > Cereibacter > Cereibacter sphaeroides. The sequence continues at coordinate 2,125,735 of NC_007493.2, read as the reverse complement.
TCCGCCGCATCGTGAACCAGGTCCAGAAGGGTGAGAAGGAAGCCCGTCAGGCCAAGAAGGAGATGGTCGAGGCGAACCTGCGTCTCGTGATCTCGATCGCCAAGAAATACACCAACCGCGGGCTGCAGTTCCTCGATCTGATCCAGGAGGGCAACATCGGCCTGATGAAGGCGGTGGACAAGTTCGAATACCGGCGCGGCTACAAGTTCTCGACCTATGCGACCTGGTGGATCCGACAGGCCATCACGCGCTCCATCGCCGACCAGGCCCGCACGATCCGCATCCCGGTCCACATGATCGAGACGATCAACAAGCTGGTGCGGACGGGGCGGCAGATGCTGCACGAGATCGGCCGCGAGCCCACGCCCGAGGAGCTGGCCGAAAAGCTGCAGATGCCGCTCGAGAAGGTCCGCAAGGTGATGAAGATCGCCAAGGAGCCGATCTCGCTCGAGACGCCCATCGGGGACGAGGAAGACAGCCAGCTCGGCGATTTCATCGAGGACAAGAACGCGATCCTGCCGCTCGATTCCGCCATTCAGGAGAACCTGAAGGAGACGACCACCCGGGTCCTGGCCAGCCTCACCCCGCGCGAGGAGCGGGTTCTGCGGATGCGGTTCGGCATCGGCATGAACACCGACCATACGCTCGAAGAGGTGGGCCAGCAGTTCTCGGTGACGCGCGAGCGCATCCGCCAGATCGAAGCCAAGGCGCTGCGCAAGCTCAAGCATCCCAGCCGCAGCCGCAAGCTGCGGAGTTTCCTCGATCAGTAAGGACCGGCGCCATGATCCGCGCTCTCGCATTTGCCGCCCTCGCCGCCGCGACCTTCGCCGGTCCGGCCGCGGCCTATATTGCCCGAAACGGCGAGGTCGTGCGGCCTGAGGCCGACGGCACCTTCCTCGTCGTGGGCAGCCCGGGGCAGGGTCCGGGCGAAAGCTGGTGCGCGGCGGGCGACTATGTGATGGCGCAGGGGCTCGTGCCGACCACGCGGATCTGGCGCCTGAGCGAACCGCCGCGGCGGCAGGGCCAGGGCGTGCGCTTCGGCCTCTCGCCGCAAGGCGCGGCCAGCAAGACCGGCCTCTTCATCCTCGGCTCCAAGGATGCCTCGCTGAGCGCCATCCATGCGCGCGCGCTGTGCCGCAAGGACCCGCCGATCCACGACTGATCGGGCCATCGCCTCGAAGCTGCGGCCCCGGTTGCGACACCGCCCCGGGTCCGCCTGAGTCTCGCGCGCCACAGAAACGACCCCTCATCTGGGGTCCCTCGATTTCCGCTGTGCAACCCATCGGCCTCTGGCTATGGTCTTGTGGATAACGAGAGGGGCACCCCGGATCTGTAGATCGGCGGGCCGCGTCCCCGACCTGAGGCGTGAGGGAGGGAGACGCGATGCGCTGCCCGTTCTGCGGAAATATCGATACTCAAGTGAAAGACAGCCGCCCGGCCGAGGATCATGTCTCGATCCGCCGCCGCCGGTTCTGCCCGGCCTGCGGGGGCCGGTTCACCACCTACGAGCGGGTGCAGCTGCGCGATCTCGTCGTGATCAAATCCTCGGGCAAGCGCGAGGATTTCGACCGCACGAAGCTCGAACGCTCGATCCGCATCGCCATGCAGAAACGGCCGATCGAGCCGGAGCGGATCGACCAGATGATCTCGGGCATCGTCCGGCGGCTGGAGAGCCTCGGCGACACCGACATCCCCTCGAAGGTGATCGGCGAGATCGTGATGGAGAGCCTCGCGCGGATCGACACGGTGGCCTACGTCCGCTTCGCGAGCGTCTACAAGAACTTCCAGGCAGCGGACGACTTCGACAAGTTCGTCTCCGAGCTGCGCCCGTCGGCCCCCGCGGAAGAGTGACCGACGCGGATCACATGGCCCACGCGCTCCGGCTGGGCGCGCGCGGGCTCGGGCGGACCTGGCCCAACCCGGCGGTGGGCTGTGTCATCGTGAAGGCTGGCCGCGTGGTGGGCCGCGGCTGGACTTGCCCCGGCGGGCGTCCCCATGCCGAGCCGGTGGCGCTGGCCCAGGCCGGCGCGGCGGCGCTGGGCGCCACCGCCTATGTCACGCTCGAACCCTGCTCGCACCATGGCCGAACGCCGCCCTGCGCCGAGGCGCTGATCGCGGCCGGTCTCGCCCGGGTGGTGACCGCCACGGGAGACCCGGATCCCCGTGTCTCGGGACGGGGTCATGCGATGCTGCGGGAGGCCGGCATCGCCGTCACCGAACGGGTGCTCGAGGCCGAGGCGCGCACGGCCCATGCGGGCTTCCAGAAACGCGTGACCGAAGGGCTGCCCTTCGTCACGCTGAAGCTCGCGGCCACGCTCGACGGGCGCATTGCCACCGCCTCGGGAGAGAGCCGCTGGATCACCGGCAGCCTCGCGCGCCGGGCGGTTCATGCGATGCGGATGCGCCACGATGCGGTGATGGTGGGGGTGGGCACCGCCATCGCGGACGACCCGGATCTTTCGGTGCGCGATCTTGGCTCCGGACACCAGCCGGTGCGGATCGTGGTGGACAGCCTCCTGCGGCACGCGCCCGACAGCCGGCTTGGCCGCACCGCGCGGCAGGTGCCGGTCTGGCTCTGCCATGGGCCGGCCGCGCCCGAGGCCGCGCGCGCGGCCTGGGCGGCCTCGGGCGCGATCCTGCTCGAATGTCCGGCAGGCCCCGACGGGCTCGAGGCCGAGGCGGTTCTGCGCCGCCTTGCCGCCGAGGGTCTCACCCGGATCTTCTGCGAGGGCGGGGCCCGGCTCGGCGCCGCACTGGTGCGGGCGGGGCTCTGCGACGAGCTCGTCACCTTCACCGCGGGCAAGCTCATCGGCGAGGAAGGGCGCGGCGCGATGGGCGCGCTGCGCCTCGCCCGGCTGGCCGAAGCGCCGGCCTACCGGCTGGCCTCCCTCGACACGGTGGGGGGGGATCTGCTGGCCCGCTGGCAGAGGCTCTGACGGAGCCGCCTGAGCCCAGCCCACAGCCCTCCCCTTCATTCTGGCTCAAATATCCTCGGGGGGTGCGGGGGGCGGAAAGCCCCCCGCGGGTTCCGCAGGACCGGCCCCGGACCTCCCGGCGCGCCGGGAAGACGGACCCTCAAGGAAACTGCGCGGGCCGTCACCAGTGGCCGGTGTTCTGCATCGAGCTCCAGGGCTCGGCCGGAGGCAGGCTGTCGCCCATCTGCAGGAGTTCGATCGAGATATTGTCCGGGCTGCGGACGAAGGCCATGTGGCCGTCGCGCGGCGGACGGTTGATCGTGACACCCGCCGCCTGCAGCCTGGCGCACATGTCGTAGATATCCTCGACCGCATAGGCCAGATGGCCGAAATGGCGGCTGTCCGAAGGCAATCCCTCGTCGCCGTCCCAGTTGTAGGTGAGTTCGACCGGGCATTCCGGCTGGCCCGGCGGGGCCATGAAGACCAGGGTGAAGCGCCCCGTCTCGCTCTCCGTGCGGCGGGTCTCCTCGAGCCCGAGGAGGCGGAAGAAGGCGATGCTCTTCTCGAGGTCGAGGACCCGGACCATGGTGTGAAGATATTTGACCTGCATGTTGTCCCTTCCAGCTGGTTTGGCGCGCAAGCTAGCACGCGCGGGCGGAAAGGAAACGGTCGCAGCGGCGTCATGGTCTTGCGCGCTTCGGGGCAAACCCCGCGGTCGGCTGGTCGAGGAGGGGTCCTTCGGCTGCCGTCATCGCGGAAGGCGCCCGAATGGCCTCGTGCTGCCGGAAGTGATTGTCCCGCGCGGCGTGACTCTGTAGGAACCCCCGGGGGCTCTGCCCCCGGACCCCCGGGATATTTGCGCCAGCGTGAAAGCGCGCGGCGGGAGAGGGAGCAGCATGGCACATCCGGAACAGCAGTATCTCGACCTTCTGGCCCAGACGCTGGAGCGGGGCGACCGGCGGGTTGACCGGACCGGGGTGGGGACGCTCTCGCTGTTCGGGGCGATGCTGCGGTTCGACCTGTCCGGTGGACAGGTGCCGATCCTGACCACCAAACGCGTCTACTGGAAGACGGCGGTGAAGGAGATGCTCTGGTTCCTCACCGGGGGCACCAACATCCGGCCGCTCCTGCAGGAGAATGTGCGGATCTGGAGCGACTGGCCGCTGGCCGCCTACCGGCGGGAGAGCGGCGAGGAGATCTCTCAGGCCGCGTTCGAGCAGCGCGTCCTCGAGGATGAGGCTTTCGCCGCGCGCTGGGGCGAGCTCGGGCCCGTCTATGGCAAGCAATGGCGGCGCTGGCTCGGGCCCGACGGGCACGAGCACGACCAGATCGCGGCCCTGATCGAGACACTGCGGACCAATCCGTCGAGCCGGCGGATGCTGTTTCATGCGTGGAACGTGGCGGAGGTGGGGCAGATGGCGCTGCCGCCCTGCCACATGGTCTATCAGTATCATGTGACTTCGGACGGGCGGCTGAATGCGCTTCTCTACCAGCGGTCGGTCGACCTTCTGCTCGGGGCGCCGTTCAATTTCGTGGGGGCCGCGGCTCTGCAACTCATGATCGCGCAGCAGGCCGGGCTCGTGCCGGGCGATCTGGTCTGGGTGGGGGGCGACACGCATCTCTACCTCAACCATCTCGATCAGGCGCGCGAGCAGACGGGCCGGGCGCCGCGGGACTGGCCCCGGATGCGTCTCCTGCGGCGGGCGGACAGCATCGACGATTACCGCATCGAGGATTTCGCGGTGGAGGGCTACGACCCCCATCCGGCGATCGCGGCGGAGGTGGCGGTCTGATGCTGACGCTGGTGGTGGCACGGGCGCGGGGCGGGGCGATCGGCCGGGACGGCACTATCCCCTGGGCCGCGCCGGAGGATCTGGCCTTCTTCCAGCGCGAGACGCTGGGCGGGGCGGTCATCATGGGGCGGCGTACCTGGGAGAGCTTGCCGAAGCGGCCGCTGCCGCGGCGGATGAACATCGTGGTGACCTCGCAGCCGCTGGAAGGCGACGCGCTCTTCACCTCCTTCGAGGCGGCCATTCCCGCGGCGGAAGCGGCGGGACATGCGCGGATCTATTCCATCGGCGGGGCGCGCGTCTTCTCGGAGCATCTGCCGCTTGCGGATCGTCTTCTCGTGACCGAGGTCGATCTCGAGGTGCCGGATGCGGATACGTTCTTCCCCGCGTTCGATCCGAAGGACTGGAACCTTGCGACCCGCATCGCGCTTCGTTCCGAGGCCCCCGCCTGCGTGCTTTACGAATACCTGCGCCGGCGTTGATACTGGGGCTCGCTTGATCCCCAGGAGTTGTGCATGAGTCTTGTCCTTCTCGTCCTCGTCACCGGCCTCGTCTTCGCCGGGCTCGACGCGCTGATGCTGTCGCGCGTGATGAAGCCCCTGTTCGAGGCCCATATCGGGCCGCTGATGCTCGAAAGCCCGCGCATGGGGCCGGCGGTTCTGTTCTACCTCGGCTATCTGGCGGGCCTGATCTGGCTGGTCTCCTGGCCTGCGCTGAAGGCGGGGGCGCCGATGCAGGCGCTGGTGGCCGGTGCGGTGCTGGGGGCCGTGGCCTACGGGACCTACGAGCTCACGAGCTACACGATCCTGCGCGACTGGCATCCGACGATGGTGGTGGTGGATCTGGCCTGGGGCACCGTCCTCACTGGCACGTCGGCCTGGGTGGGCGTGGCGGTCACACGTTGGATCGCTCCGGTCTGAGAGAGCTTGCGCGGCGGCGCGATTCTGGCATCACTGTGCCCGCACCCCGCGATACGGACCCTCTCCATGATCCTTTACGGCATCTCCACCTGCGACACCTGCAAGAAGGCGCTGAAGGCGCTGGAGGCCGCCGGCCACAGCGTCGAGTTCCGGGACGTCCGGGCGGCCCCCCTCAGCGAGAGCGAGATCTCGGAGCTGGTCACCGAATTCGGCGATGCGATCGTCAATCGCCAGTCGACCACCTGGCGCGGCCTGTCGGACTGGCTGAAGGCCTCGGAGCCGGAGGCGCAGCTGGCCGCCCAGCCGACGCTGATGAAGCGTCCGGTGATCCGTACGGAGGAAGGGCTGTTCCTGGGGTGGGATGCGGGCGTGCAGCGCCGGCTTCTGGGGTGAGAGCAGCCCACGGGGCGGCAGGCTGTCTCGTCGTCACTGCGTCACACGCGCTTGGTTGCCTTACAGCAGCCGCAGATCGCCTGCAGAGGAGCGTCCGTCGCGGCCGGACTGCAGTTCGTAACCGATCTTCTGGTTGTCGCTGAGTCCCTTCAGGCCGGCACGTTCGACCGCCGAGATGTGGACGAAAACGTCCTTGCCGCCATCATCGGGGGCGATGAAGCCGAAGCCCTTCGTACTGTTGAACCATTTCACGGTGCCCGTCGGCATTCCGTCTCTCCCTTCGTCAGCCTTCACCCGCAGCGTGATTGCCACGGGCCGTGCATCCAGGTTCTCCGCGTATGCCCTGGAAACAGGAAAGCGTCAGAACGTCTGTTATCACGCTCGAAAGGATGCCAAAGCGCCGCCGAAAATCAAGCGGCAAAGGAGAAGGGCCGCAGAACAGCATTCGGCCGGCGGCTGGGCAGATGTCCTGAACCTGGCTTTCGGGCGGACCCTGGCTGGGTATTGTGAACGAGTTAAATGCGACTGCGGTCGGATGGCATGGGGCCAATGGACGCGTCGTATGAGTGGTATCTCCACCCCAACAGGTTGATTATGCACTCCTATTGCGGGAGTCCGCAAGAGCCGATCTCAGACTCTCCCGCGCGCGGGCAAAAGGTCCTCCGGCCCGGCGGGGGAGCGGCCGGACCGCGGGGCCGGGCGCGTGCAGGACGCGCCCGGCGCGGGCAGGGCGGCGTCGGCGGGAGATGAGCGACAACCCGCCGACAGGCCGGGAATCACCCCGGGATTCGGGCATCCGCGGCCAGCTGGTCCACCACCTGATCGAGGCCCATCGATTCCGTCCGCGTCTCGCCGAGGCGCCGCACGGACACCGAGCGCGCCTCGACCTCCTGCATCCCGATGGCGAGGATCACCGGAACCTTGCCCACGGAGTGCTCGCGGACCTTGTAGTTGATCTTTTCGTTCCGCGTATCGGCCTCGGCGCGCACGCCGCGGGCCCGCAGCGCCGCCACCACTTCGGCCACATAAGGATCGGCGTCCGACACGATCGAGGCCACCACCACCTGCCGCGGCGCGAGCCAGAAGGGCAGCTTGCCGGCATAGTTCTCGATCAGGATGCCGATGAAGCGCTCGAAGCTTCCGAGGATCGCCCGGTGCAGCATGTAGGGCCGGTGCTTGGCGCCGTCCTCGCCGATATATTCGGCCCCGAGCCGGGTGGGCAGGTTCGGGTCGACCTGGAAGGTGCCGCACTGCCATTTGCGCCCGATGGCATCGGTCAGCTTGAAGTCGAGCTTCGGCCCGTAGAAGGCGCCTTCGCCCGGGTCGATCTCATAGGCGGCGCCCACCTTCCTGATCGCATTCTCGAGCGCCGTCTCGACCTTGTCCCAGGCCTCGTCCGATCCGATGCGGACCTCGGGGCGGGTCGAGAGCTTGATCTCGAAACTGTCGAAGCCGAGGTCCTTGTAGACGCTCGACAAGAGTTCGATGAACGCGGCGCATTCGCTCTCGATCTGGTCCTCGGTGCAGAAGATGTGGGCGTCGTCCTGCACGAAGCCGCGCACCCGCATCAGGCCGTGCATGCTCCCTGACGATTCGTAGCGGTGGCACGAGCCGAATTCGGCCAGCCGGAGCGGCAGGTCGCGGTAGGATTTGAGGCCCTGGTTGTAGACCTGAACATGGCAGGGGCAGTTCATCGGCTTCAGCGCGTTGATGCGCTTTTCCTTGGCATGTTCCTCCTCGACCTCGACGATGAACATGTTCTCCTTGTAGGCCTCCCAGTGGCCCGAGGCCTCCCAGAGCTTGCGGTCCACCACCTGCGGCGTGCGGATCTCCTTGTAACCCGCCTGACGCAGCCGGCCGCGCATGTAATCTTCCAGCGTGCGGTAGATCTGCCAGCCGTTCGGGTGCCAGAACACCATGCCCGGCGCCTCTTCCTGCAGATGGAACAGCTCCATCTCGCGGCCGAGCTTGCGGTGGTCGCGCTTGGCGGCCTCTTCCAGCATGTGCAGATAGGCCTTCAGCTCGTCGCGGGTCTTAAAGGCGACGCCATAGATGCGCTGAAGCTGCTTGTTGGCGCTGTCGCCGCGCCAGTAGGCGCCGGCCACCGACATCAGCTTGAACGCATCCGCCGGAACCTGCCCCGTGTGCTGGAGATGCGGGCCGCGGCACAGATCCTGCCAGCCGCCGTGCCAGTACATGCGGATCGACTGATCCTCGGGGATGGCCTGCACCAGCTCGACCTTGAAGGGCTCGCCGCGCTCTTCGTAATAGGCGATGGCGCGGGCGCGCTCCCAGAGCTCGGTCTTCACCGCCTCGCGGGCGTTGATGATCTCCTTCATCCGCTTCTCGATGGCGCCGAGATCCTCGGGCGTGAAGGTTTCCTCGCGGTCGAAGTCGTAATACCAGCCGTTCGCCACCACCGGGCCGATGGTGACCTTCACGTCGGGCCAGAGCTCCTGGACGGCGCGGGCCATGATGTGGGCGAGATCGTGCCGGATCAGTTCGAGCGCCTGCGCCTCGTCGGCCATCGTGTGAATGGCGATCTTGGCATCCGTCTCGATGGGCCATTGCAGGTCGTAATGCCGGCCGTCCACGCTGGCCGAGATCGCCTTTTTCCCGAGGCTGGTCGAGATCGAGGCCGCCACTTCGGCAGGGGTGATGCCGGCGGGAAACTCGCGTGCCTTGCCGTCCGGAAATGTGAGGGAAATCTGGGCCATTGCGGCTCTCCTCGTCGGTTTGGCGCCTACGATTGCGCCCGGTTGCGGGTTATGTGCCGCCCGCTTCTGCGCCGCGCACCCGGGAAAGTCAACGCGCGACAGGTGCCGGAGGTGGCCCGGAGGGCGCGGCTTTGCTAAGCCGATGAAAAAGGAGGTGCCCATGACCGAGCCCAGCTTTCTCGTGACGCCCGAGGGCCGTCGCATTGCCTACCGTCTGACCGACGGGGAAGGGCCCGCGGTGGTCTTCTGCGGCGGTTTCAAGTCGGACATGGAGGGGACGAAGGCCCTGCATCTGCAGGCGTGGGCCGAACGCACCGGCCGGGCCTTCCTGCGCTTCGACTATTCCGGGCACGGGCAGTCGGAGGGCGCCTTCCTCGACGGGTCCATCGGCGACTGGTTCGAGGATGCCCGCGCCGTCTGCGGCCTGCTCGCCGGCCCGCTGCTGCTCGTCGGATCCTCGATGGGGGGCTGGATCTCGCTGCTCCTTGCCCGCGAGATGGGCGCGCGGGTGGCGGGCCTCGTCGGCATCGCGGCCGCGCCCGACTTCACCGAGGACAGCATGTGGGGCGGCTTCAACGCGGCGCAGCGCGAGGCGTTGCAACGGGCGGGGCAGGTGATCCTGCCGTCCGACTATTCCGAAGAGCCCTACATCATCACCCGCCGCCTGATCGAGGAGGGGCGCAGGAGGCTCGTGCTGCGCGATCCGCTGGAGCTCGGCTTCCCGGTGCGTCTGCTGCAGGGGACGGCGGATGTGGACGTGCCGCCCTCGGTCGCGCTGCGGCTGCTGGATCATGCGACGGGGCCCGACATCCGCCTGACGCTGGTGAAGGGCGCCGACCACCGCTTCTCGACGCCGGAGTGCCTGCGGATGATCGAGCAGGCGGTCGAGGAGCTGCTGGCGCGCTGAGCCGCAGGCCGAGCCCCTGCCGGAACGGGAAAGGGCGCCTCGCGGCGCCCTTCTTGTTTGAGGCGGATCAGCCGGCCGCGGCGGCGGGCACGATCTTGGGCTTGGGCTTCGGCGCGTTCGCGTCGATGAAGCTCAGCACCAGCGGGCGGATGTTGAGCCGCCAGCTCTTGCCGGCGAAGATCCCGTAGTGGCCCGCCTCGGGCTCGAGGTGGCTCGCCTTCTTGGAGGCGGGCAGGCCCGTGAGCAGGTTCAGCGCGGCGACGCACTGGCCGGGGGCCGAGATGTCGTCCTTCTCGCCCTCGACCGTCTTCACGGCGACATCGGTGATTGCGCCGATGTCCACCCGCTTGCCCGCCACGGTGAATTCGTTCTTCGCGATCTCGCGGTTCTTGAAGATGCGCTCGACCGTCGAGAGATAGAATTCCGCCGTCATGTCCATGACCGCCAGATATTCGTCATAGAAGCGGTTGTGCGCGTCATGGTCCGAGGCCTGCCCGCGGGCCACGCGCACGATCTGCTCCTGAAACGCCTTGGAATGGCGCTCCATGTTCATGGAGATGAAGCTCTGAAGCTGGAGGAGACCCGGATAGACCAGGCGTCCGGCGCCCATGTATTTGAAGCCCACGCGCTGGATGGCCAGCTGCTCGAGCTGGCCCATCGTGATGCGGCGGCCGAAGTCGGTGACCTCAGTCGCGGCCGCGTCGGGATCGATCGGGCCGCCGATGAGCGTGAGGGTGCGCGGCTGCGCCGCCGGATCCTCGCCCGCCAGATAGGCCGTGGCGGCCAGCACCAGCGGCGCAGGCTGGCAGACGGCGATCACGTTCGTCTCGGGCCCGAGGGCGCGCATGAAGTCGACGACGTAGAGCGTGTAATCCTCGACGTCGAACTTGCCGGCCGAGACCGGGATGTCGCGCGCATTGTGCCAGTCCGTCACATAGACGTCGCAGTCGGGCAGCAGGCTGAGCACGGTCGAGCGCAGCAGTGTGGCATAATGTCCCGACATCGGGGCCACCAGCAGCACCTTGCGCGCCATGGGCTCGCGGCGGCGGACGTAGAACTGGATCAGATTGCCGAAAGGCTTTTCCACCACCGTGCGCACGTCGACCAGGTGATCCTGCCCTCCGTCGCCCACGATCGAGCGGATGCCCCAGTCGGGCTTGGCGACCATGCGGGCGAAGCTGCGCTCTGTCACCTCGCCCCAGGCGGCCGTCAGTGCCAGCATCGGATTCATCGAGAGAGCGAACAACGGATAAGAGGCCATTGCCCTTGCGGTTGCGCCCAGCCACTCGTTGGTGTTGCGCGCACTCTCCATGACGTCATAGGTTGTCATATATTTCATAGGTATCCCTGCCCGGTGGAGGCGCTGTGTTCCTGCAGTTCTCCCCCCAGAGGCAGGCGCACGATGCTGCATGGCAGCATACACAGGGGGGACAAGTCAATATGGCAACCGAAGAGCAGTCTCCGGGTTCCGGCCGTGACGCTCAGTTCGAGCGTCTGAACGCGAATCTCACCCGCATCGACGAGCTGTCGAAACGGCTGACGGCCGCTCTCACGAAGCGCAAACTGTCGGACCCCGCGCTGCACGGGCCCTCGGGCGACGTCTTCCTGAAGGCGATGACGGCCTACATGGCCGAGATGATGCAGAACCCGGCCAAGATCCTCGAGCATCAGATCAGTTTCTGGGGCAAGAGCCTGAAACATTACGTCGAGGCTCAGCACCAGCTGGTGAAGGGCGAGCTGAAGCCGCCGCCGGACGTGACGCCGAAGGACCGCCGCTTCTCGAACCCGCTCTGGCAGACGCATCCCTTCTTCAACTATCTCAAGCAGCAGTATCTGATGAACGCCGAGGCGGTGAATCAGGCCGTCGAGGCGCTGGAGCATATCGAGCCGTCCGACAAGAAGCGGGTCGAATATTTCTCGCGCCAGATCGTCGATCTTTTCTCGCCCACGAACTTCTTCGGCACCAATCCCGACGCGCTCGAACGCGCCATCGCCACCGACGGCGAGAGCCTGGTGCAGGGGCTGGAGAATCTCGTGCGCGACATCGAGGCCAACAACGGCGATCTGCTCGTCACGCTGGCCGACCCCGAGGCCTTTCAGGTGGGGCAGAACCTCGCCACCACCGAAGGGTCGGTCGTCTACCGCAACCGCATGTTCGAGCTGATCCAGTACAAGCCCACGACCGAGACGGTCCACGAGACGCCGCTGCTGATCTTTCCGCCCTGGATCAACAAGTTCTACATCCTCGACCTCAAGCCGCAGAATTCCCTGCTGAAGTGGCTGGTGGATCAGGGCTTCACGGTCTTCGTCGTCTCGTGGGTGAACCCCGACAAGAGCTATGCCGGCATCGGCATGGACGACTACATCCGCGAAGGCTACATGCGCGCCATGGCCGAGGTGCGCTCGATCACCCGGCAGAAGCAGATCAACGCGGTAGGCTATTGCATCGCGGGCACCACGCTCACGCTGACGCTGGCGCACCTGCAGAAGGCGGGCGATCCGTCCGTACGCTCGGCCACCTTCTTCACCACGCTCACCGACTTTTCGGACCCGGGTGAGGTGGGGGTGTTCCTCAACGACGATTTCGTCGACGGGATCGAGCGGCAGGTGGCGGTGGACGGGATCCTCGACAAGACCTTCATGTCGCGCACCTTCAGCTATCTGCGGTCGAACGACCTGATCTATCAGCCGGCGATCAAGAGCTACATGATGGGCGAGGCGCCGCCGGCCTTCGACCTGCTCTACTGGAACGGAGACGGCACCAACCTGCCGGCGCAGATGGCGGTCGAATACCTGCGTGGCCTGTGCCAGCAGGACCGGCTGGCGGGCGGCACCTTCCCGGTGCTGGGCTCGCCCGTGGGGCTGAAGGATGTGACGCTTCCCGTCTGCGCCATCGCCTGCGAGACCGACCATATCGCGCCGTGGAAAAGCAGCTTCAACGGCTTCCGTCAGTTCGGCTCGACCGACAAGACCTTCATTCTCTCTCAATCGGGCCATGTGGCGGGCATCGTGAACCCGCCCAGCCGCAACAAATACGGCCATTACACCAACGAGGGCCCGGCCGGCACGCCGGAGTCGTTCCGGGAGGGGGCCGAGTTCCACGCGGGCTCCTGGTGGCCGCGCTGGGGCGCCTGGCTCGCCGAGCGATCGGGCAAGCAGGTCCCGGCGCGCCAGCCGGGCGATTCGAAACATCCCGAGCTCGCGCCGGCGCCCGGATCCTATGTGGCGGCGGTGGGCGGGGCTTGAAGCCGAAGCCCAGACGGCCGCAACGCAAGGCGTTTCGGGCCAGGTGCGAAAAAATGCTGCGGTGCAGAATGAGCGGTTGATTTTCTGCGGCGCAGCATTTATATCCTTGTCACAGGATAACCGGGCATGAGCCCGCTCGCAGGAGACAAGGCAATGACCAAGACCCCCGACTTCAGCAAAGTGATGCAGGACATGATGGCCGCGTTCCCGGTGGACGCGTCGGCGATGCAGAACGCGTTCAAGACCCAGGCTGCGATGGCCGAGAAGATGTCGAAAGTGACTCTCGAGGCCGCCGAGAAATCGACCGAGATCACCGCGAAATGGGCCAAGGACACGATCGCCCGCTTCGGCGACCTCGCCAAGGCCAAGTCCGAGCCGACCGAATACACCAAGGCCGCGACCGACTTCGCGTCGGCCGCTGCCGAGATGGCCGCCGAGAACCTCGCCGCCTTCGCCGAAGTGGCGAAGAAGGTGCAGATGGAAACGGTCGAGCTGATGCTGGCCGCCGGCAAGGACATGCAGGACGACGCGACCGCCGCCGTCAAGAAGGCCACGACCGACGTGACCACGGCTGCCAAGAAAGCCACTGCTCCGGCGAAGTGAGCCGGGGCCGCGCGTCCAATATCCTCCCAGGGCGGATGCGCGGGGCGGGCTGTCAGCCCGCCCTTTCTTTTTGATCGACCGTGCCCTAGTCTCTTCTGCAGCCGCAGAAAAACCGACGGGGTGGGTATGGCCGAGACTGACAAGCCGTTGCTGATCAAGCGCTATGCCAGCCGGCGCCTCTACAACACCGAGACCAGCGACTATGTGACCCTCGAGGATATCGCGGGCTTCATCCGCGCCGGTCGCGAGGTGCAGATCATCGATCTGAAGTCCGGCGACGACCTGACCCGGCAATATCTCCTCCAGATCATCGCCGAACATGAGTCGAAGGGCGACAATGTGCTGCCCTTGGGCGTGCTGACCGATCTCGTCCGCAGCTACACGACCGAGGTCCAGTCGGTCGTGCCGCAGTTCCTCGCCGCTTCGTTCGAGATGCTGCGCACCGGCCAGTCGAAGATGATGGAGAACTTCACCCAGATAGGCCCGATGGCGGGCGTGCCGGGCTTCGAGGCGATGCGGAAGCAGCAGGAGGCTTTCCTGAAAGCCATGATGGCGCTGCCGGGCTGGGGCGCGACCGTGGCCCCCAAGGAAGAGCCTGCGGCCGAGGCGGGCAGCGCCGAGGAACTGGCACAGATCCGCAAGCAGCTGGCCGAGCTTCAGAAGAAGCTCTCGAAGCTCTGACCGGGCGCAAGTGAAAAAGGGCTCCGCAGGCGACTGCGGAGCCCTTTCCCTCATGCGGGAGGTCAGGCGACTTCGGCGAAGACCTTCTTCAGCGCGGCGCCCAGCTTCTCGAACATCTCGTCCATCTGCGCCTCCGTCATGATGAAGGGCGGGCAGAGCACGATCGACTGGCCGAGCGGCCGGCAGATCAGCCCATGGTCGGTGCAGCTGTTGGCAATCCGCTCCGACACCGAGAGGTCGCCCGGGAAGGGGGTCTTGGTGGCCTTGTCCTTCACCGCTTCCAGCGCCCCCATCAGCCCCTTGCCGCGCCATTCGCCGATGTTCGGGTTCTCGGCCAGATAGGCGAGCCCCGCCTCGAATTTCGGCGTGAGGGCGCGGACATTCTCGGCCAGCCCCTCGTTCATCACCACATCGATGGCCTTCAGCGCGATGGCGCAGCCGACCGGATGGCCGCTCGCGGTGAACCCATGCGGGAATTCCTCGACCGCTTCCGAAGCGGCCTGCAGCCGGTCGGCCAGCTCCGGCCCGAGGATCACCGCGCCCATCGGGAAGAAGCCCGCGGTGATGTTCTTCGAGCTGATGATCCCGTCGGGCATGAAATCGTAGGTCTGGCAGCCCCAGGTGTTGCCCGTGCGCCCGAAGCCGCAGATCACCTCGTCGGCGATGAGCGGGATGCCGTAGCGCTTCAGCACCGGCTGGACCGCCTGGAAATAGCCCTCGGAGGGCGGGATCACCCCACCGGCACCCATCACCGGCTCGGCGAAGAAGCCCGCGATCGTGTCCGGGCCTTCCTTGATGATGGTGGCCTCGAGCTCGCGCGCAAGCCGCTGGGTGAACTCGGCCTCGGTCTCGCCCGCCTGCCCGAAGCGCCAGTAATGCGGGCAGCCCACATGGATGAAGCCCGGCAGCGGCAGCCCGAAGAGACTGTTGTAGGGCTTGCCGGTCATCGAGGCCGAGACGGCGGTCACGCCGTGATAGCTGTTCACGCGGGTGATGATCTTGCGCCGCTCCGGGTGGCCCTCGGCCGCGCCGAGGAACCAGAGCATCTTGACCATCGTGTCGTTCGCCTCGGAGCCGGAGTTGGTGTAGAAGACCCGGCCCCGCGCGAAGGGCGAGACCTCGACCAGCTTCTCGCTCAGCATGACCGTCTGGTCCGACATCCGCCCGAAAAAGGCATGATAGCCGGGGAAGCGCTCGTACTGCGCCTTGGCAGCCTCGATCAGCCCCGGATGATCGAAGCCCGCGACCATGTTCCAGAGGCCCGAGTTCGCGTCGAGATAGGCGCGCCCGTGCACGTCGTAGATGTAGGGCCCCTTGCCGTGGGTCAGCACGACCGTCCCGCGCTGGTGCACCGAGGGCAGATCGGTGAAGCCGTAGAAGGAAGAGGCGTCGGCCCGCGACTCCCAGGAATTCGGTGCATCGTCACGCATGTCAAACACTCCCTGAAGGATGATCGGAGAAGGCTAACGGCCGCTCCGGGCGGGTTCAACACCCGAGGCCGATCCTTCGAAAGAGACTGTCCTGCCTCGAAGATCCTTTCGGTGCGAGGCGCCAGCGAGACAGCTTCTCCCAAGCCCCAAGCCCCAAGCCCCAAGCCCCAAGCCCCAAGCCCCAAGCCCCAAGCCTCGAAAGCCCGGCGCTCATGCAGGCCTCAGCTCCACTCACTCTGGAAAAACATCCTCGGGGGGTCCGGGGGGCAGACAGCCCCCCGGCCGTTCCACCCGCGCGCGCTCTCAGATCCCGAGCCGGTCCCGCATCGCATACCAGCTCATCGCCAGCACCAGCACCGGCCAGCGCAGGGCCGCCCCGCCGGGGAAGCGCGGCTGGGGCAGCGCGGCCATCAGGTCGAACCGTTCGGCCTGACCCGCCACCGCCTCGGCCATCAACCGCCCCGCAAGCGTCGCCATCGCCACGCCGTGCCCCGAATAGCCCGAGGCCGAAAGCACATTGGGCGCCACCCGGGCGAAGCAGGGCATCCGGTTCATGGTGATGGCGAGCGTGCCGCCCCAGGCATGGGTGATCGCCACATCCCGGAGCTGCGGATAGACCTCGAGCATCGGCTTCCGCACGGTGCGCGCGATGTCCGGAAAGCGGTAGCCGTAGCTCTCGCCGCCGCCGAAGAGAAGCCGCCCGTCCTCGGACAGGCGCCAGTAGTTCACGACGAAGCGGGTGTCGGCGACGGCAACGGGCTCGGCGAGCACATCGGCCGCCCGCGCCCCGAGCGGCTCGGTTGCCAGGATGAAATTGTTGATCGGCATGACCCGCGCCGCCACCGAGGGTTCGAGCCCACCCAGATAGCCGTTCGCGCCGAGCACCACCCAGCGTGCGCGCACGCGGCCCCGATCCGTCTCGACTGCGGGCTCCGCTCCGTGAACGATCCGGGTCACGAGGCTCTGCTCGTGCAGGCGGACGCCCGCCGCATCGCAGGCCCGTGCGAGGCCGATCGCGAAGTTCAGCGGATGGAGATGGCCCGCGCCGCGGTCGATGTCGCCGCCCACATAGGCGTCCGAGCCGATCAGCCGGCGGATGCCGTCGCGGTCGAGCGGCTCGATCCGGTCGTAGCCGTAATCGCGCGCGAGCTTCTCGGCGTAGGCGTGGGAATGGGCCACTTCCGAGACTTTGCGGCAGGCATGCGCAATGCCCGCTTGAAAGGTGACCGGCATGTCGTGGCGCGCGATCAGCCCGCGCACCAGCGCCTTCGCCTCCTCGCCCAGCTCCCAGAGCTTGCGCGCATCCCCGAGGCCCACCATCGCCTCGAGCTCTTCCTGCTCGAGCCGCTGGCCCGAGCCCACCTGTCCGCCGTTGCGCCCCGAGGCGCCGAAGCCCATCCGATGGGCCTCGAGCAGCACCACGGAATAGCCGCGCTCCGCCAGATGCAGCGCGGTGGAGAGCCCGGTATAGCCTCCGCCCACCACGCAGACATCCGCCCGCACCTCGCCCGCGAGGGCGGGGAATGGGGCAAGCTCCGCCGCCGTCTCGGCGTACCACGAGCCGGGATATTCCCCCGGCCGGTCGTTGGCATAGAGCAGGTTCATACGTTCAGCAGCAGATGCTCGCGCTCCCACGGGCTGATGACCTGAAGGAACTCCTTGTATTCGTTGCGCTTGACCGAATCGTAGACGCCGCAGAACTCGGGCCCCAGCACGTCGCGCAGGGCCGCGTCCTCCTCGAGCAGGTCGAGCGCATCGCCGAGGTTGTAGGGCAGATCCGTCTCGGACATGTAGGCGTCGCCCGTGCATTCGGGCTGCGGCATCTTCCGCTCCTTCAGCCCCAGATAGCCGCAGGCGAGCGAGGCCGCGAGCCCGAGGTAGGGGTTGCAGTCCATGCCGGCCAGCCGGTTCTCGAGCCGCCGCGCCTCGGGCCCCGAGATCGGCACGCGCAGCCCTGTCGTGCGGTTGTCGCGTCCCCATTCGAGGTTGATCGGGGCCGCGAAGTCCGGGACGTAGCGGCGGTAGCTGTTGACGTAGGGCGCAAGCAGCGCGACCGCCGCGGGCAGGTGCGTCTGCATGCCCGCAATGAAATGGAGGAAGGCCTCGGTTTCGCCGCCCTTGGCATCCGAGAAGATGTTGAGCTTGCTCGCGCTGTCGACGACCGAATGGTGGATGTGCATGGCCGAGCCGGGCTCGCCCTCGATGGGCTTGGCCATGAAGGTCGCGAAACAGTCGTGGCGCAGCGCGGCCTCGCGGATCAGCCGCTTGAAGAAGAAGATCTGGTCGGCCAGAGCCACCGGGTCGCCATGAGCGAGGTTGATCTCGACCTGACCCGCGCCGCCCTCCTGCAGGATCCCGTCGATCTCGAAGCCCTGCGCCTCGGCGAAATCGTAGATGTCGTCGATGACCTTGCCGTATTCGTCCACCGCGGACATGGAATAGGCCTGCTTGGCCGCCGCACGGCGGCCCGTCCGGCCCATGGGCGGCATGACCGGCATGTTGGGGTCGATGTTGCGCGCGACGAGGAAGAACTCCATCTCCGGCGCCACGATCGGCGTCCAGCCTTCCGCATTGTAAAGCTCGACCACCCGCCGCAGCACGTTGCGCGGCGAGACGGGCACCGGCCGGCCCTGCTGGTCCACCGCATCGTGGATCACCTGCAAGGTGATATCCGCCGTCCAGGGCGCAGCGGTCGCGGTGGAATAGTCCGGGATCAGGATCATGTCGGGCTCGGTGAAGGCGCCCGAGGGATTGTCGGCCCATTCGCCGGTGATGGTCTGCAGGAAGATCGAGTTCGGCAGGAAGAAGCTCGTCTGCTTGCCGAACTTGAAGGCGGGCATGGCCTTGCCGCGCGCCACGCCCGCGATGTCGGAGAGGATGCACTCCACTTCGTCCACCCGGCGGTCTGCGATGTAGGCGCGGGCGGCTTCGGGAAGTCTGTCGGTCCAGTCGGACATGGAACTATCTAGCCTGATTGAAGAACTGGGCGATGCGCTCCGCGAGCCGGTCCGCATCGTTGGGTTGGCCGAGCCGCTCCTCGGCGGCGCGGAGCCGGTCGTCGGGCACCACGCCGGGGCCACGGGTGCGCATGAGCCCCCCGACGAAATCGTCGCGGAACTCGGGATGAGCCTGCACCGTGAAGGCGTAATCGCCGTAGAGGAGGGCCGCATTCTCGCAGAAGCTGTTGCTCGCGATCACCTCGGCCCCAATGGGCGGCTCGATCACCTGGTCGCGGTGCCAGGCGTTCAGCACGATCCGGTCGTCGCCGAACTCGTAGGCGGTGGGGCCCACGGCCCAGCCCTTGTCCGACCGCTCCACCCGGCCGCCCAAGGCCTGCGCCACGATCTGGTGGCCGAAGCAGATGCCCACCAGCGGCACCCGCGCATCGCGGGCCTCGCGGATGAAGGCTTCGAGCGGCGGGATGAAGGCATGCTCCTCGTAGACGCCATGGCGCGAGCCGGTGATGAGCCAGCCGTCGCAGTCGTGGACGCTCGCGGGGAACTCCATGTCGAGCACGCGGTAGGTGCGGAACGTGAACCCTTTCCCGTCGAGCAGGCGACGGAACATGTCGGGATAGTCCCCCATCTCAGCGGAGAGGACGTCGGGCGCTTCGCCCGTCTGCAGGATGCCGATCAGCATGAATTGTCCGAATTGTCTGGGCCGGAGAGTAACCCCGGCCCGGGTCAGGCGGCAAGAGGTCAGACGGTATCGAGGTAGAGCTCGACCTGTTCCTCGGGCGAGAGCTCGGCCAGATAGTGCAGTTCCTGCCGCTTCGTCAGGACATAGTTGCGGATGAGCTCGCGCGGAAGGATTCGCGGCATGATTGCCGAATTTTCGAAGGACTGAATCGCGGCCTCCCAGCTCGGGGGGATCTGCGGCAGGTCTTCGAGGGCATAGGCGTTGCCCATGATGGCCTGCGGCGGCTCCTCCTGATCCTCGATGCCGGTCAGGGCCGCGCCGAGGATGGTGGCGACAAGGAGATAGGGGTTCACGTCGCCGCCCGCCACGCGATGCTCGATCCGCCGCGCGGCCGGGTTGCCCGCGGGGATCCGCACGGCGGTGGTGCGGTTCTCGTAGCCCCAGGAGATGGCGGTGGGGGCATGCATCCCGGGCACCAGCCGGTCGTAGCTGTTGGCGTGCGGCGCGAAGACGAGCGTGCTGTCGTGCATCGCATTCAGGCAGCCCGCCACCGCGTGCCGCATCATCGCCGTGCCGGTGGGGCCGCCGTTGTCGAAGACATTCCGCCCCTGCGCGTCGAGCACCGAGAAATGCATGTGCAGGCCCGAGCCCGAATATTCCGGGTAGGGCTTGGCCATGAAGCTCGCGGCGAAGCCGTGCCTTCGGGCGAGGCCCTTGACCAGAAGCTTGAAGAACCAGGCATCGTCGGCGGCGCGCAGGGCATCGTCGCAATGCATCAGGTTCACCTCGAACTGGCCGAGCCCGGTTTCCGACGTGGCGGTGTCGGCGGGAATGTCCATCTCCTCACAGGCGTCGTAGAGGTCGGTGAAGAAGATGTCGAAGGCGTCGAGCGCGCGGATCGAGAGCGCCTCGGCGGCCTTCCTGCGCTTGCCCGACCGCGGCGACGGCGGCACCTGCAGGGTCTTGCCGCTGTCGTCGATCAGGAAGAACTCGAGCTCGACGGCCACGACGGGCGTCAGGCCGCGCGCCTTGTAGCGGTCGAGCACGGCGCGCAGCGCATGGCGCGGGTCGCCCTCGTAGGGGCGGCCGTCCTCGCGGAACATCCAGATCGGCAGGAGCGCGGTCGGCGCCTCGAGCCAGGGCATCGGCATGAAGCCGCGCTCGGTCGGGCGCAGGATCCCGTCGGCATCGCCCTGCTCGAAGACGAGCGGGCTGTCGTCGATATCCTCGCCCCAGATGTCGAGGTTGAGCACCGAGAACGGAAAGCGCGTGCCGTCCTTCACGACCTTGTCGGCGAAGCGGGCGGGGATGCGCTTGCCCCGCGCCTGCCCGTTGAGATCCGCGGCCGCGACACGGATCGTGCGGACCTGGGGATGCTTTCTCAGCCAGTCTTTCATCAAGTCACCTGATGATCTGCGGCCTGACCCTCAGTCGCGGCCGGTGGGCCTGCGGAACGTGGCGGTTCAGCCTCCGGTTCATCAGCCCGAAGAGCCAGATCACGAGAAGTGTGAGGCAGATGAAATAGAAGGCCACGATGGGGTAAGGCACGAATGGGTTGAACGTCTTGTCGGCGAAATAGTTGGCATAGTAGAGCGCGTCGCCGCGCTGCTGGAAGGCGGGAAAGCCCGAGAAGAAGACGAGCGTCGTCGCATGAAAGAGAAAGATCGCCTCGTTGGTATAGGCGGGCCAGGCGAGGCGCAGCATCGTCGGCCACTGGATGCGGCGGAACTTCTTCCAGCCGGACAGGCCGTAGGCGTCGGCGGCCTCGAGATCGCCCTTGGGGATCGCCATCAGCGCGCCGTGGAAGATCTCGGCCGAATAGGCGGCGGTGTTGAAGAAGAGAACGATCAGCGCGCCGGCCCACGCCCGCGTGAGCCAGGCGGTCTCGACCGTGATCC
The DNA here is from genome assembly GCF_000012905.2 of Cereibacter sphaeroides 2.4.1. Lineage (NCBI taxonomy): Bacteria > Pseudomonadati > Pseudomonadota > Alphaproteobacteria > Rhodobacterales > Paracoccaceae > Cereibacter > Cereibacter sphaeroides. Next base: position 2,104,596 of record NC_007493.2, on the reverse strand, counting down.
CCCAGAGGTCGATGCCCGCCCGCGGCAGCATCACCAGCGCCTGATAGGCGATGAAGAACTGGATGAAGAGGGGCGAGCCGCGGAAGAGGAAGATGAACCATTCCGCAGGCTTGCGGACGAGAGGCGAGGGGGCGGCCTTGGCCACGGCCAGGGCGTTGGCAAGGAAGAAGCCCGCCGCCAGCGCCAGCACGCCGAAATAGATGTTCCAGATCATGCCCGAGCCGATCAGCGTGAACTGCTGGCAGAGCGTGAAATCGGTGCGCGGCAGCAGCCGCTCGCCGAGGCCCAGCGAGCGCAGCCCGTAATCGGCGATCGTGTCGATGCAGCTCATGTGGCGGCCTTCCGCTGTGCCTCGCCCCCGGCGGTGGCCTGTCCGAAGCTGAGCCGCCGCGTGAGACGGCCGAGCACGATCTCGGAGACCCGCGTCATGCCGAGATAGAAGACGAGGAGCGCGAGGAAGTAGTAGAGCCGCCAGTCGGGATGCGGATAGGCATAGAGCGAGGTCTTGGTGCCGCCCAGCTCGCGCGCCCAGTAGACGATGTCCTGCACGCCCAGAAGGAACAGAAGCGGCGTGGCCTTGATGAGGATCATCCAGAGGTTCGAGAGGCCCGGCAGCGCGTAGATCCACATCTGCGGCACGAGGATGCGGCGGAAGACCTGCCCGTGGCTCATGCCGTAGCTCTCGGCCGTTTCGAGCTGCGCCTTCGGCACGGCATTCATCGCGCCGGTCAGCACGTTCGAGACGAAGGCCCCGAAGACGATGGCGAAGGTCGCCACGGCCAGCGCGAAACCGTAGATCTGGTGCCAGATCTGCGGCGCGTTCCCGGGCGGCACCTTGGCCGCGGGGCAGACGCGGAACTCGAGCCCCTGCCGGACGGGCTCGGTCCAGTCCGGGCAGCGGACCTGATGGACGACCCATTCGATGCCCTGGTCGAGCGCGATCACGAAGAACAGGAAGAAGACGATGTCCGGAACGCCCCGGACCATGGCCGTGTAGGTGCGCCCCGCGACCGAGAGCGGCCAGAGGGGCGAGCGCGCGGCGACAGCGCCCGCAAAGCCGAAGGCCAGGGCCGCAGGGGCCGTGACGGCCAGCAGCACGAGCACGGTGACGAAGGACCAGTAGAAGGCGATGTGCGACCCCGAGGTGAGGTAGCACAGGAGCCAGCTCAGGCCCTCGAGGCTGTTGGGATCGGCGCAGCTTGCGAACATGGGCGGGCGGAGGGCCCCGCGGGGCCCTCCTCCTTTCGATCAGAAGGTCTGGATGTCGTCGCCGAACCACTTCTTGATCATCGCGTTGATCGTGCCGTCGTCCTTCATGGACTGGATCGCCGCGTTGAACTTCTCCTTCAGCTCGGTGTCGGACTTGCGCAGGCCCATGCCCACACCGCCGCCCAGCGGCACGTCCTCGCCCACGAAGGTGAACTCACCGCTCGATTCGTTGACGAAGGGCACGAGGAAGTCCTTGTCGGCGAAGACTGCATCGGCCTCGCCGTTGCGCACCGCCGCCACCGTCTCCTCGCCGGTCGCGAATTCGAGCAGCGTGGCGCCGCTCTCGGCGACATGCGCGGCCTGGATCGTGCCGGTCTGCGCCGCCACCACGCCGCCCTCGATGTCGGCATCGGGCGAGGTCGAGGCATAGGCCGAGGCCAGCGGCGGGATGTAATTCTGGGTGAAGTCGATGACCTTCTCCCGCTCCTCGGTGATGCTCATGCCGGCCATGATCGTGTCATAGTTGCCCGACTGCAGGTTCGGCACGATGCTGTCCCAGTCGTTCTTCACCCAGGTGCAGGTGAGGTTCGCCCGCTTGCACAGCTCGTCGCCGAGCTCGCGCTCGTAGCCGTCGACCTCGCCCTTGTCATTGATGAAGTTGTAGGGAGGGTAGGCGCCCTCGGTGCCCATGCGGACGGTCTGCTGCGCCACGGCCGCTCCGGCGGCCAGCGCCACGAGCGCCGTGGTCAGGATCAGCTTCTTCATTATTCTCTCCCGGTCAGTTTGTTGATTGTTGTGTGGGTCTCGTCAGGCGGTGGCGGACAGGAACTGGCGCAGCCGGTCGGTCTGCGGCGCCCCGAAGAGCCGGTCGGGCGGCCCTTCCTCCTCGATCCGCCCCTGATGGAGGAAGATCACATGGTCGGACACGTCTGCGGCCATCCGCATGTCGTGCGTCACGAGCAGCATGGTGCGGCCCTCTTCGGCCAGGGCCTTGATGACGCGCACCACCTCCTGCTCCAGCTCGGGGTCGAGCGCCGAGGTCGGCTCGTCGAAGAGCAGCGCGCGCGGTTCCATGCAGAGGGCGCGGGCGATCGCGGCGCGCTGCTGCTGGCCCCCCGAGAGCTGCGCGGGATAGGCGTCGCACTTGTCGCCGATGCCCACCTTGGCGAGGTAGCGCCGCGCCGCCTCCTCGACCTCGGCGCGCGGACGGCCCAGCACCGTGACCGGCGCCTCCATGACGTTCTGCAGGATCGTCATGTGGGACCAGAGATTGAACTGCTGGAACACCATCGACAGGTTGGTGCGGATGCGGATCACCTGCGCCTTGTCGGCCGGATGGCGGGCCAGCCCCTCGCCGCGCCAGCGCACGGCCTCGCCCTCGAAGAGGATCTCGCCGTCCTGACTGTCCTCGAGAAGGTTGGCGCAGCGCAGGAGGGTGGACTTGCCCGAACCGGAGGATCCGATCAGCGAGACGACATGGCCTTTCGGAGCCACCATATCCACGCCCTTGAGAACTTCGAGATTGCCGTAGCTCTTGTGCAGGTTTCGGATCTCGATGACGGGGACGGGGCGCGCGGGGCCTGGGTCTCGGGTCTGGGCGGTCACGACGTCTCGCAAATTGTCACTGCGGGACAAGTAGGGCGCAAATCCCGGGCCAAGGCAAGGCGCATTCGCTGCGACGTCGCGGCCCCTCGCCCAGACCGCAGGCGTTTCAACGCGCTCTGCATGCGCAACAGGCAGAGCGCCCGGCTTTCGGCCGCTGGAGGGGTCAGCCGCGCTCGGCGTGCTGCCGGGCGATGGCGCTTTCCTGATCGGTGAGGCCGAGGAGATTAGCCACCAGCCGCAGCACCTGATCCTCGTCCGCGTCCCGCTCGCCATCGGCCAGCGCCACCGTCCAGAGCGCCTGCATCAGCGCGAACCGGTCCTCGACCGGCACAGCCTCCTTCAGTGCGCGCGTGAAGCGCACCGTGTCGGGCGCCTGGGCCTCGAAGGCTTCGGCCTCGCGCCGGAGCTGCCCAGCCGCCTCGGGGCCGAGGCCCCGGCGGTTGGCCAGCACCCGGTCGATCCGGGCGATCTCGGACTCGTCGTAATGTCCGTCCGCGCGCGCCACGCGCACGAGAAGCGCCGCCAGCGCCAGATCGGCGTCGGGGTCGGGCAGACGGTCGGGGGCGGGCGCCGTCAGGCGGCGGAGGAGACTGTCGAACATGGGAAGGGATATAGAGCGCCGCCTGCGGGCTGCCAAGCGCCGTGCCCGAGGGCGGCCCTGTCACGTCCCGGCGATCCGGCTCAGCGCGTGAGGCCCGCGAAAAGGGCGGTCAGGCGCTCTGCCTCCGCCTCGCTGCCCCAGGGCGGGTTCACCACGAACATGCCCGATCCGACGAGCCCGTGCCCTTCGCGGGCGGGCGGAAAGCGCACCTCGTGGGCGAGCGCCTCGGGGAACCGGTCGCGAAGCGCGGCCATCATTGGCCGGTGCAGCCCCGAGGGCAGCAGCGGATACCAGAGCGCGATGGTGCCCACGTTCCATTTCCGCGCGAGCGCGGCCATGTGCTTCGGAATCGCGTCGTAATCCGCCTTCACCTCGAAGCTCGGGTCGATCAGCATGAAGCCGCGCCGGGGCGTAGGTGGCGTCAGCGCCAGCGCGGCGCGGAACCCGTCCTCCTGCCGCAGATGGGCGCCCCAGGGCTCCATCACATTCGCCAGTTCGCGGAACTCCTGCGGATGAAGCTCCGCCAGATGCATCGCATCGCCGTCGCGCAGGAAGCCCGCGGCCAGAAGCGGCGAGCCCGGATAGGCGTCGGGGCCGAAGATCGCGCGCTCCTCGCGCAGGCGCCGCCGGTAGGGGTGATCCGCGGGCAGCCGCTCCTCGAGCCGGGCGATGCCTTTCGCGGCTTCGCCGGTCTTCACCGCCTCGGCCGAGCCGAGATCGTAGAGGCCGCGGCCCGCGTGGGTCTCGATATAGGTGAGCGGCTTGTCCTTCTGCACCATGTAGTCGAGCATCGCGCAGAGGAGCGCGTGCTTGTGCACGTCGGCGAGGTTCCCCGCGTGAAAGATGTGCTGGTAGGAGAGCATCAGGACCTCCCGCGCCCGGCCGCCGGCGCGGCGGGGCAGGGCGCGAGACTTGGCGCCCTCGGCCCCGCGAGGGGGGCATCCGGTCTGCCGACGGCCTGCTCGATCATCTGATGCCCCTCATGCGGCGGCAGCGGCCCGAAAGCCGCACCGCCCGATTGTGCGATCCCGGCGGCCGGTCTCAGACCAGCCGCGACACCTCGACCGCGGCGCGCACGAAATCGGCGAACAGCGGATGCGGCGCGAAGGGCTTCGACTTGAGCTCGGGGTGGAACTGCACGCCGATGAACCACGGATGATCCTTGATCTCGACGATCTCGGGCAACCGCCCATCCGGGCTCATCCCGGAGAAGGTCAGCCCGCAGCCCTCCAGCGCCTCGCGGTAGCGCACGTCCACCTCGTAGCGGTGGCGGTGGCGTTCCTCGATCTCGGTCGCGTGGTAGATCTCGGACACGCGCGAACCCGGCGTCAGCGCGGCGGTGTAGGCGCCGAGCCGCATGGTGCCGCCCTTGTCGTCGTCATGCTTGCGCTCGACGATATGGTTGCCCTGAATCCATTCCTTGAGGTGATAGACCACCGGCGTGAACCGCTTCTTGCCCACCTCGTGATCGAACTCCTCGGAGCCCGCATCCTTCACCTGGGCGAGGTTCCGCGCCGCCTCGATCACCGCCATCTGCATCCCCAGACAGATGCCGAGATAGGGGATGGCCTTCTCGCGCGCATATTGCGCCGCCCGGATCTTGCCCTCGGTGCCGCGCTCGCCGAAGCCGCCGGGCACGAGGATGGCGTGGAAGCCCTCGAGGAAGGGGCTCGGATCCTCCCGTTCGAAGAGCTCGGCATTGATCCATTCCGCCCGCACGCGGGTGCGGTTCGCCATCCCGCCGTGGGTCAGCGCCTCGGCAATGGATTTGTAGGCATCCTCGAGCTGGGTGTATTTCCCGACGATGGCCACGCGCACCTCGCCCTCGGCATTCTCGAGCCGGTCCATCACATCGACCCAGCGGTCGAGGTTGGGCTTCGGCGCGGGCGAGATCCCGAAGGCGTCGAGCACCGCCTGATCGAGACCCTCGCGGTGATAGGCGAGCGGCGCCTCGTAGATGGTCTTGAGGTCGTAGGCGGCGATCACCGCCTCTTTCCGGACATTGCAGAAGAGAGCGATCTTCTCGCGCTCCTTCTCGGGGATCGCGCGTTCGGAGCGCAGCAGCAGCACGTCGGGCGCAATGCCGATCGAGCGCAGCTCCTTGACCGAATGCTGGGTGGGCTTCGTCTTCAGCTCGCCCGAGGCCGAGACATAGGGCAGGAGCGTCAGGTGGACGAAGATGCACTGGCCGCGCGGCTTGTCCTGCGCGAACTGGCGGATGGCTTCGAAGAAGGGCAGGCCCTCGATGTCGCCCACCGTGCCGCCGATCTCGCAGAGCATGAAATCGACCTCATCCTCGCCCACCCGGAGGAAGTCCTTGATCTCGTTGGTGACGTGCGGGATCACCTGGATGGTCTTGCCGAGGTAGTCGCCGCGGCGCTCCTTCTCGAGCACGTTCGAATAGATCCGGCCGGACGAGACCGAGTCCGTCTTTCGGGCCGAGACGCCGGTGAATCGCTCGTAATGGCCGAGATCGAGATCGGTCTCGGCGCCGTCGTCGGTCACGAAGACTTCGCCATGTTCGAAGGGCGACATCGTGCCGGGATCGACGTTGAGATAGGGGTCGAGCTTTCTCAGTCTGACCGAGAAGCCCCGCGCCTGCAGCAGGGCGCCGAGCGCCGCCGAGGCCAGACCCTTGCCCAGGGAAGACACCACCCCGCCGGTGATGAAGACGTAGCGTGCCATGCGGTGGGATCTCCCGTGACTGTCGGTTCAAGGTAGTGCGATCGGCTTGCCCGAATCCCACCATCACGGGAGTCGGGATATAGCCTATCGACAAAGAGTCCGCAACTGACGACGGCTAGATGCTGTCGTCAGGGGAATGCGGGACTCAACGGATTGTAGGGTTCAGTTCGCCGTGGTCGGAGCGGGAACGGCGGGCGTCTCTTCGGCGGCCGGAGCCTCCGCAGGAGCGGGCGCTTCGGGCGCCGGAGCGGCAGGCGTGGTCGGCTCGCTGGCCGGGGCCTCTGGCGCCGGAGGTTCCGCCGCGGGGGCCTCGGGCGCCGTGGCGGGCGTCTCGGCCGGGGCCGCCGGAGTTTCGGCAGCAGGGGCTTCCGTCGCCGGAGTTTCCGTCGCGGGAGCTTCGGTGGCCGGAGCTTCCGTCGCCGGGGCGGTCTGCTCGTCCGCGCGCGGCGGGGTCAGCGGCGCATTCGCGGGTGCGGGCGGCAGAAGATCGTTGCCGAGCGGCGCTTCGGGCGTGGCCGGAGCCTCCTGCCGGACGGTGCCGCCGAACTGGTCGATCACCGAGGAGCCGTGCGAATTCTGAGCGGCAAAGATCGTCAGCGCGATCGAGGTCCCGATGAAGGCGATCGCGAAGATCCAGGTCATCCGCGTCATGGCGTTCGCCGCCTGACGGCCCGTCATGGCGCCACCGCCGCCCATGCCGAGCCCGCCGCCCTCCGAGCGCTGCAGCAACACCACGCCGATGAGCAGAAGCGCGAGGATCAGATGGACGATAAGGACGACGTTTTGCATGCGGAGGGGGCCTTCAGATGCTGACGCGCCTATCTAGGCCCATGCGTCCGTGGCCGCAAGCCCTTCAAGGCCGCACCGGCGGCAGCGCCGGCCCGCCCCCGGCCGGCGCAGATCGTGCCGAGCCCAGCCCTTTCTTGCCGGATCGAGAAGAAGAGCCCTGCGCCCGGGTCGCCGCCCCCCGCGGCGCGGCAGATGCGGTCGCAGGTCGCGCCCGCTTGCGGCGGACCGTCCCCGGGATCGATTTGCGGTTCCGTCCCGCCCGGTGGAAGGATATAGAGCGCGGGTCTTTTTTCATCAGCAAGGAACGGACATGGCCAACGTCGTCGTCGTGGGCGCCCAGTGGGGCGACGAGGGGAAGGGCAAGATCGTGGACTGGCTCTCGGAGCGGGCCGACGTGATCGCGCGTTTCCAGGGCGGGCACAATGCGGGCCATACGCTGGTGATCGACGGCAAGGTCTACAAGCTCTCGCTGCTGCCCTCGGGGATCGTGCGGCCGGGCAAGCTGTCGGTGATCGGCAACGGGGTCGTGCTCGATCCGTGGCATCTGGTTCAGGAGATCGCCAAGCTGCGCGCCGACGGCGTCGAGATCTCGCCCCAGAGCCTGATGATCGCCGAGAATGCGGTGCTGATCCTGCCGCTGCACGGCGAGCTCGACCGCGCGCGCGAGTCGCAGAATTCGGTGGCCAAGATCGGCACCACGGGCCGCGGCATCGGCCCGGCCTATGAAGACAAGGTGGGTCGCCGCGCGATCCGCGTGGCCGACCTCGCCGACGAAGCGACGCTCGCGCTCCGCGTCGACCGGCTGATGGTCCATCACGATGCGCTGCGCCGCGGCCTCGGGATCGAGCCCGTCGACCGCGAGGCGCTGCTGGCCCAGCTGCGCGAGATCGCGCCGCAGGTGCTGCCCTACGCCAAGCCCGTCTGGAAGGTGATGAACGAGATGCGCAAGGCCGGGAAGCGCATCCTGTTCGAAGGGGCGCAGGGGGCGCTCCTCGACATCGACTTCGGCACCTATCCCTATGTGACCTCCTCGAACGTCATTGCGGGGCAGGCCGCCACCGGCACCGGCATCGGGCCGGGCGCCATCGGCTTCGTGCTGGGCATCGTCAAGGCCTACACCACCCGTGTGGGCGAGGGACCGTTCCCGGCCGAGCTTCAGGATGCCGACGGCGAGCGTCTGGGCGAGCGCGGCCGCGAGTTCGGCACCGTGACGGGGCGCAAGCGCCGCTGCGGCTGGTTCGACGCGGTCCTCGTGCGGCAGACCTGCGCCACCTCGGGCGTTTCGGGCATCGCGCTCACCAAGCTCGACGTGCTCGACGGGTTCGAGACGCTGAAGATCTGCGTGGGCTACGAGCTCGACGGCGAGCGGCTGGATCACCTGCCGATCGCGGCCGACCAGCAGGCGCGCTGCACGCCCATCTTCGAAGAGCTCGAGGGCTGGTCCGAGAGCACCGCCGGCGCGCGGAGCTGGGCCGATCTGCCCGGCGCCGCGGTGAAATACGTCCGCCGCATCGAGGAGCTGATCCAGTGCCCGGTCGCGCTGCTTTCGACTTCGCCCGAGCGCGACGACACGATCCTCGTCACCGACCCGTTCGAGGACTGATCCGGCCCGGCCGCCCCGCACGGGGCGGCTGTCGCTTCCTGTCGGGACGGCTGTCGTCCCCCGATCCGAGGAGGGTCCGATGGCCCTGAGCTACAAGACACGCCGCCGCCTGTCGCTGCTGGTCCTCGTGGTGGGGATGCCGCTCTATATCGTGGCGGCGGTGACGCTGGTGGGCCTCTTCGACCGGCCGACGTTCTGGCTGGAGCTGGTGATCTATGTGGCCCTCGGCATCGTCTGGATCCTGCCCCTGAAGCCGATCTTCATCGGCGTGGGGCAGCCGGACCCAGATGCCAAGCCGCAGGACGAGCAGAAGCCGGACTGAGCCCGGTCAGGGGCGCGGCGAGGTCCCGGCCGGCGCCGTGCCTTCGTCGCCGGCGTCCGCCGGATCCACCCGCTCGCCGAGGCCCAGAAGCAGCGGCGGCGGATGCCCATCCGCGCCTCCGGGGCGCACCACGCGGGCGAGATCGTCGCGATAGGCGCCGAGCCGGTTCCCCTCATCCTCGGGCGGTCCGCCCGACAGGCGCTCGGCCACGGTCGCCGCCACCGCCGCCTTCAGATGCGACAGGGCCGAGATCCTCCGGCGGCTCTCGGGGGCGCCCATCTGGCTGCGCGTCTTGTCGAGAATGCGCTCCACGGCATCCTCGCCCGTCGCCTCGGCCAGTTGTCGACCGGCATCATGGGCGGGACAGGGCGTGGCGAGATCCTGTTCGATGCGCGCCAGCTCTTCGAGAAGCAGCGGATCGGGTTCGGCCTTCAGCCGGCCGATGCGCGAGCGGGCCCGCTCCAGCGTCCGGGCCCGCTCACAGGCCTCCGTCTGCGCCTGCTCGGCCCGTTCCGCCGCCACGAAGGCACGGACGGCCTCTTCCGCGGCCGCTTCCCGGTGGGCGGGGACCGACATCGGCTGTGGCGCCGCGGGCTGACGCGCGGCCTCCATCGCCGCGCGCAGACGCATGAGCCGCGCCGCGACACTCGCCGCCGCTTCGGGTGCGCAGGCGGTGGCGGCCCGGAGGGTCACGCCGGCGGCATCCGCCGCGACGAGGACGGCGCCTTCGGCGATCCGCTGGATCACGGCCGCTTCAGGAGCCGATCCCCGCGCCTCGGCCTCGCGGAAATGCGCGGCAATCGGACCGGCCAGAGAGAAGGGGTCCGCGAACCCCTCGAGCGCACAGGTAAAGCCCGCGTAGCTCAGGGTGAGGGTCTTGCTGTCCCCGCTCATCGGATATGCGCGCTCCCTTGCGGCTTCTCTTCGGGGCCGACTCTGCCACTGGCCATTCGACCGCGGAAATCAGGTGAATCGAAGGATTGATTATGGCTCTTGCCGGGCATAACTCCACAGGCCCGAATATACAGTGTGACGATGACCGAGCCTATTGTGGAATCGACGGAGGGCGTCACGCTGGTGGCGGGCGGACCGGTCACGCGCCGGGATCTGGCGCTGGCTCTCGCACGGGCGCCGCATCTGGTGGCGGCGGACGGAGGCGGCGACACGGCGCTCCGCCTCGGGCACATGCCGCGCGCGGTGATCGGCGACATGGATTCGCTCTCGTCCGAGGGGCGCGCGACCCTTGCGGGGCGCGTGCATCATCTGGCCGAGCAGGAGTCCACCGACTTCGACAAGTGCCTGCGCAACATCCGCGCGCCCTTCGTGCTGGCGCTGGGGGTGGCGGGGGCGCGCATCGATCACGGGCTGGCGGTGATGAACGGGCTCGTGCAGCGCCCCGATGTCACCTGTCTGCTCGTCGGCCCCGAGGATGTGGTCTTTCACGCGCCGCCCGAGCTTCGGCTGCGGATGCGCGAAGGCGAGCGGTTCTCGCTCTTTCCGATGGCGCCCCTTCGGGGCACGAGCCGGGGCCTGCGCTGGCCCATCGACGAGATCCCCTTCGCGCCCGGCGGGCGGATCGGCACCTCGAACATCGTCTCCTCGCCCGAGGTGCGGCTGGCCTTCGACAGGCCGGGGATGCTGGTGATCCTGCCGCGCGCGCGGCTCGATGCGGCCCTCAGGGGGCTGGTGCCGGGGTGGGCAGGACGCGGGCGGACAGCCGCTCGCGGTGAATGATGTAGAGGCCCGAGGCCGCGATGGTGCCGATGCCTGCCCAGGTGAGCAAGTTCGGGAAATCGCCGAACACGAGGTAGCCGAGCCCCACCGCGGCCACGATCTCGCAATAGTGGAGCGGCGCGAGCGTGGCCGACGGGGCGAATTTCAGCGCATAGGTCATGCACATGTGGCTGGCCGCGGCCCAGAAGCCCACGCCGAAGAGAAGCGCCCAGCCCATGCCGTCGGGGCGGACGAGGGTGAGGGAGGGCACGCCTGCCGCATGGCCCCAGGCCATGACCGGCACGAGCAGGAGGACGCCCGCCAGCGCGGTGTGGAACTGCATGCTCACCGGATGCATCCCCCGCGACATCTGCCGCGTAACCAGCATGTAGAAGGCGAAGAAGACCGCCGTCCCGAGCGGCCAGAGCGCCACGAGGCCGAAGGCCACGAGCGAGGGCTGGATCACCAGAAGCGCGCCGCCGAAGCCCACGATGCTCGCCGCGATCCGGCGGGGGCCCACCTCGTCGCCGAAGAGGATCCGGCCCAGAATGAGCAGGATGAAGGGCTCGACGAAGGCGATGGCCAGCGCGTCGGCGATGGGCATCACCGTGACGGCCGCGACGAAACTGTAGGTCGACAGGATCAGAAAAATCGCCCGCAGCGCCACGAGCCCGGCCATGCGGCGGCTCATCCGCCAGCCCGTGCCCATCAGCGCCACCACCGGCAGCATCAGTGCCGCCTGCACGAGGAAGCGCGCGCCGGTGATCTGGCCCACGGGGATCGTGGCGGAGGCGAGCTTCGCGCAGACGTCGAGCAGCGGCGCGAGGACGCAGAAGGCGATCATCAGCGCGACGCCGGGCAGGATGCGGTCAGAGGAGGCTGTCATGGATCCGGCCTAGCCTGACCCGGGACGTCCGTCCAGAGGCCTCGCGGCAGGATCCGGGCGGAAGGTGCGGAAAAGGCGGGAAAACCCGGCGGCCATGGGCCGGCGGGAGGAAGCCGTGAACGCGCTTCCGAACGCGGGCTTTCCGGCCGGGGGCGGCCCCTTCCAGTCCCGCCACCCGGCGGACAGGACCAGCGAGCCAGTCGACCGTGAGGAGTCCGCTCCCATCCCTCGACCGAGGAAGCTCCACCGGTCCGAGGCGGGAGGGGCCTGTCGGTCGAGCGCCGCGGCCAAGAGCGCCTCCGCACCGGGCTCCGCGGCGCATGGTCATGCCGCAGGGCGGAGGAGGAGATCATCGCACCCGCATCGTCGTCAGCAGTTCGGGACATTCACCGCGAGGCCGCCGAGCGAGGTCTCCTTGTATTTGTCGTTCATGTCGCGGCCGGTCTGGCGCATCGTCTCGATACAGACGTCGAGGCTCACCAGATGCTCGCCGTCGCCGCGGAGCGCGAGGCTCGCCGCCGACACGGCCTTGATCGCGCCGAGCCCGTTGCGCTCGATGCAGGGCACCTGCACGAGGCCGCGCACGGGGTCGCAGGTCATGCCGAGGTGATGCTCCAGCGCGATCTCGGCCGCATTCTCGACCTGAGCGGGCGTGCCGCCGAGCACCGCCGCAAGCCCCGCCGCGCCCATCGCCGCCGCCGAGCCCACCTCGGCCTGACAGCCGCATTCGGCCCCCGAGATCGAGGCATTGTGCTTGACGAGCCCGCCGATGGCCGCGGCCGTCAGGAGGAAATCCCCGAGCTTCGCGGGGCTCGCCCCCGGAACATGATCGAGCCAGTAGCGGATGACGGCGGGCACCACGCCCGCCGCGCCGTTGGTCGGGGCTGTGACCACCTGACCGCCGGCGGCATTCTCCTCGTTCACCGCCATGGCATAGAGGCTCATCCAGTCGTTGATCGTGTGCGGCGCGGTCATGTTCAGCCCGCGTTCGGCCAGCAGCGCCTCGCGGATGCCCTTGGCGCGGCGGCGGACATGCAGGCCGCCCGGCAGCGTGCCGCCGGTCTCCATGCCGCGCTCGATGCAGTCGTTCATCACCTGCCAGATCCGCTTCAGCCCGCGGTCGAGCTCGGGCGCGCTGCGGACCGCGAGTTCGTTGGCGCGCTTCATCGCCGCGATGGACAGGCCCGAGGCCTCGGCCATCCCGAGCATCTGGTGCGCACTCTCGAAGGGGAAGGGGACGGCGGGACCGGCGGCGGGGCGGTCGGATTTCGATTCCGCAAGCTCTGCCTCGGTCAGGACGAAGCCACCGCCCACGGAATAATAGACCTCCGACAGCAGCACGTCGCCCTGTGCGTCGGTCGCCTGAATGCGCATCCCGTTGGCATGGCCCGGCAGGGCATGACCGTAGTCGAAGACCAGATCCTTCTCGGGGTCGAACTGGAGCGGCCCGAGGCCCGGCGCCTCGATCCGGCCGGTGGCGCGGATCGCGGCCAGCACCTCCTCGGCGCGCTCCGCATCGTAGCTGCCGGGCTCGAACCCCGCGAGGCCCAGGATCGTCGCCCGGTCGGTCGCATGGCCCACGCCGGTGAAGGCGAGGCTGCCGTGCAGCGAGGCCCGCAGCCCGTGCGCATGGAACGGGCTTGCCCGGAGCCGGTCGAGGAAGCGGCCCGCGGCCACCATCGGTCCCATCGTGTGCGACGAGGAGGGGCCGACGCCCACCTTGAAGATGTCGAAGACGGACAGGAACATGCGAGGACCTCGATCAGCGGTTCTTCCTAGATAGGTGCGACAGGCCGCCGCGGACATGGCGGAAAACGACATGGCGCCGCCTTTCGCGCCATCCACCTCGCGGGCGGACGAGAAAGCCGGGCCATGCGCTGCTGTCTTCAGGAAGAAAGGGGCAGGGCGCCCGCGCAGATAAGGCGTTCCGGCGATGTCCCGGGGAACCTCCGCGCGAAGCGGTCGCCGCCCACGGTCCCGGCGGGAGAGGGGCCTGCCGCCGGGCCCCGCGGTGGCGGCTCTCCGGCCTCCGGTCGCGCGGCTCAGTGCGGGCGGCAGGTCCGCGGCAGGGGCGCAAGCGCGCCCTCTCCGCGCAGGCAATCCACGATGGCCTGACAGGCGGCTTCGCAGAGCAGGACCTCGGCAGGACCTGCGTCGGCGCGTCGGTCATGGGCCGGAGGGGAAGGGTTCGTCGGGCGGGGAGCGGTCATGGCAAGGATCCCGGAAACAACAGAAGGAAGAAGGACCAGCAGATGGCTCGAATGGAACGCGTAAATGTGCGTTCAGGATGCGCCGGATTTCGAATTTCTTCAACTGTGGCCGTGGCTCCTCAGCCCGGAAAGCTGCCGCTTTCCGCTCGCACGGCCAGCACTTCGTCCCTATAACCGGGATGCGCCCCAGCGGAGACCCAGGATGCCTGCAGAACTATCCCCGATCGACACCGCCAAATTCGCCGCCGCACGCCGCGCGGTGGATCTCGTGCAGGACGGCATGAAGCTGGGCCTCGGCACCGGCTCGACCGCCGCCTGGATGGTGCGCTGCCTGGCCGAGCGCGTGCGCGAGGAGGGGCTGCGGGTTCAGGGCGTCCCGACCTCGACCCGCACGGCCGAGCTCGCCCGCGCTCTGGGCATCCAGGTGGTGACGCTGGACGAGGCGAAGTGGCTCGACCTGACCATCGACGGGGCGGACGAATTCGACGCCGACTTCAATCTCATCAAGGGCGGAGGGGCCGCTCTGCTGCAGGAGAAGATCGTGGCGACCGCCTCGGACCGGATGGTGGTGATCGCCGATGCCGCCAAGGAAGTGGCGCATCTGGGCGCCTTTCCGCTGCCGGTCGAGGTCATCCCCTTCGGCTGGCAGAGCACGAAGATGCTGATCGAGGAAACGCTCGAGGGCATGGATGTGCTGGGCCGCGAGGTGACGCTGCGCCTCTCCGGCGATGCGCCGCTTCTGACCGACGAGAAGAACTACATCCTCGATCTGCATCTCAAGCGCATCGGCGAGCCGCGTCCGCTCGCGCTGGCGCTGAACCAGATCGCGGGCGTCGTGGAAAACGGCCTCTTCATCGACATCTGCGATACGGTCGTGGTCGGCCATGGCGACGGGCGGGTGAGCCTGCGCGACCTGCAGTCGGGGCAGGCCGAGGAAGGATCCATCGACATGGACCGCGCCCGCAACATCTTCGCCGATCTGGGAGACTGAGACCGTGGCCTTCGACTATGACCTGTTCGTCATCGGCGGCGGCTCGGGCGGTGTGCGCGCCGCCCGGATCGCGGCTTCGGAAGGCGGCGCGACTGTCGCGCTGGCCGAGGAGAGCCGCATGGGCGGCACCTGCGTCATCCGCGGCTGCGTGCCCAAGAAGCTGATGGTCTTCGCCTCGGGCTATCCGGATGCGGTCGAGGATGCGCGCGCCTACGGATGGGACGCCTCGATCGGCGGCTTCGACTGGCCCGCCTTCCGGGGCAAGCTGGATCGCGAGCTCGACAGGCTCGAGGCCGCCTACCGCTCGGGCCTGACCTCGGCCGGGGTCGAGATCTTCGACGAGCGCGCGACGGTGGCCGATGCCCATACGGTCGCGCTGGCCTCGGGGCGCAAGGTCACGGCCAAGCACATCCTGATCGCGACCGGCGGGCGCCCCTTCGTGCCGGACTTCCCGGGCTGCGAGCTGGCGATGAGTTCGGACGACGTGTTCCAGCTCGAGAGCCTGCCCACCTCGATCCTCGTGGTGGGCGGCGGCTACATCGCCAGCGAATTCGCCTGCATCCTGCACGGGCTCGGGGTCGAGGTCTGCCAGTTCTACCGCGGCGCGCAGATCCTGCGCGGCTTCGACGACGAGGCGCGCGGCCATGTCGCCTCGGCCATGATCGACCGTGGCATCCATATCAAATGCGGCACCGACGTGATCCGGCTCGAGAAGACCGAGCGTGGAGTGCGCGCCGTGACCACCGACGGGTCGGATCAGGAGTTCGGCGCGGTCCTCTATGCCACCGGACGGCGGCCCAACACGCGCGGGCTCGGGCTCGAGGCGCTGGGCATCGAGCTCGGCCGCCACGGCCAGATCCCGGTCGACGGCTGGAGCCAGACCTCGGTGCCCTCGATCTATGCGGTGGGGGATGTGACCGACCGGATCAACCTGACGCCGGTCGCGATCCGCGAGGGCCACGCCTTCGCCGACACGGTCTTCAAGGGCGAGCCGCGGCAGGCCGACCACGAGCTCGTAGCCTCGGCGGTCTTCACCCAGCCGGAACTCGGCTCGGTGGGGCTGAGCGAAGAGGCCGCGCGCGAGCAGGAGCCCATCGAGGTCTATGCCGCGGCCTTCCGGCCGATGCAGTCGCTCTTTGCCGGCCGGCCCGACCGCGTGCTCATGAAACTGATCGTCAGCCAGGCGAGCCGGAAGGTGCTCGGCTGCCACATCGTCGCCCCGAATGCGGGCGAGATGATCCAGCTCGCCGCCATCGCCGTGAAGATGGGGGCGACGAAGGAAGACTTCGATCGGACCGTGGCGGTTCATCCGACCATGGCCGAGGAACTCGTGACCCTGCGCAAACCCATCCGCACGGCTTGAATTTGCTTTTTGGATGACCAGTTAAGGCGGCAGGCAAGGAAAGGGAAAGGGTTATATGTCCAACGGAGGACCTTGGGGCGGAGGCGGTGGAGATCGCGGCGACAGGGACGGGCGTGACGGCCGCGGCGGGCGGCGTCCCGGCGGCGGTGAAGGGTCCCAGATGCCCGAGATCGACGAGATCGTGAAGAAGGGGCAGGAGCAGCTGCGCGTGCTGATGGGCGGCCGGAGCCGTCCGAACGGCGGGCGGGGCGGCGGAGGCGGGAACGGCGGCAATCCGATCGGCCCGCTCTTCACCCGGCAGGGCCTTGCGCTCGGCGCGCTGGCGGCCGTGGGCGTCTGGGCCTTCATGTCCTTCTACACGGTGCGGCCCGAGGAACGCTCGGTCGAGCTGTTCCTGGGCGAGTTCAGCGCCATCGGCAATCCGGGCCTCAACTTCGCGCCCTGGCCGTTCGTCACGGCCGAGGTGGTGCAGGTGACGGGCGAACGCACGACCGACATCGGCACCGGCCGCGGCGGCGATACCGACAGCGGCCTCATGCTCACGCGCGACCAGAACATCGTGGACATCGAGTTCCAGGTGGTCTGGAACATCTCGGATCCCGCGCAATTCCTGTTCAACCTCGCCGATCCGGCCGACACGATCCGCGCGGTCTCGGAATCCGCGATGCGTGACATCATCGCCCGGTCCGAGCTCTCGCCGATCCTCAACCGCGACCGCGGCATCATCGCCTCGGACCTGCTGGCGGCGGTGCAGACCACGCTCGACAGCTATCAGGCCGGCATCAATGTCGTCCGCGTCAACTTCGACAAGGCCGACCCGCCGCAGGAGGTCATCGACAGCTTCCGCGAAGTGCAGGCCGCCCAGCAGGAGCGCGACCGGCTCGAGAAGGAAGCCGATGCCTATGCCAACCGCGTGACCGCGGCCGCCCGCGGGGAAGCCGCGCGGCTGACGGAACAGGCCGAGGGCTACCGCGCCGAGGTCGTGAACAATGCCGAGGGTGAGGCTTCGCGCTTCAACTCGGTCTACGAGGAATATGTGAAGGCGCCTGACGTCACCCGCCGCCGGATGTATCTCGAAACCATGGAGAAGGTGCTCGGCTCGATGGACAAGGTGATCCTCGACGGCGTTCAGGGCGAAGGCGGCTCGGGCGTCGTGCCCTACCTGCCGCTGAACGAGCTCGGCCGCAACACGGGCGGCGCCCGCGCAGGCTCGACCGCGACCGGGGAGGCCAACTGATGAACCGCAGCTCTCTCATCCTGCCCATCCTCGCCATTCTGGTTGCCGTGGGCTTCTCGTCGATCTTCATCGTGGACGAGCGCGAGAAGGCGCTGGTGCTGCAGTTCGGTCAGGTGAAGGCGGTCAAGGAAGAACCGGGCATCGGCTTCAAGATCCCCCTCATCCAGGAGGTCGTGCGCTACGACGGGCGCATCCTTGGCCTGCCCACGCAGCCGCTCGAGGTGACCCCGCTCGACGACCGGCGCCTCGTGGTCGATGCCTTCGCCCGCTGGCGCATCGTGGATCTCGTCGAATTCCGCGAGGCCGTGGGTGCGGGCGGCATCGAGGCGGCGCAGACCCGGCTCCAGCGCATCATGAGCCCGGCCATTCGCGAAGTGCTGGGTGGCGTGCCCTCGATCCGCGTCCTCTCCGAGGACCGGACGGTGCTCATGAACCAGATCCGCGATCTGGCCCGCCGTCAGGCGCTGGCCTTGGGTGTGGACGTGATCGACGTGCGTCTCACCCGCACCGACCTGCCCGAGCAGAACCTGTCGGCCACCTACGGCCGGATGCGGGCCGAGCGCGAGCGTGAGGCGGCCGACGAGATCGCCCGCGGCAACGAGGCGGCGCAGCGCGTGCGCGCGGCCGCGGACCGGACCGTGGTCGAGGTGACGTCCGAGGCGCGCCGTCAGGCCGAGGTGATCCGCGGCGAGGCCGACGCTCAGCGGAACTCGGTCTATGCGGAGGCCTTCGGCCGCGATCCCGAGTTCTTCGCCTTCACCCGCTCGCTCACCTCCTACGAGCGCGCGCTGCAGGGCGGCGGCTCCTCCATCGTCATGCAGCCCGACAGCGAGTTCTTCCAGTATCTGCGCAGCGACCGCGCGCCGGAAGGCACGCCGCGCCCCGCAGCGCCGGCGGCGGCGTCCCCCGAAACGGGTGACGCGACCGCTCCTGCGGGCGAGCAGACGGGCCAGGCCGAAGAGACACCGGCGGCTCCGCCCGCCGGTCAGGATGCCGCCACGCCCGCACCGGCCGTCCAGTGACACGATGCCTGTCGGCGGGGCCCTGCCGGCAGGCTTCACATGAGCTTGACGGGCCAAGACGCCGTTTGCATTGCGGCGCATCTTGCCCGACTGTCACTTCGGGGCGGTGCAGCTTGCAGTTGGCCGCTCAGCTATCTCGAAAGGAGTCGGGTGTGCAGTCTCACGCCATTACCATCGCCCGCCGCATCCACCCGGTGCCCGCGTCGGTCTCGCGTCTCTTCCTCGCGCTGATGCTCGGGCTCGCCCTGGCGCTGGCGCAGGCCGTGGCGGTCAAGGCGCAGAACGCTCCCGCAAGTTTCGCAGGCCTCGCCGAGAAGATCAGCCCGGCCGTCGTGAACATCACGACCTCGACCGTCGTGGCGGCACCCACGCAGAATTCGCCCCTCGTGCCCGAAGGCTCGCCCTTCGAGGATTTCTTCCGTGACTTCATGGACCCGCAGAACCGCGGCGAGGGCCCGCGCCGCTCCGAGGCGCTGGGTTCGGGCTTCGTGATCTCGGAAGACGGCTACATCGTCACCAACAATCATGTCATCGAAGGGGCCGACGACATCCAGATCGAGTTCTTCTCGGGCAAGAAGCTCGAGGCGAAGCTCGTCGGCACCGATCCGAAGACCGACATCGCGCTGCTGAAGGTCGATGGGAACCAGCCGCTGCCCTTCGTGAGCTTCGGCAACTCCGACCTCGCCCGCGTTGGCGACTGGGTCGTGGCGATGGGCAACCCGCTGGGGCAGGGCTTCTCGGTCTCGGCCGGCATCGTGTCGGCGCGCAACCGGGCCCTCTCCGGCACCTACGACGATTACATCCAGACCGACGCCGCCATCAACCGCGGCAATTCGGGCGGTCCGCTGTTCAACATGGACGGGCAGGTGATCGGCGTGAACACGGCGATCCTGTCGCCGAACGGCGGCTCGATCGGCATCGGCTTCTCGATGGCCTCGAACGTGGTGGTGAAGGTCGTGCAGCAGCTGCGCGAGTTCGGCGAGACCCGCCGCGGCTGGCTCGGCGTGCGGATCCAGGACGTGACCCCCGACGTGGCCGAGGCGATGGGCCTCACCGAGGCCAAAGGCGCCCTCGTGACCGACGTGCCGGAAGGCCCCGCGAAAGAGGCCGGCATGCAGTCTGGCGACGTGATCGTGACCTTCGATAGCGCGCCCGTGGCGGACACCCGCGATCTGGTGCGCCGGGTGGCCGATGCGCCCATTGGCGAGGCGGTGCGTGTCATCGTGATGCGCGAAGGCAAGACCCGGACCCTGTCGGTGACGCTCGGGCGTCGCGAGGAAGCCGAGAACGAAGGCCCCGAGGCACCCGGCGCGACCGAGCCGACGGAACCGTCGACGGCCGATCTTCTGGGCCTGACCGTGGCGCCGCTCACGGCCGAGCAGGCCGGAGAGCTGGGCCTGCCCGGCGGCACCGAGGGGCTTGCCGTGACGGATGTCGATCCGGCCTCCGAGGCCTATTCCAAGGGCTTGCGCGAGGGAGACGTGATCACCGAGGCCGGCCAGCAGAAAGTGGTCTCGATCAAGGATCTGCAGGACCGTGTGACCGAGGCGCGGGAGGCGGGGCGGAAATCGCTGCTCCTGCTGATCCGCCGCGGCGGCGATCCGCGTTTCGTGGCCCTGACGGTCAGCGAGTAGGCCGCGCCCGGCGCGGCCCTCCATCCGCCCTGCAGAGATCCAGCGGAGATCGGGTCAGCTCTCGGTCTCGTCGGCTGGATCCGCGGCGTCGGGGAGGGGGCTCTCCGGCTCCTCCTCCTCGGGAAGGGAAAGCTCGATCGGCACCAGACCCAGGGCGCGGGCGGCGGCGAGGGACAGCCGGTCGCTGTCGAGCCCGAGCGGGGCCTGCAGCTTGCGGATGCCGTTGCGGGTGCGCGTATCGAGTTCTTCCGTGATCTCTCCTGCATAGAGGCCCCGCGCCTCGAGCGCGCGCTGGAGCGTGGCGATCCGCTCGGGCGTCATGAGGTCCGGGCAGGGTGCTTCGAACCAGCGGCCCTCCTCGCCGGCCCAGCAGATGCCGGCCTCGGGCGCGGGCTTTTCCGTGCGGATCCCGATTGTGAGGTCGGGCGGCCGCGGCGGCTCGGGCATGACGGGACCCCCGCAGGCGGTCAGCAGCAGCAGCGCGAGAAGGGCGGGACGGCGGATCATCGGGACTTCCTGTCGGTTCGGCCCGAAGCATGGCGCAACTTGCCGCGAGGGGAAAGGCGATGCGAGGGGCGAAAGGCGCGGCAAACCGGGGCAGTCCGGCGGCGCGCGGTCTCTCCCGCCGGAGAGAGATGTCCGGGAGTGGGTCGTGCGGCGCAAGGGGAGGGCGGGTCTCGCCGGGAGAGAGCCGCAGGTCGCCCCGGCGGGGCCGACGCCCGATCACGACGGGCGACAGGAGCCTTCTTGCACGGGATTGCGGTCCCGCCCGGAACAGGGTCGGTTCAGGGCTGATCTCCCGCCCGGGCGCCATCGGGGTGGAAATGCTCTGCAAGGAGCCGGTCGAGCAGATGGGAAATATCCTCGATGGTCTCGGCCACCACATGCACCACGCCTGCTTCCCGCTGGAGCCGCCCCGTCACCCGCAGAAGCCGCCCGGCGATCACGGCGCGGCGGAACTGCTCGTAGATCTTGGCCCAGACCACGACATTGACCACGCCGGTCTCGTCCTCGAGCGTGAGGAAGATCACGCCCTTGGCCGTGCCGGGCCGCTGGCGCACCAGCACGAGGCCCGCCACCGCCACCCGTGCCCCCGAGGGCGGCTCGTTCAGCCGTCCGGCGGGAATGGCCTTGGGCGGACGGGGCCAGCTGCCCGGTTCCGGGGTCATGGTGAGCCAGTTGGCGGTGAGATCCGATGATGTGAACATAGAAAGAACATAGCCCGCGCCGCGGCCCGGTGCAAGCCCGCCCTCTGGCCAAGCGCGCGGGATTGCCCTAAGCCTCGGGCAGCAGTGCGAGCCAGGGAACAGCGAGACGAAGATGGCGAAAATCACCTATGTCGAATTCAACGGAACCGAGCATGTGATCGACGTGGCCGCCGGCCTGACCGTGATGGAAGGCGCGCGCGACAATGGTGTGCCGGGGATCGAGGCCGACTGCGGCGGCGCCTGCGCCTGCTCGACCTGCCACGTCTATGTCGATCCCGCATGGACGGACAAGCTGCCGAAGAAGGAGGCGATGGAAGAGGACATGCTCGACTTCGCCTGGCAGCCGGATCCCGCGCGCTCGCGCCTGACCTGCCAGATCAAGGTCTCCGACGCGCTCGACGGGCTGAAGGTCTTCATCCCCGAAAAGCAGATCTGATCAGACCCCTCGGCCCGGCGGCGGCAGCGGCAGGGACTTGCCGCTGCCGCCGCCGCGAAGGGAGCCGCCCCGCGTCAACCGCCGGGAGGGGGGCTCCCGCGCCCGTGGCTCGGGCGGCCTCACCCGCGCAGGGCCTCCGTGATCTCGGGGAGACGCCTCAGACCGGCGCATCGGGGCGGAGGAGCCCCGCCACCTTCAGATCCTCCCACAGACCCGGCGGCAGTTCGGCATCGGCCGCGATGCGGTTCTCCATCACCTCGCCCACCGACTGCGGGCCGGGGATCACCGAGAGCACGGCGGGGTGGCGCAACGGGAACTGGAAGGCCGCCTCGAACATCCGCACGCCCCAGCGCTCGCAGATCGTGTGGATCTGGGCCACCCGGTCGAGCACGGCCTGCGGGGCCAGCCGGTAATCGTAGAAGGAGCCGGGCTTCGGACCCGTGGCGAGCACGCCGGAATTGTAGGGGCCGCCGATCACGATGCCGATGCCACGCTCTTCGGCCAGGGGCAGGAAGCTCTCGAGCGCCTCCTGCTCCAGAAGCGTGTAGCGGCCGGCCAGGAGGAAGAGGTCGAACTCGCCCCGCTCGGCGAGCCACTGGCAGGGCTGCCACTCGTTCACCCCCGCGCCGAAGGCCGAGATCACGCCCTGATCGCGCAGCTCGACCAGCGCCCGGTAGCCGCCGGCCATGAATTCCGCGAGCCGTGCCTCCAGCGCCTCCTGCGAGCCGTGGGTGAAGAGGTCGAGATCGTGGGCATAGAGCACATCCACCCGGTCGAGGCCGAGCCGGTCGAGCGAAGCCTCGAGCGAGCGCATCACCCCGTCATAGCCGTAGTCGAACCGCTCCTTGCGCTCGGGCACCTCGAAGAACTTGCCCAACCCGTCGCGGGCCTCGCCCGGCTCGACCGGCCGCAGGAGCCGCCCGACCTTGGTCGAGAGCACATAGTCCGACCGCGGGTGCCCGGCCAGGAAGCGGCCCAGCCGTTCCTCGGCCAGCCCGTAGCCATAGAGGGGCGCCGTGTCGAAATAGCGGATGCCGCCGGCCCAGGCGCGTTCGAGCAGCGCCTGCGCCTCCTCCTCCGAGATGGCACGGTAGAGGTTGCCCAAGGGCGAGGAGCCGAAGCCCAGCTCGGTGAAGCGGAGCGGGCGCCCCGTCCGGTCGAAGTCACGCGTGGTCAATCGCATAGATGTTCTCCTGCCTGCGGAGCGAGAGCTAGGGCGCAGCCATCAGACGGCCAGCGTCCGGCCGAGGGAGGCGCACTGCACCAGCGCCTGACGCACCTCCTCCTCATGTTCGTCTGCATGGCGGAGAAGGCAATCGCGTGCGGCGGCAAGTCGCTCCTGCGCTGTGCCCTTGGTTTCGGCCACCTCGGCCAGCCGCTCGCACACATAGCGCCCGAGCCGGGTCGCGACGCTGGCGGCATAGACGCCGGTGGCGTTCAGCACGATCCCCGCCTCGCAGAGCCGGCCTCGTACCTCGAACTCCTGCCGCAGGTCGAGAAGCCCGAAGCCCGCGGGCGAGGCGGGATCGACCTCCTCGAACTCGGTCACGACGGTGAGGCGGTCGTCCTCGTCCTTGTCCTTGTCCGCGAGCTCGAGGCGGATGCCGCCCCGCAGCGCCAGCGTCTCGAATTCCACCAGCCCGTCGAGGATGATGCGTCGGTCCATGGCCGTCCTCCCTTCCCGAAGGAAGGCGGCGAGGGCCGGACGGGTTCCCGCCCTCAGGGTTCCAGCACGATCACGTCGCGCGCGGCGAAGCTCACCTGCGTATGCTCGCCCACCCGCGGCGGCGGCATGTCGGGCCGGTTGAACGTGTCGAGCGCCACCGTCGTCCCGCCGGTGTGAAGCTGGAGCCGGATCACGCTGCCGAGGAACTGCACGTCGGCGATGGTGGCGGGCAGCATCGTGTCGCGCCCGTCGCCCGCTCCGAGATGCAGCGCCTCGGGGCGCAGGGCGAGCCCGATGCGGCCGCCGCGCGGGGCCTCGACCGGCTGCGGCAGGCGGATGGTCTGACCCGCGACGCGGACCGCGCCCCCGGCCGGATCCTCGACCTCGGCCACCAGCGTGCTGATCGTGCCCACGAAGTTCGCCACGAACTTGGTCGTCGGATGGTTGTAGATCTCGAAGGGCGTGCCGACCTGTTCGGCGATGCCGCCGTTCATCACCACGATCCGGTCGGACATCGACAAAGCCTCTTCCTGATCGTGGGTCACGAAGATGGTGGTGATCCCGAGCCGCTGCTGGATGGTGCGGATCTCGGTGCGCAGGCTCACCCGGATCTTGGCATCCAGCGCCGAGAGCGGCTCGTCGAGCAGAAGGACACGCGGCCGCACCGCAAGGGCACGGGCCAGCGCCACGCGCTGCTGCTGGCCGCCCGAGAGCTGGAACGGATAGCGGGCGCCGAGATCGGGAAGGCCGATCAGGGAGAGCATCTCGGCCACGCGCTCCTCGGCCTCGCGGCGCGGCACGCCCGCGACCCTGAGGCCGAAGCCCACGTTCTGCGCGACGGTCAGGTTCGGAAACAGGGCATAGGCCTGAAACACCATGCCGATCTTGCGCGCGTTCGGGCGCTGGCGGACGACGTTCTTGCCCTCGATCTGGATGGCGCCGGAGTCGGGCGCCTCGAAACCCGCCACCATGCGCAGGACCGTGGTCTTGCCGCATCCCGAGGGGCCGAGCAGCGAGATGAACTCGCCCTGCTCGACCGAGAGGTTGAAGTCGCGCACCACGCGCAGGGGGCCGAAGGATTTCTCCAGCCGGGCGATCTCCAGGAAGGCCATCAGGCTGCGTTCCTTTTCATCTTTGTTGGGCCCGGGTGTGGGCGGACAGGCGGGTCACGAGCTGGATCAGCGCCATGCAGGCCCAGGTCACGACGAAGGCGATCACGGCCAGCGCGGCGGGCTCATAGGCCTTGTTCGCGCCCATCCAGACCATGTAGGGGCCGAAGGCCGGGCGGTTCAGCAGCGCCGCCAGCACGAACTCGCCGATCACGATGGCGAAGGTGAGGAAGGCCCCCGACAGGACAGCGACCAGCACATTGGGCAGGATCAGCCGCGCGAGGATGGTGACCCAGCCGGCGCCGAGGCTCTGGGCGGCCTCGGTCAGCGTCTGGACGTCGATGGTGCGCAGCCCCGTATCCACGGCGCGATACATGTAGGGCAGGGCCAGCATCGTATAGCCGAACATCAGAAGCAGGTTGGTGCCCATGGCCGAACCCGTGAGCGGCAGCCAGCTCGAGGTGTTGTAGAGACGGATATAGCCGAAGACGATCACGATGGGCGGGATCACCAGCGGCAGGAGCGTGATGAACTCGATCACCGGGCGCCAGCGCGGCAGCTTCAGCCGGACCCAGAAGACGGTGGGGACGACAAGGAGGATGCCGAAGACGATGGTGAAGAGCGCCATCAGCACCGAATAGCCGAAGGTCGCGCGGAACTGCGGATCGCCCAGCACGCTGGCATAGGCGTCGAAACTGTATTCGCCCCGGCGCGCCCGCAGCGAGAATTCGAACATGCCGATCAGCGGCAGGAAGAAATAGAGCATCCCGGCGGCGAAGGCGATCCAGGACCAGATCTTGGCCGATCTCATTTCACCCACCTCTCGGCCCGCGTGCGCAGCACGATATAGACGAGGTTCGCGATCCCCGTGAGCAGGATCATCCCGAAGGCGATGGCGTAGCCCAGATGCGGATCCTGCAGCACGTCGCCGCGGATCTGCGCGAAGAGGATGATCGGCACGATCGAGAGCGACGAGCCGGTCAGCGCCATGGCCGTGGCGACCGCGCCGAAGGAATTGGCGAAGAGCAGCGCGAAGGTGCCGAGGAACGACGGCCAGAGCACCGGCAGCGCCACCATGCGCCAGTATTGCGCCCCCGTGGCCCCCAGCGTCTCGGCCGCTTCCTTCCATTCGCGCTTCAGCCCGTCGAGGGCCGGGGTGACGATCAGGATCATCAGCGGGATCTGGAAATAGAGGTAGGTGAGCGTCAGCCCGAGGAAGCTGATGAGGTTGAAGCCCGTGCCGTAGAGGTTGAAGCCGAACCATTCGCGCAGGATCACGGTGAGGAACCCGAGCCGGCCCAGCGTCGCGATGAAGGCGAAGGCGAGCGGCACGCCCGCGAAGTTCGAGGCCACTCCCGAGAAGGTCAGAAGCGCCCCGCGCAGCGGGCCCGGCAGGCCTCCGCGGGTGACCGCGGCCGCGATCAGGAAGCCCGCCACGCAGCCGAGGAAGGCCGTGAGCAGGCTGATCCGGATCGAGATCCAGAAGGCGTTCATGATCGAGGCGGTGAAGAGCCCCCGAATGTTGGCCAGGGTGAAATCGCCCGCGGGGGTGCGGAAGGCGCCCAGCACGATATGCATCGTGGGCAGGATCAGGAACAGGAGCGCGAACAGCAGGAACGGGGCTACGCCGAACCAGTTCAGCGGCAGCGACACGCGGGGTCCGGCCTTCGGCGGGGGCAGGTCTGTCATCTAGGGTCCGTCGGGCGGAAAGGCCTCCGCCGGAAGCAGCGGGGGCGGGGGCGGAAGCTCCGCCGGGAACTGTTTCCGGGGCCCGACCGAAGCGGCGGATCCCGGAGCGGATGGGGCAGGACCCCGGCCGGTGCGGCCGGGGTCCCGGATCACGTCATTGCACGTTGGCGCCGACCACACCATCCCAGCCGGCCGTCACGGCCGCCTTGTTGGCCTCCTGCTGCTCGACGGTCGGGAAGACCGCGCGGGCATAGCCTTCGGCGGGCGGCAGGGCGTCGAGCAGCTCCTGCGGGATCTTGCCGGCCTCGACCATCGCGTTGAAGCGCGCCGGGTGGCAGTAGCCCTTGAGCCAGCCGAGCTGACCTTCGTCCGAATAGAGATATTCCATCCAGAGCTTCGCCGCGTTCGGATGCGGCGCGAAGGCCGAGATCGCCTGCACATAGACGCCGGCGAGGCTCGGGCCTTCCGGGATCACCACCTCCATGGGCGGGTTGCCCTTCAGCTCGTCGCGCCAGGACAGCAGGTTGTAGTCCCAAGCGGCGACGATCGGGGTCTGACCCTGGGCGATGGTACCGGCCTTGCCGATCACCGGCACGAAGCCGCCGGCCTTGTTCAGCTTGCCGAAGAACTCGAGCCCCTTCTTGCCCGAGGCCTCGCCGGGCTCAGTGCCGTCGGCGATGCCGGCCGACATCACGGCCAGGATCGCCTGGTTCGAGGCGCGCGGGTCGCCCGCCAGCGCGAAGGCATTGGCATACTGGCTGTCGAGCAGCGCCTCCCAGCTCTTCGGCACTTCCTGCACGAGATCGGTGTTCACGCCGAAGGACATCACGCCGTAGTAGTCGCCGTACCAGTAGCCGTCGGCATCCTTGATCTCGGCGGGGATCTCGTCCCAGGTCTCGACCTTGTAGGGGGTGATCAAGCCCTCGTCCTTGGCCTGCGGCCCGAAGGCGAGGCCCACGTCGATCACGTCGGGCGCCTGCGGGCCCTTGTTGTCCTTGTTCGCCCGGATCGCCTCGACCTCGTCGGCCGAGCCCGCGTCGGGGTTCAGCTCGTTCACGGTGATTTCGGGATATTTCGCCTTGAAGCCCGCGATCACGTCGCCGTAGCCGCACCAGTTGTGGGGCAGGGCGATGGTGGTCAGCATCCCTTCGGCCTTGGCGGCCTCGACGAGCTCGGCGCTCTGGGCGAAGGCGCCCGAGGCCGCGCCCATCGCGGCGAGGCTGACCGAGGCGGCCAGTGCAAGTTTCATGGTCATCGGAACTTTCTCCCGGTTGTTGTCATGTCGAATGCCGTTCTTCGGTCCGGCGCGTCCGGGGCCGAGCGGCGTTTAGTGTCAGCTAAAGGCCGAATACGGATTCTTGCAAGCTCCCTAACCGGGCCATGTAACAGATTTTTCGCGGCGTATTCAGGCTGTAAGGATAATGACCGAGCGGGCCGTCTTTAGGGCAGGAGCGGCGGCCTTGCCCGTCGCGCGCCCGGGGCTTACCGTCGCGGAAAACTTCAACCAGCAGGGCGAGAGGGTGACATGACGGGATTCGCAACGACGCGGCGCGGGCTTCTGATGGCCGGAGGGGCCGTGCTCGCGCTGGGGGCGCTGCCGCGCGGCCTGCGGGCGCAGGAGCCTCTCAAGGTGGCGGGCGTCTATACGGTGCCGGTCGAGCAGCAGTGGGTGAGCCGCATCCACAAGGCCGCCGAGGCGGCGAAGGCCGCGGGGCGCGTGGACTACAGCTTCACCGAGAACGTGGCCAACACCGACTATCCCCGCGTTCTGCGCGAATATGCCGAGAGCGGCGTGAAGCTGATCGTGGGCGAGATCTTCGGCGTCGAGCAGGAGGCCCGCGAGGTGGCGACCGACTATCCCGACGTGGCCTTCCTGATGGGCTCGAGCCTGCCCGCCGACGAGTCGGTGCCGAACCTCGCCGTCTTCGACAATTACATCCAGGATGCGGCCTATCTCACCGGCATCATCGCGGGCGCGATGAGCAAGGGCAACATCGGCATGGTCGGCGGCTTCCCGATCCCCGAGGTGAACCGGCTGATGAATGCCTTCATGGCGGGCGCGCGCGAGGTGAATCCCGGCGTGACCTTCCAGGTCAGCTTCATCGGCTCGTGGTTCGACCCGCCGAAGGCCAAGGAGACCGCCTTCGCGATGATCGAGAATGGCGCCGACCTGCTCTATGCCGAGCGGTTCGGGGTCTCGGACGCGGCCAAGGAGCGGGGCGTGCTGGCCATCGGCAACGTGATCGACACGCAGGCCGACTATCCCGACACGGTGGTGGCCTCGGCGCTGTGGCATTTCGAGCCGACCTTCGACAAGGCGGTGGCCGCGGTGCAGGCCGGGACCTTCACCGCCGCCGACTACGGCGTCTATTCCTTCATGAAGGAGGGCGGCTCGTCGCTCGCGCCGCTCGGCACCTTCGAGGGCAAGGTGCCGGAAGAGGCCATGAAGCTCGTGGCCGAGCGCGAGGCCGCGATCAAGGACGGCTCCTTCACCGTGGGCATCGACGACAACGAGCCGAAATCCTCGTGAGCCAGCCGGTCGTCCTGCGCCTCTCCGGGATCACCAAGCGGTTCGGGGCGCTTCTGGCCAATGCCGGCATCAGCCTCTCCCTCTGCCGGGGAGAGGTCGTGGCGCTTCTGGGTGAGAACGGCGCGGGCAAGACCACGCTGATGAACATCCTCTTCGGCCATTATGTGGCCGACGAGGGCACGGTCGAGGTCTTCGGTCAGCCGCTGCCGCCCGGCCATCCGCGCGCGGCGCTGGCCGCGGGCGTGGGCATGGTGCATCAGCATTTCACGCTGGCCGACAATCTGACCGTGCTCGAGAACATCCTGCTGGGCACGGCGCCGCTCTGGCGGCCGAGCCTCGGCCGCCGCGCGGCGCGTGCGCGGATCGAGGCGCTCTCGCGCGACTTCGGCCTTGCGGTCCATCCCGATGCGCGGGTGGGCACGCTCTCGGTGGGCGAGCGGCAGCGGGTCGAGATCCTGAAGGCGCTCTACCGCGACGCGCGGATCCTGATCCTCGACGAGCCGACCGCGGTCCTGACTCCGCAGGAGACCGAGGCGCTGTTCCGCACGCTGAAGCTCGCCGTGGCGAAGGGGCTCTCGATCATCTTCATCTCGCATAAGCTGCATGAGGTGATGGGCGTGGCCGACCGCTGCGTGGTGCTGCGGCACGGGCGCGTGGTGGGCGAGGTCGCCACCGCCGAGACGGACCGGCACCGGCTGGCCGCGCTGATGGTGGGCGAGGAGGTGGTGCCGCCCGCGGTCGCCCCGCCGCAGCCGGGCCCCGTGCTGTTGCGGCTCGACCGGGTGACGACGCCGGCCCAAGGCTCGGCCACGGGCCTGCGCGGCGTGAGCCTCGATCTGCGGGCGGGCACCATCACCGGCCTTGCGGGCGTGTCCGGGAACGGGCAGGCGGCGCTCTCCGACCTCGTTTCGGGCCTCGTGCGCCCCTCCGAGGGGCGACTGGAACTCGCCGGCGCCGATGTCGCGCACTGGACGCCGCGGACGGCCGTTGCCTCGGGCATCGCGCGCATCCCCGAGGACCGGCATTCCACCGGCACCATTGCCGACTTCACCCTGACCGAGAACGCCATTCTCGAGGGCTACCGGTCGCGCTTCGCGAAAGGCGGCTGGATGGACTGGCGCGCGGCCCGCGGCTTCGCCCAGAGCATCATCGCCACCTATGACGTACGCTGCCCCGGCCCCGAGACGCGCATCCGGCTTCTGTCGGGCGGCAACATGCAGAAGCTGATCCTCGGCCGCGTGCTCGAGCCCGGCCCCCGGATCATCCTCGCCAACCAGCCGGTGCGGGGCCTCGACATCGGGGCCATCACCTATGTGCATTCCCGCCTGCTGAAGGCGCGGGACGAGGGGGCCGCGGTCATCCTCATCTCGGAAGATCTGGATGAAATCATGGCTCTGTCCGACACTGTTCATGTCATGTCCGAAGGGCGGCTCTCGCCCGGCTTCGCGCGCGGCACGATGAGCCAGACCGAGCTCGGCCTCTGGATGGCCGGCCACGGGTTCGCCGATGCGGCTTGAGCCCGTAGCCAACCCCTCGACGCTGCGCCGGGCGGGTCTGCCGGCCGTGGCGCTTCTGGCCACCATCGCCGTGGCCTCCGGCCTTGCCGCCGTCGCGGGCGCCGATCCGCTCGCCACGCTGGGGCTGATCGTGAAGGGGGCGGTCGGGTCGAAATTCGCAGCCCTCGAGACGCTGAACCGGGCGACCCCGCTCATCTTCACCGGGCTTGCCGTGGCGGTGGCCTTCCGCGCCCGGCTCTGGAACATCGGTGCCGAGGCGCAGCTCTATGCCGGCGCCATCGTGACCGTGCTGCTGGGCACGGGGGCGGTGGGCGGCCCGCTCGTCCTGCCGCTGATGGCGGTCGCGGCCATGGCCGCGGGCGCGGTCGTGCTGCTCGGGCCCGTGGCGCTCAAGACCCGCTTCGGGGTGGACGAAGTGGTGACGACGCTCCTCTTCAACTTCATCATGCTGCTTTTCGTGAGCTACCTGCTCGAGGGGCCGCTGAAGGATCCGATGGGGATGGGCTGGCCCAAGTCGGCGCCGCTCGCCAAGGAGGCGCGTCTGCCGCGCATCGTGGACGGGCTGCGGCTGCACTGGGGCTTCGGGCTCGCGCTGATCGCCTCGGTCGCGGTCTGGGTGATCGAGCGGCGCACCGCGCTCGGCTACGAGATGCGGGCCGTGGGGCTGAACCCGCGCGCCGCGCGCTTCGCGGGCATTCCGGTCGACGGCGTGCTGGTCAAGACGGCGCTCCTGTCGGGCGGGCTTGCCGCGCTCGCGGGCTTCTCCGAGGTGGCGGGGCTCAAGGGCCACCTCACGCTCGATCTGTCGCCGGGCTTCGGCTACACCGGCATCATCGTGGCCATGCTCGCGCTTCTCAATCCGCTGGCCGTGGTGCCGGCCGCGCTGTTCGTGGCGGGCGTCTTCGTCGGCGCCGACAGCATGAGCCGGGCCGCGGGCGTGCCCACCTACATCGCCGACATGCTGCTTGCGACCTCGCTCCTCTTCATGGTGCTGGCGATCCTTCTGATCCGGTTCCGGGTGGTGCGCGGATGAGGGGCGCGGTCGACATGATCCTGCACATCCTCCGTGGACGGGGCCTCCCGCCCGTGGGCCGGCCCTTCGACATCCAAGGGGACACCCGGAGATGAGCGCGCTGTTCGAGATCCTTCTCTCCGCGACCTTCTGGGCCGCGGCGGTCCGCATCGCCTCGCCGCTGATCTTCGCCACCATGGGCGAGCTCATCTGCGAGCGGGCGGGCGTGCTGAACCTCGGGATCGAGGGGATCATGGCGATCGGGGCCTTCTCGGGCTGGATCGCGGTCTGGGCGGGGGCCGGGCTCTGGGAGGGCGTGGCCATCGCCATGGCGACAGGGATGCTCTTCGGCCTCCTCCATGCCGTGCTCGTGGTGCCCTTCGGGCTCTCGCAGCATGTGGTGGGGCTGGGGGTCACGCTGCTTGCCACCTCGACCAGCTACTTCGCCTACCGGCTGATCCTGCCCGAGGTCACGAGCCCGCCCAAAATCGAGCCCTTCGCCGTCTGGGAGGTGCCGGGCCTGTCGCAGATCCCGCTTCTGGGGCCCGCGCTCTTTGCCCAGACCCCGCTCACCTATGCGGCCTTCGCGGTGGCGGCGCTGACGGCGCTTGTCCTCTGGCGCACGCCGCTCGGCCTTGCGCTGCGGGCGGCCGGCGAGAATCCGGCGGCGGTCGATGCGCAGGGCCTCTCGGTCACGGGGCTCCGCATCGGCGCGGTCATGGTGGGGTCGGGGCTGATGGCTGTGGGTGGCGCCTTCCTCACCCTTTCGGCCTTCTCGAGCTTCTTCTTCGAGATGGTGAACGGCCGCGGCTGGATCTGTATCGCGCTCGTGGTCTTCGGCGCGTGGCGGCCCGGCAAGGCCGTGCTCGGCGCGCTTCTCTTTGCCGCCTTCGACGCGCTGCAGGTGCGGCTTCAGCAGACGCCGGTGGGGCAGGTCGTGCCCTATCAGCTCTTCCTGATGGCCCCCTATGCGCTGTCCATCGCGGCCCTCGTCCTCATGTCGCGCCGGGCCGAAGTGCCGGCGGCTCTGATGCAGCCGTTCAACAGGGGAGAACGCTGATGTTCGATCTGATCGTCAAGGGGGGCACGCTGCCCGATGGGCGCGTGGCCGATGTGGGCATCCGGGGCGACCGGATCGCGGCCATCGGGGCGCTCGGGACCGACGCGGCGCGGCTGATCGAGGCCACGGGCGATCTGGTGAGCCCGGCCTTCGTCGATCCGCATTTCCACATGGATGCGACGCTCTCCTACGGGCTGCCGCGCGTGAATGCGAGCGGGACGCTGCTCGAGGGTATCCGGCTCTGGGGCGAGCTGAAGGAGATCGTGACCGTCGAGGCCATGGTCGAGCGGGCGCTGGCCTATTGCGACTGGGCGGCGAGCATGGGCCTTCTGGCGGTGCGGACCCATGTCGATGTCTGCGACGACCGGCTGCTCGGTGTCGAGGCGATGCTCGCCGTGCGCGAAAAGGTCAAGGACTGGATGGATCTCCAGCTCGTGGCCTTCCCGCAGGACGGGCTCTACCGCGACCCGACCGCGCGGGCGAACCTCTTGCGTGCGCTCGACATGGGCGTGGATGTGGTGGGGGGCATCCCGCATTTCGAGCGGACCATGGCGGACGGCGCGGCCTCGGTGCGCGACCTCTGCGAGATCGCGGCCGACCGCGGGCTGCCGATCGATTTCCACTGCGACGAGACCGACGATCCGCTGAGCCGCCATATCGAGACCTATGCCGCCGAGGTGCTGCGCACGGGGCTTCAGGGCCGTGCCGCGGCGGGGCACCTGACCTCGATGCATTCGATGGACAATTACTATGTCTCGAAGCTCCTGCCGCTGATCGCCGAGGCCGGGATCGCCGCCATCCCGAACCCGCTCATCAACATCGTCCTCCAGGGCCGCCACGACAGCTTCCCCAAGCGGCGCGGGCTCACGCGGGTCAAGGAGATGCAGGCCATGGGCATCACGGTGGGCTGGGGGCAGGATTGCGTGCTCGACCCGTGGTATTCGCTGGGCACCGCCGACATGCTCGACGTGGCCTTCATGGGGCTGCATGTGGCGCAGATGACCCATCCCGACGAGATGCGGCGCTGCTTCGACATGGTGACGGTCGAGAATGCCAGGATCATGGGCCTCGACTACGGGCTGCGGGAGGGGGCGGTGGCCTCGCTCGTGGTGCTCGACGCGGGCAACCCTGTCGAGGCGCTGCGGCTCCGGCCCGACCGGCTCTGCGTGATCGCGAAGGGGCAGGTGGTGTCGGAGAAGGCGCGCAACGACGCGCGCCTGAGCCTGCCGGGGAGGCCGGAGACCGTGCGCCGTCGCCACCTCCTGCCCCAGCGCTGAGGGCGCCGCCGCCGCCGCGGGCAAAGCGAAGTCCCGCGGAGGGCAGGTCGCGGTGGGGCGTGCCTCCGCCGTCCGGCCCCGATCTCCCCCGGACCGCGGCCGGCAGAGGCCCGGCGGAACAGGGCAGGCGCCCGCACGTTCCCTGAGGCCCAGCGGAGGCCCCTCCGCCGCAACCCGGACGGAGGACGCATGAGCAGGCGCACGGTTTCCCTTACAGTGCTGGCCCTCGTGCTCGCGCTTCTGATCCTCGTGGCGCCGGACGTGCTGCTCGTGATCTTCGCGGGTGTCCTGTTCGGCGTGTTCCTCTCGGCGGGCGGAGGCCTCGTGCAGCGGGTGACCGGGCTGCAGAGGGGGGCGGGAATTGCCCTCTTCATCGTCCTCGTCCTTCTCGCCCTGACGGGCGCCTTTCTCGCCTTCGCCCCGGCGATGTTCGAGCAGGCCGATGCGCTCGCCCGCCAGCTTCCGCCCGCATTCGAGGACCTGCGCGACCGGATCTCCGCCTACAGCTGGGGGCCTACGCTTCTGTCGCGGCTTGCGCCGTCGCGGCTGCTGTCCAGCGACGGAGGCTTCGCCTCGACCGCGGTCAGCGCCACCTTCGGCGCGCTGGGAAATGTCGTCATCATCCTCTTCATCGGCCTCTATACGGCGGTGGATCCCGGGCTCTACCGCCGGGGCCTGCGGGCGCTCCTCGCGCCGCCGCTGCGGCCAAGGGGAGACGAGGTGCTGGCCATTGCCGATGGCACGCTGCGCGGCTGGCTCGGCGGGCAGATCATCTCGATGACCGTGGTGGGCGTGCTGACCTGGCTCGGGCTCTGGCTGATCGGGATTCCGCTGGCCTTCATCCTCGGACTGATCGCGGCGCTCCTGACCTTCATCCCGAACATCGGCCCCGTGCTCTCGGCGGTGCCGGCGTTGCTCCTCGCCCTGCCCGAGGGCGCAGAGCAGGTCGGGCTGGTGCTGGCGGTCTTCCTGACCGTCCAGACCTTCGAGAGCTATCTGGTCACGCCCCTCATCCAAAAGGAGAGGGTCGCCCTGCCTCCCGCGCTCATCATCTCGGCGCAGTTGCTGATGGGGGTGCTGTTCGGGCTGATGGGTCTGCTGCTCGCCACGCCCCTCGCGGCACTGGCGCTCGCGCTGGTGCGGGAGGTCTATGTGCATGATTACCTTGAGGAAGGGCCGGCGAAGGCCCAAGGTCCTGACCGCGCGGATTAATCAACCCTGAGAAATAAAAGCACAACTTTTCAGGGAGCATGCGACTTCAGGGCAACAGGACTGTCCTTTCGGTCAATTGGTGGAACGGAGCCTCTCGCCGAGGATTGAAGGCGTGCCGCTGCACCGATTGCGCAGGCCAATGATTACCGGAGAAGAGACCATGACGCTCACCTTGGCCCAGACCCTGGACCGCTGCCTCGATATCGCAGGAAATCCGACCGCGGCGATCAGTTTCCCGCAACGGCGGATGCTGGGTCAGGCGCTGGCGTTCCTGCCGCGTCAGCACTACCGGCGTGTGCTGGAGCTCGGGTGCGGGTCGGGGGCGCTGGCGCGCGGTCTTTCGGCACGCTGCGACCATTATGTCGGCCTCGATGCGGACGCCGATGCTCTGGATGAGGCGTCCCTCATGCCCTCGCCCTATGCGCAGACCGAATTCCGCCAGGGCCGGGTGCCCGAGGACATCCCCGAGGGTCCGTTCGATCTCGTGGTGCTGAACGGGGTGCTGCAGGATCTGCCGGCCGAGGCGATCGAGCGGCTTGCGGTGCGGTTGCGCCAGGTGGCGCCTTCGGCCGACATCCTCTGCCTCCGCAGCCTTCTGTTCGAGGGTCCCGACGAGGCGTTCCGCCCGCAGGCCGCCCTGGCCGCGGCCCTCGGTCGGCCGCTCACCGCCTGCAACTTCGACCGGCTGTTCCGCATCGACGTGTTCGAGCCGGAACGCGCCGCCGCCTGAGCGGAACCGCCGGGGGCGGGCGACGTTTGGCCCGGCGGCGCACGACGCCGCGGGGCACGAGTTCGGAGACATGAATGCCTGAACCTGACATCTGCGTGGTGATGAATGCCGGGTCGGGCAAGGGCGAGGATGCGGAGCGGGTGCGGGCCGCCTTCGCCGCGCTCGATGTTCCGGTCCATCTGGAACTCGTCGAGGACGGCAGCCGCCTGACCGCCACCGCGCGTCAGGCGATCGAGCGGGGCTTCGGCACGGTGGTGGCCGCGGGCGGCGACGGAACGATCTGCGCCGTGGCCGCCGCCATGGCGGGGTCGGGCAAGCGCATGGGCATCCTGCCGCTCGGCACCTTCAACTACTTTGCCCGCTCGCTGCTTCTGCCTCAGGAGCTCGAACCGGCGGTGGAGGTGGTCTGCGCGGGCCGCACGGCGCCCATCCGCGTGGCCACCGTCAACGATCAGCTGTTCCTGAACAATGCGAGCCTCGGCGTCTACCCGGCGATCCTCGAAACACGCGAGGAGATCTACAGGCGCTGGGGCCGCAGCCGCGCGCTGGCCTACTGGTCGGTGCTGAAGGTGCTGGCCCGCATGGGCCGCCCGCTGAAGCTGCGCGTCCGCGCGGGAGGGGAGGAGCGGCTCGTGCGCTCGCCGCTCGTCTTCGTGGTCAACAACGCCTTCCAGCTCGAGCAGATGAACCTCGACGGGGCGGACCGGATTGCCGCGGGCGATCTCGTGGTCTTCATCGCGCCGAACACGGGCCGCCTCGGCATGTTCCGCAATGCGGCGGCGCTGGCGCTCGGCTATGCGAGCGTGGATCAGAACTACCTGATGATGAGCGGGCCTCATGTGGAGATCGACCTGCCGCAGGGCCGCCGGCGGATCTGGCACGTTGCCCGCGACGGCGAGCGCGAGCGCATGGTGCCGCCGTTCGACCTCAAGGCCATCGAGGGCGCCATCGAGGTCACCGTCCCCGAGCACTGGGATCGCGACGTTCGATGAAGCGACTGCTGCACCTTTCCGACCTGCATTTCGGCCGGGACCGGCCCGAGCTTCTCCGGCCGCTGGTCGAGACGGTGAACCGGCTCGAGCCGGATCTGGTGGCGATCTCGGGCGATCTCACCCAGCGCGCGACCGAGTCGCAGTTCCGGGCGGCCGCGGCCTTCGTGGCCGCGCTGAAGCCACCGGTGCTGGTGGTGCCCGGCAATCACGACGTGCCGCTCCACAATCTCTACGTCCGCCTCGTGAAGCCCTGGAAGCGCTATCGCCGCTGGTTCGGCCGCGATCTGGAGCCCTGCTGGGAGAATGACGAGATGATCGTGGTGGGCGCCAACACGGTCAATCCTCTGGCCTGGCAGCAGGGATGGTTCCGCTCGCGCTCGCTCGCGCGGATCCGGCGGAGCTTCGCCGCCGAGGAGCGGCG
The DNA here is from genome assembly GCF_000012905.2 of Cereibacter sphaeroides 2.4.1. Taxonomy (NCBI): domain Bacteria; kingdom Pseudomonadati; phylum Pseudomonadota; class Alphaproteobacteria; order Rhodobacterales; family Paracoccaceae; genus Cereibacter; species Cereibacter sphaeroides. The sequence continues at coordinate 2,067,867 of NC_007493.2, read as the reverse complement.
GGTGCGCGTGGTGGTCGTGCATCACCCGATGGAGCACACGCCCGAGGATACGAAGGAACTGATGCGCGGCGCCGAGCGGGCCATCGACGAACTGGCCGACTGCGGTGCCGACGTGATCCTCTCGGGGCATCTGCACACCTGGCGGGTGGCCCCCTTTGCCGAGGTCGCGGGGCGGGGCGTGGTGCTTCAGGTCCATGCGGGCACGGGCCTGTCGACGCGGGTCCGGGGCGAGCCCAATGATTTCAACCTGCTGGAGGTCGCCTCCGACCGTATCCACATCGAACGGCATACCGCTCAGGAGGATGCGAGCGGATTTCGTCTGGCCGAGACCCGAACCTTCCGCGGCGGCGCCGGCCGCTGGGCGCTGGAGGCCGAGGAGCCGCAGCCCGCACCTTGAGACAGCCGGGCCCGAGGTCGCTTCTCCGCCCGGTGTCCAGCGTCGGGTCCCCCGCGCCCTCGTCGCCTTGTCCGGCAGTCGTGCCGTCGTCAGCCCTTGATCTGGCCCGAAACCGCACGGTCGCCTCCGTGGCCGCCGAGCGCGGACACCTCGGGCGCGAGCTGCGTCTGCGCCTCATCGACCGGGCGGCCGAAGAGGTAGCCCTGGAAGGTCCGGCATCCCTTGGCCCGCAGCCAGGCGAACTGCGCCGGCGTCTCCACCCCCTCGGCCACCAGCGCCACGCCGAGCCCCGAGGCAAGTCCGATGATCCCTTCGAGGATGGTCCGGTTCGCCTTCGAGTCCGACAGGCCGCCCAAGAAGCTGCGGTCGATCTTCAACACGTCCACGGGCAGGTCCCGCAGATAGCTGAGCGAGGAGAAGCCGGTGCCGAAATCGTCCAGCGCGATGGAGATGCCGAGCGAGCGCAGGTCCATCATCGTGGTCCGCGCGAGGCCGAGATTGGACAGGAGCGTGCCCTCGGTGACCTCCAGCTCGATCCGGGTGGGATCGACGCCGGTCTCGTCCAGCACCTCGCGCACCATCTGGCCGAACTCCTCGGACAGGAACTGCGCCGAGCTGATGTTGATCGAGACCCCGAGATGGCGGCGCGCGGGATCCTCGGCCCAGCGGGCGAGCTCCTGTGCCGCCGCGCGCAGCACCCAGCGGTCGATGTCGCGGATGAAGCCGGTCTCCTCGGCGAAGGGGATGAAGGCGATGGGCGCCAGAAGCCCGCGCTGCGGATGCTCCCAGCGGATCAGCGCCTCCTGACCCACGATCTCGAGCCCGGTCTCGCCGAGGCTGACCATCGGTTCGAAGTAGATGCGGAACTCGTCGCGGCGGATCGCCTCGCGCAACTCCTGCGCGAGGGCCACGCGACCCACCATGTCCTGCTCCATGTCGGCCCGGTAGGCACAGGCCCTGTCGCCGCCCGCGGCCTTGGCGGCCATGACGGCCAGATCGACGCCCTTCAGCAGCCCCTCGACCGAATCCTCGGCCGAAATGGCGGCAAGGCCGATCGAGGCGGTGACCTCGAGCGTGAGGCCATCCACCACGAACGGCTCCCGCAGCGACTCGAGGATGCGCTGGGCCTCGGCCTCGGCGGCGGCGACCGCGCCGGCGGCGTCGGGATGGGTCTCGCCGCAGGTCAGCACGAATTCGTCGGCCGAGATCCGGCCGAGGTCGCCGCCGTCCTGCCGCAGGTTGTCCAGCCGCGCGCCCAGCGCCTGCAGGACCCGGTCGCCCAGCCAGTGCCCGCGGGTGCCGTTCACCTGCCGCATCCCGTCCAGATCGATATAGAGAAGCGAGAGGAAGGCCTTCTCGCGGGCGCAGGTCTGGAGGCAGTCGCGCAGCACCTCGACGATGCCCCGGCGGTTGTAAAGCCCCGTCAGAGGGTCGAAGAAGGCGAGCTGATGCGCTTCGGCGAGCGCCGTGCGCAGCGCGCTGTCGGCCGAGACCTGACCGGTCACGTCGTCGATGGTGGCGACGACGCGCACCGCTGTCGCCGCGCCGGCCGCCACGGGGGCCGCGTTGATCGACAGGATCCTCTGTCGGCCGTCGGCGGCCATCAGCACATGGTGCAGGTCGCGGAGCGTCTGCCCCTCAGCAATGGCGCGCGCGACCGGCAGGGCCTCGGGCGGGAGGGGCTCGCCCTCGCGCGACAGAAGGCGGCAGCCCACGCCCTCGAGGGTGCATCCCGGCAGACGGTTCGCGTCCGTTCCGAGGAGGGCCGCCGCCTCATCGTTGGCGAAGACGATGCGGGCATCGGCATCGAAGGCGAGGATGGCCGAGGTGCTGGTCCGCAGGATCGATTCGAGAAGAAGCCGGTCCTCCTGCAGCGCCGCTGCCGCCTCCGTCGTGAGCCGCTCGCTTTCGCGTCGCTCCGCGGCCGCATGCATGGCCTCGGCGAGGGACTGCAGCGCGGCGAGATCCTCGGGGCGCAGGTCGCTGCTCGCCGTCTGCCAGCCCAGAAGCACCCGGCCCGCCAGCACCCCGTGCCGTAGCATCGGCACCGCGACGAGCGACCGCAACTCCATCCCCGCGAGCCGATCGCGGGCCGGCCCCTCGGGAAGGTCCTTCAGGTCGCGCAGCATGACGGGCCCGGTCTGGTCCGACCCCGGGCAGAATTTGCACAAGTCTTGGATGTTCAAGACGATATGGCCGTCACGCACCCAGCTGTGGATCGGCTCGAGAGGGCCCGTGGTCCCCGCACGGCAGACCTGCGCGACATCCGCGCTGCAGGCGTCCGCCACCTGCGCGAGGGCGGTCTCGATCTCGGTGTCGGTGGCAGAGAGCGGGGCGCGCAGGATGCGGCCGATGATGTCAAGCACCGTGGCGGTGGTGGGGCTTGCATGGAAATTGCCGCGGTCGGTCGCGGAAACGACCCCCGGCACCCAAGATCCACCCTGTCCCTTGCCCGTCATTCGATCGGCTTCGTCTTTTTACCAGCGGGAGGGCCTGACCCTCCATTCAACCTAGAGCACAGCCGAACGGGCTGTCAAATCGGAACACGGGAAAGGTCGATCGCCGTGCCGCAGCGTATGCGCACGAGCTTAGCCCAAGGCCTACCGCGATTTCGCCTTACTCTTCGCCATTTTTGCGGAGACTGGTAAGTGGACGCGTAAGGTGTGGTATGTATTCCTGGCGATGCTTCGCCTTTGGTATGCACCGATGCAACAGTGGCGGATCGATAATTTATATCTCTTTGAGAAAGTGTGGCCTGCGTGACTGCGAGATGGGATAGAAGGTCGCTTCGGCCGGCGCCTGCGGGGGCGGCCTCGACGGGATCGGCACGGGCGGACTGAGGATGACACAGGCATCGAAATGGTACGCCCGGCTAAGGCCCGGCCTTCCGCTGGCGGCGCTTCTGCTGCTTCTGGCCTGCGAGTCGACCTCCATTCCCGGCAGGCCCGCGCTCTCGATCCGCGAGGAGACGGCGCAGTTCCGCACCGTCCCCGCCAGCCGGGCCTGGGTCGCCGTGCCCGGGGCGCTCCTCGTGCAGGAGCGGGATCTGGGCGGCGACCTCGAGCAGCGGATCGCGCTGCCGAACGCCACGACGCTCGAAGGCGACAATATGATCATCTTGCGAGGCCGGGCGCCGGGCGGACCGATTCTCGAGCGGCTCCAGCTGCAGAGCTTCGCCGATGCCGATGGCGCGCTGCCCAAGCCCTTCGGCCGGGTGAGCGACAGCGCTCTCAGCACGCGCGAGGATGTGCTCGGCACCGTGGTCTTTGCCGAGGAGCGGCTTGGCGTGGACACGGTCTGCGTTCTGGCCATGCGCCGGATGCCGCCCACGGCCCGGCCGGTTCCGGCGCGGATCGAGGCGCTGGACGTGATGCTGCGCAACTGCACGCGCAACGGCACGGAGGAGGCGCTGCGGCCCATCGGCGCGGCCAGCCTCGGCTTCGCCCCGCCCGAAGCGGTGGCCGGTACGGGGGCAGGGCGCACCCTCTCGCCCCTCGCCGCCCCGATGCCCTGAGCGCCGCCCCTTAAGCTTCCCGGAGACCCGCCCATGACCGTTCGAGCCAAGGCCCGCTCCCCGCTAAGGGTCGTTCCCGTCCTGCTGTTCCTGCTGTGGGTGGCTCTCCTCGTGCCGTTCGGGCTGCTGGCCGCCGCGCCGGTCGCGCCCTCGGCGCAGGGCCTCATCGCTTTGTCGGCGGTGGTGCTGGTGGCGCTGCTCAAGCCCTTCGCCGACAAGATGGTGCCGCGCTTCCTGCTTCTGTCCGCGGCCTCGATGCTGGTGATGCGCTACTGGTTCTGGCGCCTGTTCGAAACGCTGCCGCCGCCCGCGCTCGACGCCTCGTTCCTCTTCGCTCTGCTGCTCTTCGCGGTCGAGACCTTCTCGATCTCCATCTTCTTCCTCAACGGCTTTCTCAGCGCCGACCCGACCGACCGGCCCTTCCCGCGGCCGCTGCAGCCCGAGGAGCTGCCGACGGTCGACATTCTCGTGCCCTCCTACAACGAGCCCGCCGACATGCTGAGCGTGACGCTCGCGGCGGCCAAGAACATGATCTATCCGGCGCGGCTGCGCACGGTGGTGCTCTGCGACGACGGGGGCACCGACCAGCGCTGCATGTCGCCCGACCCCGAGCTTGCGCAGAAGGCGCAGGAGCGGCGGCGCGAGTTGCAGCAGCTCTGCCGCGAGCTGGGCGTGGTCTATTCGACGCGCGAGCGGAACGAACATGCCAAGGCGGGCAACATGTCGGCCGCGCTCGAGCGGCTGAAGGGCGAGCTCGTGGTGGTGTTCGATGCCGACCACGTCCCGAGCCGCGACTTCCTTGCCCGGACGGTGGGCTATTTCGTCGAGGATCCTGACCTCTTCCTCGTCCAGACGCCGCACTTCTTCATCAACCCCGACCCGATCCAGCGCAACCTCGCGCTCGGCGACCGCTGCCCGCCCGAGAACGAGATGTTCTACGGCAAGATCCACCGCGGCCTCGACCGCTGGGGCGGGGCCTTCTTCTGCGGATCGGCCGCGGTCCTGCGCCGCCGCGCCCTCGACGAGGCGGGCGGCTTTGCCGGCGAGACCATCACCGAGGATGCCGAGACCGCGCTCGAGATCCATTCCCGCGGCTGGAAGAGCCTCTATATCGACCGCGCCATGATCGCGGGGCTCCAGCCCGAGACCTTCGCCTCCTTCATCCAGCAGCGCGGCCGCTGGGCCACCGGCATGATGCAGATGCTGCTGCTGAAGAACCCGCTCTTCCGCCGCGGTCTCGGGATCGCGCAGCGCCTGTGCTACCTCAACTCGATGAGCTTCTGGTTCTTCCCGCTGGTGCGGATGATGTTCCTCGTGGCGCCGCTCATCTATCTGTTCTTCGGCATCGAGATCTTCGTCGCCACCTTCGAGGAGGTGCTGGCCTACATGCCGGGCTATCTGGCGGTGAGCTTCCTCGTGCAGAACGCGCTGTTTGCGCGGCAGCGATGGCCGCTCGTCTCCGAAGTCTACGAGGTGGCACAGGCGCCCTATCTGGCGCGCGCCATCGTGACCACGCTGCTGCGGCCGCGCAGTGCCCGCTTCGCGGTGACCGCGAAGGACGAGACGCTGAGCGAGAACTACATTTCGCCCATCTACCGTCCGCTCCTCTTCACCTTCCTGCTCTGCCTGTCCGGGGTGCTCGCCACGCTGGTGCGCTGGGTGGCCTTCCCCGGCGACCGGTCGGTCCTCCTCGTCGTGGGCGGCTGGGCGGTGCTCAACGTGCTTCTCGTGGGCTTCGCTTTGCGGGCGGTGGCCGAGAAGCAGCAGCGGCGCGCGGCCCCCCGTGTGCAGATGGAGGTGCCGGCCGAGGCGCAGATCCCTGCCTTCGGCAACCGCTCGCTGACCGCGACCGTGCTCGACGCCTCGACCAGCGGCGTGCGCCTTCTGGTCCGGCTGCCCGGCGTGGGCGATCCGCACCCGGCGCTCGAGGCGGGAGGGCTCATCCAGTTCCAGCCGAAGTTCCCCGACGCGCCGCAGCTCGAGCGCATGGTGCGCGGCCGCATCCGCTCGGCGCGCCGCGAGGGCGGAACGGTGATGGTGGGCGTGATCTTCGAGGCGGGCCAACCGATCGCGGTGCGCGAGACGGTGGCCTATCTCATCTTCGGCGAGAGCGCGCACTGGCGCACGATGCGCGAGGCCACGATGCGGCCCATCGGGCTCCTGCACGGGATGGCGCGAATCCTGTGGATGGCGGCCGCCAGCCTGCCCAAGACCGCGCGCGACTTCATGGACGAACCGGCCCGCCGCCGGCGCCGCCACGAGGAACCGAAGGAGAAGCAGGCGCATCTTCTGGCCTTCGGCACCGACTTCAGCACCGAACCCGACTGGGCGGGCGAGCTGCTCGATCCGACGGCGCAGGTCTCCGCGCGTCCCAACACGGTCGCCTGGGGGTCGAACTGATGGACATGCGACTGCTGCCTTTCCTTTTCCTCGGGACGCTGGCGTCGATGGCCGCGGCGCAGGACGCGCCGATGATCGTGATCGAGGGCCTCACCTCCGAAGAGCCGCAGGCGTCCCCCGATGCGGTCGCGGAAGCGGTGCCGGCGGCGGAGGTCGCCCCCTGGATCATTCCGCTGCGCCCTCTGGCCGAGACCGCGCAGGTCGGGCCGCTCTTCCGCCTGCAGGGTCAGCAGGCGCGCGCGGCCTTCCGCCTCTTCCTGCCGACCGAAGCGGTCGGCGGCACGCTCACGCTCGCGCAGCGCAGCAGCATCGACATCCTGCCCGAAAGCTCACAGATCATCGTGCGGATGAACGATCAGGAGATCGGCCGCTTCACCCCCCGCCAGTTCGGCGCTCTGGGGGCCGTCACCATGCCGCTCGGCGAAGCCGTGCGGGCGGGCGACAATCTCGTGACGATCGAGGCGCAGCACCGGCACCGCATCTACTGCGGTGCGGATGCGGAGTTCGATCTCTGGACCGAGGTCGATCTGAGCCAGAGCGGCGTGGCGCTTCCCGCCGCGGCGATCGGCACCGAACCTACCTCGTTCATCGCGGCCCTCACTGCACAGGCGGAGTCGGGCCGGCCGGTCGAGATCCGCACACCCACCCCGCCCGACGAGGCGACGCTGCGCACCCTCGCCCAGGCTCTCGGGCGGCCATTGCCTGACGAGGCGCTGCCGCTCGCGCTGAGCAAGCCGTGGTCGGCCGAGACCGGCCCCACCTATGCGCGGATCACGCTTCTTCCGTCCGACGCCGACCGCGTTTCCATACGCCGGGGCGGGGACGGGGCCGTGGTTCTGGTCCTCGAACATCCGCCCGAAGGCTCACCCAACGCGTCGCTCGTCGCCGATCTTCTGGGAGCGACCCCGACGCTGCCGCCTCCGACGCTACCGCAGATCCCGCCCGGCCGCGTCGTCACGCTGGCCGACATGGGCGTCGACACCATTCTCACCGACAACCGCTACTTCAACCGCGATATCGACTTCCAGCTGCCGGACGACTGGCTGCTGCTGGCGAGCCAGAAGGCGCAGATCGGCATCGACTACGGCTTTGCCGGCGGGCTGCCCGAGGGCGCGCTGCTGCTCGTGAAGGTCAATGGCACGACGGTGCGCATGCTGCCGCTCGACCGCGACGCCGCCCCCGTCAAGCCCCGGCTCGACATCCGCTTTCCGGCGCGGCTCCTGCATCCCGGCCCGAACCGGCTGTCGTTCGAATCGGTCATCCCGGGCAATCCGCCCGACCAGCCCTGTCCTGCCTCCGCCGGCGACCTGATGCAGGTGCTGAGCTCGACCGATCTCGAGGTGCCGCCGTCGCCCCGGATGCAGATGGCGGACATGGCGCGGGATCTGGCGCAGGTGACGCCGGCATCGGTGCATCCTGCCACGCCGGACGGTCTGGCGCGGACGCTGCCCTTCATGGCGGCCTTCCGCGAGGTGCCCGACGCGGCACCCGTGGATCTGACGGTGGCGGGTCTGCACGACATCGCCACGGTTCCCCTGAACGAGGAAGGCCTGACGCCGCGCCTTCTCGCCCTGACGCTGCTACCCTCCACCGTCTCCCGGCTGGTGGAGCGTCCGGCGACGCCCGCGGGTCCGCCGGCCAACGCCCTCGCCCCGCTGGGCGCCGCGCCGGGCGAGGGGGTGATGCCGCCGCTGGTCGAGTCGAACTGGTCGGACCGCGCCCAGACCTTCGTGCAGGCCACGCTGCAGCCCGTGATCCAGACGGTCCGGCGGATGCTGCGACCGGGGGACGGCAACCTCGCCGAGTGGCTCGCCACGCGCAAGGGCACGGCCATGCTGCTCGCGCCCGAACCGGGCAAGCTCTGGGTCATCCTCGGGCCCGAGGCCGAGCCGGCCCGGGTTGCGGAAGCCCTCGCCATGGCGCCGCGCTCGCCCGGCGGGCCCCGCGGTCAGGTGGCCGTTCTCGGCTCTGACGGACGCTGGTCGAGCTGGTCGAAGCCCGGCCTCCTGCCGGAGTTGCGCGAACCCGTGAGCCTTGACAATGTGCGCAGCGTGGTGGGCAACGTCGCGTCGGCGCGGCCGCCCCTGCTGCTCGGCGGGATGCTGGGCCTCGCCTGGATCAGCGCTGCAATCGCCGTGGGCTTCGTGCTCCGCACCCGGAGGAAGGGCCTGAAATGAGGAGACGGACCATCCTGACATCGGCCGCCGCCGCGCTGATGCTGGCCCCTGCAGGACGCCTCCTCGCGCAGTCGGGCAGAGAGGCTTTGCCTGCGGACCACCCGCTCCAGGCGGCCTGGCGCAGCTGGAAGGATGCGTTCCTGCTGCCCGCCGGCCGCATCGTCGACGGGCCGCAGCAGAATGCGAGCCATTCCGAAGGGCAGGGCTACGGAGCCACGCTCGCCGCGATCTTCGGCGACGAGGAGGCCCTGCGGCGCATCGTCGACTGGACCGAGGCGAACCTTGCGCGGCGCGAGGACAAGCTTCTGAGCTGGCGCTGGCTGCCCGGTGTGGCGCTGGCCGTGCCCGACGAGAACAACGCCACCGACGGCGATCTCTTCTACGCCTGGGGTCTCGCCATGGCCGCGCAGCGGTTCGGCAAGGCCGATTACGCCGGGCGGGCGACCGAACTGGCGCGCGCCATCGCGCTGCATTGCGTGCGTCCGCATCCGGACGGCTCCGAGCAGCTCGTGCTGCTGCCGGGGGCCAGCGGCTTCGAGACGCCGGACGGGGTGGTGCTCAACCCCTCCTACTACATGCCCCGCGCCCTGACCGAGCTCGCCGCCTTCAGCGGCCAGGACCGGCTGGCGCGCTGTGCCCGCGACGGGGCGGACTGGATCGCGTCGCTCGGGCTTCCGCCGGACTGGGCGCTGGTCACGCCCTTCGGCACACAGCCGGCGCCGGGCCTGTCCCACAACAGCGGCTACGATGCGCTGCGGGTGCCCCTGTTCCTGCTCTGGTCCGGGCTGACCGCCAATCCCGCGCTGCGCCGCGCGGTGGAGGCGGCCGGGGACGCCGCAGCCGGCGACACGCCGGTGAGGTTCGACCGCGACACGGGGGCGGTGCTGGAACGGTCCGCCGATCCGGGCTTCCGCGCCGTGCTCGCGCTTGGCGATTGCGCCCTTTCGGGTCGTCCGGGGGCGGCGATCCCGCCCTTCGACGCGCGCCAACCGGGCGGCGGATGCCGAGCTGCGGCGCCTCCGCGCGCAGTTTCCCGACTGGGACGTGCCGTCCGACCTCACGACGCTGGGCCAGCAGCGGTCTCCCGCCGCCGAGATCGACCGGATCTACCGGCAGATCGCGGCCGGAGACCTGACCGAGGCCCGGCAGGCGATGGACGAGACGTCGCGCAACTTCCCCGGATGGACGCCGCCGCCCGAGATGGAGCGTCTTCTGGCCACGGCCGAGGCACAGGCCGCCTTCGATGCGGCCGCCAGTGCGGGCAATGCGGGCGCGGCAATCGAGATCGCGCGGCGGACGCCCGCGATCCTGCGCTGCGACCGGGTGAACAACGCCTGGCGGCTGGCCGAGCTGCAGGCGGCGGCGGGCCAGAAGGCGGCCGCGCTGCAGAGCTATCGCGGGGTGATCGCCTCCTGCTCGGGCCTGTCCGAGGTGACGGCGACGCTCGAGAAGGCGGAGGCCGTGGCCAGCGATGCGGAGCTGGTCGAGCTCTTCCGGCTGGCCAATGCGCAGCTTCCGGGCTCGGGACCTGCGCTGAAGGCGCTCGAGACACGGCTGAGGGCGGGACGCGGCGACACGGCGCCCGAGGCATCGGCGCCGGCTGCCGCAGCAACGGGCGGAGCCAAGCGCACGCCGGGCCGCACTGCGGTGGCCGAGGCGGATCTGCCCGCGGCGGGGCGCCCGCGCACTGCGGGCGTGGCGCGCAGCGGCGGAGGGGCGGGGCTGTCCGCGGTCCGCGCGGCAGCGCAACGCGGCGACTGGCGGACCTGCACCGGCCTCACCAGCGGCGCCACCAGCGCCGACATGCTCTACGAGCGGGCCTGGTGCGTCTATAATCTCGACCGGCCGCTCGAGGCGCTGGCGGCTTTCGAGCCTGCCGCCTCGGGGCGCCTCGGGGCGCAGGTCGCGCGGGACGCGCGCTTCGGCAAGACGCTCGCGCTGCTGGCGCTGAAGATGACGGAAGAGGCCGCCCGGCTCGCCGCCGCGACCGACCTGACCATCCAGCAGCGGCGCGAGGTCGAGGCCATCATCCTGGATCAGCGCGGGGTGCGGGCCTATCAGCTGAAGGAATATCGCCGCGCCATCGCCTTCCTCACCGCCTATGAGGATCTGACGGGGGGGCTGCGGCGCGACCTCGCGATCATGCGCGGCTACGCCTACCTCAACCTCGGCAAGCGGACCGAGGCCAAGCGCATCTTCACGGAGCTGAACAATCAGCTCGCGACGCCCGAGACCCGGGCGGGCCTGAACGCGAGCCGCTGAGGGCGATCCTGGCCCTCAGTGCAGGCGGAGGGCGCTGACCGCGCCTTCCCGGTCCGGGTCGAGGATCATTTCGCTCCGGTTGCGGCCGGCGCTCTTGGCACTTCTGACCAGTTCGTCCGCCGCGGCGACCCAGGCCTCGGCGGTGGCATGGTGCAGGCTGCAGGGCGCGATGCCGAAGCTCGCCGTGACCCGTGCCTCGGGATGGCCCGGAAAGCGCGTGTCCTCGATGGCCTGGCGCAGCCGCTCGGTGACGCGGAAGGCGACATCCGGGGTGGCGCCTTCCAGAAAGATCCCGAACTCCTCGCCGCCGAGCCGGCCCAGATGGTCGCCGCGGCGGATCGTGTTGCGGATGGTGCGGGCCACGGTCGCCAGCACCACGTCGCCGAAGGCATGGCCGTAGGTCTCGTTGATGTCGCGGAGATGGTCGAGATCGAAGGTCACGAGCGTCGAATTCTGCGACGCCCGGCGCATCCGCTCCATCGCGCGCCGCAGGACCGAGAGGAAAGCCCGGCGCGTCGAGGCGCTGGTCTGCTGATCCTCGGTCGCCTGCAGCCGAAGCTCCAGATGGATGACGGCGAGCTTGGCGAGGTTGGCCAGCACCTCCCGGTCGACGCTGGTATAGTCGCGGGGGATCGTGTCGATCACGCAGAGCGTGCCGATGTTGTAGCCGTCGGGCGTGGTGAGCGGCGCGCCGAGGTAGCTGCGCATCCCGGGCTCACCCCGGACATAGGGATTGTCCCGGTAGCGCGGGTCGCTCTGGGCATCGACGATCTGCAGCACCTTCTTGCCACGGATCGCCACGTCGCAGAAGGTGTCGCAGCGGGGAACCTCGCGGCGCTCGCCACCCTGAACCGACTTGACCCACAGGCGGTCGCCGTCGATCAGGCTCATCACCGCAAGGGGCACGGCATAGATGGAGCGGAGCAGGTCGGTTATGAGGTCGAATTCGGACTCGGGGCCGGTGTCGAGAATTTCGTAGCGCTGGAGGGCTGCGAGCCGCGCCTCCTCATCGTCCGACTTACCCATACCTTTGAACTGCTCCTCCTGCGGTCGGTCCCGCGGTGCGCGCTGGCCCCGGGAGGGGCCGACCGTTGTGAGAAGTAACCTCTCCTCTGGACGGGTTGTCAACCCTTAGGCGGGTTTTCGCCTGCTTCCGAGATCAGCCAATTGGATGGGTCTGCTGCGCGGAAGGACGCATCAGGCATGGCCCTATCCGAAAGATGTAAGCAGCGAAGGCGAGGGTCCAGAAGAGCGCAGCGAGGCTGTATCCGTCAAGCCCGCCGATGTCGGCCGAGGCGAGCAGCACGCGGGCCAGCGCCGCCGCCGCAAGGCAGGCGAAGCCCGCGCTGAGGATAGGCCCGGCCTCGAGCGGGCGGCCGGTATGGCCGAGCGAGGCGCGCATCATCACGGCGAGTGTCATGCCGCCGATGGCGCCGATGCCCAAGAGATGCATCCCCGCGGGCGCGCCGATCCAGTCTGCGGCCGCCGCGGCGGTTGCAGCGAGGCCGAGAGGCACGAAGCCGTAGGCCGCATGCAGCATCAGGAGGAGCGGCGAGCGCCAGGTCGCCATGCCGCGCCAGCGGGCGAGCCGAAGGGCATGCAGGACGGCCGCGAGAGCGAGGAGGAGCGCGGCCGGCAGGCCTTCGGGGCGCAGCGTCCAGAACAGGAGGGCCATGGCGGCGGCGGCGAGGCAGAGGCCGTCGAACCGGCCGAACGGAACGGGCAGGGCCCCCGGGCCGCGCTTGGCCAGCCAGTTGCGGGTGAAGCTCGGGATGATCCGCCCGCCGATCAGCATGATGAGGAAGGTGACGGTGGCGAAGCCGAGCCTGCGCCCCACTGCGCTTTCGCCGCCCTCCATGACCTCGAGGTGGAAAATGACATTGGCGAGAAGGTAGATTCCGACGGGAACCACGACCATCAGGTTCTTCCAGTTCCGGCCCGCCGCAATCTCGACCAAGGCCATGGCGGTGACGGCCAGAAGGAAGCCCGCATCGAGGACGAGAACGAGGAGTGGATTTGCTCCGAAGGCGCCCGCGACGGCGAAGCGACCGGCGATCCAGAGCCCGGCCAGAAGCGCGAGCGGCAGGCCCTGTCGCGGCATCCGGCCGGTCCAGTTCGGGATCGCGGTGAAGAGGAAACCCGCCACCACGGCCGAGGTATAGCCGAAGAGCATCTCGTGGATGTGCCAGTCGACGGGCCCGAACGGTCCTGCCAGGGCGAGGCGGCCGGTCCAGATCGCGAGCCACGCCGGGATGGCCGCGGCCGCAAACAGCGCCGAGAGCAGAAAGAAGGGCCGGAACCCGCGGCTGAGAAGCGCGGGGCCGGTGTAGGTGCTGGGTCTGTCGCTGGCCATCGGCCGCCTCCTCGTGCAATGAGAGGACGGCGGCTCTGTGTCGCCGCCCTCCGAGGTGCCGGCCCTCCGGGACGCGGGAGGCCGGTTGGATTGCTGGTGCGACGGTCAGGCTCTGCTTGCGGGACGCGATGCCCGATCTGGTCCGTCTGTCCTCTCTTGCCCCAGGAACGGCAGTCTCTCATTGTGCTGCCGCAAATTCGGGACCGGGTTCGTGAACAAGCTCGACGAAAGCCTTCTGACCAAGCTGCCGCCCTTCTCGCGGCTGGACCGTCCGCAGATCCGGACGATTCTCGATCAGGCTGCGCCGCGCCGCTACGACGAGGGGACGACGGTCTTCGGCGAGGGCATGGCGGCCGAGCGGTTCTACCTCCTGCTCGACGGCACCATCCGGGTGGTGAGGACGACGCCCACGGGCGAGCAGATCATCGCGCTCCATATCGGGCCGGGCCAGCTCTTCGGGATCGCGCCGGCACTTGCGCGCGATACCTATCCCGCGACGGCGGTGGCCGCGGCGGACTGCGTGACGCTCTCGTGGCCGGTGCGGCTCTGGGCCGACTTCACCGCGAACTATCCGGGCTTTGCCACCGAGAGCTATCGCACACTGGGAGCGCGGCTGGGCGAGATGCAGAACCGCATCACCGAGCTGGCCACGCAGCAGGTCGAGCAGCGGGTGGCCGCCTGCCTCCTGCGCCTCGTCAACCAGTCGGGCCGCAAGGTCGAGGCGGGCATCGAGATCTCGTTCCCGATCACGCGGCAGAACATCTCGGAGATGACGGGCACGACGCTGCACACGGTCTCGCGGCTCCTCTCGGCGTGGGAGCGCGAGGGGATCGTGGAAAGCGCGCGGCGGCGCATCGTGGTGACGGCGCCCCACCGGCTCGTCGTGCTCAGCGGGGCGTCGGGGCAGGGGTGAGCGGCCCTCAGCCGCGGCCGAGCCAGCGGATCAGGGCAAGGGCATCAACCGGCGGGCGCTGTTCGATCCGGCGATAGCCGCTGCCGTCGGGGCGCCGCGTCACCATGCCGCGGTCGAACAGCTCGCGCCGCAGGAGCGCCGCATCGCCGAAGCGATGCAGGGCGGTCAGGCGCTCGTTGACCTCGCGCTCGGCCATCTCGAGGCCGGCCGGCAGCCGGCTCCAGAAGACCCAGAGGCAGAGGAGGCGCTGCCACTCGCGCCCCGGCCAGCGGACGAGCGCGCCCTCGGCATCGAAGAGCCGCGCCACGCGGGCGACGCGGGTGTGATCGACCGGCTGCTCGGGCGCGGGCGGCGCCTCGAGCCGGCCGGCGGCGGTGGCATCGGCGCGCAGATGCTGGAAGTTGCGAAAGCCCGTGGCGCGCGCGAGCATGTTCAGAAGCTCGAGATGCGAGGGCGTGCCCGGACGCGCCGCGAGATCGCGGTGCAGCGCGCGGGCCAGAGCGGAGACATCCTTCGAGGCGAAGGGAAAGGCAGTGCGGGACATGACTCATCCTCGGACGTGCCGGATCGGGGTCGATGGTCGCTGGCTTTCGACGCGGCACGAAGGACAAGGGGTGCCGTGGATCTTCTGGCAGGTCTAGCTCCCCGGGAAGGGGCAGCGACGCCTCGGTGAACTGCCGACCGTGATGCGCCGCATAGCCCCTCAGGGCGTGAAAATCAAGGCATGACAACGAGGCGCAGGGCGCGGCGGACCTCGCCTTCGTCGAGCCCGTATTCGGCGCAGGCCTCGATCACCGTGTGAAAGGGCGCGATCGGGCAGCCGGGGCAGAGCATCCGCCGTTCGAGAAAGACCCCGGCCGAGGCGGGCCAGGTCTGGAGCAGCCGCGCGAGCGGCAGGTCGGGATCGTCGGGGTCGGGCTTCATGGGGACCTCCATCCGGCCGGGAGGGCCCCGGCGGCTGATGGGGAGAGATAACGCCGGCCAATCGCCCGCTTCGTTGCGATCCCGCAACTTCGTCCGCGGCGGGCGCGGCTAGACCGTCCCCACCCGAAACCATTCGCCAGGACCCTCCCATGTCGGAAATCCTCACGAAATCGCGGGCCCGGAACGTGTTCTATGGGGGATCTCTGTTCTTCATAGCCGTCTTCGTGGGCCTGACGGTCCAGAGCCACAGCTACGTGGTCTCGCGCTCCACCACCTCGATGCCGCTCACCGACGAGGTGCGGCTCGGCAAGGAGGTCTGGGAGAGGAACAGCTGCATCAACTGCCACACGCTCCACGGCGAGGGCGCCTATTTCGCGCCCGAGGTGGGCAATGTGATGACCCGCTGGGGCGTGCTCGACGATCCCGATGCCGCGGCCGAGATGCTGGGCGGCTGGATCGACGCGCAGCCCTCCGGGATCGAGGGGCGCCGGCAGATGCCGCATTTCGCGCTGACCGACGAGGAGAAGCGCGGGCTGTCGGAGTTCCTGCGCTGGGCCGACAAGATGAACACGCAATCCTGGCCGCCGAACGACGCCGGCTGAGGGGGACCGCATCATGAAATATCAATCGCAAAAGGTGGCGCTGGCCTATTTCAGCGTGGCGATGGCTCTCTTTGCCATCCAGGTGCTCGGGGGGCTGCTCGCGGGCTGGATCTATGTCTCGCCCAACACCCTCTCCGAGGTGCTGCCCTTCAACGTGGTGCGGATGATCCACACCAATGCGCTCATCGTCTGGCTGCTCTTGGGCTTCTTCGGCGCGGCCTATTTCCTCGTGCCCGAGGAAGCCGAGCGCGAGCTTTTCTCGACCAAGCTCGCCTATCTGCAGCTGGGCATCCTCGTCATAGGCACGCTCGGCGCGGTGGTGAGCTATCTCGTGGGCATCCACGGCGGGCGCGAGTTCCTCGAACAGCCGCTCTGGGTCAAGTTCGGCATCCTCGTGGCGGCGGTGATCTTCCTCGTGAATATCTCGCTCACGGTGCTGGCCGGGCGGCGGACCGCGATCACCAACATCCTGCTGATGGGCCTGTGGCTCCTGTCGCTCCTGTGGATCTTCGCCTTCATCAACCCCGACAATCTCGGGCTCGACAAGATGTACTGGTGGTTCATCGTCCACCTCTGGGTCGAGGGCACCTGGGAGCTGGTGATGGCGGCCATCCTCGGCTACCTGATGCTGAAGCTGACGGGCGTCGACCGGGAAGTGGTCGAGAAATGGCTCTATGTGATCGTGGCCACCGCGCTCTTCTCGGGCATCCTCGGCACCGGGCACCATTTCTACTGGATCGGTCTGCCGGCCTACTGGCAGTGGATCGGCTCGATCTTCTCGACCATGGAAGTGGTCCCCTTCTTCGCGATGATGTCCTTCGCCTTCGTGATGGTCTGGAAGGGCCGCAAGAACCACCCGAACAAGGCCGCGCTCCTGTGGTCGCTCGGGGCCTCGACGGTGGCCTTCTTCGGCGCGGGCGTCTGGGGCTTCCTGCACACGCTCCACGGGGTGAACTACTACACCCACGGCACGCAGATCACCGCTGCCCACGGCCACCTCGCCTTCTACGGCGCCTATGTCGCGCTGAACCTCGCCATGTTCACCTATGCGATGCCGATGCTGCGCGGACGGGCGCCCTACAACCAGTGGCTCAACATGACGGCCTTCTGGCTGATGACGGGCGGCATGTCCTTCATGACCTTCGTGCTGACCTTCGCAGGCACGATCCAGGTCCATCTGCAGCGCGTCATGGGCGAATACTACATGGATGTGCAGGACCAGCTCGGCCTCTTCTACGCGATGCGCTTCGGGGCGGGCGCCATGGTGGTCGCGGGGGCGCTCCTCTTCATCTACAGCCTCGCCGTCGTGCGCCGCGGAGCGCCGGTCGGCAAAGTCGCGGGAGAAGCGGCATGAACGCGATCCTCCATGACATGGCGGTGCCCTTCTACAAGCCCGTCTCCAACGAGTGCAGCCTCTTCGAGGCTGCCTCCCGGAAAGGTCTGCCCCTTCTTCTGAAAGGGCCGACCGGCTGCGGCAAGACCCGGTTCGTCGAGCATATGGCGGCACGGATGGGGCGGAAGCTCTATACGGTGGCCTGCCACGACGATCTGTCGGCGGCGGACCTGATCGGGCGCTACCTGCTGAAGGGGGGCGCCACCGAATGGGTCGACGGGCCGCTGACGCGGGCCGTCCGCGAGGGCGCGATCTGCTATCTCGACGAGGTGGTGGAGGCGCGCAAGGACGTGACCGTGGTGCTCCATCCGCTGACCGACAACCGCCGCACGCTGATGATCGACCGCACCGGCGAAGAGCTGGTGGCGCCGCCGGGCTTCATGCTGGTGGCCTCCTACAACCCGGGCTACCAGAACATCCTCAAGCGCCTGAAGCCCTCGACCCGGCAGCGGTTCCTGTCGATCGGCTTCACCTTCCCGGATCCCGTGACCGAAACCGCGGTCGTGGCTCGCGAAAGCGGCCTCTCCGAGGCGAAGGTCGCCCCGCTCGTGCGGCTGGCGGGCCATGTCCGGGCGCTGTCGGGGATGGATCTCGAGGAGGGGGTCTCGACCCGGCTTCTGGTCTATGCGGCCTCGCTGATGGCAGGGGGCATGAGCATCGAGGCGGCGCTCGAGGCGGCGGTGATCGAGCCTCTGACGGACGAGCCCGATGTCGCGCAGGCGCTGCGCGACCTCATCGCTACGGTCTACGGGTGACACCATGAGCTTCCACCTGCTCGATCTGATGGAGCCCGAGGAAACCGTGGGCAACCTCTGGCACGATTACGCAAGCCGCTTTGCCGCCACCCGCGGCCACGCGGGGGCGGCGGTGCCCCTCGAGGCGATGCGGCCGAGCGTGGCGGTCCTCTTCCGCGCGCTGGGCGGGCCCTTGGGCGTCGAGATCGGCGCGAGCCCCGCCACGGCGGCGCTCCACCGCCGCAGCCTCGGCTCGGTTCTCGGCGAGACGCGGATCCTCGAGCAGGTGGCGAGCTTCGACGGCGAGCGGCTGCGGCTGCCGGCCGTGCTCGACACCTTCCCGTCGGCGGATCTGAACCGGGCGGCCTATCTCTGGCTGGCGGCGCTGGCCGCGAAGGTGGAGATCCCCGAGGCCGAGGATGCGCTGGCCGCCGATCTGGCGCAGATCGCCGCGATGAAGGCCGCGACGGCGCGGGTGCTGAAGACGGCCCCGGGCCTTGCTGCGATCTACGGTCGGCTGGCAGCCCATCTGCTGGCCTCGCGCGAGACCCATGCGGCCTTCGGGATCGAAGCCTCGGTCGAGGCGCGGGTGCGGGCGGCCCTCGGAGGCCCGGCAGCGACACGCGCCGTGGCCCACCACCAGCCGCGCGGCTACAGGCCCTTCGCCCCTGTCCCGCTCTGGCTGCGGCTGGGGCGCGGCACGGGGCAGGGTGCGGCCGATGCCCCCGAGGAGACGCAGGCCCCTTCGGGCCTGCCGACCGCCACCCGCAAGATGGGCGAGCGGCGCGACCTCGATCAGGCGAACCGCAAGGACAGTTTCATCGTCCACCGTTTCGAGGCGATCCTGAGCTGGGTCGAGAGCCTGAACCTCAACCGCGCGACGGATGACGACGATCAGGAGAATGCGCAGAAGGCGGCCGAGGATCAGGATCGGATCACCCTCACCAAGCACGTCAAGCGCGCGGCGAGCCGGCTGCGGCTGCATCTCGATCTCGCGCCGCAGGATGCCGAGCACGAGCGCCTGTCGGACCGCTTCACCTATCCGGAGTGGAACCACCGTTCGCGCAGCCTGATGCCGGACCATACCCGCGTGCTGGAAGCGCCGGCCGAGGCGGGGCAGGGCTTCTGTCCAGATCCGCGGCTGACCGCGCGGGTCCGGCGGCAGTTCGAGACGCTGCATCCGCGCCGCGTGCTCTGCAATCGTCAGGTCGAGGGGGCGGAGCTCGACCTCGACGCGCTGATCGAGGCGCAGGTGGCGCTCCGCACCACCGGCCGCGGCACCGACCGGATCTACCGGAGCTCCCGCGCGCTCGAGCGCGACCTCGCGGTCGCGATCCTGATGGATTGCTCGCGCTCGACCGAGGCCTCTGTGGGCGAGCGCACGGTGATCGACACGGCACGCGAGGCGCTGGCGGCGCTTGCCGCGGGCATCGACGTGGCGGGCGACCGGCAGGCGATCTGGGGCTTCTCCTCACTCCGGCGCGACCGGGTGTTCCTGCATCTCTGCAAGCGGTTCGACGAGCCGATGGGGCCTGCGGTCACGGCCCGCATCGGCGGGCTCAGGCCCGGCCACTACACCCGCCTCGGTGCGGCCATCCGCCATGCCTCGGCGCGGCTGAACGAGGAGGCGGCGAGCCGCAAGCTCCTTCTGGTCCTGACCGACGGCAAGCCCAACGATCTCGACCATTACGAGGGCGTGCACGGGATCGAGGACAGCCGCATGGCCGTCCGCGAGGCCCGCGCCCTGTCGCAGGCGGTGCATGGCGTGGTGATCGATGCCGACGGGCAGGACTGGTTCGCCCGCATCTTCGGCCGCGCGGGCTTCACGCTCTTGCCCGAACCCGCCCGCCTTGCCCGGGCGCTCCCCGACCTTTACCGTTCCCTCACCCAGGAGATCTGAGATGCGACTGCTGCTGCCCTTCCTGATCCTCGTGCCCGGGATTGCCTTGGCCGCGACCTTCGAGCCGCCGACCCCGGCTGCTCAGACCGCCACGGCGGAAGTCTGGTTCGCCGTGGCCGCGGGCTGCTTCGTGGCGGCGCTCGCCGCCGTGCAATGGATGGTGCAGCGCCGATGACCCGCCGGAATCGGGTCACGCTCCTGCTCTACCCGTTCGGAGCGGGGGCTGCGGCGGTGAACCTGTTCTTCGCCTCGCTGATCCTGTCGTGGGTGGGACTGCCGGTCCTGCCGCCTGCATGGTCGGTGCTGGGCGGGCTCGCCCTCGGCCTGCCTGCTACGCGCCTCTTCTCGGCCCACATCGTGCGGCTCATGGAACAGGCGGAGTCGCAGGTTTGACGGACTGGCTGGAATTTGCGGCGGCGCTGGCGGCCTTCTTCGCCTCGCACCTGCTGCCCGCGCGCCCCGGCGTGCGCGAGCGGCTGATCGCGCTGCTGGGCCGCAGGCTCTATTTCGCCCTCTACGGCACGATCTCGCTCCTCGTGCTGGGCTGGCTCATCCTCGCCGCAGGCCGGGCGCCGTTCGTGGAGCTCTGGCCGCAGACGCCTGCCACGCGCTGGGTGCCGAACTTGTCGGCGCCCGTGGTCTGGACCCTCGTCGTGCAGGGGATCGGGCTGCCCTGGCCCTGGACCCTCGGCGGGCGGCGCAGCGCGGCTTTCGATCCCGACCGGCCGGGCTTTGCGGCCATCACGCGCCACCCGCTGCTCATTGCGCTGATGCTCTGGTCGGCGGCCCATCTTTTTCCGAACGGCGATCTGGCGCATGTCATCCTGTTCGGCACCTTCTTCGGCCTCTCGCTGGCGGCCATCCCGATGTTCGACGCCCGGGCCCGCCGGGCCCTGACGCCCAACGAGGCGCTCGCGGCCTTCGGGGCCACCGCGCTCTTCTCGCTGCGCCCGCTGGTCGATGCGCACTGGCTGAAGCAGAACGAGGACCACCTCTTCCCGCGGCTTCTGGCGGTCGTGGCGCTGTGGGCCGCGGCGCTGGCGCTGCATCCGATCCTGCTGGGTGTGTCGCCGCTGCCGCTCTAGCCTGCGACACCCTGTCCGGGGCGTTTGATCCTGCGCAAAGTCTAATGTCTCGTGAACCGTTATTGGGTTCAGCATGACAAACATCGCCCTCCTCCAGAGTCTCGGACTCTTCGATGCGCGCGTGCCGCGCTACACGAGCTATCCTGCGGCGCCGGTCTTCTCGGGCGCCGTCGGAGCGGACTTTCAGGCACAGGCGATCGAAGCCCTCGATCCCGCCGTGCCGATCTCGGTCTATGTCCACGTCCCCTTCTGCGAGCGGCTCTGCTGGTTCTGCGCCTGCCGCACGCAGGGGACCCAGACGCTGGCCCCGGTCGAAGCCTATGTGGGCACGCTCCTGCAGGAGCTGGAGCTGGTGAAGCAGCACCTGCCCGCCGGCGTGAAGGCCGGGCGGCTGCACTGGGGCGGGGGCACGCCCACGATCCTGTCGCCCGAGCTGATCCACAAGCTCGCGCAGGCGATCAAGGCCGTCATCCCCTTCGCCGAGGACTACGAATTCTCGGTCGAGATCGATCCGATGATGGTCGATGAGCCCAAGATCCGGGCGCTGAGCGAGGAGGGCATGAACCGCGCCTCGATCGGCATCCAGGACTTCACCGACATCGTGCAGAATGCGATCGGGCGCGAGCAGCCCTTCGAGAACACCAAGGCCTGCGTCGAGACGCTGCGCCGCTACGGTGTCCATTCGCTGAACACCGACCTCGTCTACGGGCTGCCGCACCAGAACCGCGAGAGCCTTGCCGCCACCATCGACAAGGTGCTCTCGCTGAGGCCCGACCGCGTGGCGATCTTCGGCTATGCCCATGTGCCGTGGATGGCCAAGCGCCAGAAGCTGATCGACGAGACCGTGCTGCCCCCCGACATCGAGCGGCACGAGCTGGCCAATCTGGCGGCGCGGCTCTTCACCGAAGGCGGGTTCGAGCGCATCGGGATCGACCATTTCGCGCTGCCCGACGACAGCATGGCGGTGGCTGCCCGCAGCAGAAAGCTGCGCCGCAACTTCCAGGGCTACACCGACGACACCTGCCCGACGCTTCTGGGCATCGGCGCCTCGTCGATCTCGAAGTTCGAGCAGGGCTATCTGCAGAACACGGCCGCCACCGCCGCCTATATCAAGTCGATCGAGGAGGGGCGGCTGCCCGGCTACCGGGGCCACCGCATGACCGAGGAGGATTACCTCCACGGCCGCGCCATCGAGATGATCATGTGCGACTTCTTCCTCGACCTGCCCGCGCTGCGCGCGCGCTTTGGCGAGCCGGCCGAGACCATGGTTCCGCGCATCGCCGAAGCGGCCGAGAAGTTCACGCCCTTCGTCACGGTGGACGCGGACGGCTCGATGTCGATTGCGAAGGAAGGCCGGGCGCTGGCGCGGATGATCGCGCGGCTGTTCGACGCCTACGAGACGCCGGAAGCCCGCTACTCGCAGGCCTCGTGAAAGGCAATGCCCCGGCCCCCGAGGGGGCCGGGGCATCCGCCGCTCCGGCTCAGGAGAGGCGACCTTCTCCCGCGAACATGCTGGAATTCAGCTTGAAGGCAGCTTCGGTGCGGTTCTTCGCCCCGAGCTTCTTCATGATGTTGCGGATATGCACCTTCACCGTGCTTTCGCAGAGATTGAGCTCTCCGGCGATGATCTTGTTGGACTTGCCCCGGCGGAGCGCGTCGCAGACGGCCCGCTGGCGCTCGGTCAGATGCTCGTCCACGGCGATCTGCGGCTCTGCCCGGTCGGGCAGGGCGCCGCGCAGCGCCGTGAGACTGGCGGTCGGCAGGAAGATCCCGTCGAAGGTCGCAAGGCGGCTCGCCTCGACGATATCGTCGATCCCCACCGACGAGGGCAGGTAGCTCCGCGCGCCGCAGTCGAAGGCCGCGATCATCTCGCGCAGATCGTTCGCCGCCCCGATGACGACGACGGGCGAGGAACCGGCTTCCGTCACGAGCGCGGCGACCTCGCGGGAGACCTCGCTCACGGACCGGTTGCCCGTGCTGTAGAGGATCACCTGATGGGCGTGGTGATCCCTGCGGCTGCGCCACTCCTCGAAGGAGCCGAACCCGACGATCTGGATGGACGGATGAGCGAGTTCCACGCAGCGCACGAGGCATTCGCGCTCGAGCGTACGGGGGTCGATCATCACGAGGGCACGACGTTCGGAGAGCCGGACTGCAGCAGTGGCAGGCAGGTCGCTGCCTAGGGTATTCAAAGATTTCGAAAAAGAGTCGGTCGAATGATTCATCACAATCTGTCCACTTTGTGTTTGGGACGCAAACCCGGCTAAATCCTACTCTTCAAAGTTTTGTCGATTTCCATACTTTAGCATGCAGCCAATGATGCCGCAAAGGTCTGTTATAGCAGGAAAAAGGGGGAGGCTACCCTGTGCCCTGCCGAAATGGTCAGGTTGTGGACAAGTCGGGGCAGGGAAGGTCTTGTTAACGTTGTGTTAACCAAGGGTTTCGCCTCGGCGGCGAGTGGGGGACGTGCGCGGAATCTCGCCGTCAGGGTTGTCCTGGTTCAACCCTGCGGCGAAGCGGCGCCGAGGGCGCGAACCTGCAGGCTGAGATTTCAAAGACCCCCAAAGGAGTAGCCTTTTGCACCTCCGGGAAGCGGGCACGCAGGGCGTGCCCGGTGATTCGTCACAGGCGGCGGGCGGCGAGAGCCGAGCGCAAGAGAGGCAGGATCACGATCATGGTCAGGAAGAGGAAGCCTGCCTCGAGGGCGAAGACCGCGACGTAGGGCGCGCCGGGACCGTAGCCGGAGAGATCCGGCATCGCCTGCAGGATGTCGCGCAGCACGCCTGCGCCCGCGATGGCCACGCCCGCGGCCGTGGCCTGCACCGCACCCCAGGCGCCGAGCGCAAGGCCCACCTGCTCCTTCGGCGCCAGCCGCATCGTGGCCGTGAGCGTCCCGTGGCTGAAGAGCCCGCCGCCGAACCCCACCACCAGCGTGCCGAGGAGGAAGACCCAGACGTTCGTCATCTCGGTCGCGCCCATGATGGCGAAGAAGCCCGGCAGCCCCGCGGCGGCGCCGAGGAAGGCCATCCGCAGGGGATCGAAGCCCCGGCCGAGCACCCACGAGGCCAGCCAGAAGCCCACGAGCCCGCCCCCCGCGAAGGTCGCGGTCAGCCGGGTCGTCTCGGCCACCGTCATCGAGAGCACCTCGCCGCCGTAGGGCTCGAGGATCACGTCGGCCATGCCGAAGCCCAGCGTGCCGAGCCCGATCACGATCAGCCCGTGGAGCGCGTTCTCGCGGCTGATGAACTCGCGCCAGTGGTCGCCGAACTCGGGCTCCTTCTCGGGCTTCACGGTGAAGGCGCGGTTGCGCGGCTCCATCTTCCACAGGGCGATCATGTTCAGGAAGAACACGGCGACGGCGACGCCCGAGATGACCTTGATGAGCTGCGCGTCATAATAGGGATCGAGCAGCCAGCCGAAGCCGATCGAGGCGAAGATCATGCTGATGAGCAGCACCACATACATCAGGCCCACGACCTTCGGCTGGTCCTCGCGCGGGGCGAGGTCGGTGGCCAGCGCAAGCCCCACCGTCTGGATCGTGTGCACGCCGCCGCCCACCATCAGGAAGGCGAGCGCGGCCGAGGAGACGCCGAGCCAGAAGGGCTGGCCCTCGGCATAGCCCTGCCCGCCGAGCACGATCAGCGCGAAGGGCATGATGGCGAAGCCGCCCCACAGCGCCAGCGTCCCGCGGTAGATCCAGGGCACGCGCCGCCAGCCGAGTGCGGAGACATGGGTGTCGGACTTGAACCCGATCAGCGCGCGGAAGGGCGCGAACAGGAGCGGCAGCGAGATCATGATCCCCACCACCGAGGCGGGCACCTTCAGCTCGACGATCATCACCCGGTTCAGCGTGCCGACGAGCAGGACGATGGCCATGCCCACGGCGACCTGAAACAGCGACAGGCGCAGCAGCTTGCGCAGGGGCAGCTGGTCCGAGGCCGCGTCGGCAAATGGCAGAAACCGCGGTCCGATGCGGACCAGATGTTCGGCAATTCGGCTCATGCGTGAAGAATCCCGGGGTAGGCGCAGACTGCGCGACTGGAAAGGATGTCGGGCTTCAGGCACACAGCCCGAACGGGCAAGGCGACAGGAACACGTCGCTGGTGTGACGAGCAGGCCGGAACCCAAGGATCCCGGCCTGCTCGGAACTCACGGACTGGCTGGCGTGGGCCCGCAGGCCCGCGCCTTGCGCAGCATTACTCGGCCGCGACCGCAGCCGAGCCTTGGTAGTAGGCGGGCAGCCAGGTGGTGGTCGTCAGCACAGCAGCGTGGATAACGACGGAGGCGATGACGGCAGCGCTGAGGAACAGCGGAACGCCGACGGTCGGTTTCACCACGAGCCAGATTTTGCCGTTGGTCATGTCAGTCTTCTCCTATCAGCCGAGCCACGGGGTCGCAGCGGCGGCGAGGAAGTGCGCGATGAGCGCCATGCCACCGAAGACGCGGGTGCCGAGGATGAGTTGCTTATGAACTTCTTCGGCTTCGGCAACGGTCAGGCCGCTCGGCCAGACTTTGTTCAGATCGTCAGTCACTGTGTCGTCTCCCAACTGGTAAATCGACGGTTTGCGTGTAGGGCCTGCACGCGGGCTTCGACGAGACCGGAGAGACCTGGATCACCTTGTCGGCGATTTCTGATCCGCCCCGGCTCGCATTATGGGTGTCACATTGCGCTGACAGATTCAATGTCAGTGTTGGCTGACAAGGCCGTTTTGGGTGCGACTTATTGGCCGCCAGATCGGCCGGGAATCCTGCGTAACGGCTTGAAAAGGGACAATTTTGCCGCAGGCGCGCGGGAAATTGACGCTGCCTGTCCCGGCCCCACAGGGCCGTCCCGCAGCCTCTCGCTGCTGCAAAAACGAGGGTGTCCGAGGCCTTGCGCCCGGCCCTTCCGGACCCCATCTTGCGGGGATTTTTCGAGATTTCAGGATGGCTTGGCGGCCTCTGCCCGGTACGCCCCGCTCAGCGCAGGGCCGCGAGCACCGACTCGAACCGCTCGAGAAAGAAGGCCGCGTTCGCGTCCGAGAAGACGAGCGGCGGGCGGATCTTCAGCACATGGCCGTGCGGTCCGGTGGCCGAGATCAGCACGCGGGCCTCGCGCAGCCCGTTCACGATACGCGCGGCCATCCGGGCATCGGGCGCGCGCGACTCGGGCTCGAGCACCTCGACGCCGAGAAAGAGGCCCGCGCCGCGCACGGCCCCCAGCCGCGGATCCCGGGCGGACAGGGCGCTCAGATCCGCCCGGAACTGCCCGCCCACATTCAGGGCGTGGGCCTGCAGCCCTTCCGCCTCCAGCGTGTCGAGCACCGCGAGCGCCGCAGCCGCCGCCACGGCATTGCCGCCGAAGGTGTTGAAGTAGCGCGCCCCGGCCCCGAACCGCTCGGCCAGCTCCGGGCGGAGGGCGAGGGCCGCCACCGGATAGCCATTGCCCATGGGCTTGCCCATCGAGACCATGTCCGGCACCACCCCGTGCCGCAGGAAGCCCCACATCGCCTCGCCGGTGCGGCCGAATCCGGGCTGCACCTCGTCGGCGATGAAGAGCCCGCCCGCCGCGCGGATCGCCGCCGCCGCCGGGGCGAGCGTGTCCGTCGGGTGGGTGAAGACCCCGTCGGAGGAGAAGACCGTGTCGAGGATCAGCGCCGCGGGCCGGATGCCGTGGCGGGCCAGATCGGCGGCCGCCGCCGCCACGGCCGCGCCGAAGGTCACATCGGCGCCCTTGTCCTGGTCGGGGGCAGGCACGGTGCGGACATGGACGCCGAGCGGCACGCCCGGACCCAGCGAGGGCGAGAGGGCCGCCACGCCCATCGTCACCCCGTGATAGGCGTTCTCGGTCACGATCACACCCGTGCCGCCGGTGGCGGCGAAGGCGAGCCGCAGGGCCAGGTCGTTCGCCTCCGACCCGGTGCAGGTGAACATCGCGTGCCCGAGCTCGGTGGGCAGGGTCGCCAGCAGCCGCTCGGCCAGCTCCAGCACGCCCTCATGCAGATAGCGCGTGTGGGTCGCCAGTTGCCCCGCCTGCCGCGCCACCGCATCGACCACCCGGGGATGGCAATGGCCGAGCGAGGCCACGTTGTTGTAGGCATCGAGATAGGCGGTGCCGTCCGCGTCGTAGAGCCAGACGCCCTCGCCGCGCACGATATGGAGGGGCCGCTCGTAAAAGAGCCGGTAGGCCGGCCCCAGAAGCGCCTGCCGCCGGGCGACCAGGTCCGCCTCACGCGGGGGCAGGTCCACCGCGCCGGGGCGGAAGGCGTTCGGCATGGCATCGCGGTTCATGGGCGGGCTCCTCGTGGGGGCAGGGATCTTGCGCTCACGCGGCCTCCGTCGCGCGCAGGAGCGCCGCCGCCGCCGCGCCGGGCGCAAGCGCCGTCAGTGCCTCGAGGCCCGCGGCCGACGCGGGCAGGTTGCGCAGGATGTAGGGCGCATTGTCCGGCTGCTGGGCCGCGCGCGCCGAGGCGATGGCGATGGTCGTCACCATGCGCGCCGCGACGAGGTCGGGCAGCAGCTCCACCTCTTCCGGCCGGAGCGGGTTCGCCGCGTGATAGCCCGCCACCAGATCGGCGAGCGTTCCCGCCGGATCGCCCGGATCCACCTGATAGGAGCCCGCCACGGCCAGATCGCAGACGCGGGCCGTGCGCACGAGGTCGCCGAAGTCGATCACGCCCGCGACCCGGTCGGCATTCGCCGGATCGACCATGATGTTGTGCGGGTTCATGTCGTTGTGAACGACCTGCCAGGGCAGATCCGCCAGCCGGGGCGCAACCGCCGTCTCGAACCGGTCCAGCACCCGCTCGGCCAGCACCGCCGTTCGCGCATCGGGAATAGCGGGCAGCAGCGCCCGAAGCCGGGCCGCATGACGGATGTCCCACAGGAGTTCGTGATCGGCAGAGGGATGCGAGAAATCGGCCAGCGCCGCGGCGATGCCGCCGAGGCAGAGCCCCACCGCCCGCCGCTGCGCCGCCCCGCGCCGCGCGCGCCAGAGCGGCTCGCCCTCGACCCAGGTCAGGAGCCGCAGGAGATTGCCGCCGGCCAGTTCCGTCCAGGGAGCGCCCTCCCGCGTGCGGATCACCCGCGGGACCGGCAGTCCCGGCGCCACCGCCTCCAGATGCAGGAGCGCCAGCGTCTGGCATTCGGTCACGCCGCGCGGTTCGGCGGCATTGGCGATCTTCAGCACGAACGCCCCTCGGGGCGTCGCGAGCCGGAAGTTCTGGTCGCGCTCCGAGGTGAGGGGCAGGGCCGTGCCGTCCAGCCCGAAATGGGTGCGCGCGAGCCCTTGGGCCTCGGTCTCGGTAAAGGCTGGGCGCGGTGCGCTCAGGAGGGAGCCGATCGGCAGGGCGGACTGGGGCACGGGTGGGCTCCTCGCAGATGTCGCGCGGATCATGGGCGAGCCGCCCGCGGAAGAAAAGCACTCGCGGGAAGTTTTCACCCTGCCCGATCCTTGAGCGAGGCGCCCTCGAAACGTGCGCGCGGGAGGCGTGCCCGTCCACGGCCCTTCCGCACGCAGGCCGGGCCGATTGCTGCGGCGGCGGCAGGATGATCCGATGCGCACAGGATGAACGCCCTGACCCCTCTTTCCGCGCGGCTCGAGCGCAGCGACGGCCATGCGCTGGTGACGCTCGCCCGGTCGCGCGGTGCGGTGCGGCTCCGCGATCTGGCGCAGCGCGGCTCGGCCAAGGCCTTTCTGCCGCGGGTGGAGGGGGACGTGCCCGAGGTCGTCTTTCTCAATACGTCGGGCGGGCTGACCGGGGGCGACCGGCTCTCCTACCGGCTGGAGGTGGGCGAGGGATGCCGCGCGACAGCGACGACCCAGACGGCCGAGCGGGCCTATGCCGCGGGGGCGGGCGCCGCGCGGGTCGAGGTCCTGCATGAGGTGGGCCGCGACGGCTGGCTCGACTGGTTGCCGCAGGAGACGATCCTGTTCGAGGGCGCCGCGCTCGAGCGCGAAACGCAGATCTCGCTTGCGCCGGGGGCGGGCTGCCTCATGGTGGAATCGGTGGTGCTGGGGCGCGCCGCGATGGGCGAGACGCTGAGCCGGCTCGCCTTCCGCGACCGGCGGAGCATCCTGCGCGGCGGCAAGCCGGTCGTCGTCGAGCCGCTGGCCCTCGACGACCGGGCGCTGGCCGCCGCGGGCGGCGCGGCAATGCTGGGCGGGGCCCGCGCGCTGGCCACTCTGGCCATGGTCGGTCCCGGCGCCGAGGATGCGCTCGGGCCCGCGCGTGCCGCCCTGGGCGAGGCGGGAGTCGAGGCCGCGGCCTCGGCCTTTGACGGGAAACTGGTGCTGC
This sequence comes from Cereibacter sphaeroides 2.4.1, assembly GCF_000012905.2. Lineage (NCBI taxonomy): Bacteria > Pseudomonadati > Pseudomonadota > Alphaproteobacteria > Rhodobacterales > Paracoccaceae > Cereibacter > Cereibacter sphaeroides. The sequence continues at coordinate 2,038,937 of NC_007493.2, read as the reverse complement.
GACTGCTGGCCGCCGACGGCTGGCCGCTGCGCAGGCAGGTCGCGCGGCTGCTGACGGTCCTTCGGGGCCGGGCGCTGCCGCGCGTCTGGCAGGTCTGAGAGGGAGCGACATGAACCTGACACCCAGAGAGAAGGACAAGCTTCTCATCAGCCTCGCGGCCATCGTAGCGCGGGGCCGGCTTGAGCGCGGGGTGAAGTTGAACCATCCCGAGGCGGTGGCGCTGATCTCGGACTTCGTGGTCGAGGGCGCCCGCGAGGGCCGCTCGGTGGCTGATCTCATGCAGGCGGGTGCCCATGTGGTGCGGGCCGAAAACTGCATGGAGGGCGTGCCCGAGATGCTCCATTCGGTGCAGGTCGAGGCGACCTTCCCCGACGGAACAAAGCTCGTCACGGTCCATCATCCGATCCGCTAGGAACCTGCAAAGCCAGTGCATTTTCGCCATCCCCCCAAGGAGCCCGCCGCATGATCCCCGGAGAACTCTTTCCCGCCGAGGGCGAGATCCTGTTGAACGCGGAACGGGCGCAGATCACGCTCGTTGTCTCCAATGCCGGCGACCGGCCGGTGCAGGTAGGCTCGCACTACCATTTCGCGGAGACGAACCCCGCACTCGAGTTCGATCGTGAGGCGGCGCGCGGGATGCGTCTCGACATTCCCGCCGGAACCGCCGTGCGATTCGAGCCGGGTCAGACTCGCGAAGTGAGACTTGTGTCCTATGCCGGCTCCCGCGAAGTCTATGGCTTCAACGGCCGGATCATGGGCAAGCTGTAGCGGCCTCGACAACAGGAGACAGACATGCCGCTCGCCTTGCCCTTCACCAGCCTCATGGCGCTTTACTGGCAGACCGGCCTCATGGTCGCGGAGGCGCAGACGGTCATGACGCTGCGCACCCTGGGGATGATGGGCGTGCTGACGCCGCATCCGCTCGAGAACCAGCGGATGGTGACCGAGAAGAGCGTGGCCTTCGCTCAGGCCGCGCAGGCGGCCACGGCGGCGGCCATGCAGGGCAAGCGCCCCGACGAGGTGGCCGCGGCCGCGCTGCAACCGATCCGGCGCCGGACCCGCGCGAATGCCGCGCGGCTGACCCGCGCGGCGAAACGACCGAAGGCCTGACGTGACGCGCCCGGTCTGCCGCCACGCGAAGGGGCCTGCCTGCGACGGCCCTGCCTCACTGGGCGGCAGACTGTTCAGCACCCTCGTCGGGCAGGGGCGGCAGGCTCCGCAGATAGAGGATCACGGCGGCGAGATCCTCCTCCGTCATGCCCGCGAGATAGCCGTAGGGCATGGGCGGCAGCATCGCCGTGCCGTTGGCATGGACACCCTTGGTGATCATCGTGGCAATCTCGGCGTCGCTGTAATCGGCGAGGCCATCGGGATGGCTGGTGAGGTTCGCCGCAATCGACGTGCCCCATGGGCCGCGGAATTCGAACCCGCCGCGGCCGAGGTCGGTGTCGATCTTCGGTCCCGTCGGGCCCATCGGCGTGTGGCACTCCATGCAGTGTGCGACCGGGCCCGCGAGATAGGCCCCGTAGGCAACCGTCACGCCGCGCGGAGGCGCCTCGACATGGTCGACCGGCGGCCCGTAGTCCGGGGGCAGGGGGATGCGGTAGACCGAGCCGGGGAGTTCGTTCTCGACCGGCGCCAGCGTCCGCAGGAACATCACGATCGAGCCCAGATCCTCGTCGGAGAGGCCGCGATACATGGAAAAGGGCATCGGCGGCCCGATCAGGCTGCCGTCGGGGCGCAGGCCTTCGCGGATCGCGCGGGCAAGCTCTGCGTCGCTCCAGTCCGCGATCCGGCCGGCGGGGGTCAGATTGGGGCCGACCGCCGTGAAGGCCGGGTTGTCGTCCACCAGCCGGCCCGCCAGTTCCCGGGCCATGACCGGCCCCTCGGGCCCGAGCGGCGTGTGGCAGTTGCCGCAGCCCGCGGGACCGCGCACCAGATAGGCGCCCCTCTCGACCGTGGGGCCTGCGGTTGCCATACCGGCGCAACAGGCAAGAACGGGAATAATCCCGCGCACAAGAGCGTGCCGCTTCATCATCCTATCCCTTGTTCAAAATATGTCCGGGTTTCTCCCCGCAGCGGCGAGAATGGGCCGCTGCGCACCCGGGACGCGGGTGTATCGCGCCGCACCTGCCCTTGTGTCAATTCGCCGCATGGGGCGAGCCCGCCTCACCCCCGCTACCGCTAAGGAGGGTTCATGCCTGCTTCCATCTCCCGTTCGACCTATGCGTCCATGTTCGGCCCCACCACCGGCGACCGGCTGCGGCTGGGCGACACCGAGCTCGTCATCGAGGTCGAGCGCGACCTGACCACCTATGGCGAGGAGGTGAAGTTCGGCGGCGGCAAGGTCATCCGCGACGGTATGGGCCAGAGCCAGCGCACCCGGGCCGAGGGGGCGATGGACACGGTCATCACCAATGCGCTGATCGTGGACTGGACCGGGATCTACAAGGCGGACGTGGGCCTCCGCGACGGGCGGATCGCGAAGATCGGCAAGGCCGGCAACCCGGACACCCAGCCCGGGGTGGACATCGTGATCGGGCCCGGCACCGAGATCATCGCGGGCGAGGGGCGAATCCTGACCGCGGGCGGCATGGACGCGCATATCCATTTCATCTGCCCGCAGCAGATCGAGGATTCGCTCCATTCCGGCATCACCACCATGCTGGGCGGCGGGACGGGCCCGGCCCATGGCACGCTCGCCACCACCTGCACGCCGGGGCCCTGGCACATCGGGCGGATGCTGCAGGCGGCCGACGCCTTCCCGATCAACCTCGCCTTCGCGGGCAAGGGCAATGCCAGCCTGCCCGCCGGGCTCGAGGAGCAGGTCCGCGCGGGCGCCTCGTGCCTGAAGCTGCACGAGGACTGGGGCACCACGCCTGCGGCCATCGACTGCTGCCTGTCGGTCGCCGACCGCATGGATGTGCAGGTGATGATCCACACCGACACGCTGAACGAGAGCGGCTTCGTCGAGAACACGCTGGCCGCCATCGGCGGGCGCACGATCCATGCGTTCCACACCGAGGGTGCGGGCGGCGGCCATGCGCCCGACATCATCAAGGTGGTGGGCGCCGCGAACGTCATCCCGTCCTCGACCAATCCCACCATGCCCTACACCGCCAATACGGTGGAGGAGCATCTCGACATGCTGATGGTCTGCCACCATCTCGACCGCTCGATCCCCGAGGATGTGGCCTTCGCCGAGAGCCGCATCCGCAAGGAGACCATCGCCGCCGAGGATATCCTGCACGACATGGGTGCCTTCTCGGTGATCTCCTCGGACAGTCAGGCGATGGGGCGGGTGGGCGAGGTCATCACCCGCACCTGGCAGACCGCGCACAAGATGAAGGTGCAGCGCGGGCGGCTGGCCGAGGAGACGGGCGCCAACGACAACCAGCGCGTCCGGCGCTACATCGCGAAATACACGATCAATCCGGCCATCGCGCATGGGCTCTCGCGCCACATCGGCTCGGTCGAGGAGGGCAAGCGGGCCGACCTCGTGCTCTGGCAGCCCGCCTTCTTCGGGGCGAAGCCCGATCTCGTCCTGCTGGGCGGCATGATCGTCTGCGCGCAGATGGGCGATCCGAACGGCTCGATCCCCGCGCAGCCCTACTATTCCCGCCCGATGTTCGGCGCCTTCGGCGGCGCGCTGCATGCCTCGGCCGTCACCTTCGTCTCGCAGGCGGCGGAGGAGGACGGGGTGGGCGAGCGACTGCGGCTGCAGAAGGGAACCCTCGCAGTGCAGGGAACGCGCGACATCGGAAAGGCCGACATGAAGCTCAACGCGCACCGACCTTCCATCGAGGTCAATCCCGAGACCTACGAGGTGCGTGCCGACGGCGAGCTTCTCACCTGCCAGCCGCTGGCGGAACTGCCGCTTGCGCAACGCTATTTCCTGTACTGATGTGGCCGACGCCCGCCTCAATGCACGATCCGCAGCCGCCTCGGGCGCGGTGGCGTTGCGGCTGCCGCGGGCAGGCAGCGCACCTCCTGCGTCACGCTCTCGCTCCAGTAGCGGGGGTCTGCGAGGACCGTTTCCGGCAGGCGGGCGGCATCGAACAGGCGGAACCGCCGCTCGGCCACTTCGGCGCGGAAATGGCGGCCTTCGAGGCCGGTGTCCGGCGCGGCAAGGATGGTTGCGCACAGCCGTGCCTCGCGCAGCCGGAGCCGGGCGATGGCCGCCCGTACCTCGGCCAGTTCGTCCGCCGGGTTCGCCGCGTCCGCCTTGTGCATCTCTGCCCCCGTTGCCACTCTGTTCCATGAGACATATCCGGCCCTCCCTTAACGAATCGCTGATGCCGGAGCAGAGAAAGGACCTTCGATGACCGAGCTTCCCCAAGCCCGCCGGCTTCTGAAACAGGGCGAATGGACGGGTCCGGCCGCGGGCTGCGTGCGGCTGGGCTATGACGAGCGCTTCCTGCGCCGCAAGCGGCTCGAGACCGAGGCGGGGGACGGCTTCCTCGTGGACCTCGCCGAGACCACCAGCCTCGACGAGGGCTGCGCCTTCGAACTGGCCGACGGCCGCCTCGTCGAGGTGCGCGCGGCCGAGGAGGAGGTGGTGGCCGTCACTGGCCCGATCCTGCGCGCGGCCTGGCACATCGGCAACCGGCACACGCCCTGCCAGATTGAGGCCGACAGGCTGGTGATCCGCCGCGACCATGTGCTCGAGGAGATGCTGCGCGGTCTGGGCCTCACGCTTGAGCCGCGCACCGAGCCCTTCCGCCCCGAGGGCGGGGCCTACGGCCACGGGCGCACTCTGGGCCACGATCATGGGCCGGCGCAGGGCCATGGGCACGACCATCCGCATGTCCATGTGCATATCTCGCACAAGCCCGACGAGGACGAGACGCCCGACGCCGATCCGGCATGAGTGCGGCGCTCCTCAGCCTCGTCCAGTGGCTCTCGCCGGCCTTCCCGACGGGAGCCTTCGCCTATTCGCACGGGCTCGAATGGGCGATCTCGGAGGGCGAGGTGCGGGATGCGGCCTCGGCCCGCCGCTGGATCGCCGATGTGCTGGCCTTCGGCGCGGGGCGGACGGATGCGATCCTGCTCGCCCACGCGCTGAGGGGGCACGATCCCGGGGCGCTCTCGGATCTGGCCCGCGCGCTGGCCCCCGCGGCCGAGCGTCTGCGCGAGACCGAGGAGCAGGGCGCGGCCTTCGCGGCCACGGTGGCGGCGCTCACCGGGCGCGACCTGCCGCCGCGGCCGCTGCCGGTGGCGCTGGGGCAGGCGGCGGCCCCGCTCGGGCTGCCGGTGGCGGAGGTGCTGGCGCTGATGCTCCATGCCTTCGCCGCGAACCTCGTATCGGCCGCGGTGCGCTTCGTGCCATTGGGCCAGACCGAGGGGCAGGCCACGCTGGCCGCGCTGCATCCGCGGATCGGGGAGATCGCGGCCGAGAGTGCCGAGGCGCCGCTCGACGCCCTCGGCAGCGCGGCGCTGCGCGGCGATCTGGCGGCGATGCGGCACGAAACCCAGGAAGTGAGGATCTTCAAGACATGAGCCATGGACCCCTGCGCGTGGGGATCGGCGGCCCGGTGGGCGCCGGCAAGACGACCCTGACCGAAAAGCTCTGCGCGGCGCTCGCGCATCGCTGCTCGATGGCGGTCATCACCAACGACATCTACACCCGCGAGGATGCCGAGGCGCTGATGCGCGCGCAGGTGCTGCCCGCAGAGCGGATCCGCGGCGTCGAGACGGGGGGCTGCCCCCACACGGCCATCCGCGAGGATGCCTCGATCAACCTCGCCGCCGTGGCCGACCTGCGCCGCACCTTCCCGGACCTCGACCTGATCCTGATCGAATCGGGCGGCGACAATCTGGCCGCGACCTTCAGCCCCGAGCTCGCGGACCTTACCATCTATGTGATCGACACGGCCGCCGGACAGGACATTCCGCGAAAACGCGGCCCGGGCCTTGCGCGCTCGGATCTGCTGGTCGTGAACAAGATCGATCTCGCGCCCCATGTCGGCGTGGATCTGGCCCGGCTCGAGGCCGACACACAGGCCGCCCGCGGCCAAAGGCCCTATGTCATGGCGCGAATGCGGGCGGGGGTCGGCGTCGAGGCGATCGTAGCCTTCCTCGAACGCGAAGGCGGGCTGCAGCTCCTGCCGCAGGATTGAGCAGGCGGCGCCTTTGGCGCCGCTTCCGCACAGGCTCTGCCTCTTTCAGGGTCGCGAGCCCGTGATCCGATGAATTTTTCGGCGTTTTTCATGGCGCCCCGCGGCCGAACCGCAGCCCGTCTTGCCGCATCCCCCGACCCGACGTCTTCTGAAGCGGCGAGGAGCCAGAGACGCTCCGGCGCCCGCGGGCCGGGACAGGCCCCGCGGCGGATCAACAGGGGACTGCCAAGGCTTGACGGAACCACGACCGGCCCTCGGGACCGGACGGGCGGAGCCTTGCTGAAAAAGGACACAAGAGCATGAAGATGTTCCGGGCATATCTGATCGGCACGGCCCTCGGTCTGTCGCTCGCGGGCGGGGCGCTCGCACAGGAGGACACGATCAAGATCGGCGTGCTCCATTCGCTCTCGGGCACGATGGCGATTTCCGAGACGACGCTGAAGGACACCGTCCTGATGCTCGTCGATCAGCAGAACGCCAAGGGCGGCCTTCTGGGCAAGAAGCTCGAGGCGGTGGTGGTGGACCCCGCCTCCGACTGGCCGCTCTTCGCCGAGAAGGCGCGCGAGCTGCTGACCGTGAACGATGTCGACGTGATCTTCGGCTGCTGGACCTCGGTCAGCCGCAAGTCGGTGCTGCCGGTGATCGAGGAGTTGAACGGCCTCCTGTTCTACCCGGTGCAGTATGAGGGCGAGGAGAGCTCGAAGAACGTCTTCTACACCGGTGCCGCGCCGAACCAGCAGGCGATTCCGGCGGTGGACTATTTCCTCGAGGAACTGGGCGTCGAGAAATTCGCCCTCCTCGGCACCGACTATGTCTATCCGCGCACGACGAACAACATCCTCGAAAGCTACTTGCAGCAGAAGGGCATCGCGAAATCCGACATCTTCGTGAACTACACGCCCTTCGGCCATTCCGACTGGTCGAAGATCGTGGCGGACGTGAAGGCGCTCGGCGCGGACGGCAAGAAGGTGGGCGTGATCTCGACCATCAACGGGGATGCGAACATCGGCTTCTACAAGGAACTCGCGGCCGCAGGCATCTCGGCCGAGGACATTCCCGTCGTGGCCTTCTCGGTGGGCGAGGAGGAGCTCTCGGGCCTCGACACCTCGAACCTCGTGGGCCATCTCGCGGCCTGGAACTACTTCCAGTCCGCCGAAAGCCCCGAGAACGAAGCCTTCATCAAGGAATGGAAGGCCCGCATGGGTGAGAAGCGGGTGACGAACGACCCGATGGAGGCCACCTACATCGGCTTCAACATGTGGGTGAATGCCGTGACCGCGGCGGGCACCACTGATGTGGATCCGGTGGCCAAGGAGATGATCGGGCAGAAATTCCCGAACCTCACCGGCTCCGAGGCCGAGATGCTGCCGAACCACCATCTGACCAAGCCCGTGCTGATCGGCGAGATCCGCGACGACGGCCAGTTCGACATCATCTCGCAGACCGATCCGGTGCCGGGCGATGCCTGGACGGACTTCCTGCCGGAATCGGCCGTGCTCGAGTCCGACTGGGCCAAGCTCGACTGCGGCATGTACAACACCGAGACCAAGAGCTGCGTGCAGATCAAGTCGAACTACTGACGTGACGGGGGCGGCCCGGGCCGCAGGTCCGACGCCGCCCCCGCTCCCTCCGACGAGGTCCGAATGCGGTTTGTCCTGATCCTCCTCGCAGTGCTCGCCTCTGCGCTTCCCGTCCTCGCGCAGGGCACGCCCGCCGCGCAGATCCTTTCCGAGAACCGCGCCCTGATCGAACGGTCCTCGCGCCAGACCATCGGCCCGGTGATCGAGGCGCTGGCGGCGTCGGGCGATGCTTCCGCCGCAGCAATCCTCGACGCCTGGGCCGACCGGCGGCTGGGCTTTCGCGAAAGCGACGGCACCTTCTTCCTGATCGAGCCGGCCGACGGCGGATGGGCGCTCCGCGACCTGGCCGGCGCCCCCGCGGGCACCGCGGGCCGGGGCGAGATTGCGCAGCTGCGTCCGAACAGCGGCGTCCGTGGTCTCATCGCCACCGCGCTCGTGCGCTTCCAGTTGGCCGATCCCGATCCCGCGCGCCGCTCGGCGGCGCTTGCCTCCATCGCCCGCGATCCCGCGCCCGAGCATCTGGAGCCGCTGCGGGCCGCTCTGGCCCAGGCGCCCGATCCGGCCATGGCCCGGCTCGAGCGGCTCCTGACGCTGCGCTTCGGGGCCAGCGCCGCCGAGCGCGTCGCCGCGATCGAAAGCTTCGGCGCCGATCTCGGCCTCGATCTCCGCGCCGCGCTGAACCCGCTGGTCGCCACGCGCCGCACCGCGGTCGAGAGCGCGCCCGAGGGGCTCAACATCGCCCGCGAGCTCGTGCCCGGGCGCGACCTGCCGCGGGAAGAGGCCTACGATCTTCTGGTGGCCGAGGGCCTGGCCCCCGCCCGCCTCAGCCGCACGGCGCTGCGCGAGACGCTCGTGGCGCAGATCCGGGACGGGCAGGTGGCGGGCATCCCCGTGGCGGCGCTCGACAGCCCCGAGGCCCGCGACCGCGCCTATACTGCGCTCGAGGCCCGGGGCCTCGTGCCCCCCGGCGCCACCGAGGACGAGGTGACGGCCACCCTCGACCGCTTCCGCTTCCTCGACCTCTATGCCGAGCCCGACCCGGCCGTCACCGAGGCCGCAAGCGCCGCTCTGGCGCGCATCGGGCGCACCGTGGGCCTGATGCAGGCGGCCGACCTCGCCCTCGACGCGGCCTCGCTGGCCTCGATTTATTTCCTTGCGGCCATCGGCCTTGCCATCACCTTCGGCGTGATGCGGGTCATCAACATGGCCCATGGCGAATTCATCATGATGGGGGCCTACACGGGCTATGTGGTCCAGCAATGGATCTCCGACTACACGATCTCGATCCTCGTGGCGCTGCCTCTGGCCTTCGCCGTCACCTTCGCGGCCGGCGTCGCGATGGAGCGGCTGGTGATCCGCCATCTCTACCGCCGCCCGCTCGAGACGCTGCTGGCCACGTTCGGCATCTCCATCGCGCTGCAGCAGCTCGCCAAGAACATCTTCGGCACCCAGGCCCGGCCGCTGACCGCGCCCGCCTGGCTCGACGGCGCGCTGAGCTTCAACGACGTGGTCTCGATCAGCTACATCCGCATCGCGATCTTCGTCCTCGCAATGATCTTCCTCGGCGTCTTCCTCTTCATCATGACGCGCACCCGCCTCGGGCTCGAGGTGCGGGCGGTAACGCAGAACCCCTCGATGGCGGCCTCGATGGGGATCAACCCCGATCGGATCAACATGCTGACCTTCGGGCTCGGCTCGGGTATCGCGGGCATCGCGGGCGTGGCCATCGGCCTCTTCGCCAAGGTCACCTCCGAGCTCGGACAGGATTACATCGTCCAGAGCTTCATGACGGTGGTCGTGGGCGGCGTCGGCAACATCTGGGGCACGCTCGCGGGGGCCGCGATGATCGGCGGGGTGCAGAAGGGCATCGAGTGGCTCAATCCCTCGAACACGCTCGCGGCCCAGACCTACATGATCCTCTTCATCATCATCTTCATCCAGTTCCGGCCGCGGGGCATCGTCGCCCTGAAAGGCCGTGCCGCGGGAGACTGACACCGTGCCCCTCCTTCCGCCCGCCCCCGCTTTGCGGTCTGCCGGCAGCAAGGTCGCCGTCGGGGCCGCGCGCGTCCGCCCGGAGCCCCGGCGGCCTGCGGATCCGCCGCCGCCCGCCGAAAGCCTGTCCCTCTCCCCTGTCCCGTCCCTGCGGAGAAACGCCCGAGGAACCGGCATCCCATCGCCACGCCTCACCCCCCGCCCGTCCGACACGGACCCTGCCGCAGGACTCCCGACGCATCCTCGCCGCGCCCGCGCCGTCCCGCCGCCCGCGAGCCTCCCTCCTCTTTCATTCTGGCCCAAATATCCCGGGGGGCGCGGGGGGCTGGCCCCCCGCTTCCGCCCGTCTGCCGGAGCGCCCCTCCCATGAGACAGAGCTTCCTCGCCCGCAGCCCCTCGGTGCTGATCTTCCTTGCCCTTCTCGCGCTCTTCACCCTCGCGGTGACGCTCGCCTCCCATGCTTATGGCACGGCCTTCCTCTCCACCTCCTTCGTCAAGACGCTGGGCAAGACGCTCTGCCTCTGCCTCGTGGCCCTCGCGATGGATCTCGTCTGGGGCTATGCGGGCATCCTCAGCCTCGGCCACATGGCCTTCTTCGCGCTCGGCGGCTACATGATCGGCATGTGGCTCATGTATGCCCGCACCGAGGATATCGTGGTGCAGGCCCTGTCCAACGCGCCGCTGCCGGCCACGCCGCAGGAGATCTCGGACGGGGTGGCGAGCCAGATCTTCGGCGTCGTGGGCGGGGCGGAGCTGCCCGCCGTCTGGGCCTTCGCCCACAGCCTGCCGCTGCAGCTCGCCCTTGTGGTGCTGGTGCCGGGCCTTCTGGCCCTCGTCTTCGGCTGGCTCGCCTTCCGCAGCCGGGTCACGGGGGTCTATCTCTCGATTCTCACCCAGGCCATGACGCTCGCCCTCGCGCTGCATCTCTTCCAGAACGACGCGGGCCTGCGCGGCAACAACGGGCTCTCGGGTCTCCAGAACATCCCCGGCCTCGTCCAGGTCTCGCAGGACCGGCTCTCGGTCTGGTTCTTCTGGGCTTCGGCCGGCGCGCTGGCGCTCGGATATCTGCTCGCAGCCTGGATCGTCTCGGGCAAGTTCGGCTCCGTCCTGCGCGCCATTCGGGACGACGAGCAGCGGGTGCGCTTCCTCGGCTATTCGGTCGAGGGCTACAAGCTCTTCATCTTCACCCTGACCGCAGTGATCGCGGCCATCGCGGGCGCGCTCTACTACCCGCAGGCGGGCATCATCAACCCGGCCGAGCTCGCCCCCATCGCCTCGATCTATCTCGCGGTCTGGGTGGCGATCGGCGGCCGCGGGCGCCTCTACGGGGCGGTGATCGGCGCGGCCTTCGTCTCGCTCCTCTCGACCTGGTTCACCGGAGGGCGCGCGCCCGATCTCTCCCTCGGCTTCGCGACCATCCAGTGGGTCGACTGGTGGCAGATCCTGCTGGGGCTGGCCTTCGTCCTCGTCACGCTCTTCGCGCCGCAGGGGATCGGCGGCCTCGTCGACTGGGCGCAGGGCCTGCGTCCCCCGAACCGGCGCGGCGCGCCGCTCGGCCCCGATGCGGGCGCGCTGCAGGAGAGGGAGGCCAGCGAATGAGCGCGCTCCTCGAGGTCTCGGGCGTCTCCGTCACCTTCGACGGCTTCCGCGCGATCAACAACCTCTCCTTCAACATCGGCGCGCGCGAGCTGCGGGCCATCATCGGGCCCAACGGCGCGGGCAAGACCACCTTCATGGATATCGTGACCGGCAAGACCCGCCCCGATCAGGGATCCGTCACCTTCGGCGACCGCTCGATCTCGCTCCTGAAGCTCTCCGAGGCCAGGATCGCGCAGGCGGGTATCGGGCGCAAGTTCCAGCGCCCGACGGTGTTCGAGGACCAGACGGTGTTCGACAATCTCATGATGGCGCTGAAGAAGCCGCGTTCCCCCTTCGCCGTCCTTTTCTTCCGGCCCAGTCGGCCGGACGCCGTGCGCGTGCAGGCGCTGGCCGAGGAGGTGGGCCTCGGCCAGCATCTCGCGCGGAAGTCGGGCGAGCTCAGCCACGGGCAGAAGCAGTGGCTCGAGATCGGGATGCTGCTCGCACAGGAACCGCGGCTCCTCCTCGTGGACGAGCCCGCGGCGGGGATGACGCTGGCCGAGCGCGAACATACTACCGCGCTCCTCGTCGAGATGGCGAAGACGCGCGCAGTGGTGGTGGTCGAGCATGACATGGAGTTCGTCCGCCGCCTCGACTGCAAGGTGACGGTGCTGCACGAGGGGGCGGTGCTGGCCGAAGGCAGCCTCGACCATGTGACGCGGAACCCTGCGGTGATCGAAGTCTATCTGGGACGCGGATGATGCTGAAGACCGAAGCGCTGACCTTGCATTACGGCGGCAGCCAGATTCTCCACGGGATCGACATGGAGGCGCGCGCGGGCGAGGTGACCTGCATCATGGGCACGAACGGGGTGGGCAAGACCTCGCTCCTGAAGGCGATCTCCGGCACGCATCCGCGCTCGGGCGGGCGGATCTTCCTCGAAGGCGCAGAGCTGCCGGTGCTGCCGCCGCAGGCCATGGCGCGGCGGGGCCTCGGCTTCGTGCCGCAGGGGAGGATGATCTTTCCGCTCCTGACGGTGACGGAGAATCTCGAGACCGGCTTTGCGGTCCTTCCCCGCGCCGAGCATCGGATCCCGGAGGAGATCTATGCCCTCTTCCCGGTCCTGAAGGACATGGCGCACCGCCGCGGCGGCGATCTCTCCGGCGGCCAGCAGCAGCAGCTCGCCATCGCGCGTGCCCTGATCATGCGGCCGAAGCTTCTGCTTCTCGACGAGCCCACCGAGGGGATCCAGCCCAACATCATCCAGCAGATCGGCCGCGTGATCTCCTATCTGCGGGAGAAGGGCGACATGGCCATTGTCCTCGTCGAGCAGTATTTCGACTTCGCCTACGACCTTGCGGACCGGTTCTACGTCCTCAAACGCGGCGCGGTGGACCTGTCGGGCACCAGAGCCGAGCTCGGGCGCGACCGGCTGAAGCAGGCGGTGTCGGTCTGAGGCGAGGGCGCTCCGCCCCCTCCGGCCGTCGCACCCGCCTTGTCCCCAAAAGCGGGTGCCCTCCAGCGCGCGCGCCCGGGCGCCTGAATGTACTCACCGCCCCGGCGGCTGTTGCCTCGCCCACGCCCGAACGGCGAGCCCGGGCGGACGCGCGCGAAGCTCGGGCAGAGGGCATGTGCAGTCGGAGAGGGGGATCAAGACGATCTGCCGTGGCCGGGACGTGTCGGAGAGGGCACGATCCGGCGAGGCCGGAGGTCGGCTTCAAGCGAAAGGGCTGCCGAGACCGAGGCCCGGCGCGTGACCACTCCGTTCGCCTGTCCCGGCGCCGGCGCGCCTCGCCCGGGGCTGGAACGAGAAAGGCCGGCAGATCGCTCTGCCGGCCTTCGAATGCGCGTCGGTCAGGCCTCAGGGCCGGACGGCGACCTGCTGGAGGTAGGCCCAGATGTTGTGGGCGTCCGCTTCCTTCTTCAGCTTGAAGGTCATCTTGCCCTTGGCTTTCGCGTCGCCGGTATATTCCTTCAGGAACTTGGTCGGATCCTGAACATACTGGACGAAATGCTCTTCATCCCAGGCGAGCCCTTTCGCGCCGGCTTCCTTCATGCCTTCGCCATAGCCCTTGAAGTCGGCCTGCGTGCCCGCGGTGCGGCCCACGACGCCGTAGAGGTTCGGGCCGGTCTTGGCGTTGCGGCCGGCGATGGTGGTGCCGGAATCGTCCACGATGACGTGGCAGGTCTGGCACTGGTTGAAGGCCTTGGCCCCGGCTTCCGGGTCGCCTTCCTGCGCGAGCGCCGGCAGCGCCGCGAATGCGGCGATGGCGGCGAGGGCCTTGACTTGGAACTTCATGGGTATCCTCCCTGTATGGGTAGATGGTGGTAAAGATATAGGTGCCGCCGGCACACAATCACTACTGCGGGCCGCGCGTTCCGGATCATGCATGACATTTGGATCCGGGATCCGCAACGGTCGCGAGGGCGGCGAAACGGGGGACGGGCCGGAAGCCCGGCTTCGGCTGGACCGGGCCATTCTCGCAGATCGAAGACGCGCTCTGAGGGTGCGAGGTGGCTGACATGGACTTCCTGCCGGGCTGTTCGGACGCAGCGGACTATGCTGCCCGGATACGGAGCAAATTATATGACGGATTGCCGCACAACGAGTCCCCACGAGAGCCTCAATGCGATGTGACTAGAGCCTTCCCGCCTTCTCCTTGAGCAGCTTCGCCTCGCCCCGCCGGACGGTATCCGGCAGATGCGAGGGCGGCACGCGGCCGCCGCGTACGGGCCGCCGCCGCTCGGGCATCATCCATTTCCAGAGCTTCCGGTCCTGCAGGTTCACCACCATGAACCAGTGCTCGAGGACGGCGAGCGCCGTCAGCGCCGCCAGGAGCCAGAAACCCACCTCGCGATGGTTCGCCCCGCCGGCGGAGAGCGCGCGCTCGATCCAGCAGCCGGTCGCGAAGGTCAGCAGCGTCACCGAGAGCGGGAAGAAGCGGTTCATCCGCGTGTGGCGGAAGTAGCTCGACAGGTGCGCGAGGGTCGAGGGCAGGAACTCGACGTTGATGTAGGGCACGCCGAGATAGAGGTTCAGCTTGGCCGAGACGCGGGCCACGAAGAGGACGAGGAAGGTCCAGAGCCCGAAGCGGTTGGGGGCGTCGGCCGCATGGACCGCCATGGCGATGAGCACGGTGAGGAGCACGATCTCGTGCCAGAGAACCGTGCCCACCGCCCGCAGGAATCGCTCGGGTGCCCGCGCATGCAGCGGGCAGGGGTCGGTGTTCGGGCCCGTGATGACGCCCGACAGGAAGGACAGCTCGATCCAGCCCCAGACGCCGAGCGCCGAGAGGAACGCCACATAGACCCCGCCCACCGTCTCGTCGTGGAGGGTGTGGACATAGCCCCAGGCGCCCGCGAAGAGCATCGGCAGGCCCAGGATCACCGAGGTCAGATGCGCCTCGGGGCCGCGGTTGTCGGCATGGCGCACCCGCCAGAGCAGGATGCCGGTGGAGAACCACCAGACGAAGATGGCCGACAGGGCCACGACCCAGGGACTCGTCAGCATCCGCAGCCCCTCGGCGCGCTGGAGGAAGCGGACAGGGCCCGCTTCCGGTGATCGTCAGAAGTCAATAGCTCGGCTCCAGTCGGACGTTCTCGGGCAGGGTGTGGGTCCTGACCGGGATCGTGTAGAGGGATACGAAGGCAGCCAGCGCCTGCGCGCCGCCCAGAGCCTTCTCGAGCCGCCCCGCGATCCCGCCGCGGCGGGTGCCGCGGTCGATGCGCAGGAAGGCCTCGTTCATGCGGCGGAGCGCCGGCTTCCAGCGCGGGTGGTCGATGTCGAGCTCGACCGGGAAGATCTGGCGCGCGATCTCGGAGGTCTTGCGGTAGACCTCCTGATCGTACCAGTCGATGTCCACGCCGAGCGCCTTGTGGAACTCGGGCCGGGCATGGTCGCGCACCCACATGGTCGAATAGACCGCCGTCAGAAAGAAGCGGATCCAGAGCCGGTTGACGGTCGTGTCCGTCAGCTTCGGATCGGTCTTCATCAGCAGCGCGAAGGCCTCGCCGTGGCGGAACTCGTCGTTGCACCACTCCTTGAACCACTTGAAGATCGGGTGGAAGCGATGCTCGGGGTTGGCCTCGAGATGGCGGTAGATCGTGATGTAGCGTGCGTAGCCGATCTTCTCGGAGAGGTAGGTGGCGTAATAGATGAACTTCGGCCGGAAATAGGTGTATTTCTTGGCCTTGGTCAGGAAGCCCAGGTTCACCGCCACGCCCGCCTCGCGCAGAGCGTCGTTGATGAAGCCCGCGTGCCGGGCCTCGTCGCGGGCCATGTAGTTGAACAGCTCGCGAATGTCGGGGTTCGAGCCGCGCCGCTTCATCTCCTTGTAGAGCACGCAGCCCGAGAATTCGGCGGTGCAGGACGAGACGAGGAAGTCGATGAACTCGACGCGCAGGGCAGGATCCATCCCGTCCCAGTCGATCCGGTCCCAGGCCTCGGTCTTCTTGAAATGCGCCTTGTTCGGATCCGCCTTCATCTCGGCGATCAGCGCGTCCCAGTCCTTGCGGACGGGGGTCACGTCGACGCGGTCCAGCTCGTCGAAATCGGTGGTGTAGAAGCGCGGGTTCAGGATGTGGGTCTCGGTCGCCATCGCCGTCGTGTCGGCAACCGCTTCCGGCGTGAGCGCGGGGGAGAGCCCTCCGGCCGGCGCGTTCACAGCGTCACCTGCTCGGAGAAGGAGAATTCGCACAGTTCCATCGCACCGAGATCGCCCGTGAGGCGCGTCCAGAGCCGCTCGAGGCCCGAGGCGCGCGTGATGGTGGCGGTGCGTTCCTCGACCACCACCTCGCCAAAGGCCGCCAGGACCGGCGCGCCGTGAACCAGAACCTCATCGCCCGGATGGACGATGGCCCCGTTGTCGAAGCGCACATGCGCGTGGAGAGACTCGAACTGGTGACTCACTTCAACGGTGCAGGGCACCTCTTCCGCTTGTTTCGTGAACAGACCCATGGGGGTTCCCTTCTCTTGGCGTCATTCGGACAGCATCCGCTCGAAGGCGGCCTCGTTGTCGGGTCCGAATGCCTGGAGCTCGGCGCTCCAGCCGGTTGCGTCATCCTGCAGGGAAAGTCTGCCGTTCTCGTACTTCACCAACCGCACGGGGGGATTGCCTTCGATCCTGTGCACGGTGCGGGCGCGCTTCAGGCCGATCTGGATCACGGTGACGAAGCCGCCGTTCTCGGCTTCGAAGAGGGTCTCGCCTTCGGGCGTGCGGACGGCCACGGCCTGCTCGCCCAGCCCCTGCAGGACGAGCTGGCGCTCGGCCACCACGGGGGCGGGGGCGGGCTTGCCGGTGGGCTCGCGGCCGGTCCAGACCGCCCAGCTCACCATCAGCACCGATCCCAGCGCAAGGGCGAACATCGCCTTGAGCAGGAAGGGCGGGATCAGCTCCTTGTCCTTGTCGCTCCGGGGCTGGCGGGAGTTCTGTGCGCTCATCATGGCATGTCCTGCGGGGTCTTGCCGGGGCTGCCCCGCGGGGGCAGCGGCCGGAGGTGGATGGGGGGGCCGGGTCGGCTCAGGCGGCGGGCACGGCGTGGGGCGGCACCGGGGCCTGCTCGCCCGTGCGGGCGATGGTGGGCACCGAGAGCCGCGCCTCGGCCGCATCCGACAGCAGGCGCGCGATGCGTTCGGCGTCGGGCACGCAGCGCATCGCCGGCTCGCCATGCCATTTCCACGGGCGGATGTGCGGCCAGCAGACCAGCTTCGAGATCCGGTTGGGCGCCTTCATCCGCAGGGCGATGGTACCCGTGCCGGACTTGCGCAGGTCGAGCGCCGCGCTTTCCATCTGCTTGAAGGGCAGGTTCAGCGTGACCGACAGGGCCGCCCCGATGCGCAGGATCACGCGCGCTGTGGTGATCGAATAGATCGTGGCGCGGGCCTGCCAGTAGGCGCCGAGGAGGAGCAGCAGATAGGTCACGGCGCCGAGCCCGAGATAGGGCACCGCATAGGCCACCGCCATCGGCAGGCCGCCGTCGGCCCAGCCGGTCGAGGCGCGCCAGAGCGCGGTCAGGGCGAAATAGCCCGCGATCCAGTTGACCTTGTAGGCCTCGCGCGCGAGCGCGAAGGCGGCCGGGCGGCCCTGCCAGAGCAGCGTCTCGCCCTGCGGCGGACGCTCGGGGAGGCCAGGGATCGGTTCGAACTTGAAATCGTCATGGTCCATGGGTGTCTCCTCGGGTGCGTCTGCGGCGGATCGGATGCGGATCGGATCCGGGTGGGGGAGGGATCTGATCCGGATCGGGTCCGGGAAGGATGCGGCGCGGCCCGCGGGGGGCCGCGCCATGCGGGGATCAGGCGTATTCGGCCAGCATCGCCGCCACGACCGACTTGCGCTTCGGCGCGGCATACATCAGGCCGCCGGCGACGTAGCCGCAGATCTTGTCCTCTTCGAGGAGCGTGACCTCGGTCGGGGACTTGATCGTCGGGATGCCCGCGAACAGGTCGGACGAGAGCGCGTTCACATGGACGCGGTTCGACTGGACCTTGACCATCTGCATCGGCAGGAGGCGGGTCGAGCCGTCCTTGAGTTCGACCTCGAGGAAGCGGGCCATCTGCTCGGGGATGTCGACCCAGATGTCCACGACCTTGCCCGCGATCTCGAGATCGCAGCCGCGGACGGGCAGGCCGATCGGGTTCTTGCCGGCCGAGACGTGGAAGCCGGCAGCGGCCTTCATCGGCTTGATCTTGTTGTGGCCGTGCCCGTCGAGTTCGGGCAGGTCACGGCGCGCAACCCACGAGGCCGGGCCGACGCCGTCCTTCATCGGGTCGCCCGTGGGCGCATGCGGGAAGCCTTCCGAGACGGCCGTCCGCGCGAGCGCGATCGGGCGGTCTTCGCTTTCCGGGCCGGGCACGGTCAGCGTGCCGCGGCCGTGGGGCAGGATGAAGGTCTTGGGCTTCGGCAGCGGGAACGGGCCCTGGTTCGCGGCCGGGGTGCCGTCCTCGTTCTCCAGCGGATAGCCCTCGCGCATGTTCTCGGTCTGGAGGTAGTAGATCAGGCCCGCGAGGAAGATCCAGAAGCTATAGATCGCCAGCGACGCCAGATCGAAGTTTCCAAAAGCAGTCACACCAACCATTTAAGGGGTCCTCCGGTGTCAGGTGGGGAAGTCGGCGAGTCCCACGCGGGTCCCGCCGGCCGGTCGTTCAGATGAGAGGATCGTGGTTCGGACCAGAGGCCCCAGCACGATCAGTGTGGCGAACAGCAGCCCGATCTCGAGGAGGTACACGGAGCTGTAGCCGATGGCCGCGTCCTGCAGCGCGGCACCGAGATGCCCCGCCTTGGCCCAGTGGCCGATGACGTCGCGCAGTGCGCCGCCCATGAGGATGGCGAGGCCCGCGGCGGTCGCCTGCGCAGCCCCCCAGGCGCCGAGCGCGAGGCCGCGGCCGGCCAGACCCGCCACCGGGATGGCCATCGCCATCGTGAGGGTGGCGACGGAAAAGAGCCCGCCGCCCATCCCGATCAGGCCCGCACCGGCGAAGAACATCGCCTTCGACGCGGCAGGCCAGGCGAAAAGCACGAGCAGGAAGGCGGCAAGGCCGATCAGGATCCCCCGTCCCGCCATGCGGGCGGGGTCGAGACCGCGCGCCAGCCAGCGCGCGGCGAGGCCGAAGCCCGCGAGCGCGCCCACCGACCACATGGCCGTCAGGAGCGTCGTGGCCGACACCGGCAGGCCGATGATCTCGCCGCCGTAGGGCTCGAGCAGCACGTCCTGCATGTTGAAGGCGAGCGTGCCGCAGGCCACCGCCATCAGGAGCCGGAAGGCGGTGCCGTCGGCATTGAGTTCGGCCCAGGCGTCGCGGAGGCGCGGCCGGGGGGCTGCGCGCTCCTCCTTCGACATCGGCCGCACATGTTCCTGTTTCCAGAGCGCGACGATGTTCAGGACCATGGTCATGAAGGCGCAGCCCTGCACGACGCGGATCAGCCGCAGCTCGGAGAAGTCCGACAGGAGCCAGCCCACGATCAGCGACGAGATCCCCATGCCCACGAGGAACATGACATAGAGCAGCGCCACCACCCGCGGCCGCGTCTCTTCCGTGGCGCGGTCCGAGGCGAGGGCGAGGCCCGCCGTCTGGGTCATGTGCATGCCGAGGCCCGCCATCAGGAAGGCCAGCGCCGCCAGAACCTCGCCGGCCCAGTCGGGGCCGTGGATCTGGTCGCCCGACAGCACGATCAGCGCGAAGGGCATGATGGCCAGCCCCCCCATCTGCCAGAGCGAGCCGAACCAGAGGTAGGGGATGCGCTTCCAGCCCAGCGCCGAGCGGTGATTGTCGCTCCGATGGCCCATGAGGGCGCGGAACGGCGCCGACAGGACCGGCAGCGCGATCATCAGGGCCACCACCGTGGCCGGCACCGCGAGTTCGACGATCATCACCCGGTTGAGCGTGCCCAGGAGCAGCACCGAGCACATGCCGACCGAGACCTGGAACAGCGACAGGCGCAGCAGTTGCCCGAGCGGCAGCCCTTCGGAGGCCGCATCCGCAAAGGGAAGCGCACCGATCGTCAGTTTCTTCAGCTGTTTCCGCCCCAGGATCACGGCCGGAACTCCAGACACTCGGAGATGTAGAAGCCCCGCGACACCCGCCCGACCTTCACAAGCCTGCCCCCCGTCGCCTCGTTCAGAGGCTGGAACGGGTGCGGGATCATGACCGGCGAGCGGTCGGACCGCGGAAAGAGCTTCCCCATCGTCCAGAACGCCATCAGGAAAGGCGTTCGCGGGGCCACGGTAAAGACGACCGAATGCCGCGTTCTGGCGCCGAGCCTGTCGAGCGCCGCCGCGATGTCGGCGTCGGTGTAGTAGATCAGGCTGTCCATCGCGACGACATAGTCGAAGCGGCCAAGGTCATCGGCCAGCATGTCGCCCGAAGCGAAGGTCACGCGGTCCTGATGCTCGGGCGGCAGACGTTTCCGCGCGATCTCGACGAGCTGCGGCGAGATGTCCACCGCCATGACCTGCGCGCCGCGGGCCGCAAGCTCGGCCGTCATCTGGCCTGCGCCGCAGCCCGCGTCGAGCACGCGAAGGCCCGTGAGGTCCTTCGGCAGCCGCCAGAGCATCTTCGCCCGCATCGTGTCGCGACCCTCGCGCACCGTCTGCCGGATGCGGCTGACGGGCGCCGAGGAGGTGAGCCGCTCCCAGGTGTGGGTCGCGGTGCGGTCGAAATAATGTTCGACCCGGTCGCGGGTGGTCGAATAGTCGTTCATGGGTTCTTCCTTGAACACCGGAGCGGATCCGGCAGGGGCAGGCTCAATCGAAACCCAGCAACTCGAAAATATCGCGATCCGGCAGCGAATGCGGATCGATCGGGTCGAGGCCGCGCCAGAGGCTTTCCGCGAGCCGGATGTATTCGGCGCGGGCGGCCAGCACGTCCTGATCCTCGTCCATCTCGAACAAGGTCTTCTTCTTCAGCCGCGAGCGGCGGATCGCGTCGAGGTCCGGCATGTGGGCGAGACGGCGGAAGTTCGTTTCCTTGCAGAAACGGTCCACCTCGTCGGTCGCGCGCGAGCGGTTCGCGACGCAGCCCGCGAGCCGCACCTTGTAGTTCTTCGACTTGGCCTGAACCGCGGCGATGATCCGGTTCATGGCATAGATCGAGTCGAAGTCGTTCGCCGTGACCACCACCGCCTGATCGGCATGCTGGAGGGGCGCCGCAAAGCCGCCGCAGACCACGTCGCCCAGCACGTCGAAGATCACCACGTCGGTGTCGTCGAGCAGGTGGTGCTGCTTCAGCAGTTTCACCGTCTGGCCCACGACATAGCCGCCGCAGCCGGTGCCCGCGGGCGGGCCGCCCGCCTCGACGCACATCACGCCGTTGAAGCCTTCGAACACGAAATCCTCGGGGCGCAGTTCCTCGGGGTGGAAATCCACGTCCTTCAGAACGTCGATCACCGTGGGCACGAGGCTGCCCGTCAGGGTGAAGGTGGAGTCGTGCTTCGGATCGCAGCCGATCTGCAGCACCCTCTTGCCGAGGATCGAGAAGGCGGCCGACAGGTTCGACGAGGTCGTCGACTTGCCGATCCCGCCCTTGCCGTAGACCGCGAAGACCTTGGCGCCGGTGATCTTGTCGGCCTCGTCCAGATGCACCTGGACCGAGCCCTCGCCATCCGCTCCGGTCGGTATCGTCAAGTCTTTCGGGCTCATCGGAGGCCCCCCATTGCTAAAGCCATCCCTGCGTCCCGCAGGGCTTGCCGTCCCGTCCGCTTCACTCGGCGGCAATCCCCTCGAGACGGTCTTCCAACTCGTCCGCAGCCCCCTGCAACGCGGCCAAAGTCTCCGCGTCGGGCTGCCAATAGTTACGGGCACTCGCTTCCAGAAGACGCTCGGCCATGCGGACGCTCGCTTCCGGGTTCAGTTCGGCCAGACGGCGGCGCATGGCCTCGTCCAGCACGAAGGTTTCGCTCAGGCGCTGGTAGACCCAGGGCTCGACCTGCTGGGTCGTGGCCGACCAGCCGAGCGTGTTGGTCACCTGCGCCTCGATCTGGCGCACGCCCTCGGCCCCGTGCTTCAGCAGCCCCTCGTAATATTTCGGGTTCAGGCTGCGCGCGCGGGTCTCGAGCGCGATCTGGTCCTTCAGCGTGCGGACGGTGCCGCCACCGCGGGTCTGGTCGCCGATATAGACGGACGCTTCCTCGCCCCGCGCCCGCTTCACCGCGCGCGCGATGCCGCCCAGCGTGTCGAAGTAATGGTCGACCGTGGTCACGCCCAGCTCGACCGATTCGAGGTTCTGATAGGCCACATCCACCGTCTTCAGCGACTTCTGGAGAAGCGCCGCATTCTGCACGGGCTTGCCCGAGCGGCCGTAGGCGAAGCTCTTGCGGGCCTCGTAGGCGTCGGCCAGCTCGTCTTCCTCGCCGAAGGCCGAGGAGCCAACGAGCACGTTCACGTTCGAGCCATAGGCGCCTTCGGCATTCGAGAAGACCCGCAGCGAGGCGGTCTCCATGTCCACGCCCATCTCCTGCGCGTAGGACAGGGCATGGGCGCGAATGAAGTTCTGCGCCAGCGGCTCGCCTTCGGCATTGGCGGCCTTCCAGGCGGCTTCGGCCAGCATCCGGGTCTGGAGCGGCAGGAGGTCGCGGAAGATGCCCGAGAGCGTCATGATGACGTCGATCCGCGGGCGGCCGAGTTCCGACAGCGGGATGAGGTCGGCGCCCGCGAGACGGCCGTAATGGTCGAACCGCGGCCGGGCCCCCATCAGCGCCAGAGCCTGCGCGATGGGCCCGCCGTCGGACTTGATGTTGTCCGACCCCCAGAGCACCAGGGCCACCGTCTCGGGCAGTTTCGGGTGCGCGTCGAGCAGCCGCTGCGCCTGCGCCGCCCCGTCCTGAATCGCATAGGCGGTGGGCATGCGGAACGGGTCGAAGGCATGGATGTTGCGGCCCGTGGGCAGGATCTCGGGCGCGCGGATCAGGTCGCCGCCCGGCACCGGCTCCATGTAATGGCCGCCGAGCGCGCGCAGCAGGCCCGCGATCTCGGTCTCCTGCCGCAGCATCCCCTCGACCTCGGCCCGCCGCTCGGACGACATCTCGGGCATGAGAGCGATGTTGTCGGCGATCTGCTCCTCGGTCATGGGCCGGCCCACGACATGCAGCCCGTCGGTGATGAGCGAGCCCTCGGTCTCGAGGAGCTTCAGCCACATCGTGTCCACATCGACCATGTCGAGGTTCACGGCCCGGGCCTGCTCTCCGATCAGGAGCGAGAGCTCCTCGCGTTCGGGCGCGTCGGGGGCGAGCTGCCGGTAGCGGGTGAGGCTGTCCTTGAGATCCTGCAGCCCGCGGTAGAGGCCGGCCTTGGCCAGCGGCGGGGTCAGGTGCGTTACCGTGATCGCGTTCGAGCGGCGCTTGGCGAGCGAGGCCTCGGACGGGTTGTTCGCCGCATAGAGATAGACGTTCGGCAGGGCGCCGATCAGCCGGTCGGGCCAGCAGGCGCCGGACATGCCGGCCTGCTTGCCGGGCATGAATTCGAGCGCGCCGTGCATGCCGAAATGCAGCAGCACGTCGGCGCCGAAATCCTCGCGCAGCCAGCGGTAGAAGACGCTGAAGGCATGGGTCGGCGCGAAGCCCTTCTCGAACAGGAGCCGCATCGGGTCGCCCTCGTAGCCGAAGACCGGCTGGACGCCCACGAAGACATTGCCGAACTGCTGGCCGAGGATATAGACGCCGCGCCCGTCCGACTGGATGCGGCCGGGGGCGGCGCCCCAGGCCTTCTCGATGTCGGCAAGCCAGGGCGTGCCCGAGACGATCTTCTCGGCCGAAACATGGGCCGCGATATTGGCGGGCTGGCCATACTGGCTGGCCGTGCCGCCGAGCACCGCGTCGCGCAGCGCCTGCACGCTCTCGGGCACCTCGAGCTGGTAGCCCTCGCGCTTCATGGCGTTCAGCACGTTGAAGAGGCTCTCGAAGACGGCGAGATAGGCCGCGGTGCCGACGGCGCCCGCGTTCGGCGGGAAGCCGTAGAGCACGACCCCCACCCGGCGCTCGGCGATTTTCGAGCGGCGCAGCAGCGCAAGGCGGAGCGTCTTCTCGGCCAGGGTTTGGATGCGCTCGTGGCAGGGCGACATGGCGCGGCATTCGGCCGCCTGCGCGGTGGCCTTGCAGCCGCCGGGGCAGCCGGTGCAGCCCGAGAGGTCGTGCCGGCCGGCGAAGACGGTGGGGTTGGTGGCGCCGTCGATCTCGGGCAGGGCCACGAGCATCGTCGTCTCGACCGGGCCGAGCCCGCCGCCCGCCTGCGCCCACTGGCCGAGCGTCTGGAATTCCAGCGGATGGGCCGCGATATAGGGCACGTCGAGGCCCTTCAGCGCCTCGATGGCCGCATGGCTGTCGTTGTAGGCGGGGCCGCCCACGAGGCTGAAGCCGGTGAGCGAGACCATCGCATCGATGGTCGTGCCCAGCTTGTCGTGGAAATAGGCGTCGATCGCCGGGCGCCCGTCGAGCCCGCCCGCGAAGGCCGGAAGGACGGCGATGCCCTTCCGCTCGAAAGCCTCGATCACCGCGTCGTAATGGGCGGTGTCGGAGGCGAGGATGTAGGAGCGCAGCATCAGGAGGCCCACCGTGACCTTGGCGCCCGCGGGGCGGGGCAGGTCGTTCGGGTCGGTGGTGATGCGGTCGGGCAGGCTCGGATGATAGAGGCCCACCTCGGGATATTCGATCGGCGCCTTGGCATGGATCCTGTGCCAGGCCCGGTTCGCCGAATAGCGCGAGACGAGATAGCGGACCATCTGCTCGAGGTTGTCGTCCGAGCCGCCCAGCCAGTATTGCATGGACAGGAACCAGGCGCGCAGATCCTGCGCCTTGCCGGGCACGAACTTCAGCATCTTCGGGATGGTGCGGAGCATCCGCATCTGGCTTTCGCCGCTGTTGCCCTGCTCCTTCGAGGCGCCGCGCAGCTTCTTCAGCAGCGCCATCGGCCCCGAGGCGGGCTTCTGCATGTCGAGATCGCCCATCTTCGTGAGCTTCACGATGGAGGGATCGGCGATCATGCCGACGAAGGCGTCGACCCGCTCGCGCGCGGCCTGCAGCTCGGGCAGGACGGCGTTGATATGCTCCTCGATGAAGAGGAGGTTCGCGATGACGATGTCGGCCCGGCCGATGGCCTCGCGCGCGGCGGCGAGCGCCTCGGGCTTCTCGGCCCATTCGGCAGCGGCATGGATCGAGAGCGTCAGGCCCGGGAAGTCCTGCTGCAGGCGCGGCGCGATGCGCGCCGCGGGCCCGGCCGCATGGGCGTCGAGCGTGACGATGGCGATGCTGTAGCCGGGGGTGCCGGCTGGACCTGAGACTTCACCGTGCATAATGAGCTTTCGCCTCGTACAGGGTCTCGAGGCTGATCCGGGTGAGGCCCTTCTCAGCCGCAAACTTCTCGGTGTTCCGGCGTGCCTTGCCGCGCACGAAGAAGGGGATCTTCTTCAGCTCGCGCTCGGCATCCGTCAGCCAGACGATCTCGCCCGCGGGGACTGCGGCGGCCTCGGCCGGGGGCACGGCCTCGGGGGGGATCGACCCCCCCTCGGCCGTCTCGGCGCCCGTCAGCGGCAGCGCCTCGGCGGCCTCGTCGGCGCGGGGCGCCGAGGCGGGGACCGCCTTGCCGCCGTGGTGCGAGGGGCCGGCCTCGTCGTGGAACTCGAAATCCTCGCGGAACATGGTCAGGAGATGCTCCTCGAGACCCATGGTCAGCGGATGGATCCAGGTGTCGAAGAGGACGTTCGCCCCCTCGAAGCCCATCTGCGGCGAGTAACGGGCCGGGAAGTCCTGCACATGGACCGGAGCCGAGATCACCGCGCAGGGGATGCCGAGCCGCTTGGCGATGTGGCGCTCCATCTGCGTGCCGAGGATCAGCTCGGGCGCGAGCGCCTGAATGGCCTCCTCGACTTCGAGGTAATCGTCGGTCACGAGCGCCTCGAGCCCGTAGCCCTTGGCGGCCGCGCGCATGGGGCGGGCGAATTCGCGGTTGTAGCAGCCCATGCCCACCACCTCGAAGCCCATCTCGTCGCGCGCGACGCGGGCCGCCGCGATCACATGGGTTGCGTCGCCGAACAGGAACACGCGCTTGCCGGTGAGGTAGGTGGAATCGACCGAGGCCGACCACCAGGGCTGGCGCAGGCGGCTGTCATCCGCGACGGGCGCGACGCCTGCGAGCGCCGCCACTTCGGCCACGAAGTCGCGCGTGGCGCCGACCCCGATGGGAACCGTTTTCGTATAGGGCTGCTTCAGCGTCTTCTCGGCCCAGCGGGCGGCGGATTCGCCGGTCTCGGGGTAGAGCAGCACGTTGAAATGCGCGGCCCCCAGCCGGGCGATGTCGGCCGGGCTTGCGCCCATCGGCGCCACCGCATTCACCGCAATCCCCATGCCCTCGAGAAGCCGCGTCACCTCGAGGATGTCGTCGCGGTGGCGGAAGCCCAGAGCCGTCGGCCCGAGGAGGTTGCAGGAGACCTTCTCCGTGCGCTCCATGGGCCTGGCAAGCTTGCGGCAGATCTGCAGGAAGCTCTCGTCCGCGCCGAAATTCTCCTTGCGCTGGTAGGAGGGCAGCTCGAGATGGACGACCGGAACGGGCAGGGACAGCGCGTCGGCGAGGCCCCCCGTGTCGTCCTGGATCAGCTCGGCCGTGCAAGAGGAGCCGACCATGATCGCCTGCGGCTGAAAGCGCTCGTAGGCGTCGCGGCAGGCGGACTGGAACAGCTCGGCAGTGTCCGAGCCCAGATCGCGGGCCTGAAAGGTCGTGTAGCTCACCGGAGGCCGTTTGCCGCGGCGCTCGATCATGGTGAAGAGCAGGTCGGCATAGGTGTCGCCCTGCGGCGCGTGGAGCACATAATGCATCCCGGTCATGCCGGTCGCCACGCGCATCGCACCCACATGGGGCGGGCCTTCATATGTCCACAGCGTCAGTTTCATGTCCGGTTCCCTGGGCGGTCCGCCGCCTCTTGCGATGGGGATAGCGGAGAATGGGGAGTCGCGGGATGCGTCATTCCGCAGCCTCGCGCCGCAGGATCGCCCGGCGCCGCACCGGCCGCGAGAAGAGGCCGGCGAGATCGCCCGCCTGTTCGTAGAAATGCACCGGCGTGAAGACGAGCTCGATGGCCCATTTGGTGGTGAACCCCTCGGCCTCGAGCGGGTTGGCAAGGCCCAGCCCGCAGACCGTGAGATCGGGTCGCGCCGCGCGCACCCGGTCGAGCTGGCGCTCGACGTCCTGACCTTCCGACAGGACCGGCCCCTCGGCGATGAGGTCCAGATCCGGCCCGAGGATGCCGCGGTGGAGGAAGGGCGTGCCCACCTCGACGGCGCTCATGCCGCATTCGCGGGTGAGGAACCGGGCGAGCGAGGGTTCGAGCTGGCTGTCGGGCAGGAAGAAGACCGACTTGCCGCGCAGCCCCTCGGAGGCCGCGGCCACGGCCTTGCGCGCCCGGGCGCGGGGGGCGGCGGTGACGGCCTCGAACGTGTCGGCCGACACGCCGAACTCGTCCGCGATGGCCTTGAGCCAGAGGGTCGTGCCCTCCTCGCCGAAGGGGAAGGGCGCGGCGATGTGCCGCGCGCCGCGGCGGGTCAGCGCGCCATGCGTGTCGCCGAGAAACGGCTGGACGAGGGCGAAGACCGTGTTCGGTCCCACGCCGGGCGCCTCGGCCGCGTGATGGGCGGGCAGGCAGCGCACCGGCCCGATCCCGAGCTGGGTCAGAAGCGAGACCGCCTGATCCTCGACCACGTCGGGCAGGGCACCCACGAGCAGAAGCTCGCGCGCCTCGGTGGCGGGCAGCGTCGGCACGATGGAGGCGAGGCAGGCATCCTCGCCTTGCGTGAAGGTCGTCTCGATCCCCGAGCCGGAGAAGTTGTAGACCCGGACCGCGGGCCCGTGATGCGCCGAGAGCCGCTCGGCCGCCCGGTGCAGGTCGAGCTTGATGACTTCGGAGGGGCAGGAGCCCACGAGGAAGAGCTGCCGGATGTCGGGACGCCGCGCGAGCAGGCGGTCCACCTCGCGGTCGAGCTCTGCATTGGCGTCGGCGAGGCCCGCGAGATCCTTCTCCTCGAGCACGGCCGTGCCGAAGCGCGGCTCGGCGAAGATCATCACCCCGGCCGCCGATTGCAGCAGATGGGCGCAGGTGCGCGAGCCCACGACGAGGAAGAAGGCGTCCTGCATCTTGCGGTGCAGCCAGATGATGCCGGTCAGTCCGCAGAAGACCTCGCGCTGGCCGCGCTCCTTCAGGACCTCGGTCGAACGGCAGCCGCGGGCGGGCGGGGGCGGAAGGTCAAGGCTCATTGCGCGGCCTCCATGTCGAGGCGGGCCATCCGCAGCTTCCACAGGAACTGCCCGGCGTTGATGACGTAGGTCGCATAGGCCGCAAGCGCGATGCCCATCTGCAGCCCGTGCGGCTGGCCCGTGAAGAGCGCCCAGAGATAGGCGGTGTGCAGCGCGATGACGCCGAACGAGAAGACATCCTCCCAGAAGAAGGCGGGGGCGAAGAGATACTGGCCGAACACCACCTTCTCCCAGATCGCGCCGGTGACCATGATCGTGTAGAGGAGGAAGGTCTTGATCAGGATCGAGGCGGTCGCCGCCGCATAGCCCTCGCCGGTCGCGAGATACCACAGCACGAGCCCCAGCGAGATCGCGAAGACGAGGAACTGGAGCGGCGCGAGGATGCCCTGCACCAGGGTCCAGCGCGTCGCATCGCGTCGCGCACGCTGTTCCTCGGTGTAGAGCCGCCGGTGCGGCGCTGCGGGGGACGTGGGCTGCATCTTGAGGTTCGCCTTCCGAGGAGGGCCCGCAAAAGGGGCTGCCATTAGGGGGAGATTATCGTTCCGATTCCGAAAGTGTCAATTCTGACTTACATCTTTTGCGGCGAGAGCACAGTGCGGCAAAGGCGCAGATCGCCGCGGGGAAGCTGCGACACTCTGTCGTAAATCCAAGGATTAAGTGTGAGTTCAGCGGGGGATGGGCTGCCTCCGCTGCCTGAGGTGTCAATTTTCTTTGACATGCGTTCCTCCTTGGATGACAGTCAGCCTACAATTGCCCGGGCTTGTGTCGCGCCGCTTCTGCGGGCCCTGCGAGATCCCGATTGCGCGGATCTTGGCAGTGGGTGCGGCCAGGCCTGCCCGGCGGAGCTGGTGATGCACGATGGCTTGCAGAGAGACAGGGCGGGGATCGCGGGCGAGGGCCCGGTGGCCGTCTCTCACTTCGCGGCCGAGGTGGTCGCCCGGCTGACCGCGCGGGATGGCGCCACCCATGCGCCGCTGCGTGAGGATCTCGTCCGACGGCTTCTGGTGGCGGTCCGCTCGATGGATCGCGCCCCCTTTGAACTCCTGAAGCCCGAGCTGCGCCGAGCGCGGGTGAGCCGGGTGGCCCTCGCCGAGCTCTACATCCCCGAGGTCGCGCGGCGGCTGGGGCAGGGCTGGCACGAGGATGAATGCACCTTTGCCGAAGTGACCATCGGCACCGCGCGGCTGCAGGCGATCCTGCGCGACATCGCCACCTCCTGGTCGGCGGATGAGGGCGGAATGCGGGACGGGCCCGCGGTTCTCGTTCTCCTGCCGCCCGGCGAGCAGCACACTCTGGGAGCCATGGTGGCGGTGGCCAAACTGCGCCGTCTCGGCGTCTCCGTCTGCCTGAGGATGAGCACGGGACCTGCCGAACTTCGGGAACTTTTCGGGAAAAGGCGCTTTGACGCCATAATGATTTCCCTTGCCCATGCAGAGATGCTTGAAGTCGGGCGCAAACTGGTGAAGACGCTGAAGGACATGACCGGCGGCCGGATTCCGGTTGCCATGGGAGGAGCATTATTCCTCGACGGCACGGAAGCAGCGTCCATACCGGAGGCGGACATCGTGACGAACGACATTGAGGCGGCGCTGCAGGCCTGCGGGCTGGGCGGAAGCCGGCGGCGACCCGGACGGGGCCGCGCTTGAGGCTGGCGGCCGCTGGGCCGGGACGATCGGTAGGACATTGAGTTCAGAAGGAAGAGACATGCTGGCCGGCGGGAGCCTCCCGTCCCTCGCTCCGGACCTCGTGCGCGACCTGATCGCGACCGCGGCCGACATCTCGCTGCTCGTCTCGCAGGAAGGGGTGGTCCGGGAGGTGATGGCCAACCCGCACCACCCGAGCTTCGGCCAGCTTTCGGAGTGGGAGGGTCGCCCGCTCGAGGAAGTGCTGACCGCCGAGAGCGTCGCCAAGTTCCGCCTGCGCAGCGAGGGGCTTGAACCCGGCCGCGGATCGGTCGCGGTCGAGCTGAACCACATCGATCCGCGCAGCTTCGAGTTTCCGATCCGCTACATCCTGCACCGCCTGCCGGCCGACCGCTCGATCCTGATGCTCGGGCGCGACCTGCGCCCCATCGCAGAGGTGCAGCAGCAGCTGGTCGCGGCGCAGCTTGCGATGGAACGCGACTACGAGACCCAGCGCGAGATGGAGACCCGCTACCGCGTGGTGCTCGACGTGTCGCGCGATCCGATGGTGCTCGTCTCGATGTCCACCGGGCGGATCGTCGATCTGAACAGCGCGGCGGGGCTCTTGCTCGGCGGCGTGCGCCAGGACCTGCTGGGCGCGGCCATCGCGCAGGAGTTCGAGGGACGGCGGCGCGGCGAGTTCATGGAGACGATGACCAATCTCGCGGCGACCGAAAGTGCTGCGCCGGTCGAGGTGCTGGCGCGGCGGTCGCAGAAGCGGCTTCTGGTGGTGCCGCGTGTCTTCCGCGCGGCGGGCGAGCGGCTGCTCCTGTGCCAGATCGACCCGGCCGATGCGACGCAGCCGGTGGGCGACGAGCTGTCCGAGAACCTCGCCCGGCTCTATCACGAGGGGGTGGACGGAATCGTCTTCTCCGATGCCGACGGCACGATCCGGGGCGCCAACGAGGCCTTCCTCAACATGACCGACTCGTCGAGCCTCGCCGCGATCCGCGGCCGCTCGATCGCCGATTTCCTCGCCCGCGGCAGCGTCGACCTGCGCGTGCTGATCGACAGTGTCAGACGCACTGGACAACTGCGGCTCTATGCCACCCGACTCACCACCGACTTCGCGGGGCAGATTGCCGCAGAGATCTCGGCCACCTGGCTCGATGACCGCGAGCGCCCGCTGCTCGTTCTTGTCGTGCGGGACACGAGCCGGGCCGACACGATGCGCAGGCCCGTGCCCGCGACGGGCGTGATCGACGAGCCCGCCCGCAATGTTATGGAGCTGGTCGGGAATTCCACCCTCAAGGACATCGTTGCGGAAACCACTGATGTTGTTGAGAAAATGTGCATCGAGACGGCACTGGAGCTGACGCGGAACAACCGCGTGGCCGCGGCCGAGATGCTCTCGCTGTCGCGGCAGTCGCTTTATGTGAAGCTGCGCAAGTTCGGCCTCCTGAACAAGGACGAGTGACCCCTGCGCCCCGCTGCCGCAGGGCATTTCCCCCGCCTTTGGGAAAGTGTGGGCCCGTCCGCGCGGGTCGAATGGTCGCTTTGACATGCATCAATTTGCCCGCCACAGAAGTATGTCAACTGAAATGGACACAGCGGGAGTCCACCAATGCGTATCGTATTCGTTCACCCGAACTATCACTCCGGGGGCGCCGAGATCGCCGGCAGCTGGCCGCCGGCGTGGGTTGCCTACCTGTGTGGCGCGCTGAAGAAGGCCGGCTACACCGACTACCATTTCATTGACGCGATGACCGACTATGTCTCGCACGAGAAACTCGCCGAGAAGCTCAGGGAGCTTCAGCCCGACATCGTTGCCACCACCGCCATCACCCCCTCGATCTACGTCGCCGAAGAGACCCTGAAGGTCGCGATGGAGGTCGTGCCGAACGCGCTGCGCGTGCTGGGCGGCATCCACGCCACCTTCATGTTCCGGCAGGTGCTGGAAGAGGCGCCATGGATCGACGTGATCGTGCGCGGCGAGGGCGAGGAGGTTCTGGTGAACCTCGTGAAGGCCTACGAGGCCGACAATTTCGCCGAGACCCGCCGTCAGGTGAAGGGTCTGGCCTTCCTCGACGGAGACGAGATCGTCTCGACCGCCGCGGCCCCCACCATCCGGGACGTGGATTCCATCGATCCCGACTGGGGCATCATCAACTGGAAGAACTACATCTACGAGCCGCTGGGCGTGCGCGTCGCGATCCCGAACATGGCCCGCGGCTGCCCCTTCACCTGCTCCTTCTGCTCGCAGTGGAAGTTCTGGCGCGATTACCGCGTGCGCGACCCGAAGAAGGTCGTGGACGAGATCGAGAAGCTCGTGAACGAGCACGGCGTGGGCTTCTTCATCCTCGCCGACGAGGAACCGACCATCAACCGCAAGAAATTCATCGAATTCTGCGAGGAGATGATCGCGCGCGGCCTGCCCGACAAGGTGAAGTGGGGCATCAACACCCGCGTGACCGACGTCAAGCGCGACAAGGAACTGCTGAAGTTCTACCGCAAGGCCGGTCTCGTCCATATCTCGCTCGGCACCGAGGCCGCGGCGCAGCTGAAGCTCGACGTCTTCAACAAGGAGACGACGGTGGCCGAGAACAAGGAGGCCATCCGCCTCCTGCGCGAGGCCGACATCTTCACCGAAGCCCAGTTCATCGTGGGTCTCGACAACGAGACCAAGGAGACGCTGGAAGAAACCTACCGGATGGCGTGGGACTGGCAGCCGGACCTCGCCAACTGGTCGATGTACACGCCCTGGCCCTTCACGCCGCTCTTCCAGGAGCTGCGCGATCAGGTCGAGGTCTTCGACTATTCGAAATACAACTTCGTGACGCCGATCATGAAGCCGAAGGCGCTGACCCGCGGCGAGTTGCTCGACGGCGTCATGAACAACTACCGCCGGTTCTACATGAAGAAGGCGCTGTTCCACTATCCGTGGCGCGGCACGGGCTTCCGTCGGCGCTACCTCCTGGGCTGCCTCAAGGCCTTCCTGAAGGCCGGGGTGGGGCGAACCTTCTACGACTTGGGCAAGGCCGGCTACTGGGGGCCGCAGTCCAAGGACAAGGTGGACTTCCACTTCGACGAGACCCGCAAGATCGGCAACGCCCAGATGGCGGACTGGGAGGCCTCGGCCGACCGCGCCGCCAAGGCCGCCGAGCGCCGCGAGGCGCTGCGCGTGCAGGGCAAGGCCCGTGCCGAGGAGCGCAATGCGGCCAAGGCCGAGGCGGCGCCGATCCTGACGGCGGGCGGTGGCGGCTGCGGCGGCCATGCCGACGGGTCGGACTGCGGCTGCGGCGGCAAGAAGCAGCAGCAGGTGGACGAATTCCACGTCCCGATGGCCTGCGGCGGCGGCAGGCAGCAGATGGCCGAGGATGAATTCGCCATGCCGATGGCCTGCGGCGGCGGCAAGCAGCAGATGGAAGAGGCCGAGGAGCGTCTCGTCCGTCCGGCGGAGTGACCTCCGATGACCGCGCATGACCAGCGGCTGACGGGTGGCCCGGCGATTGCCCACCGGATCGGCCCGAACGCGATCCTCCAGCTCATTCCGGTGCTGGAGGCGGCCTTCGGGCCCGGTGCGGCCGACCGGGCACTGGCTGCGGCAGGCGTGCCTCGGCCGGGTCCGGAGTCGGGCATGCTGCCCGAGACGCAGGTCTCGACGCTGCATCGCTGGCTGCGCGACACCCATCCCGAGGAGGCTCCGCGCCTCCTGCGGGAGGCGGGGCTGGCGACGGGGGACTATATCCTCGCCAACCGGATCCCGCCTCTGGCCCAACGGCTCATCCGCGCGCTGCCGGCCTTTCTCGGCGCGCGGGTGCTGGCCACGGCCATCGCCAAACATTCCTGGACCTTCGCCGGCTCCGGCAAGTTCCGCGTCGTCTCGGGACGCCCGCTGTCATTCGAGATTGCCCGGAACCCCGTGGTCGCCGGAGAAAGCTCGGACACCCCGTTGTGCCACTGGCACGCGGCGGTGTTCGAGCGCCTCTTCTCGCGCCTCGTCTGGCCGCATGTGGCCGTGCGCGAGACCGCCTGCTGCGCCAAGGGCGCACCCGCCTGCCGGTTCGAGCTCCTGCCCAAGGGGCGCTGATGTGCAATCTGTCACTGGGACGCCCGGGCAAATTCCTTGCCCGACTCCCCGTCGTCATGCTTAGGTGACACACATGAGTGTCAATCTATCCTTACACCCCCGCTCCGTGCCCGAGCCGCGCGCGCTGCTCGAGCTGATCCAGCCCATCACCTGGTTCCCGCCGATCTGGGCCTATCTCTGCGGCACGGTCTCGGTGGGGATCTGGCCCGGAGAGAAATGGCCGCTGGTCCTCCTCGGGATGGTGCTGGCAGGCCCCTTGGTCTGCGGCATGAGCCAGGCCGCGAACAACTGGTGCGACCGGCATGTGGATGCCGTGAACGAGCCGGACCGGCCGATCCCCTCGGGGCGCATCCCCGGGCGCTGGGGGCTCTATATCGCACTCCTCATGACCGTGCTCTCGCTCGCCGTGGGCTGGATGCTGGGCCCCTGGGGCTTCGGCGCCACCGTCTTCGGCGTGCTCGCGGCCTGGGCCTATTCGGTCGAGCCGATCCGCCTCAAGCGGTCGGGCTGGTGGGGGCCGGGCCTCGTCGCGCTCTGCTACGAGGGCCTGCCTTGGTTCACGGGCGCGGCCGTCCTGTCGGCGGGCGCGCCGAGCTTCTTCATCGTGACCGTGGCGCTGCTCTATGCCTTCGGCGCGCATGGCATCATGACGCTCAACGATTTCAAGGCGCTCGAGGGCGATCGCCAGCATGGCGTGCGCTCGCTGCCAGTAATGCTCGGGCCCGAAGTGGCCGCGAAGCTCGCCTGCACCGTCATGGCGATGGCGCAGATCCTCGTCATCACGCTCCTCGTCATCTGGGGCAAGCCCATCCATGCGGGCATCATCACCGCGCTGCTGGTGGCCCAGCTGTTCGCGATGCGCGTGCTGCTGCGCGATCCGGCGGGCAAGTGCCCCTGGTATAACGGCACCGGCGTCACGCTCTATGTGCTGGGCATGATGGTCGCGGCCTTCGCCATCCGCGGGCTGGAGGTGCTGCCGTGACGCTGGGCTGGCTCGGCATCTTCCGGCTCGGCCTCGTGCAGATGAGCCTCGGCGGCATGGTGGTGCTGACCACCTCGACGCTGAACCGGCTGATGGTGGTCGAGCTCGCACTGCCGGCGGTGCTGTCGGGCCTGCTCGTGGCGCTCCATTATGCGGTGCAGGTCACGCGACCCTCCTGGGGCTACCGGTCGGACACCTGCGGCAACCGCACGCGCTGGATCGTGGGCGGCATGGCGACGCTGGCGCTCGGCGCCTTCTCGGCGGCGCTGGGCGTCGTGTGGATGCATACGGCCTTCTGGCCGGGCCTTGCGCTCTCCTTCGTGGCCTATCTGATGATCGGGCTCGGCGCGGGCATGGGCGGCACCTCGCTTCTGGCGCTGATGGCCACCTGCACCCGGCCCGAGCGGCGCGCGGCGGCGGCCACGATCACCTGGCTCATGATGATCTTCGGCATCGCCGCCACCGCGGGCACCGTGGGCGCGCTGCTCGAACCCTATACCCCGGCGCGCCTCCTCGAACTGGTGGGCGCGGTCTGCGCAGGTGGCCTTGTCCTCACGATCCTCGCCACCTGGCGGATCGAGCGGGGCCTCGTGTCCCAGCCCGAACCGGAGGCGGCCCCGCTGCTTCAGGGGCTGCGCGAGGTCTGGGCCGAGCCGCGGGCGCGCACCTTCACCTTCTTCGTCTTCCTGTCGATGACCGCCTATTTCATGCAGGAGCTGATCCTCGAACCCTATGCGGGCCTCGTCTTCGGCCTGACACCGGGGCAGACCACATCGCTCTCGGGGGCGCAGAACGGCGGCGTCTTCGTGGGCATGCTGGCGGTGGGCATCGGCCAGACCGGCCTTCGGATCGGCTCGCTCCGCGGCTGGGTCGTGGCGGGCTGCCTCGGCTCGGCGCTGGCGCTGACGGGGATCGCGCTGATCGGCCAGATGCACCTGCCGCTGATCGTGCCGGCCGTGGTGCTGATGGGCCTCTTCAACGGCATGTTCGCCGTGGCGGCCATCGGCTCGATGATGCAGCTCGCGGGCGAGGGGCGACAGGCGCGCGAGGGCACCCGCATGGGGCTCTGGGGCGCGGCCCAGGCGGTCGCGGCCGGCTTCGGCGGGCTTCTGGGGGCGGCGTCGGCCGATCTCCTCCAGCTGGTCGCCCGTGGATCCACCGCCTTCGGCCTCGTCTTCCTGGCCGAGGCCGTCCTATTCGTCATTTCGGCGCTGATGGCGCTTCGTATCCTGGAAGGCGGGCGCTCCATGCCCGCCGGCCGGCTTGTGCCTGGAGAGTGAGCATGGCCTATGATGTCTTCGTAGTGGGTGGCGGCCCGTCGGGCGCCACGGCGGCCGACGAGCTGGCCCGTGCCGGCAAGAGCGTGGCGCTTCTCGACCGTGCCGGGCGGATCAAGCCCTGCGGCGGCGCGATCCCGCCGCGCCTGATCGAGGATTTCGACATCCCCGACAGCCAGATCGTGGCGCGCATCCGCACCGCGCGGATGATCTCGCCCACCGGCCGCAAGGTCGACATCCCGATCGAGGGCGGCTTCGTCGGCATGGTGGACCGCGAGCATTTCGACGAATGGCTCCGCCGCCGCGCCGCCAAGGCCGGGGCCGAGCGGCTGACGGGCACCTTCCTGCGCGTCGAGCGCGACAGCTTCCACACCTATGTCGTCTGGCGCGAGAAGGCGACGGGCGAGGAGAAACGGTCCGAGACCAAGCTCGTGATCGGTGCCGACGGCGCGAAATCCGACGTGGCACGCGCCGAGGTGCCCGGGGGCGACAAGATCCCGATGGTGATCGCCTACCACGAGATCATCAAGCCGCCGACCAGCTCGGTGATCGACTACGACCCTACCCGCTGCGACGTGATCTACGACGGCCGGGTCAGCCCCGATTTCTACGGCTGGATCTTCCCGCATGGCGAGACCGCCTCGGTCGGCATGGGCACGGGCATCCTCGGCTTCGACCTGAAGGAGGCGACTGCGCTCCTGCGCCGGCAGGCCGGGCTCGACCAGTGCGAGACGATCCGCAAGGAGGGCGCGCCGATCCCGCTGCAGCCGCTGGAGAAGTGGGACAACGGCAAGGACGTGGTGCTTGCGGGCGATGCGGCGGGGGTCGTCGCACCCTCGTCGGGCGAGGGGATCTACTATGCCTTCGTCGGTGGCCAGGTCGCGGCCAGGGCCTGCCTCGCCGCGCTGAAATCGGGCCGGGCGACCGACCTCCAACTCGCGCGCAAGATGTTCATGGCCGACCACAAGACCGTGTTCAAGGTTCTCCGCTCGATGCAGGATGCCTATTATCGCGACGACGAGCGGCGCGAGCGGTTCGTGAGCCTGTGCCACGACACCGACGTTCAGCGCCTGACCTTCGAGTCCTACATGAACAAGAAACTGACGAGCAAACAGCCCTGGGCCCATATCAAGATCGGGTTCAAGAACGTGATGCACCTGACGCGGCTCGTCTCGCCGCAATGGACCTGAGAATGACGGAAATGGTTCCCGCCTGGGTCGAGGGCCGGCTGATGCCGGTCGAGAAGCTGGAGGCGCACCAGCGCGGCCTGCGTCACATGGCGATCTCGGTCTTTGTCATGGCCGGCGAGGCGGTGCTGATCCAGCGCCGCGCGGCCGGCAAGTATCACACGCCCGGCCTCTGGGCGAATACCTGCTGCACCCATCCCCGCTGGGGCGAGGAGGCGGCCGACTGCGCCGTCCGGCGCCTGCGCGAGGAACTGGGGATCACCGGGCTCGTCACCGTCTTCGCCGACCGCGTGGAATATCGCGCCGACGTGGGCAACGGGCTGACCGAGCATGAGGTGGTCGACATCTTCGTGGCCGAGGCGCCCTCGGACCTGCCGGTGAACCCGGACCCGGAAGAGGTGTGGGAGACCCGCTGGGTCGACCTCACCGATCTCGCGCGCGAGGTGAAGGAGCATCCCGAGCGCTTCACACCCTGGCTCCGGATCTATCTGGCCGAGCATATGGAGCGGATCTTCGGCAAGCTGCGCGTCGTGCAGTAAGCGCCGGAAGAGCAACGAAGAGGGCGGTTCCTGCGGGAGCCGCCCTTTTCTTGTGGCTTGCAAGGCTCTGCCTCGGCTGAAACTCCTCGCGGGCTGCCCGGCGCCGAAGGCTTGCAGACCGCCGGTCTGCGTTTGCAAGAGGTCGTGCCGCTTGCGCTTCGCGGAATACTTGCGGGCGGCCGGGTTGCGCCTCGTCAGGTGAGGGCGCCCCGCGCGGAGGCCGCCATTCGCGAAGCGCGAACGGCGCGTCAGGTCCGGAGGTGCCTCTCCACGAAGGGCAGAAGGATCGCGGCCACACCCGCCGCATCCTCTTCATGCGCGAGATGGCCGAGGCCCGGCATCTCGACATAGGAGCCGAAGGGCATCCGCCCCGCCGCCTCCTGCGAGATGCGGGGGGGCACTGTCCCGTCCTTTGCCGCCGCGATGAGCAGGGTCGGCACGTCGATGGCGGGCAGGCGGCGCTGCAGCGCATCGAGCCGCCATTGCGCCATCATCGAGAGCGTGCCGTCCACATGCACATGATCGCCGATCAGCGTCATGTATTGCCGCAGTCCCGCCTCATCGAGGTCCGAGCCGGTGGAGCCGATCAGCCGGCGCACGCGGTCCTCGGCGCCGAAGAGCCGCGCGGCCATCGGCGGGATGAAGGGATTGAGCGCGAGAAGCTTCGCGATCAGCGGGAAGAGCCACCCGGCCGTGCCCTCGAAATTTCCGAGCGCCGCGTTGATCCCCACCACGGCGCGCGGGCGCACGGGCAGGATCTCGGCCAGCCGGAGCGCCAGCGCCGCGCCCGCCGAATGGCCGATGAGAACGGAGGGGCGCCAATCCTCGGCCGCACAGAGCCGCGCCAGATCCTCGGCCATCGCCTCGAGCGAGAAGCGGCGCTGCCCGGCCCGGGTGAAGCCCTGACCCGGCAGGTCGGGCGCCACGACCCGGAAGTGCGGGGCCAGAAGCGGCACGAGATGGCGCCACGAGTGGCTCGATCCCCCCGCGCCGTGAAGGAGGAGGGCGGTCGGGCCCCGCCCCTCGTCCCGCACGCACCACTGGTGCGGCGGACAATCGATGCGACGCATGGACTCTCGCCCGGGCCAGTCGGGGGGCATCCGGTCGAGATCCATGGTCAGTCTCCCATTGCTGCGCCGAGGACGTTCGAGAGCTTGTGGGCATCGGCCCGCGGCAGGGCGATGTAGGGCGCGTCGAGGGCGCGGGCGAGGGCCGCGAGCGAGGGCTGCGGGCGGTTCGCCGTGTCGATCACGACCGCGGGCAGACCCGAGCCGCGCAGCGAGGCCGCGAGCTTCAGCGCATCCTCCTCGGCCTGCGCCCGGTTGGCCGAGCCATCGAGCGCGATGTTGCCGCGCCCGTCGGTCAGAAGCGCGACCGTGGGTGTCATGCCGCGCGCGCGGGCCTGAAGCCCCACGGCCAGCGCCAGCCGCAGCCCGTGGGCGAGCGGCGTGCCGCCCCCGCCGGGCAGGCCCGCAAGGCGCCGCTTCGTCTGCACGAGGCTGCGGGTGGGCGGCAGGATCAGCTCGGCGTCGCGGCCCCGGAAGGCCAGCAGCGAGACATGGTCGCGCCGGGCATAGGCCTGCCCCAGAAGAAGCTCGACCGCGCCCTTCGCCTCGGAGAGGCGCGCCATGGCGGAAGAGCCCGAGGCATCCACGGCGAAGATCAGCACGCGGTCCGAGGTCTCGCGGAACCGCTTGATGCGGATGTCGGAGGGCCGCACGAGCAGCACGGCATCGGTCTTCTGCTGGCGGCGGCGGAGCGGCTGCCAGGGGGCGGCCGCGCGCAGCGTGCCCACGAGGTCGATCCGCGCGCCGGTGCCGAGGCGGCCCATGCGCGAGGGCAGGGGGCGGCCGCGGCGGTTGCCGGCCTTGGCCGAGCCGGTGCCGGTGGCGCCCCGCGCCATCCGCGCGGCGCGACCGGCGGCCAGCTGCTCGAGGAGATCGGCCGGCAGCGCCGCCCGCACGGCCTCGACCAGCATCTCTTCGGGAAACATCTCCTCGCCCTGCTGCTGCTCGGGCGGCGGCGGGCTGTCGTCGGGCTGATCCTCGGGCGGCTCGGGTTCGGGCTCGGGCGGGGCCTCCTCGGAGGCAGGCATGGCGCGATGGGCGAAGACCAGATCGGCCGCGCGGCGGATGTCCTCGTCCGTGACGGCGGCGTGACCTTCCCAGGCGGCCTGCGCGCGGGCCGCGGCCAGCGCCAGCGTCGGCGCGCGGAGGCTCGCGATGCCGAGCTGCGCCGCCACGCGGGCGAGGGTCGCGGCCGCCTCGGGCGGGGTCGCCACCGCGGCCAGCCGGGCGCGGGCTGCGGCGAGGCGCTCGGGGTCGAGCGCGATCTCGCGGGTCTCGCCCCAGGGCAGGCCGTCGAGGTCGAGGAACAGCGCCAGCCGGTCCACGAGGCCGAGCGGCAGCAGCTCGTCGCGCTCGGCGCCCTCGTCGAGCGCGATCAGACAGTGGCGCGGCGCATCGAGCGCGGTGCCGAGCCGGGCCGCGAGACCGGGCAGGGTGCGCTCGGCCATGGCGAGAACCAGCACCGCGGGCTCGTCGAGGATGCCCTTCTGCACGACGGGCGTGCCGGCCGAGAGGGTCGCGGCCAGATCCAGCCCGCCGAAGAGCGCATCGTCGCCGATGGTCGGATGAATGCGGCGGACCGGCAGCGGCAGCGCGCCGAGCGCCCCGGTGATCCGGTCGCGCAGCGCGCTGGCCCGCGCCCGGAGCCAGAGGCCCTTGAGGCCTGCAGGGTCGATGGCGAGAAGGGTGAGGGCCGCCTCGACCCGTTCCCACGGGCCGAGCGGCACGGGGGCTGCGTGTGTCAGGGCAGGACCTCCGCCACGCACCGTTCGACGCGGCTGACCGAGCCCGCCTCGTCCAGCGGATCGCGCCGCAGCCGGTGGCTGAGCGCCATGGTCGCAACCGACCGCAGGTGGCTGCGCCCCACCGCCTCGGCGCCCTCGAAGG
Source organism: Cereibacter sphaeroides 2.4.1 (assembly GCF_000012905.2). Lineage (NCBI taxonomy): Bacteria > Pseudomonadati > Pseudomonadota > Alphaproteobacteria > Rhodobacterales > Paracoccaceae > Cereibacter > Cereibacter sphaeroides. The sequence continues at coordinate 1,998,289 of NC_007493.2, read as the reverse complement.
CCGCCTGGGCGCGGGCCGCCCGGAGGAGCGTGAGCTCGCCCCGCAGCCCGTCGGATCCGAGCGCGATGCAGAGCGCCGCGCAGTCGTGCAGCACGGTGTTCGGCGTCTTGAGCTGGGGCAGCGCCGCCCGCGCGCCGAGGATGCGGCCGCGGAGCTGCATGTCCTCGGCGCCCCATTTCTCCATGAAGGCGTCGTGGTCCGCGTCATAGGCGTCACGGCGGGTGATGACCTCGACGCGGGTCTCCACGTCGCGGGGGCTGCGGACCTCGACCGAAAGGCCGAACCGGTCCAGAAGCTGCGGGCGCAGCTCGCCTTCCTCGGGGTTGCCCGAGCCCACCAGCACGAAGCGGGCGGGGTGGCGGATCGACAGACCCTCGCGTTCGACCACATTCTCGCCGGACTGCGCCACGTCGAGGAGCAGGTCCACGATGTGATCCTCGAGGAGGTTGACCTCGTCGATATAGAGATAGCCACGGTTGGCGCGGGCGAGCAGGCCGGGTTCGAAGGCCTTTTCGCCGCGGGTGAGGGCGCGCTCGATGTCGAGCGCGCCCACCACACGGTCTTCCGTCACGCCGAGCGGCAGGTCGACGACGGGCGTCGGCCGTTCGATCATCGTGGTGGAGGAGACATGCGCCCATTCCGGGCAATCCTCCGGCCGGGCCGAGTTCACAGGGCAGCCCTCGACCGCCTTGATCAGCGGCAGGAGCGCCGCGAGCGCACGGACGGCGGTGGACTTGCCGGTGCCGCGATCGCCGAACACCAGCACGCCGCCGATGCCCGGGTCGATCGCAGTGAGCACCATGGCCTGCTTCATCTGCTCCTGACCGACGATGGCCGAGAAGGGGAAGGGTTTTTTCATTGCGTCAGGCGTTCTCTTTGCGGCCGCCCTTGCCGGGCTTGCCCTTGAAGTTCGGCTTCCCGCCCTGCGGCATCGGCTTCGAGGCCACGGGAGCGGAAGCGGGTTTCGGGGCCTCGACCACGGGCTTCGGCGGCTCGGCGGGCTTCGGCATCTCGACGGCGAGAGCGGGCTTCTCCGCGACCGGCGCCGGGGCAGGCTTCGGAGCTTCGGCCGCCGGGGCGGGCTGGGCTGCCGCCGGTGCCGGAGCGGGTTTCGGAGCCTCGGAGGGGCGTGCGGTCAGCGCCTCGCCCACCGGGTCCTTGCCCTCCCACTTACCAATCGTTCCGAGAATCTGGAAGCGGGCATAAAGCTCCTCCTTGAACCAGTTCTCGGCGCGCACGGCCTTGATCGCCTCGCCATGCGGGCCGCCGGCGCCGCGGGCGAACTCCTCCATCGAGCGGGCGTCGGGCCAGATCGAGAAGGTAACCTGCTGGACGAACGGCACTTCCCCCACGCCGATCTTGAAGACCACGTCCTTGTTCCGGCCGATCATGTGCGAGATGGCAGGCTCGCGCGCCCAGAACCGCTCGGCCTTCCAGAACTTGACCGTGGCCCGGGTGAGGGCGGCGATCGGCCGCACGTCCGAGGCGGGTTTCACCGGCTCGAACGGCTCCTTGCCGTCCCATTTGCCCCAGGCGCTGGTGGGCTGCAGGAGCACCGTGTAGCTCTCGTCGGCCATCTTGGTCCAGCGCTGGTAGATCGGCGATTCGGCCACTTCCCGCCGCGCGGTCTCCTCGTCCGGCCAGACCGCAAGGATGCTCCAGACGTGCCAGTTGGGCTTCGGCGTGAAGCCCTGACCCGTGCCCGAGCCGAACATCTTCCAGAATTTCGCCTTCGGCAGGTAGTGCATGCCCAGCTTGTTTGCGGTCATCTGACCAAGCACCCAGAGCCGCTTTTCGAACTCGTTGAACCGGAAGATACTGAGCGTGACAGTCTGCATGTCATTCCTCCTGCAGATGGGGTGGGCGCGATCAAACACCGAACCGAAGCGGGCGGACATTAGTCGCGAAGTCGCACCGCCCTCAAGCCGCATTGTAAACCTGACTAGACAGTCTATTGTATGGGGCATGTTGACAAGCACTGCAGGAGTTCGCGCCATGCCCTCGATCTCGCCCGCCTCCGACGCCGACCGCGCCCTTGTGATCGGCTCCGGACTGGGGGGCCTTGCGGCTGCGATGCGCCTCGGCGCCAAGGGCTGGCGCGTGACGGTCATCGACAAGCTCGACGTTCCGGGCGGCCGCGGCTCCTCGATCACGCAGGAGGGGCACCGGTTCGATCTGGGACCCACCATCGTGACGGTGCCGCAGAGCCTGCGCGACCTGTGGAAGACCTGCGGGCGGGACTTCGACGCCGATGTCGAGCTGAAGCCGATCGATCCGTTCTACGAGGTGCGCTGGCCGGACGGGTCGCACTTCACGGTGCGCCAGTCGACCGAGGCGATGAAGGCCGAGGTCGCGCGCCTCTCGCCCGGCGATGTGGCGGGATACGAGAAGTTCCTGAAGGACAGCGAAAAGCGCTACTGGTTCGGTTACGAGGATCTCGGCCGCCGCTCGATGCACAAGCTGTGGGATCTCATCAAGGTGCTGCCCACCTTCGGGATGATGCGGGCCGACCGGTCGGTCTACCAGCACGCCGCGCTTCGGGTGAAGGACGAGCGGCTGCGCATGGCGCTCTCGTTCCACCCGCTCTTCATCGGCGGCGACCCCTTCAACGTGACCTCGATGTATATCCTTGTGAGCCAGCTCGAGAAGGAGTTCGGCGTCCATTATGCCATCGGCGGCGTGGCGGCCATCGCCGCGGCCATGGCGAAGGTGATCGAGGGGCAGGGCGGCAGCTTCCGCATGAACACCGAGGTGGACGAGATCCTCGTCGAGAAGGGCACCGCCACCGGTGTGCGGCTCGCCTCGGGCGAGGTGCTGCGGGCGGGTCTCGTGGTCTCGAATGCGGATGCGGGCCATACCTACATGCGGCTTCTGCGTAACCATCCGCGCCGCCGCTGGACCGACGCCCATGTGAAGAGCCGGCGCTGGTCGATGGGGCTGTTCGTCTGGTATTTCGGAACGAAGGGGACGAAGGGCATGTGGCCCGACGTCGGCCACCACACGATCGTCAATGCGCCGCGCTACAAGGGGCTGGTCGAGGACATCTTCCTCAAGGGCAAGCTCGCGAAGGACATGAGCCTCTATATCCACCGGCCCTCGATCACCGATCCGACCGTGGCGCCCGAGGGGGATGACACGTTCTATGCGCTCTCGCCCGTGCCGCATCTGAAACAGGCGCAACCGGTGGACTGGCAGGCTGTGGCCGAGCCCTACCGCGAAAGCGTGCTCGAGGTGCTCGAACAGTCGATGCCGGGGATCGGGGAACGGATCGGGCCCTCGCTCGTCTTCACCCCCGAGACCTTCCGCGACCGCTACCTCAGCCCCTGGGGCGCGGGCTTCTCGATCGAGCCGCGGATCCTGCAGTCGGCCTGGTTCCGGCCGCACAACATTTCCGAGGAGGTGGCGAACCTGTTCCTCGTGGGCGCGGGCACCCATCCGGGTGCGGGCGTGCCCGGCGTGATCGGTTCGGCCGAAGTGATGGCCAAGCTTGCCCCCGATGCGCCACGTGCGCGCCGCGAGGCCGAACCTGCTGAAAGGCTTGCCGCGGAATGATTGCCTCTGCCGATCTCGATGCCTGCCGGGAGATGATCCGCACCGGCTCCTATTCCTTCCATGCCGCGTCCCGCCTGCTGCCCGAGCGCGTGCGCGCGCCGTCGCTGGCGCTCTATGCCTTCTGCCGCGTGGCCGACGATGCGGTCGACGAGGCGGTGAACGATGGACAGCGCGAGGAGGATGCCGAGGTCAAGCGCCGCGCCGTCCTGAGCCTGCGCGACCGGCTGGACCTCGTCTATGGCGGCCGCCCGCGCAATGCGCCGGCCGACCGCGCCTTCGCCGCGGTGGTCGAGGAGTTCGAGATGCCCCGGGCGCTGCCCGAGGCGCTGCTCGAGGGGCTCGCCTGGGACGCGGTGGGGCGGAGCTACGACAGTTTCTCGGGCGTGCTCGACTATTCGGCGCGGGTGGCCGCGGCGGTGGGGGCGATGATGTGCGTCCTCATGCGGGTGCGCGATCCCGACGTGCTGGCCCGGGCCTGCGATCTGGGCCTCGCCATGCAGCTCACCAACATCGCCCGCGACGTGGGGACCGACGCGCGCTCGGGACGGATCTATCTGCCGCGCGACTGGATGGAGGAGGAGGGGCTGCCGGTCGAGGAGTTCCTCGCCCGGCCGGTGGTCGACGACCGCATCCGCGCGGTGACGCACCGCCTGCTGCGCGCGGCCGACCGGCTCTATCTGCGTTCGGAAGCGGGGGTCTGCGGCCTGCCTCTGGCCTGCCGGCCCGGCATCTATGCCGCGCGCCACATCTATGCGGGTATCGGCGACGAGATCGCGCGGAACGGCTATGACAGCGTGACGCGCCGCGCCTTCACCACGCGGCGCCAGAAGCTCGTCTGGCTCGGGCTCTCGGCCACACGCGCGGCCCTCAGCCCGTTCGGCCCCGGCTGCGCCACGCTGCATGCGGCGCCCGAGCCCGAAGTGGCCTTCCTCGTCAATGCCGCCGCCCGGGCCCGGCCGCAGCGCGGCCGCTCCGAGGCGCTGATCTCGGTTCTGGCCCAGCTCGAGGCGCAGGATCGGCAGATCTCGCGGCAGCGACTGGGGAACCGGGCCAACCCGATCTAGGTTCTCATGAAGGTATACCGGAGTAACGATGATGAACATGGACTGGGCTCTTTTCCTCACCTTCCTCGCTGCCTGCGGCGCGCCCGCGACGACGGGGGCGTTGCTGAAGCCCGATGAATGGTACGACAATCTGAACAAGCCCTGGTGGAACCCGCCGCGCTGGGTGTTTCCGCTGGCCTGGACCTCGCTCTATTTCCTCATGAGCCTCGCGGCCATGCGGGTGGCGCAGCTCGAAGGTTCGGGGCAGGCGCTGGCCTTCTATGCCGCGCAGCTCGCCTTCAACACGCTCTGGACGCCGGTCTTCTTCGGGATGAAGCGGATGGCCACCGCGCTCGCCGTGGTGATGGTGATGTGGCTCTTCGTGGCCGCGACCATGTGGGCCTTCTTCCAGCTCGACACCTGGGCGGGGGTGCTGTTCGTGCCCTACCTGATCTGGGCCACCGCCGCGACCGGCCTCAATTTCGAGGCGATGCGGCTGAACTGGAACCGGCCCGAAGCCCGCGCCTGATCCGGGGGCAGAATAGAGGAGGGGCGGGCCTGCGGGCGCCGCCCCTTTTGCTTCCGGGGTTGAAAAGGGGGGGGCTGTCTGCCCCCCTTGCCCCTGCGGGGCAATTCCCCCCGAGGATATTTGCGCAGAGTGAAAGGCGCGGCCGGCGGCGGCCGGGATGTCAGGAAAAGCTCCAGCCGGGGCGGCGGGGGACGCGGACGGCGAGCATCGGCATCAGGAGCGGCGAGCGGAAGCGGCGCAGATCGAGAGCCTCGTGCACGCCGACCGTCTTCTGGCCGAAGACCGTCGTCTCGACCATCGCGCGCGAATAGAAGGGCGCGTCGAGCATCGACATCACCTGCCGCGGCCGTGTGCCCGGATCGGCGGGCGTGTGGCGCTCGACCAGCCAGCGCGAGCGGGCGAAGCGGGCTTCGGGCGGCGGCTGGATCAGCCGCGCGCGCCCGTCGGCCGCGACATGGAGCCCGAGCTCGAGCCGGGAGCCGTCGCGGCGGGTCGCGTCGTAGAAGCAGGCCGCCCCGTCTGCCACCGGGTAGCGGCCCCAGGTCCAGAAACGGAAGTCGGCCTCGAGCGCGGCCGTGCCGAAATTGGCATCGAAATAGCCGTGGCCGTGCCAGCGGTGGCCCTGCGTCAGATCGACCTCGATGCGCGCGGTGGGTGCGAAGGGGCGCCAGATGTGCGAGCCATCGTCCTTGAGCGTCACCTCGACATCGGTGATCCCGGTGGGGGTCAGCACGATCCGGCCCTTCACCGGCGAGACGAGGGGCGGCGAGGAGATCTCGTTCACCTCGACGATGAGCTGGGTGCCGGTCCAGTGCATCCGCGAGGGGCCCACGGTCAGCGTGTCCGGGCTCTGCCGCAGCGCGGCGCGGCCGCGGTCGGTCATGGTGAAGCGCCCGCCGGGGCCGTAGGTCGCCACATTGAGGCAGCAGTGGTTCTGCGGCTCCTTCCGGCCCGACCAGCGATACCAGGGCGAGAAGACCGAGCCGATGAAGCCGATCACCGAGAGCGCGCGGGTGCCGTCGTCGGACACGCCGTCGATATACCACCAGGCATAGCCGTCGGGCGCTACCTCGACCGAGAAGCAAGGTCCGCCAGTATCGCCTCGGCCGCGTGCCGTCCGGAGAGGGCCGCCATCGGCACGCCCGCCCCCGGATGGGCCCCGCCCCCCGCCAGCCACAGGCCCGGCAGCGCCGTCCGCGCCAGCGGACGCTTCAGCGAGGCCAGCGCCCCGTGCGGGCTCAGCCCGTAGATCGAGCCCTGCGACGCCGGGAACAGGCTCGCGAAGCCCGAGGGGGCCGTCAGGCTCGTCTCGCCCGGCACCGGGTCGAAGGTCAGCCCGAACTGTCTCAGGCGGTCGAAGGTTCGGCTGCGACATTGCGCAAAATCCTCGGGTTTCGCGGGCCGGCCGGGCGGTCCGTTCATGATGATCTCGAATCGCTCGGGCCCGTCGGGGAGCTGCCCGCCGGAGCGGTCCTCGGCGCAGATGTAGAGTGTCGCATCCTCCGGCATCTGTCCTGCGGCGATCGGTCCGAACTCGCGCCGGGGGTCGTCGGCGAAGAAGACGTTGTGATGGACGAGCGGCGGGCCCGAGGCGCGGGCGGCATAGGACCAGACCCAGGCCGAGAGGCTGCGCGGGTGGATCCGGTCCTCGGGCACGGCGTCCTGCGGCCCGTCGCCCAGACACCCCGCAAGGAGCGCCGCCGGATCGCCGTTGAAGACGATGTGATCGGCCGGAAGCGTCCGCCCGTCGGCCAGCTGCACGCCGGTGGCGCGGCCGCCCTGGCGCAGGATGCGCGCGACCGGCGCCCCGTAGCGCAGCCGCACGCCCTGATCGTCGGCCAGGCGGGCCAGCGCCAGCGCGAGCCGGTGCATCCCGCCCTCGATTGCCCAGACCCCGCGCGCCTCGGCCGCCCATATGAGCGCGAGCACGCCCGGCGCACCGTAGGGCGTGCCGCCCACATAGGTGGCGTAGCGCCCGAAGAGCTGACGCAGCCGCCGGTCGCGGAAGAAGAGCCGCAGGAGCCGGTCGAGCGTCATGCCGGGCAGGAGCGCGGGCCATGTCCGGGGCGCCTTCAGGGCCCCGGTCGCGATGGCCCGCAGGTCGGGCCGGGCCGCGCGCATCATCGGCCGGTCGAAAGCGTCATAAAGCCGCGCCGAGAGATCGTGGAAGCGGCGGAAGGCGCGGGCCTCGCGCGCGCCGGCGAAGGCCGCCACCGCCTCGACATTGGCCTCGAGGTCGGTGGTGAGGTCGAGCGTGCTGCCGTCGAGCCACCAGTGCCGGGCCAGAAGCGGCTGGGGCAGGAGAGTGAGGTGATGATCGAGCTTTTGGCCGCAAACCTCGAAGATATCGTCGAAAACTTCGCGAAGCGTGAGCACGGTCGGGCCTGCGTCCACCGGTCCCGCCACGCTCGGGAGGGTACGCATCCGCCCCCCCGGCGCCTCTCGCGCCTCGAGGAGCGTCACCTCGCACCCGGCCCGCGCCAGCCGGATCGCAGAGGCCAGCCCGCCCATCCCGGCCCCGACCACAACCACCTTCGGCACAATCTGTCTCATGCCCGGGATTGTTGACACCCCCGTGCGGGCTGTCCAGTATCAAAGACCAGAAGGTGTAAGAAAAAGTTGACACCTGTGGAGTCGGCGGCACGGTGGCCGCCCCGGGGCGCAACGATGCGCCGGAGCTGTCCTATGAGGCACAAGATGGCGTTTGAACAGCGGATTGAAGCGGCAATGGCAGCGGCGATCGCGCGGGGCCAGGGCTCCGAGGCGCCCTCGAAGCTGGCGACGGCGCTCGACTATGCGGTGACGCCCGGCGGCGCGCGCATCCGGCCCACGCTTCTGCTCAGCGTGGCCACGGCCTGCGGCGACGACCGCCCGGCTCTGTCGGACGCGGCGGCGGTGGCGCTTGAGCTGATCCATTGCGCGAGCCTCGTGCATGACGATCTGCCCTGCTTCGACGATGCCGAGATCCGGCGCGGCAAGCCCACGGTGCATCGCGCCTATTCCGAGCCGCTGGCGATCCTCACCGGCGACAGCCTGATCGTGATGGGCTTCGAGGTGCTGGCCCGCGCCGCGGCCGACCAGCCGCAGCGGGCGCTGCAGCTGGTGACGGCGCTGGCGGTGCGGACGGGGATGCCGATGGGCATCTGCGCGGGGCAGGGCTGGGAGAGCGAGAGCCAGATCAATCTCTCGGCCTATCATCGGGCCAAGACCGGCGCGCTCTTCATCGCCGCGACCCAGATGGGCGCCATTGCCGCGGGCTACGAGGCCGAGCCCTGGGAAGAGCTGGGAGCCCGCATCGGCGAGGCCTTCCAGGTGGCCGACGACCTGCGCGACGCGCTCTGCGATGCCGAGACGCTGGGCAAGCCCGCGGGGCAGGACGAGATCCACGCCCGCCCGAACGCGGTGCGCGAATATGGCGTCGAGGGCGCGGCGAAGCGGCTGAAGGACATCCTCGGCGGCGCCATCGCCTCGATCCCCTCCTGCCCGGGCGAGGCGATGCTGGCCGAGATGGTCCGCCGCTATGCCGAGAAGATCGTGCCGGCGCAGGTCGCGGCCCGCGTCTGAGCCGCCCGCACTCGAGGCCCCGCCCGCCGGGGCCGGATCGGAAAGGACTTCCATGAGCGCTCTCAGACCTCCCGCCCGCGGGGGGCTCGGCCTCTCCCGCCTCGGCGTGCGCCTTGCCGGCTCGCGCCGCTTCCAGCTCATCGCCGAACGTGTGCCCTTCCTGCGCCGCATCGGGCGGCGCGAGGGAGAGGAGCTGTTCGACATCGTCGCGGGCTTCGTCCATTCGCAGGTGCTCTATGCGCTGGTCGAGCTGCGGGTGCTGCATCTGGTGGCCGAGGGGCCGCAGACGGTGCAGGCGCTGGCCGCGGCCACCGGGCTTGCGCCCGAGCGGATGCAGCTTCTGCTGCAGGGGGGCGCCGCGCTGAAGCTGCTCACGCGGAGGCGCGACGGTCAGTTCGATCTGGCGGTTCGGGGCGCGGCCTTCCTCGCGGTGCCGGGGCTCGAGGCGATGGTGGGCCATCACCATGTGCTCTACCGCGATCTGGCCGATCCGGTGGCCTTCCTGAAAGGCGAGACCGAGCCCGAACTCGCGCGCTTCTGGCCCTATGTCTTCGGCGCCGGGGGGGCGACCGACCCCGAGGTGACCGCGAAATATTCCCGCCTGATGACCGAGAGCCAGGGGCTCGTGGCCGAGGATGCGCTGCGGCTGGTGGATCTGATGGGGGTCAGGCGGCTGATGGACGTGGGCGGGGGCACCGGCGCCTTCCTCGCGGCCGTGGGGCGGGCCTATCCGCTGATGGAACTCATGCTCTTCGACCTGCCCGTGGTGGCCGAGGCCGCACCGCAGAGGTTGACCGAGGCGGGGCTGGCCGGACGGTTCACCGTGCATGGCGGCAGCTTCCGCGACGATCCACTGCCGCTCGGGGCCGATGCGATCAGCCTCGTGCGGGTGCTGTTCGACCATTCGGACGAGACGGTGAAGCTGCTCCTGCACCGGGTGCGCGAGGCGCTGCCCGCGGGCGGCCGGGTGATCGTGGCCGAGGCCATGTCCGGAGGCGCCCGGCCGCACCGCGAGACAGACACCTACATGGCCTTCTACACCGCGGCCATGCGGACCGGGCGCGTCCGCTCGGCGGCCGAGATCGCGGAGCTGCTGACGGGGCAGGGCTTTTCCGAGATCAAGATCTTCCCCGGCCTCCGGCCCTATGTCGCGAGCGCGGTGACGGCCGTGCGTCCCTCTGACGCGCCGTGACGCGCGGGCGCAGCGCAATCGGACGCAGGGTGGCACTGTCCAATAAAGTTGACACTTCACGATGTCCCGTTAATGTTACACCTGAAGCGTCGATATAGGCCGACCCGAGTCCCGCAGGGCAGGTCGGCCGGAAGAGCGCGGGGGAAAACGCTGTGAGAACGACCGCCGTCATCCTGTCGGGTCCGCGGGACCTTGGCCTTCAGACCATCCAGCTGAACGAGCCCGCGCCCGGCGATATCGTCGTCGAGATCACCCACTCGGGCATTTCGACGGGCACCGAAAAACTGTTCTACACCGGGCAGATGCCGCCTTTTCCGGGCATGGGCTACCCGCTGGTGCCGGGCTACGAGGCCGCGGGCGAAGTGGTCGAGGCCGCGCCCGATACGGGCTTCCGGCCGGGCGACCGGGTCTTCGTGCCGGGCTCCAACTGTTTCGCGCCGACCGATGCGGGGCCGATCCGCGGCCTGTTCGGCGCGGCGACGAAGCGGCTCGTGACGCCCGCCCACCGCGCGGTGCGCATCGATCCTGCGCTCGAGGCCGAGGGGGCGCTTCTGGCGCTTGCCGCGACCGCGCGCCATGCGCTGGCCGGGCTGAACCATGTGCTGCCGGACCTGATCGTGGGTCACGGCACCCTGGGCCGGCTGCTCGCGCGTCTGACCATTGCCGCGGGCGGCGAGCCGCCGGTGGTCTGGGAGACCAAGGCGGAACGGCGCCGCCATGCCGAGGGCTACGAGGTCATCGACCCCGCGACCGACCAGCGCCGCGACTACCGCTCGATCTACGATGCGTCGGGCGATCCGAAACTGATCGACAGTCTGGTGATGCGGCTCGCCAAGGGCGGCGAGATCGTGCTGGCGGGCTTCTACACCGAGCCCGTCGCCTTCACCTTCGTGCCCGCCTTCATGAAGGAGGCGCGCCTGCGCATCGCTGCCGAGTGGCAGCCCGAGGACATGGTGGCCACCCGCGCGCTGATCGAGAGCGGGGCGCTTTCGCTTGCCAACCTGATCACCCACACCCGACCGGCGTCGGAGGCGGCCGAGGCCTATGCCACGGCCTTCAGCGACCCCGACTGTCTCAAGATGATCCTGGATTGGAGGGCCACCGCATGACGGATGCACCCGAACTGAAGGCGTTCGACCAACGCCTCCGCGACGAGGCGGCGGAAGAGCCGACGCTCGAGGTGCCGCAAGGCGAGCCGAAGAAGAAGACGCAGGTCATCGCGATCTACGGCAAGGGCGGCATCGGCAAGAGCTTCACGCTGGCGAACCTCAGCTACATGATGGCCCAGATCGGCAAGCGCGTGCTGCTGATCGGCTGCGACCCGAAGTCCGACACGACCTCGCTTCTGTTCGGCGGCAAGGCCTGCCCCACGATCATCGAGACCTCGGCCAGGAAGAAGCTGGCCGGCGAAGAGGTCCAGATCGGCGACGTCTGCTTCAAGCGCGACGGCGTCTTCGCGATGGAGCTGGGCGGGCCCGAGGTGGGCCGCGGCTGCGGCGGGCGCGGCATCATCCACGGCTTCGAACTGCTGGAGAAGCTCGGCTTCCACGACTGGGACTTCGACTATGTGCTGCTCGACTTCCTGGGCGACGTGGTCTGCGGCGGCTTCGGCCTGCCCATCGCCCGCGACATGGCGCAGAAGGTGATCCTCGTCGGATCGAACGACCTCCAGTCGCTCTATGTGACGAACAACGTCTGCTCGGCGGTGGAATATTTCCGCAAGCTCGGCGGCAACGTGGGCGTGGCGGGGCTCGTCATCAACAAGGACGACGGCACCGGCGAGGCCAAGGCCTTCGCCGAGGCGGCGGACATTCCGATCCTTGCGACGATTCCGGCCGACGAGGATCTGCGCCGCAAGTCGGCGAACTATCAGATCGTCGGCATTCCCGGCACGCAATGGGGACCTCTCTTCGAGGGGCTGGCCCATGCCGTGGGCGAGGCGCCCCCGATCCGGCCGAAGCCGCTGTCGCAGGATGGCCTCCTCGACCTCTTCACCCCCGAGGCGATCGGCGCCGACTTCAAGCTCGAGCCCGCCACGGATGCCGACATGCGCGGCAAGAACGCGGCCGCGAAGAAATCGCTGGAAGTGATCTACGACGATGCTTGATCTCGATACCCTCGCGCGGCTCGATCAGGCGCTCCGTCAGATCGCCGCGCGCCAGAAGCGGAAGGGGGCAGGACGATGAGCCAGACCCCAGGCGGCGCCCCGATGGCGCCCGAGGCCATGGGCTGCCATTCCACGGCCGACATGGCCGCCGCGGCCAGTGCCGCGGGCAACGGCGAACTGATGGAGCGGTTCAAGGCCGACTATCCGGTCGGGCCCCACGACAAGCCGCAGAGCATGTGCCCGGCCTTCGGGTCGCTGCGCACCGGGCTTCGGATGCGGCGGGTGGGCACGATCATCTCGGGTTCGGCCTGCTGCACCTACGGCCTCTCGTTCGTCTCGCATTTCTACGGCGCGCGGCGGTCGATCGGCTATGTGCCCTTCAATTCGGAATCGCTCGTCACGGGCAAGCTGTTCGAGGACATCCGCGAGGCGGTCCACGAGATGGCCGATCCGCAGCGCTATGACGCGATCGTGGTGACGAACCTCTGCGTGCCGACCGCCTCGGGCGTGCCGCTGCGGCTCCTGCCCTCCGAGATCAACGGCGTGCGGATCGTGGGCATCGACGTGCCGGGCTTCGGCGTGCCGACCCATGCCGAGGCGAAGGACGTGCTGGCGGGCGCGATGCTGAAATATGCCCGCTCCGAGATCGAGGCGGGCCCGGTGCAGGCGCCGGTCTCGGGCCGGTCCGACCGGCCGACCGTGGCGCTGCTGGGCGAGATGTTCCCGGCCGATCCGGTGATGATCGGGGCGCTGCTGGCGCCGCTGGGTCTTGCTGCGGGGCCCGTGGTGCCCTGCCGCGACTGGCGCGAGCTCTATGCCGCGCTCGACAGTGGCGTGGCCGCGGCGATCCATCCCTTCTACACGGCCTCGGTCCGCGAGTTTCAGGCCGCAGGCCGCGCCATCGTGGGCTCTGCCCCCGTGGGCCATGACGGCACCGCCGCCTGGCTTGCCGCCATCGGCGAGGCCTATGGCATCGCCGCCGACAAGGTGGCCGCCGCGCAGAACGCCTTCCTGCCCGCGATCAGGGGCGCGCTGGCCGGTGCGCCGATCAAGGGGCGCATCACGCTCTCGGGCTATGAGGGCTCCGAGCTGATCGTGGCGCGCCTGCTGATCGAGAGCGGCGCCGAAGTGCCCTATGTGGGCACCGCCGCAGGCAGGACGCCCTGGAGTGCCGCCGACCGCGAATGGCTCGAGGCCCGGGGCACGGTGGTGAAGTTCCGCGCCTCGCTCGAGGACGATCTCGCCGCGATGCAGGGCTTCGAGCCCGACCTCGCCGTGGGCACGACCCCGGTGGTGCAGAAGGCCAAGTCGCTGGGCATCCCGTCGCTCTACTTCACCAACCTCATCTCGGCCCGGCCGCTGATGGGGCCGGCCGGAGCGGGCAGCCTCGCGCAGGTGATCAATGCGGCCATCGGCAACCGCGAGCGGATGTCGAAGATGAAAGCCTTCTTCGCCGGCGTAGGCGAGGGGGATACGGCCGGCATCTGGGAGGGTGCGCCCAACCTGCGCCCCGACTTCCGGGCCGCGCACCAGAAGAAGCTCGAGAAGGCCGCCCGGGCCGCCAAGTCCGAGGAGATGATCTGATGCTCGTGCAGGATCATGACAGGGCAGGGGGCTACTGGGGCGCCGTCTATGCCTTCTGTGCGGTGAAGGGGCTTCAGGTGGTGATCGACGGCCCCGTGGGCTGCGAGAACCTGCCGGTGACCTCGGTGCTGCATTACACCGACGCGCTGCCCCCGCACGAGCTGCCCATCGTGGTGACGGGCCTCGGCGAGAGCGAGATGAGCGAGGGCACCGAGGCCTCGATGAGCCGGGCCTGGAAGGTGCTGGATCCGGCGCTGCCCGCGGTGGTGGTCACGGGCTCGATCGCCGAGATGATCGGCGGCGGCGTGACGCCGCAGGGCACGAACATCCAGCGCTTCCTGCCCCGCACCATCGACGAGGACCAGTGGGAAGCGGCCGACCGGGCGATGACCTGGATCTTCTCGGAGTTCGGGATGACCAAGGGTCGCATGCCGCCCGAAGCCAAGCGCCCCGAGGGGGCGAAGCCGCGGGTGAACATCCTCGGGCCCATGTACGGCGTCTTCAACATGGCGTCGGACCTTCACGAGATTCGCCGTCTCGTCGAGGGGATCGGCGCCGAAGTGAACATGGTGATGCCCTTGGGCGCGCATCTGGCCGAGATGCGACACTTGGTCAATGCCGACGCCAACATCGTCATGTACCGCGAATTCGGCCGCGGGCTGGCCGAGGTGCTGGGCAAGCCCTACCTCCAGGCCCCCATCGGGGTCGAGAGCACGACCGCCTTCCTGCGCCGCCTGGGCGAGATTCTGGGCCTCGATCCGGAGCCCTTCATCGAGCGCGAGAAGCACTCGACGCTGAAGCCCGTGTGGGATCTGTGGCGGAGTGTCACGCAGGACTTCTTCGGGACGGCCAATTTCGGAATCGTGGCGACCGAAACTTATGCAAGAGGCATCCGAAACTATCTCGAAGGCGATCTCGGGCTGCCCTGCGCCTTCGCCGTGGCCCGCAAGAGGGGCTCGAAGACCGACAACGAAGCGGTGCGCGGACTGATCCGCCAGCACCGTCCGCTCGTGCTCATGGGGTCGATCAACGAGAAGATTTACCTTGCGGAACTGAAAGCCGGTCACGGCCCGCAACCCTCTTTCATCGCTGCCTCTTTCCCGGGTGCGGCGATCCGGCGCGCTACCGGAACGCCCGTTATGGGATATGCAGGTGCTACGTGGTTACTGCAGGAAGTTTGCAACGCCCTGTTCGACGCCCTGTTCCACATTCTGCCCCTCGGGACGGAGATGGACAGCGCCGCCGCCACACCGACGACACTGCGCCGCGACTTCCCGTGGGATGCCGATGCGCAAGCGGCCCTGGACCGCATCGTAGAGGAGCATCCGGTTCTCACCCGGATCAGCGCCGCGCGTGCCTTGCGCGACGCCGCCGAGAAGGCTGCCCTCGATGCCGGTGCCGAGAGGGTCGTGAGAGAGACTGTCGAAGCCCTGCGTGGGCCGGGCTTCGGCGAGAGGAAGGGAGAGAACCAATGAGCGATCATGCCGTCAACACGCCGGTCCATGCCGCCAGGGCCCACGGGCACCGAGCACCACGTGCCGAGTTCTACGTCTACTTCGCCGTCATTCTGCTGGGCGCCTTCCCGGTGGCCTTCGTGAGCTGGATCGTCTCGACGATCCGCCACCGCAGGCTTCCCAAGCGCGGCCCCTTCGCGTCCGCCTGGTTCGATGCCAAGGCGATCACGCCGCTGATTTTCCGCGCCTGACCGCAGGTCAGGTTGCGACACGCCATTCGTCGTCTCCCCAAGGGGCGGCGGATTAATCGGGAGGGCATGGTGCCTTACCGTAACCCACGCCACCAGCATGTGGCGTCAGTCTTACGATCCGGAGGATAGCATGGCTGATAAATCCGACCTGGGCTACACAGGTCTTACGGACGAGCAGGCGCAGGAATTGCACTCCGTCTACATGAGCGGTCTTTGGCTGTTCAGCGCGGTGGCGATCGTCGCTCACCTCGCTGTGTACATCTGGCGTCCGTGGTTCTGAGGAGAACAAGATCATGAGCAAGTTCTACAAAATTTGGATGATCTTCGATCCCCGTCGCGTGTTCGTGGCTCAGGGCGTGTTCCTGTTCCTCCTCGCGGTGATGATCCACCTCATCCTGCTGAGCACCCCCAGCTACAACTGGCTGGAAATCTCTGCCGCCAAGTACAACCGCGTCGCCGTCGCCGAGTAATCGGGCCGGCCCTCCGTCGCGGGCGGCACCCACCGCCCGCGACGATTCCAAGGTTCAGCCATTGAGACGGCTCCGCTTCGCGCGCAAGCGCGGGTTGGGCCGACTGCAAGCGGAGAGGGAAGCATGGCACTGCTCAGCTTCGAGCGAAAATATCGCGTGCCGGGGGGCACGCTGGTCGGCGGAAACCTGTTCGACTTCTGGGTCGGCCCTTTCTATGTCGGCTTCTTCGGGGTTGCGACGTTTTTCTTCGCGGCCCTGGGTATCATTCTGATTGCCTGGAGTGCCGTACTCCAGGGTACCTGGAACCCCCAACTCATCTCTGTCTACCCGCCGGCCCTTGAATATGGCCTGGGAGGTGCACCCCTCGCAAAAGGCGGGCTGTGGCAGATCATCACGATCTGCGCCACTGGTGCCTTCGTCAGCTGGGCGCTGCGCGAAGTCGAAATCTGCCGTAAGCTGGGCATCGGGTACCACATCCCGTTCGCCTTCGCGTTCGCCATCCTGGCCTACCTGACGCTGGTGCTGTTCCGCCCGGTGATGATGGGCGCCTGGGGCTATGCCTTCCCCTACGGGATCTGGACGCACCTCGACTGGGTGTCGAACACGGGCTACACCTACGGCAACTTCCACTACAACCCTGCCCACATGATCGCCATCTCGTTCTTCTTCACGAACGCGCTGGCTCTGGCGCTGCACGGCGCCCTTGTGCTCTCCGCGGCCAACCCCGAGAAGGGCAAGGAAATGCGGACGCCGGATCACGAGGATACGTTCTTCCGCGATCTGGTCGGCTACTCGATCGGGACGCTCGGCATCCACCGCCTCGGCCTGCTGCTCTCGCTGAGCGCCGTCTTCTTCAGCGCCCTCTGCATGATCATTACCGGCACCATCTGGTTCGATCAGTGGGTCGACTGGTGGCAATGGTGGGTGAAGCTGCCGTGGTGGGCGAACATCCCGGGAGGCATCAATGGCTGAGTATCAGAACATCTTCTCCCAGGTCCAGGTCCGCGGACCGGCCGACCTGGGGATGACCGAAGACGTCAACCTGGCCAACCGTTCGGGCGTCGGTCCCTTCTCGACCCTGCTCGGCTGGTTCGGCAACGCCCAGCTCGGCCCGATCTATCTCGGCTCGCTCGGCGTCCTGTCCCTCTTCTCGGGCCTGATGTGGTTCTTCACCATCGGGATCTGGTTCTGGTATCAGGCGGGCTGGAACCCGGCCGTCTTCCTGCGCGACCTGTTCTTCTTCTCGCTCGAGCCGCCGGCACCCGAATACGGTCTGTCCTTCGCGGCTCCGCTGAAGGAAGGCGGGCTGTGGCTGATCGCGTCGTTCTTCATGTTCGTCGCGGTCTGGTCCTGGTGGGGCCGCACCTATCTCCGCGCTCAGGCGCTGGGCATGGGCAAGCACACCGCCTGGGCGTTCCTCTCGGCCATCTGGCTGTGGATGGTGCTGGGCTTCATCCGTCCGATCCTCATGGGGTCCTGGTCGGAAGCGGTTCCCTACGGCATCTTCTCGCACCTCGACTGGACGAACAACTTCTCGCTCGTCCACGGCAACCTGTTCTACAACCCCTTCCACGGTCTCTCGATCGCCTTCCTCTACGGGTCGGCCCTGCTCTTCGCGATGCACGGTGCGACCATCCTCGCGGTCTCCCGCTTCGGCGGCGAGCGCGAGCTGGAGCAGATCGCCGACCGCGGGACGGCAGCGGAGCGGGCCGCCCTCTTCTGGCGCTGGACCATGGGTTTCAACGCCACGATGGAAGGCATCCACCGCTGGGCCATCTGGATGGCGGTCCTCGTGACCCTCACCGGCGGCATCGGCATCCTGCTCTCGGGCACGGTCGTGGACAACTGGTACGTCTGGGGCCAGAACCACGGCATGGCGCCGCTGAACTGAGGAGCGATCACAATGGCTGACAAGACCATCTTCAACGATCACCTCAACACCAATCCGAAGACCAACCTTCGCCTCTGGGTCGCTTTCCAGATGATGAAGGGTGCGGGCTGGGCTGGCGGCGTGTTCTTCGGGACGCTCCTTCTCATCGGGTTCTTCCGGGTGGTCGGGCGGATGCTTCCGATCCAGGAGAACCAGGCTCCGGCGCCGAACATCACCGGCGCTCTGGAGACCGGGATCGAGCTGATCAAGCATCTCGTCTGAGACAAGTCTCGGGGCAGGGCGGCGCGAGGCCGCCCGCTCCTCCAAGTCCGGGCCATATCGCCGGCCCGGGTCCGGGGCGACACCACAGCCCGGTTCCCTTCCTGTTGGCGACAGGGACCTGGTGCCGTGTGGAAGACCGCACGGCACCCTTTTGACATTCACGGGAGGCTCTGATGACCAATCCCACCCCGCGACCCGAAACCCCGCTTTTGGATCGCGTCTGCTGCCCGGCCGACATGAAGGCGCTGAGTGACGCCGAACTGGAGCGGCTGGCCGACGAAGTGCGTTCCGAGGTGATTTCGGTCGTTGCCGAGACGGGAGGACATCTGGGGTCCTCGCTGGGGGTGGTTGAGCTGACTGTCGCGCTGCATGCGGTCTTCAACACGCCCACCGACAAGCTCGTCTGGGACGTGGGCCACCAGTGCTACCCCCACAAGATCCTCACCGGCCGGCGCGAGCAGATGCGCACCCTGCGCCAGAAGGGCGGCCTCTCGGGCTTCACCAAGCGCTCGGAATCCGCCTACGACCCGTTCGGCGCGGCTCATTCCTCGACCTCGATCTCGGCCGCGCTCGGCTTTGCCATGGGTCGCGAGCTGGGCCAGCCCGTGGGCGACACGATCGCCGTGATCGGCGACGGCTCCATCACCGCGGGCATGGCCTACGAGGCACTGAACCACGCGGGCCATCTGAACAAGCGCCTGTTCGTGATCCTGAACGACAATGACATGAGCATCGCGCCGCCCGTGGGGGCGCTTGCGCGCTATCTCGTGAATCTCTCCTCGAAGGCGCCCTTCGCCACGCTGCGCGCGGCCGCCGACGGGCTCGAGGCCTCGCTGCCGGGGCCGCTCCGCGACGGGGCGCGCCGGGCGCGCCAGCTCGTGACCGGGATGCCGGGCGGGGGCACGCTCTTCGAGGAGCTGGGCTTCACCTATGTCGGCCCCATCGACGGCCACGACATGGAGGCGCTCCTCCAGACGCTGCGCGCGGCGCGGGCCCGGACCACGGGGCCGGTGCTCATCCATGTGGTCACGAAGAAGGGCAAGGGTTACGCCCCCGCCGAGAATGCCCCCGACAAGTATCACGGGGTGAACAAGTTCGACCCCGTCACGGGCGAGCAGAAGAAGTCGGTGGCCAACGCGCCGAACTACACCAAGGTCTTCGGCTCCACCCTGACCGAGGAGGCCGCGCGCGATCCGCGCATCGTGGCGATCACCGCCGCTATGCCCTCGGGCACCGGCGTCGACATCATGCAGAAGCGTTTCCCGAACCGCGTCTTCGACGTGGGCATCGCCGAGCAGCATGCCGTGACCTTCGCGGCCGGCCTCGCCGGGGCCGGGATGAAGCCCTTCTGCGCGATCTATTCCTCGTTCCTGCAACGGGGTTACGACCAGATCGCCCATGACGTGGCGCTGCAGAACCTTCCCGTCCGCTTCGTGATCGACCGGGCGGGGCTCGTGGGGGCCGATGGCGCGACCCATGCGGGGGCCTTCGACGTTGGCTTCATCACTTCGCTGCCCAACATGACCGTGATGGCCGCGGCCGACGAGGCCGAGCTCATCCACATGATCGCCACCGCCGTGGCCTTCGACGAGGGCCCCATCGCCTTCCGCTTCCCGCGGGGCGAGGGGGTGGGCGTCGAGATGCCCGAGCGCGGGACGGTGCTGGAGCCCGGCCGGGGCCGCGTGGTGCGCGAAGGGACGGATGTCGCGATCCTCTCCTTCGGCGCGCATCTGCACGAGGCCTTGCAGGCGGCGAAACTTCTCGAGGCCGAGGGGGTGAGCGTGACCGTGGCCGACGCCCGCTTCTCGCGCCCGCTCGACACGGGGCTCATCGACCAGCTCGTGCGCCATCACGCGGCGCTGGTAACGGTGGAGCAGGGGGCCATGGGCGGCTTCGGCGCCCATGTCATGCACTATCTCGCCAATTCCGGCGGCTTCGACGGGGGCCTCGCGCTCCGGGTCATGACGCTGCCCGACCGCTTCATCGAGCAGGCGAGCCCCGAGGACATGTATGCCGATGCGGGGCTGCGGGCCGAGGATATCGCGGCCACCGCGCGGGGCGCGCTCGCCCGGGGGCGCGTGATGCCGCTCCGGCAGACGGCAAAGCCGCGGGCGGTCTGATCCTGCGGCGCTGACCGGGCTGCCGGTCAGCGCCCCGCGATCCTGTGGCCCAGGGCCGCGAGCCACGAGGGCGGGCCGCCTGCCTCTTCCCGCCGGTCGGCGGCCTCGAGCAGCCGATACATGCCGCGCACGCCCAGCCAGCGCAGCGGCTCGGGCTCCCACCGGCGGACGCGGCGGTTGACCCACGGCAGCCGGGTCAGCGCCGTGTCGCGCTTCAGCGCGAGATCGGCCAGCGTGCGGCCCGCGAGGTTCGAGGTCGAGACGCCCACACCCACATAGCCGCCCGCCCAGCCGATGCCCGTGGTGGGATCGAGGCCCACGGTCGCGCACCAGTCGCGCGGCACGCCCAGCACCCCGCACCAGGAATGGTCGATCCGCGCATCGGCCGCGGCCGGGAAATGCCGCTGCAGACGCTTCAGAAGATGGGCCACGGTGACGGCATCGGCCTCTCCCCGCTCGTCGATCCGCGACGCCATGCGATAGGCCCGCCCGCGCGCGCCGACGGCGATCCGCCCCTCGCGCGTGCGCTGGCAGTAGCAATAGGCATTGGCCATGTCGCCAAGGATCTCGGCCCCCTCCCAGCCGATCCGGTCCCAGATCTCGGGCGGCAGCGGCTCGGTCACGATCTGGGCCGAGTTGAGCGGCAGCCAGTCGCGCTTGGCGCCGGGCAGGGTGGCGGTGAAGCCCTCGGTCGCACGCAGGATGATGGGCGCCTGCACGGTGCCGCGCCGGGTCTCGACCCGACCGGGGGCGATGCCCAGCACCTCGGTGCCTTCCGCGATCCGCACGCCGCGCCGTTCGGCGGCTTCGGCGAGGCCGCGGACAAGCTTCGCGGGCTGCACCCGTGCGACCCCGCCCACCACCATGGCCCCTTCCGCCTTCGGAATGCGGATGCGCCGCGCCACCGCGTCGGCCTCGAGGAAGGATACCCGCTCCTCGCCCCAGCTCTGGCGGTGGCGCACCTCGGCCTCGGCGCGCGCCCGCTGTGCCGGCGTCACCGCCACCATCAGCTCGTCGGTCCTGTGGATGTCGGCGTCGATCCCCTCAGCCTCGGCCACCCGGATCACCTCGTCCACCGTGCCGCTCATGGCGGTCACCATCGCGCGCACGCCCTCGGCCGTCCCGGTCGAGAGATAGCGGTCGTGGGTCCAGGCGAAGCTGCCGGTGAGCCAGCCGCCATTGCGCCCCGAGGCGCCGAAGCCCGCGAACTCCTTCTCCAGCACCAGCACCTCGAGCTCGGGCGCCTGCTCCTTCAGATAGAGCGCCGTCCAGAGCCCGGTGTAGCCGGCCCCCACGATGCAGACATCGGCCCGCGCATCGCCCGCGAGCGGAGGCCGCGGCTGCGGCACCCCGCCGATGTCGGCATACCAGAAGGAAATGTCGCCGTTGCGGGCGGGGGAGGAGGTCATGGCAGGGCTCCGGCTCTGTGCCCGCGCAGAGTGGACGGGCGGAGGGCCGCTCGCAAGGGCGTGTGATGGCGGCCACGCTGTGGATAAACCCGTTCCGCCGTCTGTTGCCGCGCCTGCGCATCTGTGGCAAGAGGATGGAGACTGTAGCGGACGGAAGAGCTTGGCAGATGACGGATTTTGCGACGCGGCGCATGATGATGGTGGACACGCAGATCCGCCCTTCGGACGTGACCAAGTTTCCGATCATCGATGCGATGCTGACCGTGCCGCGCGAGGTCTATGTGCCGCGCCCCCTGCGGGAAGTCGCCTACATGAGCGAGAACGTGGCGGTGGCGCCGAACCGCGTCCTGCTCGAGCCGCGGACGTTTGCGAAGCTGCTCGACACGCTGAACATCCAGCCGGTGGAATCGGTGCTCGATGTGGCCTGCGGGCTCGGCTATTCCTGCGCCGTGATCGCCCGGCTGGCAGAGGCGGTCGTGGGCCTCGAGGAGGACGAACAGCTTGCCGCCGAGGCGCAGCGCACCCTCTCGGCCGAGGGCGTGGACAATGCGGCCGTGATCGTGGGCCCGCTCACCAGCGGTGCCGCCAAGCACGGGCCCTATGATGTCATCACGGTCGAAGGCGCGGTCGAGACGGTGCCGCAGGCGCTGCTCGACCAGCTGAAGGAAGGCGGCCGGATCGGCTGCATCTTCATGGAAGGCCCGCTCGGCGTAGCCCGCATCGGATACAAGGTGGACGGGGCGATCACTTGGCGCCCGGTTTTCAACGCCAGTGCCCCGGTCCTGCCGGGGTTCGAGGTGAAGCGCGATTTTGCGTTGTAAGGCAAGTCTTTCAGAAACAAGAGATTGACGGGACAGTGGAGAGGGCAATGAGAAAGATCAGACTGTGGGCCGTGGCGACCTGCTCGGCTCTGGCGGTGATGGCCTCGTCCGCGGCACAGGCGGAGACGCTCGCCGATGCCCTCATCTCCGCCTACCGCAACAGCAACCTGCTCGAACAGAATCGCGCGCTTCTGCGGGCGACCGACGAGGATGTGGCGGTGGCCGTCGCGGCTCTGCGCCCCGTCGTGCAGTTCGTCGCGCAATCGACCTACAGCTTCCAGCGGGTTCATGCGGATGCGACGCTCCTGACCCCTGCCGGGCGGACCAACGTCGAGAACCTGAACTCCTCGGTCGGGCTCACCGCCTCGATGACGCTCTATGACTTCGGGCGAAATGCGCTCGCCGTCGAGGCCGCCAAGGAGACGGTGCTCGCCACCCGCGAGGCGCTGGTGCAGGTCGAGCAGAACGTGCTGCTCGATGCGGTCAATGCCTATGTGCAGGTGCAGCTTGCGCAATCCATCGTCAATCTGCGGCGCAACAACCTCGGGCTGATCGATCAGGAACTGCAGGCCGCGCAGGACCGGTTCGACGTGGGCGAAGTCACCCGCACCGACGTGTCGCAGGCGCAGGCCGCGCTGGCGGCCTCGCGGTCCGACCTGACCTCGGCCGAGGGCGATCTCAAGGTGGCGCGCGAGGCCTACAAGGCCGCCGTGGGCCATTATCCGGTCGATCTCGCGCCGCGTCCTGCCGCGCCGCGCACCGCCGCGACCATGGAGGCGGCGCGCCAGGTGGCGCTCCGCGCCCATCCGCAGGTGCGGCAGGCCCAGCGTCAGGTGGCGGCGGCCGATCTGAACGTGGCGCGCGCCAAGGCCGCGATGCGTCCCTCGATCAGCGCCGAGGCGAATGTGGGGCTCGACGACGAGGGGCAGGAGTCGGCCAGCGTCGGCCTCTCCCTCCGGCACACGCTCTATGCCGGGGGCGAGTTGTCCGCGCTCTACCGCCAGACGCTTGCCAACCTCGATGCGCAGAAGGCGAACCTGCTGCAGACCGGCGTGAATGTGGCGCAGAATGTGGGCGTCGCCTGGTCGACGGTCGAGGTGGCCTCCGCCGCCATCGCCGCGGGGGACGAGGAAGTCCGCGCTGCCCGCACCGCCTTCGAGGGCGTGCGCGAGGAAGCGACGCTCGGCGCCCGGACCACGCTCGACGTGCTGAACGCCGAGCAGGACCTCCTGAACTCGCAGGCCGACCGTCTCACCGCCGAGGCGCAGCGCTATGTGGGGATCTATCAGGTGCTGGCCTCGATGGGGCTCCTGACCGTCGAACATCTCAATCTGGGCATCCCGACCTACGATCCGGCAGCCTACTACAACGCCGTGAAGCACGCGCCGGCCACCAGCGCGCAGGGCAAGCGGCTCGACCGCGTGCTGAAGTCGATCGGCCGGAACTGAGACTTTCCTTCCTGCGGGGCACGGGGTCGGCCAGTCCGGCCCCGTTTCCTTTTCGGAGTGTGCTGGGCGGGCTTCGACCTTTCCCGGCCCGGAACTTGTGCCGGAGGCTCATGCCTCTTAGACTGAGAAGATGCCAGGACCGGAGAGCCGAATGACGGAACGCATGACCAATGTGGAATATGGGGATGTTCTGTCCTCGATCCGCCGACTGGTGGCCGAGGGGGCGGGGGGAGAGCCCCTGCCGGTCGGCCCCGATCCTCTGGTCCTGACGCCGGCGCTTCGCGTGGTGACGCCGGTCGATACGGTGCCGCCAGCGCCCTTCATGGAGGCCGAGGAGGACTGGCTGCCCGAGAGCGACCCCGAGACCGGCGCGCCCTTCATCCGGCCTGCGACGGTCGTGAGCATCGTGGATGTAGCAGCGCGGCCGGAGACGGCCAAGGCGGACATGACGCGGGCAGATGCCGAAGTGGACCTCACGACACCGCCTGCGTCCTCTGCCGAACCGGACGAAATCGGGACGGCGGGCCCACCCAAAGCGCCTTCCTTGGCGTCGGGGCCTGTTGCCGATGCGGTGCCGCAGGACCCGCTCGCTGGACTGAGCTGGGCCGCAGAGGAGGTACGCCAGCGGCAGGAGGCTGTGACGGCCGACCGGGAGCCGCGGCTGCCGGCGGCTGCGCCAACCGCGGATATGCGGGCGCCGTCCGCCTCCGAGGGGGCGCTGGAGCTCGACGACGACCGTCTGCGCGCGATGGTGCAGGCCGTGATCCGCGAGGAGCTTCGGGGAGAGCTGGGAGAGCGCATCACCCGCAACATCCGCAAGCTGGTCCGCGCCGAGATTCATCGCGCACTGCTGGCCCGCGATCCCTCCTGACCGACCCTCGGCATCGGCTGATCGGCCGCGTCGCCCGAAAGGCGCCCGGGCGCGGCCGCGTCATCTCCCCCTGAGTCTCGGCCGTGCTCGATGGCAAGAGCGTCTTTGCGCCCGACCAGAGGCTCCGATCGAGAGCATCGCCGCACTCTCTTCGTCTGGACCTGCCCAAGCAGCCTTTAGGCCCCGCCTGTGGGGAAGGCGGCCCCTCGGGCGAGCCCGGAGGCCGATGCCGCCAGCGGGTGTTCCCTCAAGACCCGGACATGGTTGCCGAGGCGTGTGCAGCGCTGCGTCTCGAATGGGCCGCCCGGATGAAGCCCCGCTCTTCCCACTCGCCCAACCGAGCGAAGCCCCGCTTCAGCCCTTCGCCCAAAGAAAAACGCGCCCGGAAGGGCGCGCTTTCCTGTCGATGACGGATGGCTCAGGCCGCTTCTGCCTGATCCATTTCGAGCGCATGGCGCCGCTCGCTCTCTTCGCGCGAGAGCGCAACCGAGGTGCGGATGCCCTTGCTCACAAATTCCATCAGCCCCTTCACGACCCGCTCGTTGGGGTCGATGCCGGCGCAGGAAAGCACTTCGCGCCCGTCGCGCGACCGTGCCCAGCGGGCGATCTGTTCCGGCCCGTTGCCATACTTCTTGTCGTCCGCGATGGCATCATCCAGCGCGGCCAGCACCACGGCAGCGAACAGTTTGCGGGCACGTTGCCCCTGTTCGAAGTTGAAAGCGGTGCTGTCAATGAAATCGGCCATGAGTTTGTCCTGTTCTTGCTCTTTTCTCTTGTGGCGTTCGGCGAATATGCATAACCAGCCGCGATTCAGGATGTTCCGTTTGGAATGCCCGCCATGCACTGTGATCAAGTCTCGTCGCCGATAGTCCTCGTTTCCAGAGGCATTGCCGCCCGATCCGGGGGCATATATAGCGTAGCGCCACAGCCGATCAAGCGCGCCGGGATGCAGCATGCCGAAGATTAACGGAAACGAGATCAAGCCGGGATTCATCCTTGAGCATGACGGGGGACTCTGGGCGGCCGTGAAGGTCAACCATGTGAAGCCCGGCAAGGGCGGCGCCTTCGCGCAGGTCGAGCTCAAGAACCTCCGCGACGGGCGGAAGTTGAACGAGCGGTTCCGTTCCGAGGACAAGGTCGAGCGCACGGAACTCGAGAACAAGGACCAGCAGTTCCTCTACGAAAGCGACGGCCGGCTGATCTTCATGGATGCCGAGAGCTTCGAGCAGGTCGAGATCGACGCCGAGCTTCTGGGCGAGCGGCGACCCTTCCTGCAGGACGGGATGGTCGCCACGGTCAACTATTTCGGCGACGAGCCGCTGAACGTCACGCTGCCCGCGAAGGTTCGCTGCCGCGTCGTCGAGACCGAGCCGGTGGTGAAGGGCCAGACCGCCGCCAACAGCTACAAGCCCGCCATCCTCGACAACGGGATGCGGATCATGGTGCCGCCCTTCATCGGGCCGGACGAGGAGATCCTCGTGCATACCGAATTCATGGAATATTCCGAGCGCGTCTGATCTCTCCCGACAGGGAGTGCAAGGCTCTGCTGGCCTGCGGGCATCGGCTTTGACAAAGGAGCCCGCCCCGCGCCCGGCCCCCTTTCAGTCTGGCCCAAATATCCTCGGGGGGTGCGGGGGGCGGACAGCCCCCCGCGGGCGGCCGTCACTCCGCGAGGGGATCCAGATGCAGGGCAGCCTCGCCCGCGCGCATCTCGCCCTCGGCGCGGTCGTGGCGGACATGGGCGATGGCGCGGTCGCCCGAGCGGGTGAAGAGCGTGCCCGCGGGCTTGCCGTCTGCCGTGATCTCGGCGCCGAACGCCGCCTCGCCCGAGATGCGCACCCGCACCAGACCCTTCCGCAGCTCGGTCTTGTGCTTCATGCGCGCGGTCACTTCCTGACCCACATAGCAGCCCTTGCGGAAATCCACGCCGTGCAGCCGCTCGAAGCCCGATTCGAGCAGGTAGCTGTCGTCGGGGACCAGCTCGAGCCCGCTCTCCGGAATGAGATGGGCCACGCGGATCGCGTCCCAGTCCACTTCGGGGGCGCCCCCGTCCATCCCGTAGCCGCGCCAGCCGAGGGCCGGGTGGCGTGGGTCGGGCAGGGCGCCCGCGGGCGCCTCGCCGAGGCCGCGCACGACCGACAGGTCGAGCGGCGCGATCTGCACGTCGGCGCGCAGGCGATACATGGTGAGCCGCTTCAGCGTAGGATCGGCCAGCCGGTCCGAGATGTCGATGAAGAGCCGCCCGCCCGTCCGAACCACGAAGAAGTCCGCCAGATACTTCCCCTGCGGCGAGAGGAGCGCGGCCCAGACGATCCCGTCGGCGGTCTCGAGCGGTCGGACGTCGTTCGAGACGAGTCCCTGCAGGAAATGCAGGCCGTCCTTGCCCGAGATCTCCCAGAGCCTGCGGTCGGTTGCGATCTCACCCGGCATGGGTCTCTCCGTTCCTGAACTGCAGCCGGTGCAGTTCGGCATAGAGACCGCCCCGCGCCAGCAATTCCTCGTGCGTGCCCTGATCGACGACGCGGCCCTCTTCCATGACCACGATCCGGTCGGCCTGCCGCACGGTCGAGAGCCGGTGGGCGATGACCAGCGTCGTGCGGCCCTCGCCAAGCCGGCTCAGCGCCTCGGCCACCAGCGCCTCGGAGGCCGCGTCGAGCGCCGAGGTGGCCTCGTCGAGAAGCAGTACCGGCGCCTCCGAGACGAGCGCTCGCGCGATGGCCACCCTTTGGCGCTGGCCGCCCGACAGACGCGAGCCGCGCGGCCCCGCGGGCGTCAGATCGCCCTCGGGCAGGCCGTCGACGAACTCCGTCACATGCGCGGCCTCGAGCGCCGCCCGGAGCCGGTCCTGCGGCACGTCGCGGCCGAGGGTCACGTTTTCGCGGATCGTCTCGTCGAAGAGGCCCGCCTCCTGCGAAACGACGGCAAACTGCGCCCGCAGGTCCGACAGGGCCATGTCTGCCGCGTCGACCCCGTTGAGGAGCACGCGCCCCGACCTTGGCTCGATGAGGCCCGTGAGCAGATGGAAGACCGTGCTCTTGCCTGCGCCCGACGGCCCCACGAGGGCGGTCATCCTGCCCGGCGCGGCCCGGAAGCTGAGGCCGTTCAGCACGGGATGGTCGTCGTAGGCGAAATGCACGTCCTCGATCAGGATCTCGGGAACGCCTGCCTTAGGCGTGGCCGTGACCGGGCGGCGCAGCACCTGGGGTTCGGTGTCGAAGAGCCGGTAGATCCGCTCGAGGCTGGCGGCCGCGATCTGCCAGAAGCCCGACAGGTCGCCCAGACGCCGGAGCGGCTGGAAGGTGAGGGCCATGGCGGTGAAGAAGGACATGAACTCGCC
Organism: Cereibacter sphaeroides 2.4.1; assembly: GCF_000012905.2. Classification (NCBI taxonomy): domain Bacteria; kingdom Pseudomonadati; phylum Pseudomonadota; class Alphaproteobacteria; order Rhodobacterales; family Paracoccaceae; genus Cereibacter; species Cereibacter sphaeroides. The sequence goes on along the minus strand of NC_007493.2, from coordinate 1,970,385 downwards.
CGTCGTCCGCTCGCCCGAGGCGATCTCGCGCCCGCCGAGGACGAGGACGGCGAAGAAGCCGATCCCGGTGATGACGTCGATCAGCGCGGGCATGGTGGCGCGCCCCACCGCCATCTTGAGCTGGCCCCGCACGATCACATCGACGATCCGCCGGAACCGGTCGAGCTGGTAGGTCTCCATCCGGTTCAGCTTGATCGGCTGGATGCCATGGAAGATCTCGTCGAGCCGGGTGGAGCGCGCCCCGGCCTGCACCCGCATCTGGCGCGTCTTCTTGCGGATATAGCGCTGCACGACCAGCGCAGGCAGGATCAGGAGCGGCGCCCCCACCAGCGCGGCCAGTGTCCAGATCGGATCGATGGAAACCGCCACGGCAAAGAGGCCGATCAGCGAGACCACGTCGCGCCCCATGCCGAGGATCACGCTCGACCAGACGCCCTGCACGGCGTTCGTGTCGCCCTGCACCCGCTCCATCAGCGCGCCGGGCGGGTTCTTCTGGAAGAAGCCCTGATCGAGGGTCAGGATGTGGCGGAGCAGATCGACCTGCATCGCGGTCGAGCTGATCTGCGAGACCCGCGTGAGAATGGCCTTGGAGGCCACCGAGGTGATCGCGCGCAGCACGAAGAGGCCGAGGATCGCCAGGCCCACCCACGGCAGCAGGTTGTTGCCGCCCGGGGCGAAGACGCGGTCGAAGAGCGGCTGGATCAGCCAGGAGAGCGCGCCGAGCGTCGAGCCCTCGATCACGTTGAGCAGGAAGGCCAAGCCCATCGTGCCCGTGTGGCGCTTGAGATAGCCGTGCCAGAGCCGGCCGAACAGGCGGCCGGAGCTGTAGCGCGGATCGGCGGGTGTGCGGGGCAAGGGCGGCCTCGTCGAAGGGTCCGCCGGGTCTATCGCGAAAGGGCGCCCGGTGGCAAGGCGGCGAGGGGCGGCCGGTCCCCGCGCGCGGCCGCCGGTTCGGGTCCGCGCGCGTCGATTGACCTTCTGCGGAGGCGGGCGTAGCCATTTCGGGCAACTCCCGGAGAAGATCCATGTCGCTTGCGCACGGCCGTCCCTATCTTGCCATTCCCGGCCCCTCCGCCATGCCGGACAGGGTGCTGAACGCCATGCACCGTGCCGCGCCCAACATCTACGAAGGCGCCCTGCACGAGATGGTGGCCAGCCTCTGGCCGGATCTGAAGCGCATTGCCGGCACCGAGCATCAGGTGGCGCTCTATATCGCGAACGGGCACGGCGCGTGGGAGGCGGCGAACGCCAACCTCTTCAGCCGCGGCGACCGGGCGCTGGTGCTGGCCACCGGCCGCTTCGGCCACGGCTGGGCCGAGAGTGCCCGCGCCCTCGGCGTCGATGTGCAGCTGATCGACTTCGGCCGGGCCGCGCCCGCCGATCCCGCCCGGCTGGAGGAGGCGCTGCGGGCCGACCCCGGGCATCGGATCAAGGCGGTGCTGGTGACCCATGTCGACACGGCCACCTCGATCCGCAACGATGTGGCCGCGCTCCGCGCCGCCATCGATGCCGTGGGCCATCCGGCGCTGCTCGCGGTCGATTGCATCGCCTCGCTCGCCTGCGACGAATATCGCATGGACGAATGGGGGGCCGACGTGACGGTCGGCGCGAGCCAGAAGGGGTTGATGACCCCGCCGGGGCTGGGCTTCGTCTGGTATTCCGACCGCGCGTTGGAACGGTGCCGCGCCTCGGATCTGCGCACGCCTTACTGGGACTGGACGCCCCGCAGCTTCGGCACCGAATTCTGGCAGCATTTCTGCGGCACCGCGCCGACGCATCACCTCTATGGGTTGCGGGCGGCGCTCGACATGATCCTCGATGAGGGACTGCCCGCGGTCTGGGCGCGCCACGAGGCGCTGGCGCGGGCGGTCTGGACGGCCTTCGACCATTGGGGCGCGGGCAATCCCGAGATTGCGCTCAACGTGGCCGATGCTGCGTGCCGCGGCCGCTCGGTGACGGCGGCCCGGATGGGCGCGCCCCATGCGACGCGGCTGCGGGAATGGACCGAGACGCGGGCAGGCGTGACGCTCGGCATCGGCCTTGGCATGGCGCTGCCCTCGGAGCCCGCCTATCACGGGTTCCTAAGGGTCGCGCACATGGGCCACGTGAACGCCCACATGACGCTCGGCGCGCTCGCGGTGATGGAGGCGGGGCTCGCAGCGCTCGAGATCCCGCACGGGGAGGGGGCGCTGGCCGCTGCCGCCGCCAGCCTCGGCGCGGCAGCCTGACCCGGAGCACGGCCGTGCTTCGGCCGCTCCGTGCAGGGCGACGCCCGCCGCCCTGCGCGGGTCATGCGGAAGCTGTCTCCCGCCCGATCAGCCGCACCCGAGGAGCGCTACCGGCGCAGCAGCCCGGGCACAGGCTGCACAAGAACGCGGCGTTCTGTGCATCAGCGCAAGGCTCTGGCTGCGCCTTTCCCTTCACCTGCGGGCACTGAGGCCCTATCTTCTCACCATGCGATCCCAGATCCCCGGCCCCAGCTTTCCCAGCCCGTCCCCTGTCGGCTCCGCCCGGCCCGGTCCCGCCCACCGCCGGCCAGTCGTGGGCATCATCGGCAACTCCTCGCTCCTGAACGAGAGCTACCCCGTTCATGCGGGGGGCACGATGAACAGCGAGGCCGTGGCCCTTGTCTCGGGCTGCCTGCCGCTCATCATCCCGACCGATCCGACCTTCGTGACGGTCGAGGAACTTCTCGATCTCTGCGACGGCTTCCTGCTGACCGGCGGCCGCCCGAACGTCCATCCGTCCGAATATGGCGAGGACGAGACGCCCGCGCACGGATCCTTCGAGCGGGCCCGCGACGCGATCACCCTGCCGCTGGTGCGCGCCTGCGTCGAGCGCGGCCAGCCCTTCCTCGGCATCTGCCGCGGCTTTCAGGAAGTGAACGTCGCGATGGGCGGCACGCTCCATCCCGAGATCCGCGACCTGCCGGGGCGGATGAATCATCGGATGCCGCCCGACGGCACGATCGAAGAGAAGTTCGCCCTGCGGCACCCGGTGCGCTTCACGCCGGGCGGGGTGTTCCACCGGCTGATGGGGGCGGAGGAGGTGATGACCAACACGCTCCACGGTCAGGGGATTGCGCGCGCGGGCCAGCGGATCGTGATCGACGGCACCGCCCCCGACGGCACGCCCGAGGCGATCTATGTCGAGGGCGCGAAGGGCTTCACCCTGTCGGTCCAGTGGCATCCGGAATGGAACGCCGCAAGCGATCCGGTCTCGCGCCCGCTCTTCGCGGCCTTCGGCGCCGCGGTGCGAGACTGGGCGGAGTGCCGCGCCCCGACCCGTCTCAGCGCCTGAGCACCGGCGCGCCGGCAGGAACGGCCGGATGCGCAGGGTGAGCTTGCCGGAGAGCCAACAGCCGTGCCTTAGCGCCGGCGCGAATGGCCAGACGCGTCAAGGGGAGGAGCCGGAGACTCGACCGCCGTGCCTGAGCGCCTGCACGAATGGTCGGACGCGTCAATGAGAGCCGCCGAAGAGCCGACCGCCGTCTCCTGCGGGGAAACCCCTCCTTGCCTTGGAGGTCCGCCTTAGGGCGTCCATGAAGCCCTCTCGGTGTGCCGGGACGGGTCGGCAACCCTCATCAGGTATCAGAGCCTCATCCGCGGCATCAGGAGCCGCCGGGGGGGCGCAATGCGAAAGGGCCGCCCGAGGGGCGGCCCGATCAGAGCAACGGGTGATCCCCGATCAAAGCGAGTCGGTGGCTTGGCTTTCCGCAGGCGCCGCGGCTTCGGCCGGAGGCAGGACCACCGGGGCATCGGGCACCTCTTCGGGCGCCGGAACGGCCGAGGGCTCGTCGGCCAGAGGGCCCGTGGTCTCGGGTGGCGTATCGGCGGCCGGGGCAGGGGGCGTGGCTTCTGACGGGCTCGTCGCGGTGGGCTCGGTCGCTGCCGGCTCCGCTGCGGCGGGGGCGCCGTAGGGCGAGAGCATCGGCAGGTTCGACAGCCCCGACGGAATCGCGGGCTTGGCCGGCGCGGTCACGGCCGCCACGGCCACGGGCTTGGCCTTCTTCGGCGGGGGCGGCGGCAGGGTGAGGCCGGTCGGCATCTTGCCGTCATGCGTCATCACCACGACCTTCGCTCCGTCCGGCACGCGCTCGAACAGGTCGACAACGTCCTGGTTGATCATGCGGATGCAGCCCGACGAGGCATTATGCCCGATCGAGTTCCATTCCGGCGTCCCGTGGATGCGGTAGCCGTAATCGCGCCCGTTGGTCTCGAGATAGAGCGCGCGCGCACCGAGCGGGTTCGTGGGCCCGCCGGGCTGGCCCTTCTCCCATTTCTTCAGTTCGGGCTTGCGGTCGATCATCTCGGGCGGCGGCGTCCAGGTCGGCCAGTGGCGGCGGTTTGCCACCACGGCCGTGCCGGACCACTGGAAACCTTCCTTGCCGACCGCGATCCCGTAGCGGATCGCCGTATCCTTGCCCGTCACGAAATAGAGCACGCGCTCGCGCGGGTTGATGACGATGGTGCCGGGCGCCTCGTTGCTGGTATAGGCCACGGTCTGGCGCTGATACTGCACCGGCACCCGGTCGGTGGGGATGGCGGGCAGGGTATATTTGCCGTCCGCCCGGGCCGCATAGGCCCCCTCGAAGAGCTTCGGCTGCGGGGCCGGTTCCTCGACCTTGCCATTCACCATGGCTGCGTCCGGCACGCAGCCCCCCAGCATCCCCGCCGCGAGTACCGCGGCTGCAAGCTTCCGTCCGATCAGTTCCATTCCGCTGTCCTGCCCCGCGCCCGCCCTGTCGGCGGGCTGTCTGACATGGGAAGGTAAACGACTCGGCGTCGATGGTCAAAGCCGGACGGCGGAGATCCCCCGAAAGCAAGTGTTTTTTACGCGCGCGGCACCGGGTTCTGCCGGGTCCGCTCCCGTGAGCGGCAGCGCCGTCGTCGGGGGCTCGATGCCCCCGGCGACGGCCCCTCCCTCACGCGCTCCCCTGTCAGGTCACGGCTGCGCGCCGGCGATAGTCCTCACGGTCCCAGAGCCGGCCCGCCATCACCTCGCCGAGAATTTCCGCCGCGCGGCTCACCTCGGAGGCGCCGATATAGAGCGGCGTGAAGCCGAAGCGCAGGATGTCGGGCGCGCGGAAATCGCCGATCACGCCGCGCGCGATCAGCGCCTGCATGATCGGATAGGCCTCGGGATGGCGGAAGCTCACCTGCGAGCCGCGGCGCTCGTGCGTGCGCGGCGTGGCGAGCACGAGGTCCGGGCAGCGCGCCTCGACCTCGGCGATGAAGAGGTCGGTCAGCTCCAGCGAGCGCGCCCGCAGATCGGCCATCGCCACGCCCTCCCAGACGTCGAGCGCCGCATCGAGGGCCGCCATCTGGATCACGGGGGGCGTCCCCACCCGCATCCGCTCGACCCCGCGCGCCGGGCGGTAGGCCGGATCGAAGGCGAAGGGCGCCTCATGCCCGAGCCAGCCCGAAAGCGCGGGCACTGCGCGCTCGCCGTGGCGGGGGGCCACATAGATGAAGGCGGGCCCGCCGGGGCCGGAGTTCAGGTACTTGTAGGTGCAGCCCACCGCGAAGTCCGCGCCCTCCTCGGCCAGCCGGACGGGCAGGGCGCCGGCGGAATGGGCGAGATCCCAGATCGCGAGCGCGCCCGCGGCATGGGCCCGGGCGGTGAGGGCCGCCATGTCGTGCCGCCGCCCGGTGCGGTAATCCACCTCGGTCACGAGGATCGCGGCCACGCTTTCGTCGATCGCATCCTCGAGCGCCTCGGGCGCCACCACGCGCAGTTCGCGGTCGCCCAGCATCCGGCAGAGCCCCTCGGCCATGTAGAGATCCGAGGGGAAGTTGCCGCTGTCCGACAGGATCACCCGCCGGTCGGGGCGCATCTCGCAGGCCGCGGCCAGCGCCTGGAAGACCTTGATCGAGAGCGTGTCGCCCAGAACCACCGTCCCGGGCTCCGCCCCCACCAGCCGGCCGATCCGGTCGCCCAGCCGTCGCGGCATTTCCATCCAGCCCGCGCGGTTCCAGCCGGTGATGAGCATCCCGCCCCATTCCTCGGTGACGCAGCCCGCCACCCGCGCCGCCGCCGCCCGCGGCAGCGGACCGAGCGAGTTTCCGTCGAGGTAGATCACGCCCTCGGGCAGGTCGAACATCGCCCGCGTCGCCTCGAAATCCGTCATGCGTCCCTCCCATTCTGCGCAACGGAGGTAGCGGCAAATGGCGCGGGGCCGCAAGGCGCCTCGGCCCTTTGCGGGGCGCCCCGCCCGTGGCATGAGGGGGCGACCCGCGCAAGGAGACCGCATGAAGCCTCTCGACCTGCCGCCGCTTTGGCTGCTGCTCTTCGTGATCGTGGCCCTCGCGCTCGACCGGCTGGTGCCGTTCGGGCTGTTCGGCGCGCCCGGACGGATCGCGGCCGTGGGCCTCGGCGGGACAGGCCTCGTGCTCGCGGGGCTGGCCGCGCGCCTGATGCGCCGGGCCGCGACCACCGTCCTGCCGCACCGGCAGCCGAGCGCCCTCGTGACCGACGGGGTCTTTTCGATCAGCCGCAACCCGATCTATCTCGGCGATCTCCTGATCCTGCTCGCGGTGCTCCTCTGGATCGACGCGCCGCTGGGCCTGCCGCTCGTGCCCGCCTTCCTGTGGGTGCTCACGCGGCGCTTCGTCGAGCCCGAGGAGGCACGGTTGCGCCTTGCCTTCGGGGCGCAATTCGACGACTGGACCCGCCGGACACGGCGCTGGCTGTGACGCAGCGGCAACGCGCCCGCTGGACGAAATCTGCAACTTGCTGCAAGGCGGCAACCGTCTTGTGCAATTTTCTTGCGCAATGTTAAACAGGCGGGCCGGCGAACCCCGCCGGAAGCCGCGAATGAAGGGGGATAATCGGTGAAGATCGGAGCACCCAGGGAGATATTCGAGGGCGAGGCCCGCGTCGCCATGACGCCGGACTCCGCCCTCCAGCTGCAGAAGCTCGGGCATCACTGCGTGATCGAGACCGGCGCGGGCATGAAGGCGGGCTTCTCCGACGAAGCCTATGCCGCCGCCGGCGTCGAGGTCCTGCCCTCGGCCGCGGCCCTCTTCGAGGCCGCGGACATCGTGGTGAAGGTGCGCGGTCCCGAACGGGCCGAGGCCGAGCGGCTGCGCCGCGGACAGACGCTGATCTCCTTCTTCTGGCCCGCCCAGAATGCCGAGCTTCTGGAGCTCTGCAAGGAGAAGGGCGCCACTGTCGTCGCGATGGACATGGTGCCGAGGATCTCGCGCGCGCAGAAGATGGACGCGTTGTCCTCGATGGCCAATATCGCGGGCTATCGCGCGGTGATCGAGGCCGGCAACAACTTCGGCCGCTTCTTCACGGGGCAGGTGACGGCGGCGGGCAAGGTGCCCCCGGCCAAGGTGCTCGTGGTGGGTGCGGGCGTAGCGGGCCTTGCGGCCATCGGCACGGCCACCTCGCTCGGTGCGATCACCTATGCGTTCGACGTGCGGCCCGAAGTGGCCGAGCAGATCGAATCCATGGGCGCCGAATTCGTCTATCTCGAGTTCGAGGAGGCGCAGGACGGCGCGGCCACCGGCGGCTACGCGGCCCCCTCGTCCCCCGAGTTCCGCGAGAAGCAGCTGGCCAAGTTCCGCGAGCTCGCCCCCGAGATGGACATCGTCATCACGACGGCGCTCATCCCCGGTCGGCCGGCGCCGAAGCTCTGGACCGAGGACATGGTCTCGGCCATGAAGCGCGGCTCGGTCATCGTCGACCTCGCCTCCGAGCGCGGCGGCAACTGCGACCTGACGGTGCCCGACCAGAAGATCGTGACGCCGAACGGCGTGACCATCGTGGGCTATACCGACTTCCCCTCGCGCATGGCGGCTCAGGCCTCGACGCTCTATTCCACCAACATCCGCCACATGCTGACGGATCTCACGCCGAAGAAGGACGGCGTGATCCATCACAACATGGAGGATGACGTCATCCGCGGCGCGACCGTCACCCATGACGGCGCGATCACCTTCCCGCCGCCGCCGCCGAAGGTCGCGGCCATCGCGGCCGCGAAACCGCGCGAGAAGGTGAAGGAGCTGACCCCCGAAGAGAAGCGTGCGGCCGAGATCGCCACCTTCCGCAAGCAGACGGTGAGCCAGGTCGCGATGCTTGCCGTGGGCACGGCGCTCCTCCTGTTCGTGGGGATGTATGCGCCGCCTTCGTTCATGGCGCATTTCATCGTCTTCGCGCTGGCCTGCTTCGTGGGCTTCCAGGTGATCTGGAACGTCTCGCACAGCCTGCATACGCCGCTGATGGCGGTCACGAACGCCATCTCGGGCATCGTGATCCTCGGCGCGCTGCTGCAGATCGGCTCGGGCAATGTCCTCGTGGTGCTGCTTGCGGCGATCTCGGTCCTGATCGCCACCATCAACATTGTGGGCGGCTTCCTGGTCACGCGCCGGATGCTCGCCATGTTCCAGAAGTCGTAAGGAGGGCCCGATGAGCATCGGACTGACATCCGCCGCCTACATCGCCGCGGCCATCCTCTTCATCCTCTCGCTCGGCGGCCTCTCGGGGCAGGAGAGCGCGAAGCGCGCCGTCTGGTACGGCATCGTCGGCATGGCGCTGGCGGTGGGCGCCACGGTCTTCGGGCCGGGCGTGGGCCATTACGTCATCATCGCGGTGATGGTGATCGCGGGCGCCGTGGCCGGGGCCTATGTGGCCAAGAAGGTCGAGATGACGGAGATGCCGCAGCTCGTCGCGGCGCTCCATTCCTTCGTGGGTCTGGCTGCGGTCTTTATCGGCCTCAACGCCCAGTTCGAGCTGGGCTCGGTCGTGGCGGTGAAGGAGCAGGGCGGCAACCTCGAGGCGCTCGCGGGCTTTGCCGCGGTGCTGGCCCACAAGATGCCGGTCGAGATCCTGATCCTGAAGGTCGAGGTCTTCCTCGGCATCTTCATCGGCGCCGTGACCTTCACGGGTTCGGTGGTGGCCTTCGGCAAGCTCGCGGGCAAGATCGACGGCAAGCCCGCCAAGCTGCCGGGCGGCCATGCGATCAATGCGGCGACCATCGTGGCCTCGCTCGTGCTGCTCGTGATCTACTTCAACGCGCCGGCCGGTTCTGCCGTCTGGACGCTGCTCCTGATGACGCTGATCGCGGGCTTCCTCGGCTGGCATCTCATCATGGGGATCGGCGGGGCCGACATGCCTGTCGTCGTGTCGATGCTGAACAGCTACTCGGGCTGGGCCGCGGCGGCCATCGGCTTCACGCTGGGCAATGACCTCCTGATCGTCACCGGCGCGCTGGTGGGCTCGTCGGGTGCGATCCTCTCCTACATCATGTGCCGCGCGATGAACCGCTCGTTCATCTCGGTGATCCTCGGCGGCTTCGGCGGCACCACCGGCCCGGCGCAGGAGATCGCGGGCGAGATGATCGCCATCGATGCCGACGGCGTGGCGGCCGCGCTGAACGACGCGGATTCGGTCATCATCGTGCCGGGCTACGGTATGGCGGTGGCGCAGGCGCAGGGCTCGGTGTCGGAACTGACCCGCAAGCTGCGTGCCCGCGGCAAGGACGTGCGCTTCGCCATCCACCCCGTCGCGGGCCGTCTGCCGGGGCACATGAACGTGCTTCTGGCCGAGGCGAAGGTGCCCTACGACATCGTGCTCGAGATGGACGAGATCAACGAGGACTTCCCCTCGACCGACGTGGCCATCGTCATCGGCTCGAACGACATCGTGAACCCGGCGGCGCAGGAAGATCCGAACTCGCCCATCGCCGGGATGCCGGTGCTCGAAGTCTGGAAGGCCAAGCAGGTGTTCGTCTCGAAACGCGGGCAGGGCACCGGCTATTCGGGCATCGAGAACCCGCTGTTCTACAAGGACAACACGCGGATGTTCTATGGCGACGCGAAAAAGAGCCTCGACGCGCTCCTGCCGCTGATCGAGTGACCTTCGGGTCCGTCCCCTTGCGCGCGCTCCGCCCCCCGGCGGGGCGCGCATTCCGTTTGGGGGGTGCTTGTCAGGCTTCGGTCTCCGGCCGCGCGAGCCTCGCACGCCGCGCTGGGGACAGTCGGGCAGGGGTCCCGCAGTCGGGAGAGCCGCGGGAACCCGCCGCGCCTCAAGGCGCTCCTCTCACGAACATCTGCCTCTTTCGTCGCCCGTGACACGGCGGCCTCTTCCTCAACCGCTCTGCGCCCCCTAGCTTGTCCCTCGCCGTCCAGCCGGAGCCCGTGATGCCCCCCGTCGCCGACCATCCCCTGCGCTATGCGCTTGCCAACGAGCTGCACGCCCGTCCCTATCCGGCGCTCGAGGCGCCGTGCCATGTCGTCTTCATGGCCTTCAAGGAGCCGGTGGATGCGGCCAACCGCGACCGGGCGCGCGACCGGGCGCATCTGCTCGACATTCTCGACCGCAACGGGACGGCCCATCCTGCGCCCGAGGCCACGCATTTCTCGGCGCCCATCGGCCGGGCAGAGCTGCGCTGGGAGAGCCACACCGAATTCGTGACCTACACGGCCTTCGTGCCGGGGCTGCACGAGCGCCCCTTCGACCCGGCCAAGGCCGAGGTCTTTCCCGAGGACTGGGTAGAGCGGGCGCCGGGGCGCCGGCTCGTCTCGCTCCTGATCCGCATCGAGGAGATGCCTGCGGACGAGGCGGCGGCGCTCGACCGGCTCGAGGGCTGGTTCGTGCCCGACAGCCTTGCCTGTTCGCGCATCGTGGATGGTGCGGCGGTGGTGGCGGGCGACTTCCGCATCGATCCGGCGGGCCACATGCGCTTTTCCGTCTTCGTGAAGCCGGGCACGGGGGCGCGGCGGATCGGGCGGATCGTGACCCGGCTCTGCGAGATCGAGACCTACCGCGCCATGTCGATGCTGGGGCTGATGCGGGCGCGCACGCTGAACGGGCGGCTGAATGCGCTCGATCCGAAGCTCTCCGCCCTCGTCTCGGGGCTCGACGAGATCGAACAGTCGCCCGACGAGGCGCTGCACGAACTGCTGAAGATTAATGCCGAGCTCGAGAGCCTCGCCGTGCAGTTCACCTTCCGCTTCGGCGCGACCGGGGCCTATGAGGCGATCGTGCACGACCGGATCGACGCACTGCGCGAGGAGCGGATCAGCGGGCGGCAGACCTTCGCCGAATTCATGGCTCGGCGCTACGATCCGGCGATGCGGACGGTGAAATCGGCCGAGGGCCGGCTGCGCTCGATGGCCGAGCGGGCGCAGCGGGCGGCGGAACTCCTGCGGACGCGGGTGGATGTGGAACGCTCGGCGCAGAACCAGAAGCTGCTCGAGAGCATGGACCGCCGGGCGGACCTGCAGCTGCGACTGCAGCGCACGGTCGAGGGGCTCTCGGTGGTGGCGATCAGCTATTATGCCGTGAGCCTCGCAGCCTATGCGGTCTATCCTCTGACCGAGCCCTTCGGGATCAGCAAGGGGATGGCCACCGCGGTGCTGACACCGGTCGTGGTGCTTGCGGTGTGGATCGCGCTGCGGCGGATCCAGCGGAAGATGCATTGAGCGGGGCCGGCCCCCGGGGGCTTCGCGCCCCCGGACCCCCGCGGGATATTTGGACCAGCGTGAAGGAGGCGGGGCGCGGGGCTTGACCTCGGCTGCGGGCGGGGCCACGCTTCCTCCTTCAACAGGAGACGACCATGCCCAGCCCGCTCACGCCCCGCCAGATCCTCGAGCGGCTGGTGGCCTTTCCCACCGTGAGCCGCGACAGCAATCTGGCGCTGGTGGACTGGGTCGAGGAGTTTCTTGAGGGCGCAGGGATCACCGCGCACCGGGTCTGGAACGAGGAGCGCACGAAGGCCGCGCTCTATGCCCATGTCGGGCCCGAGGTGGAGGGCGCGGTCGTGCTTTCCGGCCATACCGATGTGGTGCCGGTGGAGGGGCAGGACTGGAGCTCGGATCCCTGGACGCTGACCGAGCGCGACGGGCGTCTCTACGGACGCGGCACCTGCGACATGAAGGGGTTCGATGCGCTGGCGCTGGCCGCCCTCGCGCTGGCGCAGGAGACGGGGGTGAAGCGGCCGCTGCAGATCGCGCTGTCGTTCGACGAGGAGGTGGGCTGCCTCGGCGCGCCCGCCATGATCGATGAGATGGCGCGCTGTCTGCCGAAGGGGCGGGCGGTGATCGTGGGCGAGCCCTCGCGGATGCAGGTGGTGACGGGCCACAAGGGCGGGGGCGGGCTGATCTGCCATGTGCAGGGCCACGAGGTCCATTCCTCGATCATGCACCGCGGGGTCAATGCCGTCATGTCGGCCGCGCGGCTGATCGACTGGGCCAACCGGCGCAATGCGCAGAGCGCGGCCGCCCGGCCGTCGGAGGTGGCGGCGCTCTTCGATCCGCCCTGGACCACTGTCCATGTCGGCACCATCCGCGGCGGCACGGCCGGCAACATCACCGCCCGCGACTGCCGCTTCGACATGGGATTCCGCGCGGTGCCGGGCGAGACGGTCGAGGAGTGGGCGGCGGCTTTCGAGGCCGAGGCGCAGGCGCTCGAGGCCGAGATGAAGGCCATCCATCCCGAGGCCGCGATCCGGATCGCGCGGCTCTTCGGCTATCCGCCGCTGCGTCCGGAAACCGAGGGGGCGGCCGAGGCGCTGGCGCGGCGGCTGTCGGGCGACAACGGCACCCATGTCGTGAGCTACGGCACCGAGGCGGGCCAGTTCCAGGCGGCAGGCTATTCGGCGGTGGTCTGCGGGCCGGGCGACATCGCCCAGGCGCACCAGCCTGACGAATATCTCGAGGTGGCGCAGTTCGAGGAAGGCTGGGCTTTCCTGCAGCGGCTGGTCGCGGATCTCGCGCGGTGATGCATTTTCCGATCTCGATGGCGGTGCCCGCGCGCTTCACCGGGCCGCTGCCCGAGAGCTGCGATGTGGTGGTGATCGGCGCGGGCGTGATCGGCGTGATGACCGGCTGGTATCTGGCCGAGCGCGGGTTCCGGGTCACGGTCTGCGAGAAGGGCCGCGTGGCGGGCGAGCAGTCGAGCCGCAACTGGGGCTGGATCCGCCAGCAGGGCCGCGACCCGGATGAGTTGCCGATCATGGTCGAGAGCCTGCGGCTCTGGCAGGGGCTGGCGCAGAGCCTGGGCAATCCGTTCGGCTTCCGCCAGACCGGGGTGCTTTATCTGGCCAATCGCGAGGAGCAGCTGAGCCAGTACGAGGGTTGGATGATCCATGCCGCGGCGCAGGGGCTGGACACGCGTCTTCTCGGGCGCCGCGAGCTGGCCGAGCGGCTGCCGGGGGCGGCGGATCTCTGGCAAGGCGGGCTCTTCACCGCCTCCGATGCGCGGGCGGAGCCTTGGCTTGCGGTGCCGGCGCTGGCGGCCGGGGCGGCCGAGCGCGGGGTCACGATCCTCGAGGACTGCGCGGTGCGGGCGCTGGATCTGGAGGGCGGACGCGTGGCCGGGGTCACGACCGAGCGGGGACGCATCCGCGCGCCCGAGGTGGTGCTGGCGGGCGGAGCCTGGTCCTCGCTCTTCGCCCGGGCGCATGGGGTGAACCTGCCGCAGCTCTCGGTGCTGTCCTCGGTCGCGCAGACCGAGCCCCTGCCCGAGATCCTGCCGGGAGCGGCGGCCGACGACGCCTTCGCCTTCCGCCGCCGCGAGGACGGGGGCTACACGATCGCGGGCGGGTCGGAGCACGATTTCTTCATCGGCCCCGATGCCTTCCGCCATGCCCTGAAATACCGCAAGGCGGTGAAGAAGGACTTCCTCAGCACCCACTACCGCTGGCTTGCGCCGCGCGACTATCCCGACGGCTGGAACACGCCGCGCACCTGGTCGAAGGGAGCGCCGACGCCCTTCGAGGCGATGCGGGTGCTGAACCCCGCGCCGAACCTCGCCACCCTCTCGCGGGCGGCGGCGGCTTTCGGGCGCGCCTTTCCGGGGGTGGGACGGCCGAAGATCCGGGCGACCTGGGCCGGGATGATCGACACGATGCCCGATGTGGTGCCGGTGATCGACCGGGCCCCGAGTGTGCCGGGCCTCACCATTGCCACCGGCATGAGCGGCCACGGGTTCGGGATCGGCCCGGGCGTGGGGCGCGTGGTGGCCGATCTGGTGGCGGGACGGCCCGTCGGGCACGATCTGACGCGCTTTCGCCTGTCGCGCTTCACCGACGGGTCGGAGATCACGCTCGGCCCCTCGCTCTGACGGCCTGCGCGACGCCGGCGGCGCCTCGGATGAGCGGAGCGGGGCCCCTGACCCGCGGCGGAGGGACGATTCCGTGAGCCGCAAGCGGCCACCGGTCTTTGCCGAACCTGCGATCGGCTCTTTCGGGACGTCCCTTGTCCGCCGCGAAGGGCTGCCCGCCTCGCGACTGCTCAAGCCGGGAGGAGAGGGACGCGGCAGGGGCGGGGGTCTCTGCACCTGACGGCAGGGGGCAGCAGGGCATCCCAGGACGCAGCGGTCGGCGGCGTGGCCGTCCGTCCCGGATCAGCCGCCGGTGTGGCTCATGTGCCGCGACATCTGCCCGGCCACCGTCTTGCGCGAATAGTCGAAATCGTGGCCCTTGGGCTTCCGGGCGATGGCCTCGCGGATCGCCTGTTCCAGCGGGCCGTCCTCGGACGTCCGCCGCAGGGGTGCGCGCAGGTCGGCGCGGTCCTCCTGTCCGAGGCACATGAAGAGCTCGCCCGTGCAGGTCAGCCGCACCCGGTTGCAGCTCTCGCAGAAATTGTGGGTGAGCGGCGTGATGAAGCCGATCTTCTGGCCGGTCTCGGCAAGGCGGACGTAGCGGGCCGGGCCGCCGGTCCGCTCGCTGAGCTCGATCAGCGAGAACCGCTCCGCCAGCCGCGTCCGCAGCTCGGTCAGCGGCCAATATTGGTCGAGGCGCGTGTCCTCGCCCATTTCGCCCATCGGCATGACCTCGATGAAGGTCAGGTCGTGGCCCTCGGCGCCGCACCAGTCGACGAGGCGGAAAAGCTCGTCCTCGTTGAAGCCGCGCAGGGCCACCGTATTGATCTTGACCCGGAGGCCCGCGGCGCGCGCCGCGCGCAGCCCGTCGAGCACCTGCGGCAGCCGGCCCCAGCGCGTCACCTTCGCGAACCGCTCGGCGTCGAGCGTGTCGAGCGAGACATTCACCCGGCGCACGCCGCAGGCGGCCACCTCGTCGGCATGGCGGGCAAGCTGCGAGCCGTTGGTGGTGAGCGTCAGCTCCTTCAGCGCGCCCGTCCCGAGATGGCGCGACATGGCGCGGAAGAAGGTCATGATCCCGCGCCGCACCAGCGGCTCTCCCCCCGTCACGCGCAGCTTCTGCACCCCCATCCGCACGAAGGCCGAGCAGAGCCGGTCGAGCTCTTCCAGAGTGAGAAGTTCGGCCCTGGGCAGGAAGGTCATGTGTTCCGCCATGCAGTAGGTGCAGCGGAAGTCGCAGCGGTCGGTGACCGACACGCGCAGATAGGAAATCGCGCGGGCGAACGGATCCATCAGCAGCGGGGACGGAGCGGCCGGAGAGGGGAGCATCGGAGTCATGGTGAGAAGGTAGGGCTGCGACACTCCGCCCACAAGCGCCGCATGGGCCGGTTGACGCAGGTCGGCCCCAGACTATCGTCGTAGGCATGAAAATCCTTGCCCCTGCCGCCCTCGCTCTCCTGATGCTGACCGCCTGCGACTCGCTTCGGCAGACCGCGGCCCCCATGGCTCCGCCGCCGGCGCCTGCCGCCCGCCCGATCCCCGGCGGGCAGGGGGTGGCAGCCGAGAGCTTCGACCGGACGACCGAGGCGGAACGGCGCGAGGCGATGGCGCCGCAGGCGGGAGGCGCCGCGCTCGGAACCGTGACGGTGGCCCTCGGCGCTCCGGCCGAGAGCGGCTTCTGGCTCCGTTCGTCGCTGGTGACGGCCGAGCGGCCGGGCCGGGTCGAGCTGCCGGGCGGCCGGTCTCTCGCGGTGACGCTCCGACCGGGGGAGGGTGCGGCCCAGCTTTCGCTCGCCGCCTACCGGGCCCTGGGCCTCGGCCTGACCGACCTGCCGCAGGTGACGGTCTACGGCGGCTGATCACTGCGGGGTGGGCGCTGATCCTCGGGCAATGCGGCTCCGGAGGGGCAGCTTGCCCGCGTCTCTCCACGGCACTTGCGCGCGCGCCGTCTGCTGGGAACCGGGCCCCGATGTGCTGCCCGAGGCGCGCATCCGGCGCGGCCATCGCGTCCGTACCTCGACACCGCAGATCCCCGTGGGCGGCCCCGCGGCGAGGCTCGAGAAGGGAGGCCACAGGCTCGGGGCGCGGTCAGACCTGACTGGCGCCACGGGGGCGGGGCCGTTTCCGGGCGTCTGAGCCGCGGGCGTCAGGGACGCTTGACCCTTCATTCACCAACCTCTTCGAATTTGAAAGCGCGTTCAGACTTCGTCAGCGATCCCCGGTTCATGCTCGGGCCGTGCAATCCGAACGGTGCCCGACATGCAAACGACGGACTTACTGGACGAGCGGCTGAGGTTTCTCGGAATCGGCCGGGACGATGCTCTGGACGATGCGACCCGCGCTCTGTTGAACGAGGCGGTCGGCCGCGCCCTCGACCGCTTCCACGAACGGATGCGACAGACGTCGGCGGCCGGGTTCTTCGCCGACGCGACCCATATGGACTCTGCCAAGTCCCGGCAGGCGCGGCACTGGGCCCGTCTCGCCTCGGGCGAAATCGACGCCGCCTATGTCGAGGAGGCGGTGCGGGTCGGGCGCACCCATGCGCGCATCGGCCTCGAACCGCGCTGGTATCTCGGCGGCTATGCCCTCATTCTCGAGGAAATCGTCCAGACCATGCTGCCGCGGATGGCGGGCCGCGGCTTCTTCGGCCGCCGGCGCGCGACACGGGCCGCCCATGCGCTGGGCTATATCGTGAAGGTCGCGCTCCTCGATATGGATTACGGCGTCTCGACCTATTTCGATGCCGTCCAGTCCGAACGCGAGGAATTGGTGAAGGGCGATCGGGAAGTGGCCGAAGAGATCGCGAGGGCGCTGGTGGGCGCCTCCTCCGCGATGGAGGAGGTGACGGGCACCATCCGCCACACCGCCGGCAATGCGAGCGAGACGGAACAGCTCGCCGCCCAGAACGCACGGGCGGCCGAGACAGGCGGGGCCGCCGTCGAGCGGTCGGCAGATGCGATGCGGCTCATCGCGGACAAGATCAACGTGCTGCGCGAAATTGCGCGGCAGACGGATCTTCTGGCGCTCAATGCCGCGGTCGAGGCGGCGCGGGCGGGGCAGCACGGCGCCGGATTCTCGGTGGTGGCGGCCGAGGTGCGCAAGCTCGCCGAGCACGCGGCCGCGGCCTCGCACGAGATCGACCAGCTCGCGCATACGACGCTGGCGACATCGGAGGAAGCACGCTCCGGCCTTGAGGAGCTGGTGCCCGACATCCGCCGCACCTCCACGCTGGTGGCCGAGATCTCGGCCGCCTGCCGCGAGCAGTCCATCGGGGTGGAGGAGATCAACCGCATGGTGCTCCGCCTCTCGGAACTGAGCCGCAGGATCGACAGCAGGTCGGATCGAAGTGAGGCCCGCCGCCACGCCCACTGAGGGATCCCGCGCCTGCCTTGGCAGATGCGGCGCACAAGAGCGGTCATCGCCGCAAGAGGTGGGCGGCGCTCGGGGACAGACTTGCGTTGCTGCGGCCGCCACGTCTTTCCGGCCGATCCGCGCGAGGCCGCGCCCGTGCGCTCCCGCGCTCCGCGACGTGCGGCCGCCCAGAAGCGCCCCATCTCGTTCCGTCCGTCGTCGATGGTTCGCGGTTCGGACGACAGAGGGCCGGTGGAAGATCCTGCCGAGTGGCTTGGCAAGGATCGGTTTCTTCAAGGCAGAACCCGTGGGCAGGCATGCCCCGCGCAGGACGCCCGAGAGCCGCCGCGACGGGCGGGCGGCGGGCCGAAGCGGACGCGACTTAGCCAGAAGATCCGGAGGATACCGCGCCTCTCGATCCGCTTTGCATCTTCCCCTCGCGCCGACTGTCCTCACTTTTACTGGATCCCGAGGCCTCCGTGGCACGGATCTTGCCGCTCCGGACCTGGATGATGGCTCCGGAGGGACCGGAATGGATATCGCAGCGGCAATTGGCCTGATCGGCGCCATCGTCATGGTGGTGGGGTCGATGATCTACGCGGGCGGCGTGGCGCCCTTCGTGGACATTCCCTCCCTGGTGATTGTCGTCGCGGGCACGGCCTTCATTGTCCTCGCCATGAAACCGCTGCCGGTGTTTCTGGGCCATTTCAAGGCGATGATGAAGGTCTTCAAGCCGTCGCGCTTCGATATGAACGAGGTGATCTCGACCATGGTCGAGCTGTCGAACCTCGCGCGGAAGGATGGGATCATGGCGCTCGAAGGAAGGGCCGTGCCGGACCCATTCTTCGAGAAGGGGCTGCAGCTGCTCGTAGACGGGACGGACGAAGCGAAGCTCGTCAAGCAGCTCAAGTACGAGATCAAGGCGATGAAGGCGCGGCACGAGGCCTATCAGGGTGCAGTGAAGGCCTGGATCGACATCGGGCCCGCCATGGGGATGGTGGGCACGTTGATCGGCCTCGTCCTGATGCTGGGCAACATGAGCGACCCCAAGTCGATCGGGCCTGCCATGGCGGTTGCGCTGCTCACGACGCTCTACGGCGCTCTCATTGCGAACGTGATCTTCGCTCCGATCCTGAACAAGCTCGAAGGCTATTCGAACGACGAGGTGACCTACCGGGAGCTGGTGATCGAGGGGCTTCGCGGCATCGCGCGTGGCGAGTCGGCGCGGATGATCGAGGATCAGATGGTCTGCGCCCTCGACCGGAAGCAGCAGATGAAGCGCAAGGCGGCGTGAGGCCAGGCCATGTCCGCAAAGCCCAAGGTCATCCGGTTCCAGCCGCCCGTCCCCGACGACGACGAGGGCGAGGACTGCCCGAAATGTCCGCCCCCCGGCGCGCCGGCATGGCTTGCGACCTTTGCCGACATCGCGACCAACCTCATGGCCTTCTTCGTGCTGATCCTGGGCTTCGCGAAGTTCGACGAGCCCTCGTTCAGCAAGATGGCGGGGGCGATGCGGGAGACCTTCGGCTTCCATTCGATCCGGGATGCGACCTCGGGCAACACGATGATCGACTTCGGCCTGCCCACCGCCGATCCCGACGGGGCCCAGCCGGACGAGAAGTCGGACACGGGCGGGTCGGAGGACGGCGGCGACGCGGCGGAGCGGGTGGCCGAGGCGCTGAAGAAGGCGCTCGAGGACGGCAAGCTGCAGGTGCGCTCGGACGAGGGCGAGGTCGTGATCGAGCTGTCGGGCGAGGACGGGCGGCAGCAGGCGCAGAGCCTCGCGCGGGCTCTGGCAGAGACCGCGGGGCTTGGTCCGCTCCCCGAGCCGCAGACCACGGCCCAGCCGCGGCCCGAGCCGAAGGCCGGGCCTGCGGGCCCCGGAGAGGGCACGGGGGCGCCGCCCGGGCCGCCCGCGGGCGGCGACACGGGCGCTGCGCTGCGCCAGTCGGTGCGGGCCGAACTCGATGCGCTCCGGCTGCGCAATGCGCTCGACCGCGAAGTGGCGGAGGGGCTGGTGAAGGTGGAGCAGACCGACGGCAAGGTGTTCGTGAGCCTCGGCGCGGGCGGATCCTTCCCCTCCGGCTCCGACGACCTCACGCCCGATGCGCGCGCGGTCATGGCCCGGATCGCCGAGGCCACGCGCAACCCCGAACGCACCATCACCGTGACGGGCCATACCGACAATGTCCCCGTGTCGGGCGGCGCCTTCCGGGACAATATCGCGCTCGCCGCCGGTCGCGCCGCGAGCGTGGTGCGCGAGCTTGTCGCCTCGGGCAGCGTCGATCCCGGACGCATCACCGCGGTGAGCCGCGGCGAGTTCGACCCGGTGGCGGACAATGCAACCGAGGAAGGCCGGGCGCAGAACCGCCGGATCGAGATCGAGATTTCCTACAAGGACTGACCTTGTCCGCGCCCGCATTGCGAAGACCGCTCCACGGCGATCCGCCGCAGCCGGTCGTTCGCTTTTGCGGAACAAGACGCTTGCTGCGCCGCCGCCTCAAGAGCTAACGGTACAGCCGGAAGATGTGGAGTCGGCCCTTGTCGCTCAATTTGAGATTGTTTGCAGCCTCCCTCTGCCTGACGGCGATTCCCGCTGTCACCAATGCCGATTCCGCGTGTCTCGCCTGCATTGGCCCCGCTGCGGCCGAGCCCTCGGCAGAGCGGCTCTGCGCCGCGCTTCAGACAGTGGTCCTGAGCCGATACGGGGTGGCGCTGCAAAGCAGCGTCGGGGCGCGAGAGGGCGGGCTGCTCCGACTGGAGCTGCAGAAGTCGACCTCCACCGCGGTGAGCGCGCGCCTCAGCTGGCAGTCCGGGGCGGGGCAGGGCGCGAGCCCGGTCCTCGATCTGGTCGCCACCGACACTGACCGGCTTTCCGATGAGGCGCTTGCGGACTTCGCCGAGACACTTCTTTCCCTGACAGAGCCGCCCCTGCCGCCGTTTCACTAGCCTTTTCATCGAGAACTTTGAGGATTATCTGCATGTTCCTTTCCTCGCTTTTTCCCACTTTCGCCGGGCAAGGGCCCGAAACCGCACTGACGGACCGCGACGGACGCGCCGAGGCCGCTGCCTTCCAGACGACCGCGGCGAACAGGCTCGCCGCCGAACCGGCGGTGGCCTCGATGCGCGAGATCGCCGATCAACTCGTCAGCGGCTATTGGAGGTCGGAGGGCCATTCCATCCGCCGCTTCGACGTGGAGCCGGGAGACACGCTGAACGTGAACCTGTCTGGTCTGACGGCCGATGGCCAGCGTCTCGCGCGGGCCGCGCTGGACACCTGGGCGGATGTCACGGGGCTGAAGTTCAATACGGCCCCCCGCTTCGGCGCGACGGTTCATATCGTGATCGACGACAGGGAGAACGGGGCTCACTCCACGGCCACCCTGTCGGGCGGACGGCTGATCAAGGCAAATGTGAATGTCGGCCGCGACTGGCTCGCGGACTACGGCACCGACCTGAACAGCTACAGCCTGCAGACCTTCATCCACGAAATCGGCCATGCGCTGGGTCTCGGCCATGCCGGCAACTACAACGGCTCGGCCGACTATGCGAGCGACGCGCTCTTTCTGAACGACAGCTGGCAGGCCAGCGTCATGTCCTATTTCAGTCAGACCGAGAACAGCTACATCGACGCCGACAAGGCGTTCGTCGTGACCCCGATGATCGCCGACATTCTGGCGATCCAGACGCTCTATGGCACGCCGGGCGGGCTGCGGGCAGACAACACGGTCTATGGCACGGGCTCGACGGCGGGCGGCATGTATGACCGCGCGGCGACCATGACCGCGGATCCCGTGGCCTGGACGATCTTCGACCAGGGCGGGTGGGACAGGCTCGACCTGCGCGGGGCAGAGGCTCCGCAACTCATCGACCTGCGGCCGGGCGCAATTTCGGACATCTATGGCGCGAAGGGCAATCTCTCGATCGCCCCGGGCACGGTGATCGAGGCCGCGCGGGGCGGCAGCGGCAACGACCGGCTCATCGGCAACGGCGTGGCCAACGTCCTGAACGGCGGCGGGGGCTCGGACATCATGCGCGGCGGGGCGGGCAACGACATCTACCACAGCGACGGCCTCGACCGGATCGTGGAGCTTCCGGGGCAGGGGATCGACCGGGTGATCTCGACGGCGAGCTGCACCCTTGCGGCCAATGTGGAGAACCTGACGCTGGCGGGCGGACGGTCCATCAGCGGCACGGGCAACGGGCTTGCGAACGTGATCGCGGGCAATGCGGCGGCCAACCGCCTGACCGGCGGAGCCGGTGCCGACAGCTTCGTCTTCGCGACCGCGCTTGGCCGCGGCAACGTCGACAGGATCACGGATTTCTCGGTTGCCGACGACACGATCCGCCTCGACGACGCCATCTTCCGGGCGCTGCCGCGGGGCAGTCTGGCCGACGCGGCCTTTGCGGCCAATGCGGAGGGGCGGGCGCTCGACGCGCTCGACCGCATCCTCTACGAGACCGACACGGGCGCGCTCTGGTATGACCGCGACGGGACGGGTGCCGCGGCCGCCGTGCGCTTCGCTTGGGTGACGCCGGAGCTTGCGCTGACCGCCGCCGATTTTCTCGTGATCTGAGCGGAAGGCCGCGGCGGCATTTTGCGCCTTTGGCCTGCGGGCGGAGCCGTGGCAACCATGGGCGCAGCGTCCAGAGGAGCCCGCCGATGACCCCAGCCGAGATCCGCGCCGCCCGGGCAGCCCAGCCCCGCGCCCGCGCCCGCGACTTCGCCGAGAGCCACGGCATCCCGGAGGCGGCGCTGGTGGCGGCCTTCACGGGCCCCGAGGTGGTGGCCATTGCGGCAGATCCCCGGCGCCTCCTGCCGCTCGCCCGGGAGCTGGGCCCGGCGCTGGCGCTCACCCGCAACCGCTCGGCCGTGCAGGAGCGCGAAGGGCTCTACGGGCCCCTGTCCGAGGAGGTGGGGCGGCTGAGGCTCAGGGGCGAGGGCATCGAGATGCTGATCGACCCGCGCCACTGGGTCCATGCCTTCGCCGTGACCGAGCCGACCGCGAAGGGCGCCAAGCGGTCGGTGCAGGTGTTCGATGCGGCGGGAGAGGCGGTGCACAAGATCCACCTCGTCGCCGACAGCCGATCCGAGGCCTTCGACCGTCTGGTGGCGGAGCTGCGTCTGGCCGAGCAGGTGGATGCCGTGCCCTTCGCCGCCGTGGCGCCCGGACCTGCAGCGGGTCCCGCAGACTGGCGGCAGATGCCGGCGGACCTCTTTGCCGCGCGTCTCGCCGCCGAGGGGCAGCGGGCGCCCGACCGTCTGGCGGAACTGCCCGAGGTGCGGGCCCTGCGGCCCGAGGCCATGACGGAGCTTCTGGAACGTGCGGCCACCGCCGCCGTGCCGCTCGAGATCCGCGGCGGGACGACGGGCTGCCTTCAGATCTTCCGCGGGCAGGTCGCGCGCATCCTGCCCGCGGGCTACTGGATCAATGTGATGGATCCCGCCTACAACCTCCATCTGCGGACGGATCATCTGGCGGGGGTCTTCCTCACCGACCGGGCTCCCGAGGGTGCCCTGTCGGTCGAGGCCTATGACGCGGCCGGAAGCCTCATCCTGACCGTCACCGGCGGCGCGGGGTGGGAGAGCGTCGTGGCGACGCTCTCGGCGGCGTGACCGGGGCGGCCCGATCCTGCCCGCGCGACGGCCGGGCGAAGGGCACGCAGAGAAGCGCCGCCAGCGTCAGGAGCGCGATCATCCCCCAGGCTTCATTGATGGCCTGGGTGAGGGCCGCCTTCTCCAGAAGCGGCGCCAGCATCGCCTGCGCCTGAGGCGGCACCGGCCCCGGCGGCAGGCTCGCGAGCATCGCCTCGGGCACGCCCACGAAGCGCGCGGCCTCGAGATCGCGGGCGGTGAGCCGTGTAAGAAGGCTCTCGCCATGGCCCGCGCTGCGCGAGAAGATCACCGTGTCGATCAGCGCGAGGCCGATGGCGCCGCCGAGGTTGCGCATCAGGTTGAAGAGCCCGCTCGCATCCGCCACGCGCGCCTCGGAGAGATGGCCGAGCGCGAGTCGGGTCGGCGGCAGCAGGCAGAACATGATCGCCACCCCGCGCACCACCTGCGGCCAGAACATCTCGTCATGATCGGTGCGCGGCGTCTGGAAGGAGCTGAGCGCAAGGCCCGCCGCGAAGAGCGCGAAGCCGAAACCCGTCAGCAATCGCGCCCCCAGCCGCTGCTCGGCCGCCACCGCGAGCGGCGCGGTCAGGAGTTGCGCCACGCCCGTCACCAGCATGATCGTTCCGATCTCGAGCGGCCCGTGTCCGCGCACGAAGGAGAGAAAGACCGGCATCAGATAGACCGACCCGAAGAGACCGATCCCGAGCACGAAGCTCAGCACGCAGGCGAGCGCGAAGCGCCGGTCGGCGAAGGCGCGCAACTCCACCACGGGGCGGGGGCCGCTCAGGCAGCGGCGCACGAAGCCCGCGCCCGCGGCGGCCCAGAGGGCGAGAAGAGCGAGGACAAGGCCGCTCGTCCAGCCGCGCCCCGGCGCCTCCTTCAGCGCGATCTCGAGCGCGGCGAGAGACAGGGCAAGGAGTCCGAGGGCTGCGAGATCGAGCTGCCGCGCCTCGGCGAGCCGCAGCCGCTCGCGCGGCAGGAGGGTCGCGCCGATCCCCACCGCCAGCACGCCCGGCGCCACGTTGATGAGAAAGAGCCAGTGCCACGACCAGCTTTCGGTGATCCAGCCGCCGACGACCGGCCCGACGGTGGGCGCAAGCACGGCGAGCACGCCCGCAAGCGTGGTGGCGAGACCCTGCCGGTGGACGGGAAACAGCAGGAACACCGCCGCGAAGACTGCGGGGATCAGCGTGCCGCCGGCAAAGCCCTGCAGCACCCGCCAGGCCACCAGCGGCCCGAAGCTCTCGCTGGCCGCGCAGCCGATGGAGGCGAGGGTGAAGAGCGAGGTCGTCAGCGCGAACAGCCCGCGCATGGTCAGGATGCGCATGAGCGCCCCCGTGAGCGGGATCGCGATTACCTCGGCGATGAGATAGGCGGTCTGCACCCAGCTCATCCGGTCGGGAGAGATCCCGAGCGCGCGCTGCATCTCGGGCAGCGAGGTGGCGACGATCTGGACGTCGAGGATCGCCATGAACATGCCGAGGCACATGGCGGTGAAGGCCGCCCAGGTGCGCAGGCCCGTGGCGCGCGCCTCAGGACTGGGCACGGGGGGCCGCCCGGAGGGCCGCGCCCTCGACCCGGATGCGGATCGCCAGCACCGCCGCATTCAGCAGGCTGAAGAGCAGCGCATAGCCCGGCAGCCCGAGGCAGAGCGGCAGCACGGCGATCTCGCCCACCACCACAAGATAGTTCGGGTGCGAGACATAGCGGTAGGGGCCGCGGGCGACGAGCGGCTCGTTCGGCAGGAGGAGGATGCGCGTCGTCCAGCGCGGCCCGAGCGTGGCCAGCACCCAGACCCGCGCTACTTGGAGGCCGAGGAATACCGCAAGCCAGAGCGGGTCGACCGGATTGCCCGCCGCAAGCAGCCAGAGGCCCGCGAGCCAGGCCGCATGCAGCGCCACGATCAGCGGATAGTGCGAGGCGCCCACCTCGACCGCTCCCCGTGCCCTCAGCCGCAGGGTGTTGCGCCGCG
This sequence comes from Cereibacter sphaeroides 2.4.1, assembly GCF_000012905.2. Lineage (NCBI taxonomy): Bacteria > Pseudomonadati > Pseudomonadota > Alphaproteobacteria > Rhodobacterales > Paracoccaceae > Cereibacter > Cereibacter sphaeroides. The sequence continues at coordinate 1,945,393 of NC_007493.2, read as the reverse complement.
CGAGCCACAGTTCGGCCAGCCGCTCGGCTGTGACGAAGGCGAGGAGGAGCGCCGCGCCGCTCATGCCGCCGCCTGAAGCGAGACGCAGCTGGCGGTGAAGCCCGGCCCCATCGCGGTGAGGAGGGTGCGGGGTGGCGGCTCGGCGTTCAGCACGCGCGCGAGCACGAAGAGAGCGGTCGGCGCGGACATGTTGCCATTCTGGGCCAGCACCTCGCGCTCGTGATCGAGCGTGCCCTGCTCGAGCGACAGGGAGCGTTCGAGCGCCGTGATGACCTTGGCTCCGCCGGGATGGCAGGCAAAGCGGTCGACCTCCGCCCGCGTCAGCCCCGCGCGGCCGAGGATCGCCTCGATGGCCCCTGCCACATGGGCCTCGGCGAAGGGCGGGATCGCCCGGTCGAAGATCACGCCGAGCCCGCCGTCGTCGACATGCCAGCCCATGATGTCGAGCGTCTGCGGCCAGGAGTGCTGGCCCGCCATCTCGACCGTCAGCGGCCCGTCGACGGCCCGCAGCACCGCGGCTGCCGCCCCGTCGGCGAACAGCGCCGTCGCGACGATGTTCTCCTTCGTCAGCCGGTCGAGCCGGAATGACAGCGAGCAGAGCTCGACCGCCACGACGAGGACGGTGCTGCCCGGCCGCGCGGCGGCGAGGCGTGCCCCGAGGCCGAGCCCGGAGACGCCGCCCGCGCAGCCGAGGCCGAAGACCGGGACGCGTTCGAGGTCGCTCCGGAACCCCATCCTGTCGGCCACGCGCGCCTCGAGACTGGGCGTGGCGATTCCGGTCGAGGAGATCGTCACCACCGTGTCCACCTCGGCCGCGCTCAGCGAGGCCCGTTCGAGTGCGGCGGTGGCGGCCTCGATGAACAGGGCCTCTGCTGCTTCGAGATAGGCGGCGTTGCGGGCCTCCCAGCCGAGCGGTTGCAGATACCATTCGACCGGGCGCACCAGATGACGGGTGCGGATCCCCGAGGTCTCGAACACGGCCGCAAGGCGGGCGAAATCGTCGTAGCGGGCCGCGAAGCCGCCATGGGCGGCCTCCGCCGCCTCGCGTTGGGTGACGCGATGGGGAGGCACGGCGGTTGCGAGGGAGGCGAGGCTGACTGGTCGCGGCATGGAAACTCCTGCGCCGGGGGCGGGCTCAGGGCGCGCCGGATCTGCATGGAACGAGGATCGCGCGGGGCCGGTTCCGGCAGCACGCGGGGGACGGGAGGTTGCCCCCGTCTCCCTGACAGGGGCCTGAAGCGGCAGTCACGAAAGGGCGAGGCCGAGCGACGGCGGGCCGGGGCGGCCATTCGGTGCGCCGCGCGTCCGGCAGTCGGAGGCGGTGAGTGCGAGCCACCGCCGTCACGCATGCGGTGATGAGGGGAGCCCCGTGCCGCTCCCGCATGTCCGACGGAAGTGGGGCGGCCCGACGTTCAAGCACCATGTAACGAGGAGTTTGGTCATGTTCGGACGAGATGCGATGGCGCTGGTCTTCATGCTGCAGGTCACGGGAGCCGCGGCCCAGACCCCGGGCGCGATGTTTGTCGAGCAGTGGGATGCGGACGGCGACGGCCGCGTCACGCTCGGGGAGGCGCAGAGCCGCAGGGCCGACCTGTTCGACGCCTTCGACAGCGACGGCGATGGGGCGCTCGGCCCGCAGGAACTGGCCGACATGGGGGCCATGCGTGCGGCGATGCAGGAGGCCAACCGCGCCGCAGCGGGGAGGGCGTCCCGGGTCGGCACTTCCGGAGCGGCGGGCCCCGACGGTCCCGGCCGCCTCGACCGCGACGGCGACGGCCGGGTGAGCCGGGACGAGTTCGTCGGAAGCACCGGATCCTGGTTCGCCTGGCGCGACAGGGACGGTGACGGGGCTTTGACGTCCGCAGATTTCGGCCGGGGCAGGTGGTAGATCCGGCCGCCTTGAAGGCCGTCGGCGTCCGGCGTCTCGGTCTCGGCGGGGACAAGCCGAAGGCCTCATGCCGTTCGGCAGGCGGATGCGGAGCGCGGAGGTGAGGCCAGCTCCGCCTTGTCGGGGCCGACCCCCGCGCTCCGCTGAGGTGACAATCCCTGTGCCCGAGCCGCTGGCCGGCGCTGCCCGCCCTTCGATGCGGCAATTCGCCCGGAGTCGACATCTTATCCGGAAGCAACAGCTGGCGCCCCAGCCGAGAGGGCAGGGTAGTGCGGGATTTGATCGGGCGTCGGCGGATCCAGGGAGGCGAAGAGATCCATCTCTTCCTCCGCGGTCGTTGATACGCCTCCCCGAGCCGCTCCTGGAGCTTCGCTCCTTGGCGCCGGTTGAGCAGCATAGGCAGTGAGCAGGGCGCTGAGGACGCATGTTGCAGAGAGGTTCCCGGCACCGCCGACGAGGCTCTGCGCCTGGTGCGGCAAGGCGCGGCGGACCGTATGCGACAGGTGGACGGCGGCTGCGCAGAAGATCGATCCACGACACGCCGAGCCGATCAGGGATAGGATCGAGCAGGGGCGCGTCCTTCGCGACCGCAGGATCGGCTGATTCTCCGGGCGACTGGAGCAAGGTGCAGCAGGCTGGTCCTCATCGTCCGACAGTACACCGCCGTGGTTTGCCGCCATTCCCGGAGCAAGAGTTCGTCACCCCCCATCGGCCCCCGGAAAATGGAGAAAGGGACCGCGGATCCGGACGCTGACGGAGCCCCGCCCTTCCCGCCAACGCGTCGACAGTCCCCAGTTCGCGGCGCCCTCCCTCGGCCACTGTACCGCCTTCCACCACCATCGCCGGCTTCGGATGCTGGACATTCAGCCCCCACCCGGAGCATTGCCGCGAAGCGGCTTGACCTGTGCAGATGCACTCGGTGGATACAGGATCGCCCCTGTGCCGCTTCATCATGGCGCACAGGTTCGGACGCCTCAGAAGATCCTTCAGCTCTCCATCGCTGGCCCTTGCCGTCCCTCATGCTGCACGGTAAGAAGCGGCTGACGGAGCGGTGGCCGAGTGGTCGAAGGCGCACGCCTGGAAAGTGTGTAGGCGGGGAACCGTCTCGAGGGTTCGAATCCCTCTCGCTCCGCCACTTGCCCCTGCGAAAGCGTTCTCCCCATCCGGCTGCGGCCGGATTTTTCCGTTGTTTTCGATAGTTATGCGGGAGGGGCTGAGCACTGGCCCTGCTGCCACGTGGCCCGGAAGCGGTCTCTCAGGGCTGATATTCTCTGGACCTCATGACTGCGCCGATTTGGTGAATAGCCTGTAAGCTATTGGTAGAATTGAATTTCCCAAGTTTCGACCTGAACACTTCGACGCCGGTCGCGCTCGGTGAGATGGAACAGAGATCGAACGTTTGCCATCGGGATCGTCACGCTTGCAAGATTCTACTGGTCATCCCCGGAAGAAGACCAGGCACAAGCCGCGATGATACAGCATCCAGCTCCAGAAGAGGTCGCGACAAGTAAACATGAAACTTCTCCGTGATCAGGTTTTCAGCGCCGGCGAAGATGTCGCCCGTGTATCCGGCCGACAACCGTGCAAGCACCATTTGAAGATCTGGTGTTTCATCCCCGGCCTCAACTACCAAGAACCCGTCATGTTGCTCGACCAAGAACCCTTCGCTTCTCAGTGCAAGCGCTAACGTTGATGTCTTCACCGTCCCGAACCGCGTTGCGATGATCCATGTATGCTCACCAAGACTGCGGATGTTATTGGCCTGAAACTCCAGTTGGTCGTAGTGAGCACGTGCTTCCTCGAGCATAGTATGGGCAACCGCGTCCATGTACACGGGTTTGAAATCCCCTTCGAGGACTGCGAACATCTGTTCGATTACCTTGTCATGAATGTCACCCGGGTCGCCGCCAAAGACTGGAGGCACTCCTGCTTTTGCGGGCTTAACCACGATGACCTTCTCTAAATCATGGATTTCTTGAACCACCCAACGACGCCCGGAGAAGATCAGCAACATACCTGGGACGAGAACATTGTCGACCGGCAGGGTGCCAAGGTCTCGCCCATCTGCAACCAACCGGAATTCCTCAGGTGTCTGGAATACGGCGTAAAAGCTGTAATGCTCGACTAGCCTTTCGCCCGTCTTGCCCAGGAGTAGGAGCCCGCTTCTAGACTGTTCGATCAGATCAGTTTCAGGATGACCGATCGCACGCAGTACATTCGCAAAAACTTCGGTCGTGACCTTTCGGAAGGGGCCCTCGCGACACAGCACGTTGTAGATAACGTTCGCAGAAGCACCGCCGCGCTCAGCAATAATCGAAAGTATCTGGTGGACGAGAGTCGAAAGGTGAAGCGCCTCCGGTTTCGGCGGCTCGCACCAACCTTCCAGCAACAAGTCAATCATTGCTATCGACCTGATCAGGCCGAGGCGAAGGCGATCAACAAAACTGCTCTCTGTGGTAAGCTTGGTTTCGACAGCGTACTGCCTGAGTATGGCTGGCTGTCCCTCGCGCCGACCTGACCGGCCGAGACGTTGTCGCAACGCCGCGACGCTGAATGGCGCCCCGATTTGGGCCACGCAGGTCACGTCACCTATGTCGATTCCAAGCTCGAGCGTCGACGTGCAGACCGCGGTTGTCGGTTTCGCAGGATCCTTAAGGCGGCGCTCCACGAAGTCGCGGTGTTCGCGGGAGAGACTGGCGTGGTGGGGATAGAATTCCTGCGGCAGGTGTTCCTTTTCACAAAGCTCACGCAACCGATCCGCGTAGATCTCTACTCGCTGCCGTGCCCCTGCGAATACAAGGTTGTCGCTGCCTCGAAGTTGCTTGAACAAATGGTTTGCGATGGCGTCCGTTGCGGATTGGCTGCTTTCATCCTCATCGCCTGACAAATAGCCGCGAAGCTGGAGCCGCAATTCAGCGTCGCCACCTTCTGCTTGGATGAGCTGGACAGATTTTGCGGAGTCCGGGCGCAGATAGGCCTTGGCGAGCTCCATGTCGCCAAGCGTAGCCGACAGACCTATGCGTCGGATGGGACGCCTTAGGGCGAGCTCAAGCCTTGTGAGCAGTGAACGAAGCTGGACACCGCGTTCGCTATCAAGAACCGTGTGCAACTCGTCGATCACAACCGCCCGCGTGACCCCAAACAGGCGCGCGATTTCCAAACCGCGACGTATGAAAAGCGCTTCAAGGGACTCTGGGGTTATCAGCAGGATCCCTTTGGGAGATTTCAACGCGCGCGTCTTGATCGACTGTGAAACATCCCCGTGCCACGGGACAACTGGTAGTTCTGTCTCTTGGCAGATGTCCTCCAGCCGCATGGCCTGATCCGTGATCAACGCTTTCAGCGGACCGATGTAGAGCAGGTCGAAGCCGGTGCCGTTGGCAGGCGCGTCGAGCACCTGGGAAATTAAAGGCAGGAACGCCGCCTCCGTCTTTCCGCCCGCTGTCGATGCCGCAACGATCAAATCAGCGTTGGTCTCGCAGATCGTCCTGATGGATCGCGCCTGGACGTCGCGAAGCTCGCGCCATCCTTGCTGGCGTATCCATTTCTGCACAGGCCTCGCCAGCTTGTCGAACGCACTGCTCATCGGCGTCAGAGCTTGAAGCTGATCAGATCGTCGTCACTAGGGTCATGGGCATCGGTAGACTCGTCCACCTCAGTCATGTCTTCACCGAGGTCTTCGGAGACTTCGATCTTTTCGATCAGATCGCTCCATTCGACTCCGGGGTTTTGCTCGAGCACAGAAAGCAGGTTCACGAAGGCCGTTACCGTATTGCGTGGCGTCCGGAAGTAGGCTTCGCCGATCCGATCCGAACAATGCGCCATGAAAGCCTCGAGCGCGGCGTCCGGCAAAGCATCGGTGTCGTCTTGCATGATCCGCCTAACATTGGCCAGAAGAACGAAGAGGTCCTCCGGGGTCAGGCTGGCCAGCCGAACAACAGGCCCCGAAAGATCGACCAAACCGTCTCGCGCGAAGGTGTTCTCGGCCAAACGCGACTGAAGGGCCTCGTAGCTGTAGAGCCCTCGGCGGGTGTTCATCAAGAATTCCGGTGTCCCGCCCATCAGGAAGCCGAGGTTTTCAGCGCTGCCTTGCAGCACGTCGTTGAGGATCCGAAGAATCTGCTCGTAGTTGCCATTACGGGCCTGCGACGAGGTTAGCTTGTAGAGGTTTACCATCTCGTCGAGGCCGACGAGCAAACCCTTATAGCCGGCCTCGCACACGAATGCTGACATCAGCTTCAGATGGTCGTAGACACTGGCATCATCGATGATCGTGCGTACGCCGAGCGCCTTGCGCGCGTCTGTGCGTGTCGCGAATTCACCGCGCAGCCATCTCAATGCTGCGGATTTCAGCTCGTCGTCACCTGTCTCATGGCCTTCCCAATATCGACGGATGACTTCAGCGAACTCAAAACCCCCAGTAAGTTCTTCAAAGTGGCCGAGGCGTTCACGAATGACTGACCCCGTGGGCACATCGCGTTCCTCAGCATCGCGGTGAGCCTGGCTGACGAAACGCTCCACCACACTGGCCAAAGCCCCACCATCGGGCTTCGTCCGCGTCGACAGGTTACGAGCCATCTCAGCATAGAGCCCTCGGGCTTGTCCGCCGGTCGCATGAATACGCCGGTCGGGCGCCAGGTCCGCAAACATCACCACCAGACCCTTCTCGAGGGCAACAAGGCGGATCAGGTTCATGAAGAACGTCTTGCCGGACCCGTATTCGCCGATGATGAACCGAATGGCCGAACCGCCATCGGATATCCGATCCATGTCTTTGACGAGTTCTTCGATTTCCCGGACGCGGCCGACCTGTATATGACGCAACCCGAGCTTGGGCACGACCCCCGCCCGAAGAGCCTGCACGATTGCATCTCGTTCACGTGGTTTCAGCTTCGACATCCCCGCCCTCCGCATTCATTTTTTCCTTTACTGCCTCCGCAATGTCCGGAGACACGTCGTATCCATCATATTCCTCGAGAAGCGCTTCATCGTAGTTCTCAAAGGCCCATTCATTCACGGCTTCCAAAGCGCCCGACGCCATCAAACCCTTCGAGGTGCATATCTTCTCGAACTCGGTTTCAGACCAATGCTCCCGATTAACCAATTCGAGAACAAGGGCGCTGTGTTTCGGGTCAAGCCCTGCCAACTGGCTTTGATTGGCAGACGCGGAGACACCGCTCTCTTCCTCTTCGACATCGAAAATCTGACCAAGGACAGACGAGACGCGCTCGGTGTCCGAACGGATCGCCGCGATCCGTGAAGCATCGAGTTTAGGCCCGCTGGCTTTTTCAAGATCGGGTATCGATTCGCCTGCACGGCCCGGTTGCGAGGCACGAACAGTGCGGGGACCATCCACAATTTCGCCGGCGTGAAGGTCCGAGTAGGCAAGCGCAGGGTCGAGGCCCAAAGCCTTGTAGACCTTCTCGATGCTCGCGACTTCGTCGGAGTGAATAATTCCATCTGCATTTGCTGCACCAACCAGCGCTGCACGGATGGCAGCCTGGCTATCTTGACCAACCTCCTTCAGTTTGCGCCGCAGAAGCGTCATGTCCGGTGGCACGGCGAGGAACCATTCAAGGTTCGCGCGCAGCCTGCGGCGTTCCTGATCGCTGAGGGCCGCGGCAGAAACTTGATCTTCCAGCGCTCTGCGCTCAGGCTCCGCGATCCGACCATCCGCATGTGCGACGAACGACCCAAGTGCCAATTCCATCAAGGCGCTTCGATAGCTGTCGGAAACTTCCTCCAGTCTTTCGATGGGTTCGCTTAGGTCGAACAGCACAACAGGCTCTTCCGCCTTGGGCGATCGGAGCGCAAACCGAGGGTCGGGCGCCAGACCGAAACCGAGACGCGCGAGCGCGTCGGCCGCTCCTGTCATCTGCCGCTTCCCGATCTTCTCGTTCGTTTCTCCCTCCAGACGTCCGATCACCTCCTCAAGCGACACCAATCCGTCCCGATCGACGATATCGCTTGCCCATGATTTCAACCGGTCCATTTCCTCTGACGGGAATGTTTCCCATAGATCAGAGGGCAACAAGGCATGCGCTTCCACGCTTCCGCGGCCGTCAGGATTTCGGCCCAAGAAGCGACTGAGCTTGTCGAGATCGTTCATCACCTCGTCAGCCAACTCTTGGGCAATCTCGACCGGTTTGCGCAGACCGGAAATATCCGGGACAGGCTTGCCGTCCACGGTTGGGTTGGCGGACCCCTGAAACTCGCTGGAAGCGGCTCGATAGGATGCCGTGAGTGACTTCCGGGGTTTGGTCACCTTGAGCCCATCAGGAAAACGCCGATCAAACCGCATGCGGAAAAGAGCGATGAACTCGTCACGGCACCGAGTCGCGGGAGTTCTCAGATTTGTTTCCGGATGGCACATGAACCAACTCAGCAACCAGTCAGCCGTCAGGTTCTCGCCTTTGTCGATCCGAGCTCCAATTGCGTATTTGAGTGAGAACGGAAGTTCCCAGCCCTGCTTCTCAAGAATCGGCTCGATAGCGTCGAGGTCGGTTTCGGCAAGCATCGCAATGTCAAGGAACTCACCCAAATAGCGTCTGACCGAGTGGTTGTCAGGGTAAAGCGACTGCAGCCGCCGAACCTCCTGGACGATATCCTTGACATCTTCGTTCGACTGATCGACGAAGAAGCGACGCTCCAACCCGTAGAAGTACAGGAACATGTAGCCGGGGTTGTAGGAGGCATCGTTTCGCCCGCTGGCCAGCCAATCAAGGTAGGTCGCCCTGCACTGGGGTGAGATGTCCGAGTACCCTGGCCAATAGGGCATCCCCTCACCAGCTTTGTCGGATCCAGAGCGCGCGACCGATAGGGACGGATCGATATAGGCTCGGCACTTGTCACGATACCCGTAGGTGTTCAGCAGGGGAGGCGTGCCGACATAGACCATCCCGCCGATGTTGCGGCCGGCCACGCTAGCTGTTTCGCCAGACGGGACCCACCCACTTTTCGTTGATTGGGTCGATGTGCTCGATACAGCGCGCACGGGCTGGTTTCGTTCAACGACCGCCGCAAGAGCTGGCGCTGCAGACCTTCCAGCGCGAACGATCTCGGCGTAGTCCTGCTTTGGTGAGGAATAGGCCTGAACGCCAACCGGTGCTTTGGAAGCATTGGCTTCGCGAGTTCGTTCGCGCTCAATACGATCTTCGTAGGTACTCTGGCGCGGTACCGGCTCAGGTCGGGAGGTTCGCGTTTCCAAACTTCCCTCGGCAATAGCTTTCGTGGGGACTTTTCGCGATCGCCTCCTCTCTTGCCACCAGATCAGAAAAACAGGGGCGCCAAACGCAAAGAGCATCTGGCCGCCAACCGGCCAACTCTGAAGACCAAAAGCAACGATCAATAGGGCGATGCAGAAATAGACAACAAAGAAGAAAAAAATTCTGAGAAGCTTTAAGAAAGCCTTCATCTGAGAACCCTCGTCAAGAACGACCGATCATCACGGTAGCCAATCACTAGCCCTCCATACAACTCCCGCAACGGCCGCGGTACCGGCTGATAGCTATCCGACCGTAGCGTAGTGAGTGCCTGACCGATACCGGCCATTCCTTCTCGCCGTAGGCACGTCCTCTTCCTTCCCAACAGAGCGGAGGCTGCGCGCGGCGACGAAGACGAACCAGTTGTCAGCATTGCGGTGCCCACGGTCGGCGGGCAGGCGCTGGATCGGGGGGCGAGGCGTCGGGTGCCAGCCGCGCCGCACCAGATGCACCGCGAGCGGGCCGTCGCCGATGTCTTGGGAATAGACCGCATGGCATTCGACCTGGCGCCGGTCGTAGCGGGCAAATGCGGCTCGCAGCGCCTCGAAGTCGAGGGCGACGTCGAGGTCACGCGCCGAGAGCACCAGGTTTTCTGCGTCGACGAGCAGCAAGATGCGGCCAGTGAGGGTGTCGGGGATCGGGCCGGTGACGGGCGTGAGACCCCTCGGGCGCGTCGACGGCGCGACGCGCGGGCTGGGGATCCGGTGCGGGGTGCGAAAGGTAATGGTCATAGCAGGAGATCCTTGGCTGGTGGGAAGGGGAACCATGGCCCGGAAGAAGCCCGGGCCATGGTCGGGGTCGTTACGACCAGTTGGCCTGCTTGTAGGCGATCAGGCCGTACATCGCCGACTTGACCACCTGCATGCGGGGCCGGCCGTCCATCCGCTCGGAGAACATCGAGCCGGAGGCGTCGATCACGAAGGCCGTGGCCTCGCCCTTGGCGAAGCGGCCGCGGTGCCCGGCGGCGCCGCGGAACACCTCGCCGAGCTTCTCGGCGGTGTGGGCCGTCATGAACTTGCCATTGTGGGTGCCGGCCGCGATCGCCTTCAGCGCCTCGGCGTTGTACTGGTTCGGGTCTCCGAAGAGAACTCCCCATGGGTTGGATCAAGCGCAGCACCTCCCGGATTCAATCCAATGAATGCCGCGGTGGCGCCAGTGAGAACGTGTCGGGGACTGTAGAGCAGCCGCCATCCGAGAGGAGGATCATCCGGAAAGCGGCGCAGTCGCTCTTCGTAGGCGTGTCGTATCGACTCCTCCCAGCGAACCATTTTCTAGCTTGATGTCATTGGTATGCCTCGTTGCTCACCTCGCACGCCTGAGCGCGAGAGCTCGGCCGCGTACCGCCGCGCCGACGCGCTGAAGCGGCTCTACAAGCTCGCCCGCGAGGCGGGGTGCATCGGCGCAGATCGCGCCGCCGTGGTGGTGCTGAAGAAGGAGGGCCAGTGATGGCCCTTCCCATCATCGGAGCCGATGAACGGATCGAGCAGGTGATCGAGCCCGGCAGCATCCTTTGCCCCCGCGGCTGCGGCGAGATGCATAGGGTGCCCAATCTCACACTCCTCAAATGAACTTGTTGGCTTCCGGCAACTGAACGCGATCTTCGAAGAAGGCTTCATCTCGAACCCTCCGGCACGCCAGCTGCTCGAATGCCGCTGAATATCTCGTCGCGCTTGAGTAGCACGATCTGCTGGTTCTGGGGCATACGCGCTTCGGGGGCGGTATTTAGGGCGACCGGCATCTGCAAAGCCGGTATCTGGGACTGGACGTTTTCTGCGGCGTTGAAATGCATTTCCCGGTCACCACGAAATTCTTGAAAGCGGAGATTGCGTCGTCAGCCTGCTTCCGGGTCATTTTCCCTTCGCCAGGCGGACGCAACAAGGCGTTGCGAATAAAGTACCTTCGGTCCACGATGCCCGGCCTTGTCGTTGCGATCGGCCGATGCAAGAGCGGCGGTATTGGGGGGCGCTGCAGTCTCAGCGCAAGAGAGGTGTTCCCGACAAAGGTGTTCTTGCCGGCCTGCCCAGTCGGGTGGGGTGTCCGACCGTTCAGCCTTATGCGCCGCATAACCCCATACATTTTAGGGGTGCTCTTGCCGTGCCGGTTTCCCGCTGTATCAGTGCGGCTTTCATTGGTGGCAAGCACTCGGGGATTGCATGCGTGCTCTGGTCTGGATTTTCCGGTTTCGCGTCAAGATCACGCTGGCGCTGCTGCTGGCGGGGCTTCTGCCGGCCGCGGCCATCCTGACGCTCGATACTTCGCGCCTCCGGGAGGCCGCGCAGGCTTCGGTCGAGGCGGAGCTCGAACTCGCCGCCGACATGAAGGAGGCACAGATCCAGACGTGGTTCGCCACGCTGGTGCGTATCGGGCAAAGCCTCGCCGACAATCCCGCCACGCTTGCAGCCCTCGACGAGTTCGCCCGTGGCCGGGCCGGGCTTCTGGCCGATCCCGCCTTCCGGGTCGACGAGGCGCGACTGACCGAGCGGTACGACCTGCAGTTGCAGGCGACGCGCGGCGCGGAGGCGGGGGCGCAGAAGGAATGGATGGCGCTCGACGAGGGGGCGCGGCGGCTCCAGCATCTCTATGTCTCGGCCAACCCGAAGCCCGTGGGCGAGAAGCACCGGCTCGATGATGCCGGCGACGGCAGCGCCTATTCGGCCGCCCACCGCCGGCATCATCCGTTCCTGCGCGGCTATCTCGAACGCTTCGGCTTGTACGACCTGTTTCTGATCGAGCCCGAGAACGGCACAATCCTCTATACGGTCTTCAAGGAGACCGATTTCGGCACCTCGCTCTTTTCCGGCCCCTACCGCGACAGCGCCTTCGCCCGGACCGCGCAGAGGATGGCGAAGCAAGGCGGGCGCGACCCGTTTCTGATCGCCGATTTCGAGCCCTATGCGCCCTCCTACAACGCACATGCGGGCTTCATCCTGCTGCCGTTGCAGAAGGATGGCACCCTTGTCGGCATCCTCGCCTTCCAGATCCCGATCGAGCCTCTGAACGAGATCATGCGCCGCAAGCTCGGCCGGTTCGAGACGTCGGACGGTTATCTGGTGGGGGCGGACGGGCGCCTTCGCTCGGTGCCGCGGCGGGCGGCCGACATCGAGGTCGGGACGCCGGTGGCGGGGCCGGTGGCCGCGGCCGCACGGGCGGGCAAGGCGGAAAGCCTCGAAGGCGCGAATTTCGGCGGCGAGCCGATGGTGGCCGCGGTACGGCCCGCCCGGATCGGCGGGATGACCTGGGGGATGGTGTCCGAGATCACGGCCGAGGAAGCCTTCGCCGAGGCGCGCGCGGCACTTCGGACGGCGAGGGTGACGGCGGCGGCTTTGGCGGGGTTGATCCTGATCGCGGGGCTTCTGCTGTCGGCCTGGCTGATCCGGCCGATCCGCCGGCTGTCGCGCCACATCGAAGAGGAGGCCGGCCGTGCGGTCGAAGCCTTGGGAACCGCCTCGACGCGGGTGGCAACGGCGGCCGGGAAGATGGTGGTGACCGCCGAGGAAGCCGGCCGGCAGAGCCGGGAGGTGCGGGAGAACTCGCGGCTTGCCGCCACCAATGTCGCGACCGTTGCCTCGGCGGCCGAGGAGATGTCGGCCTCGGCGCAGGAGGTGGTGCAGGGTGTGGTTCGCACCAGCCGCCTGATCGAGGAGACGACCGCGCGAACCGGCGCGGCGCAGACCTCGCTCGAGGCGTTGGAGAGCGCCACCGGCCGCATCCGGGGCGTGGTCTCCTTCATCGAGGGGATCGCGCGAAAGACCGACCTTCTGGCATTGAATGCTGCGGTCGAGGCGGCACGGGCAGGCGAGGCGGGCCGCGGCTTCGCGGTGGTGGCCGAAGAGGTGCGCAAGCTTGCCGCGCTGACCACCAGTTCCACCGGCGAGATCGCCGCCGAGGTGGGGGCGGTGACGGGCGCGGTCGAGGCCAATGGCGCGGCCGTGCGCGGCATCGTCGAGGCGGTCGGTCAGGTGCAGGCGCAGGCGCGGCTGATTTCCGTCGCGGCCGGACAGCAGGGCGCCGTCGCGGCCGAAATCGCCTCGCGCATGGCCGACACCGCAGAGCGCGTGGCCCGCGTCGATCACGGAATTGCCGGCGTCGAAGAGGCCTCGACCGATGCGGCCGCCACCGCAAAGGGGCTGACGGCCGAGATGGAGACGATGGACACCGCCGCAACTGCCATGGGCGCGGCCGTGACCGACTTCGCCGCGATGGTCCGAGACCTCTGATCGTGGCCTCGTCCGGTGGGGGACCTTGCTGCTGGTGACGTCATCCTCCTCCGTCACGGCGGCGCTTCCCCCTTCGAGCATCATCCGTCGCCAACGATAGGGCAGGTTGGGCCCCACGCCATCGCCGCGGGCCATGACCGAATTCCGGGGCCGATCTTCCGGCGCCTGCCTTGGTCGAGACCCTCTCGAGCGGGGATCTCCGATCTCGCAGGGCCTAGAGCGGATCGGGGTGCCGGTGTCCCGGCCCGAGTGGCTGTAGAATTGCCTGATCGCCCGCGCCGGCGTCTCTTCCTGCTACCCCGAGCGTCAGTCCAGCGGAAAACAGGAAAGCCCGCCAGAGGCGGGCTTTTCTCATGTAGCTGATCCCTCAGGGACTTTTGGCTCCGGCGGTAGGGATCGAACCTACGACCAATTGATTAACAGTCAATCCCGGCAGCGTCACACAACCAAACGCGTCAAAACTATCGGACGCCACAACTCGTTGCAAAAACGGTATTTCGTCGCTATATGTTGGGGACTGTTAGAACATGGGGGAACGACGGAAACAAGCAACTCTGTTCCCCAGACTGTTCCCCAGGAGGACCAATTGACATGAAGTTGAGTGCGGCGGGCGTCGAGAAGATCAAGCCGACAGACAAGCGACAGGAGATCCCGGACAGCCTCTGCGTCGGGCTCTATCTCATCGTCCAGCCGACCGGAAAGAAGGGCTGGCAGGTCCGTTATCGGCATGGCGGGGTGCATCGGCGCATGTCGCTCGGCGCCTTCCCGGTGCTGTCCCTCGCGGGCGCCCGCGAGCGGGCGCGGCAGACCCTGGCCGCGGCGAGCGCCGGCACCGATCCGGCGGCCGAGGTCAAGGCCGCGAAGGCTCCGAAGCTCGACGGCGATCGCGATAAGATCAAGACCCTGATCGGCCAGTTCGACAAGCGGCACCTGTCCAAGCTCAAGAGCGGGGCGGTCGTGCGCCGTGAGCTGGAGCGGCACGTCGTTTCGGCGTGGGGCGAGCGCGACGTTCACCAGATCGGAAAGCGCGACGTGATCGACCTTCTCGACGGGATCGCGGACAGCGGGCGCGTCGTCACAGCGAACCGCGTCCGGGCCTATCTCGCCAAGTTCTTCGGATGGTGCGTCGAGCGGGACATTCTGGCGACGAGCCCGGCCGCCGGCGTGAAGCCTGCCGGTAAGGAGACGAGCCGTGCCCGCGTGCTGACCGACGACGAGATCCGCTGGTTCTGGACGGCGTGCGAGGCTGAGGGCTTCCCGTGGGGGCCGTTCGGCAAGGTGCTGCTCCTCACCGGCCAGCGGCTGAACGAGGTGGCGCAGATGACGGACAGCGAGATCCGCGGCGACCTGTGGCACCTGACAGCCGACCGGACAAAGAACGGCCGGGCACACGATGTGCCGCTGACAGGGGCCGTGCGCGCCGCGCTCGACGAAGTGGAGCGCGTGACGGACGAGGAGGGCAGGGTGCGCTTCATCTTCACCACGACCGGCCGGACACCGGTCAGCGGCTTTTTCAAGGCCCGCGCTGTGCTGGCCGAGGCGATGGTGGGCATCGCGCAGAAGGAGCGGGGCGAGCCCGTCGAGATCCCGCGCTGGACCTTCCATGATCTGCGCAGGACGGCGGCGACCGGCATGGCCCGGCTCGGCATCCCCGTGCGGGTGACAGAGGCCGTGCTGAACCATGTGAGCGGGACAGGGGGCGGCATCGTCGCGGTCTACCAACGGCACGACTATGCCGACGAGAAGCGGCAGGCGCTGGAGGCTTGGGCGCGGTTCGTTCTGTCGCTGGTGGAGGGGGAGGCGGACAACGTGGTGAGGCTCCAGCATGGCTAAGGAGGTCTGGTCTGATGCTATGCACCGCACGGAGAAAGAGGTCGTCTCTGCTGAGAAATGGGAGACGCTGCTTGCAGAGGCTGCAGCAGATTGGCCTACATCGAGCAAATACCTGCCGGAGCTGAAACAGAGGCTCGCCGAGATTATTGTTCAGGATGGGTTTCCAGACCCGGGTGCCGCGATCTTCCACAAGGGGCGCTTTTGGTGCAAACGCCTAGAAGGCGAGAGGCCCGTGGGTAAGGCAATCTCTCCCGGCTGGGCTTTCACACGAGCGCAAGCCGAGCCGCTAACGCTGCCACATGAAGCTGCTGACCTCTATTTGAAGGTGATCGAGGTGGAGCGAGCGCTCGCCGCCGGGAATCTGGAGAGTGTCTTTTCCCATAGTCTGCTTCTGGGGCTGGCGCACAGTCGGTTCAACGCGCGCAGACTCCACCTTAAGCACGTGACGCGTGGAAAGAAGGTTGCGGGAGGACAGCTAAACTCCGCGCACAAGACCAATCAGCGGCATATTCCGATGAGGACCCTTCGGTTCGCGCGGATGGCGGAACTGGTCCCCAAGCTTGGCGTCGAGAATGCGGCACGGCAATGCGAAGCGGAGGGAATGGGAGGTTGGCAGGGCATCAAGAAACAGTGGGACCGCTTCAAGTAAATTGGGACACCTAGGCCGCTGTCCCGCGGAATATCTGAACATTGGGAATCCTAACGTCACCGAACGTGAGGCACCCCAATGGAACGCAAGCTTATCTCCGCGGCCGCCGTGCGCGCCCTCTGTGGCGGCATCAGCGACATGTCCCTGTGGCGCTGGTTGAACAACCCCGCCATGGCATTCCCGAAACCCGTCACCATTCAGCGCCGCCGCTACTGGCGCGAGGCCGAGGTGCTCGCGTGGCTCGACGCGCGGGCCGAAGCGCGCGAGGTGGCCTGATGTTCGCCGTTTACAGCATAGACGAGCTACTGGCCCGCAAGGCCAAAGGTCACTTCCGCGTCGAAACCGTGGCCGGCCGCTGCGTCATTTCCGTGCATCGCCCTGGCGAACCGGATGAGACGGTGTTTTGCCTCTCGGCCGGGCACGCAAATCAGGTGCGGCAGTCGCTGACCGACGAAGGGCTGACCGGCTATTTTGAGGGGGCGCGGTGATGCAGGGTCCGCACTTCTGCCCCCTCTGCGACTTCTACGGCAAGCCGTGGCAGGAGGTTCCGTCTAGCGCGTGGTGCGGGACGATGCTTGAGGCGCGCCGCTGGGCCAAAGGCGCTCACGAGGAATACCGCAAGGCCGTCTGCGTGGCCGCGTTCGAGGCGATGAAGCCTGAGCACCAGTCGGCTTTCCTCGCCTATCTCCGGCAGCGGAGGGCAGCGGCATGACGAGGCACTACGACCCGGACGCCTGGCGCAGGGAGGTGGAGGCCGAATGCGGAGCCGAGTTCGGGTCCGACGCCGCCGGAACCGGCCACGAAGAACCGCCGCGATCCGGCCTGCTGTCGCCGACGACCTGGCGCCGCAACGTTCCGCCCCCGCGTCAGTGGCTCTACGGCTACCACCTGCAACGTCGGATGCTGTCGGGCACCATCAGCCCCGGCGGCCTCGGCAAATCATCGCTGGCGCTGGTGGATGCGCTCGCCATGGCGACCGGCCGGAAGCGGTTGCATAGCTGGGTGCATTCCCGCGAGGGCCTGCGCGTCTGGTATTGGTGCGGCGAAGATCCGGTTGAGGAAATCAGCCGGCGCCTTGAAGCGGCCTGCATCCATTACGGCATCAGCGACGACGAGATCGGCGGGCGCCTGCATGTGGATAGCGGGCGCGATCAGCCGATCAAGATCGCGGCGGCAGACCGTGAGGGCGTGAAGGTGGCAAAACCCGTGGTGGCTGCGCTTGTGGCGCAGATGCGAGCCCGCCGGATCGACGCCTTGATTATCGACCCGTTCATCACCTGCCACACGGTTCCCGAGAACGACAACACCGCAATGAATGCCGTGATCGACGCATGGCGGGACGTGGCGAACCAGACCAACGCCGCAATTGAGTTGATCCATCACGCGAACAAGGCCGGGACGGGAGACAGCATCAACGATGGCCGGGGCGGCTCTGCCTTTCGCGACGGTATCAGGGCGGGGCGCGTGCTGGCACCCATGACCTTCGAGGAAGGCGAGAAGATGGGGCTTGCGCCCGCAGAAGCCGCGCGGATCTTCCGGGCGATGGACGGCGCCAAGACCAACATGTCCGCCCGCGGGGGCGCGTTCACCTGGTATCGGATGCAGTCTGTCCCTCTGGGCAACGCTACACCCGAGTATCCGCGGGGCGACGAGGTGGGTGTTTGCACGGCATGGACGCCGCCGGATGCGTTCGAGGGCGTCAAGCTGGACGACCTGCGGCGGGTGCAGGAAGCCATTGCTGCGCGGGCGACCCCGCCGGCCAAGGCGCCCACCAGCAAGGACTGGGCCGGCTATGTCGTAGCCGACGCGCTGGGCTTGGACGTTGGCGCCCCCGGCACGACGAAGGCGCAGCAAGGCCCTGACCAGATTGCCGCCCGCAGTCGGGTGTCGAGCCTCATCAACACATGGCTCAGGAACGGCGCGCTTCGGGTGGAGACCGTCCGTTCGCTGCGGGACGGGCGCGACGTTCCGTCGATCACGGTGGGAATGCCGGCTGAGGACCATAACGCGGCCTATCCGCAGTCTCCGCACTCGACTGCGGAATGAGTGCGGTGAGAGCGGAATATGCATGTGGGGCGCGTGGTATGGGGGCGTAAGCCCCACCACCGCACCGCAGTCATATACTTAAGGGCCTGACTGCGGTGCGGATAGACAGCGTTATAAAGTGTTAGGATTCTCAGTTAGTTGCGGCTGATCTAGTATTGGCGCATGAGCAATCCCGACCTTCTCTCTGCAACTAAGGCGCTTGCGCGGATCGACCTCAGCGACGAGGACGCAACGCTGGAGCTGATGATTGCGGCTGCACAGGCTGACGTGCTGGCGGCTGCAGGCTACACCCTGGCCGAGGGTGCATCCCTGCCGAGCGACCTGGCCTATGCGATCTGCGATCAGGCGGCCATGCTGTTCGACGCACGCGGTGGCACAGAGGATAGGCCCATGGGCCTGTCCCTTGCCGCGTCACGCATCGTCTCGCGATACCGCGGGGTGCGGGTATGCCTGCCGACGAGCGAGTGAAGCGCCCGCGCGGCCGACCGCGCAAGGATGGCCTGCCCCCCGGATCTGGTCCCAATGCCCCGGCTCGGGGAGGGGCGGATACCGTGGGTCGGGGTGTTCCTCTCTCGCTTCTGGAAAAAATCCGGGGGAAAGACCCGGCCTCGAGGGCCATTGCCTTCCTGAAACAGCTCCGAGTGCCCGAGGGGAAGAAGGCCGGGAAGCCTCTCAAGCTGGCCGAATTTCAGTGCCGGTTCGTCCGTGGCTCCATGGCGCCGGGCGTGATGGTGGGCGTGCTTTCAATCGGACGCGGCAACGCCAAGACCGCGCTCTCTGCCGGCCTCGCCCTGGCCGAGCTGGTGGGCGCGCTGCATCCCAAGCCCCAACCCAAGCGCGAGATCCTGTTTGCCGCCCGGAACCGGGACCAGGCAAAGACCGCATTTCAGTTCCTCGTGGGCTATATCGACGGCCTCCCGGAGGAGGATCGGGCAGGCTTCACCATCCGGCGCGGCTCAAAGCTCGAGGTGGAGTTCGAGGGCAACGGCGGCGGGCTGGCGCGCGTCATCGCGGCCGATGGCAAGTCGATCCTGGGCGGCGCTCCGACGCTGGCCCTCATGGACGAGCGCGCGGCGTGGGAACGGGAGAAGGGCGACAACCTCGAGAACGCCATTCTCTCGGGCCTTGGCAAACGCGACGGCCGCGCCCTCATCATTTCCACCAGCGCGCCCGACGACGCCAACACCTTCTCCCGGTGGCTCGATGAGCCCCCGCCGGGGACGTATGTCCAAGAGCATCGGCCGGCCTTCGGGCTTCCTGCAGACGATCTGCCGTCCCTTCTGGAGGCCAATCCGGGCGCGGCCGAGGGCATCGGTTCCACGCCAGAATGGCTGGTGGCGCAGGCCCGGCGCGCGATTGCGCGGGGTGGTTCGGCCCTCTCCAGCTTCCGCAACCTGAACCGGAACGAGCGTGTATCGACCGAGGATCGGTCCGTTCTGGTGACGGTGGACGAGTGGCTTTCGGCCGAGGTGGCGCCCGACGAGCTGCCCCCGCGCTCCGGTCCCTGCGTTCTGGGCGTCGATCTGGGCGGCTCCCGCTCCATGTCTGCGGCGGCCTTCTACTGGCCCGAGACGGGGCGTCTGGAGGCCCTGGGCACCTTCCCCGCGTCTCCCTCCCTGGCCGACCGTGGCGCCGCTGATGGCGTCTCCGACCGCTATGTGCAGATGGAGGCCCGCGGCGAGCTGACCGTGATGGGCGATGCCACGGTGCCCCCTGGCCCATGGCTGGCGGCCATCGTGCGGCACCTGGACGGGGCCGAGGTGGCCTGTGTCGTGGGCGACCGCTTCCGCCATGCCGAGTTCACCGAGGCGATGCAGGCCGCGGGCCTTGCCCGTGTGCCCTTTGTCTGGCGCGGCTTCGGGTGGAAGGACGGCAGTGAGGATATCGAGCGGTTCCGGCGCGCGCTGTTTGACGGAGAGGTGCAGGTGGCGCCCTCCATGCTCCTGCGCTCCGCCTTCTCGGATGCAATCACGCTGGTGGATCCGGCCGGGAACCACAAGCTCGCCAAGGCCCGCTCCCTCGGGCGGATCGACGCTGCCGCGGCCTCTGTCCTGGCGGTGGCGCAGGGCGCCCGCATGAAGGCCGCTCCGATGCGGAAAGCGAGGGCGGCATGGCTCTAGACCGCTTCTCCCGCTTCTCTCGGCCGGTGCTGCGGACGCGGCGCTGGAAGGTGCTGCGGCATCAGATCCTCGAGCGCGACGGCTGGGCCTGCACCGAGTGCGGCAAGCGCGGCCGACTGGAGGTTCACCACAAGAAACCCGTTCGCACGGCTCCCGAGCTGTCGTTCGACCCGTCCAACCTGACTTCCCTTTGTCCTGCCTGCCACACGCGCCACACCCGGCGCGAGTGCGGCATTCCTGACCCCGATCCCGCCCGCGTGGCGTGGCGACAAGCCGTCTCCGACCTGGAGGCGCCAACCGAGCAAAAGGAGATCCCATGCTCACTTCCGTGACCATCGCGCGGCGGCAATCCGAGATCCGCCAAGCCCTCTCGACCCTCGCCGGCAAGCCGACCCCGACCGAGGATGAAACCCGGCAGATGGAACAGCTCGACGGCGAATATCGCCAGAACGAGACCCGCTATCGTGCCGCCCTCATCGCCGAGGACACCGAGCGCCGCGAGGCCGGCGCCGATCTGGAAACCCGTTCCGGCCGGGAGTGGTCCGAAATGGTGGCGGGCTATGAGCTGCGGCAGGTGGTGCGGGCGCTGGAGGAGGGCCGCGCGCTCTCGGGCCGCACGGCCGAGGTGGTGGCCGAGCTGCGCAACGCTGGCGGCTATCGCGGCGTCCCGGTGCCCCTGATGGCGCTGGAACAGCGTGCCGGCGAAACCGTGGCCTCGGGCACGCCCGACCCGCTCCAGACGCGCCCGATCATCGACCGGCTGTTCCCGGCTTCGGTGGCGGCGCAAATGGGCGTCCAGCTCATCACCATCGGCTCGGGCGCCGTCGAATGGCCGGTGACGACCTCGGCCGTCTCGGCCGGCTGGGCAGACGGCGAGCTGGCAAACGTGGCCGGGCCGACCGCCTATGCCACGACCGACAAGGCCCTGAAGCCCGAGCAAACCCTGGGCATTCATATGCGGATCAGCCGCAAGGCCATGCTGCAATCGGGCGATGCGCTCGAGGCGGCGATCCGGCGCGACATGTCGGGCACCATGTCGGCCGAGCTGGACAAGGCGATTTTCCGCGGGACCGGCGCGAACGGGCAACCGCTGGGCCTGATCCCAGGCGTCTCCACCTATGGCATCACCTCGACGGCAGTCGGTGCCGCGGCCTCCTGGGCGGCGATCCGCGCGGCGGTGGTGCGCTTCATGACCGCCAACGCGGCGGCCGGGCCGGGCGAAGTCAAGGCGCTGATCCGTCCCGAGCTGTGGAGCTATCTGGACGGCATCCTTGTCAGTGACTCGGGCTTCAAGTTCGAGTTCGACCGGCTGAAGGAGAACCTTGGCGGCATCGTCATGTCGTCCAATGCGCTGGCCGCTCCGAGCGGCTCGCCGCTCGCGACCTCGGCCCTTCTGGCGACCTCGGCCGGCGGCGTGGCGCCCGCTTTCGTGGGCCTCTGGGGTGCCTTCGACCTGATCCGCGATCCCTACTCGGACGCGCAATCGGGCGGCGTGCGGCTGACTGCTCTCACCACGGCAGACGTTACCGTGGCGCGCGGCGCGCAGCTGGAGCTTGTCACCGGACTGCAGGTGGCCTGATGCTCTGGGGGGCGTCTCTCGGCGCGCTGGAGCTGCGCAGCGAGGGCGGGGCAACCCGCCTTCGGGCGACGTTCCCCTATGGCGCGGAAACCGAGCTGGCACCGGGACGGCGAGAAGTCATCGCCGCTCGGGCCTTCTCCGACCGGATCGAGGCAGGCGAGGATATCCACCTTCTCGCCGGCCACGACTACAACCGCCCGTTGGCCTCTCGGGCCGCGGGCTCCCTCACCATTTCCGACACTGACGCGGCGCTGGTGCTCGAGGCGCGGATCGAGGGCGGCACCTCCTGGGCGCAGGACTTCCTTGCGGCTCACCGGGCGGGCCTCGTTCGGGGCCTGTCGCCGGGCTTCCGCGTCCAGTCCGGGGGCGAGCGGATCGAGCAACGCGGCGCAGGGCTGCTGCGCACGATCACCCGCGCGGCTCTGTTCGAGCTGTCGGCCGTGACAGTGCCAGCCTACCCCGAGGCGCAGATCGAGGCCCGATCCTGGGAAACGCATCAGGACCGGCAACCCTTCCGCGGCGCGGCTTTCCACCTCAACCGCTGGAGGCTTTGACATGGGCCTGATGAGCCTTTTCCGCCGCAAGCCCATGGAAACCCGAGCGACCGGCTCGGGCTACACCGCCCTTGTCATGGCAAGCCGCGCAAGCTTTATCGCCGGCACCGCGGGCATGGGCGAGCTGACGGCGACGGTGCAAACCGCTGTCAGCCTCTGGGAAGCCGGCCTGTCCCTTGCGGACGTGACCGGCACCGACATGCTGGACAGGCAGACCATGGCCCTTTGCGCCCGCTCCCTGGCGCTCCGGGGCGAGGCCCTGTTCCTGATCCGCGACCGGCTGGTGCCTGCGATCGATTGGGACTTGAGCACGCGCGACGGGCAACCGCGGGCCTATCGGTGCCAGATCCCGGAAGTGGGCGGCGGCCGAGGCGAAACCGTGCTGGCGCCCGAAGTGCTGCATTTCCGCATCGGCTGCGATCCTGTCACGCCCTGGGCGGGCTCTGCCCCGCTGAAACGGGCGCAGCTCTCGGCCGAGCTTCTGGGCGAGCTGGAGACTGCCTTGCGCGACGTGTTCCGGGACGCGCCTCTGGGCTCCCAGATCGTGCCGGTTCCCGAGGGCTCGGCCGACGACATGGAGGCGCTTCGGCAGGGCTTCCGCGGCCGGCGCGGCGCGGCTCTCGTGATCGAGGGTGTTGCGCAGGCAACCGCGGCCGGCATGAACCCGAACCTCGGCCAGAAGCCGGACCAGCTCTCGCCGGATCTGGCGCGGACGCTGGCCGACAAGATGCTGACCGAGGCCAAGGGGGCGATCCTGGGCGCCTATGGCGTCCTGCCCGGCCTCATGAACGAGGCGACCACGGGGCCGATGGTTCGCGAGGCGCAGCGGCATCTGGCGCAACTGGTGCTCCAGCCGATTGCCGGCCTGATGGCCGAGGAAGCGACCCGCAAGCTCGGGGGCGCGGTGGCTATCGACGTTGTGCGGCCGATGCAGGCCTTCGACCACGGCGGCAAGGCTCGAGCCCTGGCGACCATGGTTCAAGCCATGGCGCAGGCGAAAGAGGCCGGGATCGACGGCGCGGCCATGAAGGATGCCCTGCAATTCATCGACTGGAGCGACTGACATGCTGATGCTCACGCCCGCGGCTCTGGAGATGGCTCGCGCCCTCAAGCGTCGCGAGCGTGACGCGAGGCGGGGAAAGCTCGCGACCGAGCGCGCCGAACGGCTCACGGATGCCATGGCCGCCCGGATGCGCGCGGCTTTCGCCGAGGGCCACGCCGCGTCCCTGTTCGCGCTCGAGGGTCCGTTCCGTCACGCGATCCGCTCGGGGCTCTGCCTGCAAGGATGGAAATGGGATGCGGCCGACGAGATGGCCGCGGCGATGGTGGCCGAGGCCCTGCGCAAGGCGGGTGTCAAGCGGCCGAGCTGGAACGAGGGGCAGCCGGAATGGACTATCGAGAGCGGAGCCCTGATCGAGCACACCAGGTGCCAGCGGTGCCACAAGCCGCTTCCCGAGGGGCATCAGAAGTTCTGTTCCAGCATATGCAAGCGCAGCCATCACAGCCGGCTTTCGGCTCTGCGCCATGCGGATGCGGAGACGGCCATTCGCATGGCAATCCGTCTGGACTGAGCTGCAACTGGTGCGGAAAGCCCCTCCCGGCCGGCGTGACGATCCGGCGCGAGTTCTGCGATAGCAAGTGTCGGCAACGGTTCTACACGGCCGAGAAACAGGCGGCACGGGCCGAGGCGCGGAAGTCGCAGAAATGCCTGTTCTGCGGCGGGCAGATGGGCGCCTATGGCCGGATCTACTGTTCCGAAGCCTGCAAGGTCCGCTCTGGTGACGACATGCGCGCCAAGCGGAACAAGCGAAACTGCAAGGTCTGCGGCAAGCGGTTCTTCCCTACAAACGAGGGGCAGGTGTATTGCGGCCTCAAGTGCCGGGACGACGACAAGCGCATCCGGTGGCCAAAGGTGTGCCTCGTCTGCGGCATCACATTCCGGCCTCATCAGGTGGAACAGGTGACGTGTTCAAGGGCGTGCAAGGGGCAGATGCAGCGCACGGTGCCGGATCGGACCTGCATCGGGTGCGGGCAGGTATTCCGACCGAAGCGGGCCGCGCAAACGGCCTGCTCCAAATCATGTGCAATGAAGGCGCGGATGCGGAAGGGCTGACCCGTTCCGGGATTATGCTCGAGGGTAGACTCTCGTCTTCCGGCCATTGATCCACTCGACCGCAAGCCATCCCTTATCGGACAGCTTGAAGGTTCTGCCATGCAGGCACGGCTGCCCTTCCTCGGCCAGACCCTTTGCAACCAAGGCATCCATGCTCAATTGACCGACGCCAGGGGCCTTTGCAAGCGGTTCGTAGGACATGGAGACTCGCGAGAACGTCTTCAGCGCCTTCTTATCGGCGGCAGTCAGATCTTCCCAGTCCGCTTCGTCGAACGTGGCCAACTCGTCCATCAGGATCGATCCCTTGCTGATGATTCGAGAGCAGCTTAGGCGCCCGTCAGATGGATAACAACGGCAGCGGGTTCCAGTCCTACCCTGTTCCCCCGGTGTTCCCCAGAAGCAAAACAAGAAAGCCCGCCGGTGGCGGGCTTCTCTCATGTAGCTGATCCCTCAGGGATTTTTGGCTCCGGCGGTAGGGATCGAACCTACGACCAATTGATTAACAGTCAACTGCTCTACCGCTGAGCTACGCCGGAACACGAGGGCGATATAGCAACCGGATTCGGGGGCGTCCAGAGGGAATGTGGAAGGTTTTTCAACTTTCTTCCCGAGGCTCCGACAGGGTGAAAATCGCGTCAGGGGACGGCCCCGGATCGGCCGACACCTGCCTCCGGTTCCAGAGGTCGAGGAGGTGGGCCAGGAGGTTCCGCGCCGCCGCAGGCAGAAGCTCGGGGGGCGTCTCGCGGTAGATGCGAGGCGTCAGGTCGCGCACGGTTGCGGGGCCCCGGGCGAGTTCCGCGAGGATCGAGCTCTCGCGCTCGCGGCGGTGGGCCGCGAGCCAGGCCAGCCGCGATCCGGGGTCGGTCACCGGCGCGCCGTGGCCCGGATAGAGCAAGCGCCAGCTCCGGGCAGAGAGCTGGGCGAGGGAGGCGACATAGGCGCCCATGTCCCCGTCCGGAGGAGAGACGAGCGAGGTGGCCCAGCCCATCGCGTGGTCGCCCGAAAAGCAGCGGTCGCCCCAGGCGAAGCAGAGATGGCTGCCGAGATGGCCCGGAGTATGGATCGCCTCGAGCACCCAGCCGGGGCCCTGGACGCGCTCGCCGTGGGCGAGGCAGCGGTCGGGGCGGAAGGCGGTATCCACTCCTTCGCCGCCCTCCAGCCCCCCCGCCGCCAGCTCCGCCATCAGCGGACTGCGTCCGGCCTCGGCCGAGCCGAAGGCCAGCACTTCGGCGCCAGTGGCTGCTGCCAGCGGCGCGGCCAGCGGCGAGTGATCCCGGTGCGCATGGGTCACGAGAATCGTCGAGATACGCTCGCCCGGTGCCAGCGCCGCGAGCAGCGCCTCGCGATGCGCAGGCAGGTCGGGGCCGGGATCGATCAGCGCCACCTCTCCCTCTCCCACAAGGTAGCTGTTCGTGCCCCAGAGGGTCATGGGCGAGGGGTTCGGCGCCAGCACCCGTCGGAGCCCGGGCTCCAGCCTCTCGCAGCGTCCGGCTTCGGGTCTGTCCATGGCTCTTTCCTCGTCCGGAGCGCAGGGCTAGGGTCGGCCCATGTTCGCGCCGCTCAAATCCTTCGTCCCGCGCAGTCTCTATGGCCGCGCCGCCCTCATCCTGATCGTGCCCATCGTCACGATCCAGCTCGTGATTTCCATATCCTTCATCCAGCGCCATTACGAGGGCGTGACGCGGCAGATGGCGCGGGGGCTGATGATCGAGCTCCGGCACCTGATCGATGAGGTGAACGAGGCGGGCTCCCTGCCCGAGGCAGAGGCGCGGGCCGCCCGGGTGGCGGAGGCGCTCGAGTTTCGCGTGGCGCTGCCCGCCGACTGGAGCACGCCAGAGGACCGGCGAGACTTCTGGGACCTGTCCGGGCGTCAGCTCGTGCTCACGCTGCACGAGGGGCTGGCTCCGCTGTCGGCGGTCGATCTCGTGACCAACGACAACGAGGTTCGCCTCCTCATCGCGACCGACAAGGGGCCGATGGAGGTCGCGGTCGAGCGGAGGCGCGTCTCGGCCTCGAACCCGCACCAGCTTTTGGTGCTGATGATCGTGACCTCGATCCTGATGACGATCATCGCCTATCTCTTCCTCTCGAACCAGCTCCGGCCGATCAAGCGGCTGGCGGATGCGGCGGAGGCCTTCGGCAAGGGCCAGCACATCGCATACCGTCCGCGCGGCGCCGTCGAGGTCCGGGCTGCGGGGCAGGCCTTCCTCGAGATGCGTTCCCGGATCGAGCGGCAGATCGAGCAGCGCACGCTGATGCTGTCGGGGGTGAGCCACGATCTGCGCACGCCCCTCACCCGGCTGCGGCTCGGCCTGTCGATGCTGTCGGATCCCGAGGAGGGCCAGGAGCTTCTGGGCGACGTGGCGGACATGGAGCGGCTGGTGGACGAGTTCCTGTCCTTCGTCCGGGGCGACGCGCTCGACGAGGCGGAGGAGGTGGACCCGCTCGCGCTGGTCGGCCGTGTCGTGGAGAATGCGCAGCGCGCGGGACAGGATGTGACGCTGGTGCGGGCCGAAGGGACGGGCACCATGGTGCTTCGGGAGGCCGCCGTGGGCCGGGCGCTGGAGAACCTTATCGGAAACGCGGTGCGCTACGGGACGAAGGCGGAGGTCTCGGTGACGCTCGGAGAGCGGGCGCTGCGCATTGCGGTCGAGGATGACGGGCCGGGCATTCCGCGTGAGCGGCGCGAGGAGGCGCTGCGGCCCTTCACCCGGCTCGACAAGGCCCGCAACCCGAACCGCGGCGGGGGCGTGGGGCTGGGTCTCACGATCGCCATGGATATCGCCCGCAATCACGGCGGCGCGCTCCGGCTGGGCGAAAGCGAGACGCTGGGCGGACTTCGCGCGGAACTGACGCTCGCCCGCTGATCCGGCGGCAGGTCCTCTCGCGACCGGAGCTACCTTCGGCGCGCGCTCCGGGGCTGCGGTTCCTCCCTGCGCGGGTTTACCGGCGCGCGCCCAGAACCAGCGACCATTGCGCCCGTCCGTCCTTGCCGGGGGCGATGCCCACGCCGGCCTCGCGCACGCCCCGCATCAGGATGTTCTTGCGGTGGCCCGAGGAATTCATCCAGAGATCGACCACCCGCTCCGCGGTGGCCGGGCCGCGGGCCACGTTCTCGGCCGCGGTGCCGAAGCGGTAGCCCTCGGCGCGCAGGCGCTCGGTGAGGCCCGCGCCGTTGCCGAGTGTGTGGCCGAGGACCGAGCGGCGGGCATTGTCGCAGGCCTGGACCTGCGCCGCGCGCTGAAGCTTCGGGGCGAAGGCGAGGGGCGGCAGGCCGGCCTGGCGTCGCTCGGCGCTGACCAGGCGGATCACCTCGCTGCGCAGGGCGTCGGCGCCCTGCGGGGCGGGGCAGAGGGCGGCGGCGGGCAGGGGAGCTGCCGCAACCAGAAGAAGGCTGAGAAGGATCGGGCGCATGGGTCTCCTCCAGTGGGGTGCGCGGCGATGACGGGGCGGGCGTGCTGCCGGAGGCCCTGCACGCCCAGGTTGAAGCTGTCGGGCGGCCTCAGGTTCCCTGCGAAATGTTGACAAGGGATGTGCGTCCGCCCCTCAGGTGCCCGCCGAGGGCCGGGGCGCTACGATCCGCCCGCCTGCGGCCGCGGCATCCTCCGGGTCGTGCGAGACGAGGATCACTGGCAGGCCCTCGCGCCGGGCGCGGTCCAGAACGAAGCTGCGGATCTGCGCACGGAGGTCCACGTCGAGCCGCCCGAAGGGCTCGTCGAGCAGGAGCGCCGCGGGCTCGGCCAGAAGCGTGCGCATGAGTGCCACGCGCGCCCGCTGGCCGCCCGATAGGGTGGCCGGATCGCGGTCGGCAAAGCCTGCCAGATCGGCTTGGGCCAGCGCCTCCTCGATCCGGGCGCGGCGCGCGGGCCCGCGGACGGAGGAGGGCAGGCCGAAGCCGAGGTTGCCGCCGACCGAGAGGTGGGGAAAGAGCACATCGTCCTGAAACAGGATCCCGATCCGTCGCGCGCGGGTGGGAAGGTCCGTCACGTCGCGCCCGTCGAGGAGGATGCGGCCACTCGCCCGAAAGCCCTGCCCGAGCCTGCCGATGATGGCGGCAAGCGCCGTCGATTTGCCCGAACCGGAGGGACCCATGATCGTCACCACCTCGCCGGGGGCCACGGTGAGATCGAGCGCGACGAGCGGCGTATCGCCCCGCGTCACCCGCAGCCGGTCGAGCGTCAGGCCCTTCATGCAAGCCTCAGGCCGCGGCGTCGGCGGAAGAGGAGGGCGGGCAGGACGAGGGCTCCGGCGAAGGCGGCCGCGGGCAGGATCATCTGCAGGAGGGCATAGGCGCCCACAATCCGCCGGTTGCCGCCCGAGGACAAAGCGACCGCCTCCGTCGTGAGGGTGGAGACGCGACCGCCGCCGATGAGGAGGGTGGGCAGATACTGGCCCACCGACACCGCCATGCCCACGGCGAAGGCGGTCAGCACGGGGCGCAGCAGCATCGGCAGGCGCAGGCGCCAGAAGATGCGGCCCGGCGAGGCGCCAAGGGCCGCCCCCACCGTGCCGATCCGCGGATCCCACGCCCGCCAGGGCGCCGAGAGCGAGAGAAAGACATAGGGCAGAACGAAGACGAGATGCGCGGCCGCCACAGCCATGGGCGTGCCGTCGAGCCCGAGGCTCAGGGCCGCCACCTGAAGCCCCGGCAGGAAGGCCACCTGCGGCGCAATGAGAGGCAGGTAGAGCGCGGCCATGGCCCGGGGAGAGGGGGAGAGCCCATGGCGCGCCTCGGCCTCGAGGCAGGCGAGCGTCAGGGCGAGCGCGGCCATGGCCACGGCCGCGGCAATCCCGAGCGTGAGAGCTGCATGTCGCGCAAGGCTCGGCGCGGCCTCCTGCCAGACGCGCAGGCTCACGCTCTGCGGCAGCGCGTCCGGGAAGGTCCAGAGGCCCGCCACCGACCAGAGCCCGAGGCCCGCGAGCCCCAGCATCACCGCGGCAAGCGCCAGCGCCGTGCCGCCGAGGGTGAGCGGGCGCAGTACCCGGTCCAGCGCGGGCGCGCGCCGGCCCCCCGCGGCGGCGCGCAGCAGGAGCCTCCGGCCGAGGATCTCGCCAGAGCGCCAGAGGCCGAGCGCGCCGAGGACCAGCGCGAGTTGCAGAAGCGCCGCCGCCGCTCCGCGTCCGCGTTCGGCCAGCGCGGGATCGGCCATCCAGAGCGCGATCTGCACGGAAAGCGTCGGCGGCCGGGTCGGGCCGAGGATCATCGCCATCTCGACGGCCGTCATGGAATAGGCCAGCACCGCATAGCAGGGCAGCCGGATCTGGGCATAGAGCGCGGGCAGCACGCCGAAGACCCAGCCTGCGGCGCGCCCGTAGCCCAGGGACTCCGCCAGCATCAGCCGTCGCTGGGCATCGGTCTGGGGCAGGGCCGCGAGCGACATGAGGAGGAGGAAGGGCACCTCCTTGGCGACAAGGCCCCCGATGAGCGCAAGCCCTGCCGGATCGTTCAGCGTGAGCAGATCCGGCGGCGCCTGCCAGCCGGTGGCCCAGGGCGAAAGGGCGCGGGCGATCCAGCCCGACGGCGCGATGAGAAAGGCGAGCCCCAGCGCCACGGCGGCATGGGGCACCGCGAGGAGCGGCGAGAGAAGGCGCAGGAGCGCCTCGAACAGCCGTCCGCCGGGGAGGAGCGCGAGAATGAGGAGCGTCAGCGCAAGCGCGAGCGCTGTCGCGACGAAGCCCGTCACGAGCGAGAGCCGCACCGAAGCGCCGAGCCCGGGCCAGGCGGCGAGCGCGCGGAAGGCCTCGAGATCGGGGCCGCCCTCAAGGCCGAAGGCGGGCGCAATCGTGCCGGAAAGCCCTGCCGCCACCGGCGCCAGCATCAGCGCGAGCGTGATCCGCGGCGCCTGCCGGAGAAGCCCGCCCGCGCGCTGGCTCACTGCGCGGTCCCGTAGCGGCGGACCCAATCCTCGGCGATGCGCTCCATCCAGCTCGCGTGCGGCTCGAGGAGGGCCGGGCCCAGTTCGTCAGGCGCAAGCGTGGCAGGGCCGAGATCGAGGGCTGCAAAGCGGGCGCGGTCCGGCTCGGGCAGGGCCGCCACATCGAGCACGGTCTGAAAACCCAGCACTGCCGGATCCTGCGCGCGCGCCTGCACTTCCGGGTCGAGCAGCAGGTTGGCGATCACCTTCGCCCCCGCGGCATGGGCCGCGTTGAAGGGGATCGCCACGAAGCTCGCATTGCCGATGGTGCCGCCCTCCAGCGTGAAGGTGCGCACCGTCTCGGGCAGTTCGCCCGCCGCGATGGCGGCAGAGGCCCGACCGGGGTTGAAGGCGAAGGAGATGGCGATCTCGCCATCGGCAAAGAGCTGGCCGAGCGCGGGCTCATTGGCCGGATAGGCGCGCCCCTCACGCCAGAGGTAGGGCTCGGCGCGGTCGAGCCAGGTCCAGAGCGGCGCGGTGACGGTCTCGTAGGTGGCGGGATCGACCGGCTTCTGGAGGAGCCCGGGATCCTCGATCACGCCATAGAGCACCTGCTTGAGGAAGGTGGTTCCCAGATAGTCCGGCGGCTGCGGGAAGGTGAAGCGACCCGGATTGACCTCGATCCAGGCGAGGAGCTGGGCGAGCGTCCGGGGCGGCGCGGGCAGCCGCGCGCTGTCATGCTCGAACACGAGCTGCGCCATGGCCCAGGGGCTTTCTAGCCCGCCCGTGGGTTCGGTGAAGTCGGTGACGACGGCGGGCTTGCCCGCCACATCGACATGGGTCCAGTTCGGCAGGCTCTCGGCGAAGGGCTCGGACAGCAGGCCCTGCGCCTTCATCGCCGCGAAATTCTCGCCGTTGATCCAGATGAGATCGACCGCCCCGCCCTCGGTGCGGCCGGCCTGCTTCTCGGCCAGCACGCGCGCCACCGCCTCGGTCGTGTCGGCGAGCTTCACCTGCTCGAGCATGAAACCGTGGCGGGCGCGGGCCTGCTCGCCTACCCAGGCGATGAAGGCGTTGATCTTCGGATCGCCACCCCAGGCGTGCCAGTAGACGGTCTGGCCCTCCGCCTCGGCCAGCACCGCGTCCCACCCCGTCTCGGCCTC